>JBEKRE010000008.1:0-139605 GCA_049519055.1 Candidatus Sulfotelmatobacter sp. | reverse complement strand
TGAATGAAAGCGTCCTGCGTCAGATCCTCAGCGTCCGAAACGTTCTTGGTCATTAGTAAGCACGGGGAGTAAACCCGTCTTCTATGTAAATCAAAAATTGCCGCGCATGCCTGCGGATCTCCATCCTGGGCACGAGCAATGAGTTCAGAATCGGTCTTTACTGGAGGAATCGCATTCGCGGAGGGAGCGCTCACTGGAAAAGTCCTTTCTCGACGTTGATCCCTGAGCGGCGGCGATCGCGTCGACCTGATCGGAGCATAAAAGGACGCGCTCGGACGTTCCTATGGGGTTGTACCTGAAATTAAGAGGTAGGCCGTACCTACATCGTTCAGTCCGTTGGTCCGATCGCCTAGCAGGAAAAATCCGGCAATCTTCCTCACCGCTTAGCCGCGGAATCGTTCTTCTCTCCGGTCTGGGCCTCATCCTTGGGGTGAAAATCCAGACCAAAGTGTGGGGCTGATTCTGTTCCCGTGATCTTGACGGGAATCTCCGTCCCCGCCCCGTCCTTGCTGAAGAATCGATCGACCGGTTTCAGAAGGATGGACTTCCACCCCGTCGTCATTTGCGACAACTTTGCATCTAGACGCGCCTTGCCTCGAAAGTCGAAAGTTCGCCCGTCCAAACTGTATTTACCGGTCATATCGACATGCGTGCCTGGGATCACGAAATGAAGTAGCGAGAAGGACAAGGAACCGTTGTCTAAGGCAAACACCCCCCGCAGGTCGACGGAGACATCTTCTTCTACATGGTCATGCGCCTCCTGGGGCTTGCCCTGGGTGCGAAGACTCAACGAGTCCAGCCGGGATTGCACTTTCTCATTCGTGAAGTGCGCGCCGAACACCTGAAAATTACCGGCTAACTTCAGTCGATTCGCAACATCCGCCTCGCCAGGGTGCAAGCTGAGCTTGGTCTTCATTGCTACCGGGCCGGTCATCACCGGCGGATTCGTCCGCACGCCGAGTTCAAGCAGGTCCTCGATCTGTGCATGATCCATGACTATATCCGGTTCTACATCGTGCCCGTGCGGATGGCTGACGCGGGTTGCCGATCCGTTTGCGGTAAATGACGAATGAAGCAGAGTGGCGTTCACCGGTTTGAGGTAAGTGTCCCCATTGGTGCCGTCGACAATGGCATGAAACTCCGTATGTAGCTGCACCGGGTGACCGCTTGTCGCGATCCGGAAATCGGGAGTATCGGTTTTTCCATCCACCACGATATCGTCGAGAGTCCCGGAATATTGACCGGTGGACGAGAGTATTCCTCCGATGCCCTTGATGGTGCTCAGATCGGCATTGCTGAAGGAATAGTCCCCCTGCACCGGCGTGTCCCGTGGGCGGTTTTCATCCCACGGTCCGAATAATCCGGTGGAATGAATGTCTCCCACCGGTTTCGGGTTGACCAGTGTGGCTTCAAATCGCATCGGCTGGCCGGGACCAACGTCTTTCATCCTCAAGTCACCGATCGCAAATTCCAGTGGCGGCTTCCCCGGCTTCGAAGTGTTGATCAACAGCTTCGTGTCCTCGCCAACGAACGTGTCGACGAAAATCGACATCTTCCCTGTCCGCGAACTGATGTTCGTAAATTCCTGGCGATTTTCCTTCGGAGGAATGTTCAGCTCCATGCCTTTCACGTAAACAGTGTCTACGTGTACGTTGGAACGAAACAGGTTTCGGACTCCCGTGTGAAAGTGGAATTCTCGCAAGCTGATGAGCGGCTGCACTCCCTGGGCGTAAGGATTGGGATCGGTCGGCCCATAAATCTTCAACCCGCTACCGGAGACCTCAAGCCCTTTGATCACGGAAACATTTAGCGTCGCCAACTCCACCTTGCCCCTGAAACGATTCGATAGAGTTTCGATAACTCTGGTCCGCAAAATCGGTTGCGCTCGATCAATGACCACCCGAGCGATGACCGCCGCGCCAGCCAGAGCAATACAGACGATTACTCCGAGCAACTTCCATCGGCGAGAATTCCTGGACGGTGGTGTGGAAGATTCTTGCATTCCAATCTATTAGGCTCGGGTGTCCCGTGTAGCATCAATACTGTCTTTCCTCTATAGATCGCAGGAACACCGCATATTCCGTCTTCTCGGAGCGGCCTGCCTTCCACCTCCAATGTCTTTCTGGTACTGTTTTGAAGTCCGAGACATCAAGATCAGGTGTGATACTTGTCACGAGCTATCAGTATCGCTCACCGGTAGGATGTGCTGTTGCGTTCGCTGGATGATGATTTTTTACGGGAAAGGACGACCACGTGATCGTTGGAGTTCCTAAGGAAAGCTATCCCGGAGAGCGCCGAGTCGCGCTGGTTCCCGCCGTGATCCCCACTCTCTCCAAGGCCGGACTCGAAGTTGTGGTCGAATCCGGCGCAGGCACCCAAGCTGGCTATCCCGATTCCACCTACGTCGAGAAGGGCGCAAGAATTCTCCCCGAGCGCGCTGCTGTATTCGCCGACGCTGACATTATCGTGCAAGTGCTTTGCTACGGTTCGAATGATGTCACCGGCAAAGCCGATCTTCCCTTGCTGCGTCGCGACCAGTTGCTCATCGGTTTTCTGCGTCCTTTTGGCTCTGCCCAAGTGATGCAGCAGATTGCCGCCGCCGGCGTCACCTCATTCTCCGTCGAACTGGTTCCCCGCACCACACGCGCACAAAGCATGGATGCGCTTTCCTCCATGGGAACCATCTGCGGATACAAGGCAGTGCTGCTGGCTGCTGAAACCTCCATCAGAATCTTTCCCATGATGACAACGGCCGCCGGCACCATTACACCGGCACGCGTCTTCGTCATCGGCGCCGGAGTGGCAGGCCTGCAAGCCATTTCGACGGCGCGTAGGTTAGGCGCAGTAGCATCTGCATACGATATGCGCGCCGCTTCCAAAGAACAAGTGCAGAGCCTCGGTGGCCGCTTCGTTGAATTACCAATTGAAGCGAAAGATGCGCAAGACGCCCGCGGCTACGGCACGGCTCAGGATGAAACTTTTTACGCCCGTCAGCGCGAGCTCCTCACTCGAGTGGTAGCGGAAAGCGATGTCGTCATCACCGCAGCCGTGATTCCGGGCAAGAAATCGCCGGTGTTGATCACCGCCGACATGGTCAAAGGCATGGCCCCGGGCTCGGTAATCGTCGATCTCGCATCCGAGCGCGGCGGCAACTGCGAACTCACTCGCACCGGAGAAACCGTGAAAGCACATGACGTGACGATTATCGGCGCCATCAATCTGGCCAGCAGCGTCCCCTACCATGCCAGCCAAATGTACGCGCGCAATGTCGCCACGTTCCTGGTGTACATGGTGAAAGACGGCAAGCTGCAACTCAACCTGCAGGACGAGATCATCCGCGAAACCATGGTTACCCGCGGCGGCGAGATCGTAAACTCTAGAATGTGTGATTTTTTCAAACTGCCGGCGTTAGCAGTGAAATAAAAGATTGCTATCGGAATGGTATTGGATACGCGACTGGTACTGCGGAAGAGCGGCGCTTCAGCGCCGTGTACCGTGTCCAGAAGCAGAGGGCTTTAGCACCGGGGGAGTACATGGGTTCTAACCTGATCGACGCGCTTTTCATCTTCATGCTGGCCTGCTTCATCGGCTTCGAAGTCATCCGCCACGTTTCGCCTTTACTCCACACGCCTCTGATGTCGTTGACCAATGCCCTCGATGCCATTGCCGTCGTCGGCGCAATCGTGTTGGTAGGCGAGCGCAAGAGCGGATTCGCCACCGTGCTGGGTGTGATCGCTATCGTTGCTGCCACCAGCAATGTCGTCGGCGGATTCCTCATCACCGACCGCATGCTCAAGATGTTCAAGTCCAGTCGCCCAGTGAAAAAATAAATGAACCCCGATTTCGCCGGAAGCCAATACATCATCGAAGTCACCTACCTCATCGCCAGCGCCCTATTTATCTTTTCGCTGAAATGGATGAGTTCGCCCTCCACTGCCCGCCACGGCATTTGGGCCGGCGAAGTCGGCATGGTGCTTGCCATCGCCGGCACTCTGCTCCGCCACGGCATCGTTGACTGGAAGTGGATCATCATTGCGCTCGTGCTCGGCAGCGGCATCGGCATCCCGCTCGGCATGGTGCAGATGACCGCCGTCCCTCAGCGAACCGCGCTCAGCCACGCCTTCGGCGCACTCTGCGTTACCCTGGTCGGAACGGCAGAGTTTTATCTCCGCACCCCGAACGTTCCCAAGTTCATGATGTCGGTGCTCTCCATGGAAGTGATCCTCGGAGGCCTCACCGTCACCGGCAGCCTCATGGCGGCCGGCAAACTCCAGGAGATCCTGCCTCAAAGGCCCATCACATATAAAGGACAGAACTTCGTCAACTTCCTGCTGCTCGCCGTCGCTATCGGCAGCGCCGTTTATCTCGTCCTGCATCCGGAAGCCAAACAATTCTTCCCGCTCATCGTGGGCATCTCGCTGATTTTAGGCATCTTCCTGATCATCCCGATCGGCGGCGCGGACATGCCCACGGTGATCTCGCTGCTCAACGGTTATGCCGGCCTATCGGCCGCAGCCATGGGATTCGTCCTCGATTCCAAGCTCCTGATCATCGCCGGCGCCCTCGACGGTTCTTCCGGACTCATCCTTTCCGTCATCATGTCGAAGGCGATGAACCGTTCGTTCACGAACGTGTTGTTCGGTGCCTTCGGCCAGGTGCAAGCCGCAGCCGCCGGTGGCGCGGAAGCCCGGCCGGTGCACAGCGCCACCGCCGAGGAAGCCGCTGCCATCCTTGCTGCCGCCAACAAAGTGGTCATCGTCCCCGGTTACGGAATGGCCGTGGCGCAGGCGCAGCACAAAGTTCGCGAACTCTATGACATTCTCACCAAGAAGGGAGTCGAGGTTCGCTTCGCCATCCATCCCGTCGCCGGACGCATGCCCGGCCACATGAATGTCCTGCTTGCCGAAGCCGACATCCCCTACGACCGCCTCATCGAAATGGACGAGATCAACGGCGACTTCCCGCAAACCGATGTCGCCCTTGTCATCGGCGCCAACGACGTCACCAATCCCGCCGCCCGCACCGATGCGACCAGCCCCATTTACGGCATGCCCATCCTCGACGTCGACAAAGCCCACACCGTCATGGTGATCAAACGCAGCATGAGCCCTGGCTTCGCCGGTATCGATAACCCGCTTTACTACCTTCCTAACACCCTGATGCTCTTCGGCGATGCCAAACAATTCGTCGGAGCAATCGTACGCGAGCTAGGCGGACACTAGAGCCGGCCTTCGCGCATCCCTTCTCATTCTGAGCGCAGTTGAAGGACCCTCGCAGCTTAGCGATTCCTGAGTCTTATTAAGCGTGATATTCTATTAACTACCAGCTGCGTACCGTTTTGGCGGAAATTCCTCGCAGTTTCAGAAGCAGCTTCCTGAAGAAGCTTCCCTGTAGACGCCCAGAAAACGAAGCCCAGAAGAGAACTTAGAAATCATGCTTTCAGTCAGTAATGTTTCGATGCGCTACGGCGCCAAAATTTTGTTCGATGAAGTCTCGGTGGCGTTCACGCCGGGCAAACGCTATGGCCTGACCGGTCCCAACGGCGCGGGCAAATCCACGTTCATGAAGCTGCTCAGCGGAGAACTGGAGCCGCAAAAAGGCACCGTCGTCCGTCCGCGAAAGCTGGGGGTGTTGAGCCAGGATCAGTTTGCCTTCGACGCCTTCACTGCAATCGATACGGTGATCATGGGCAACAAGCGCCTCTGGGCCGCCATGCAGGAGCGCGACGCGATTTACGAAAAGCACGACATGACCGACGAAGATGGTATGAAGCTGGGCGAACTCGAAGGCATCGTCGGCGAGGAAGATGGATACAGCGCCGAGAGCGACGCCGCGATCTTACTGCAAGGCCTAGATATCCCCGACCAAGCGCATGCCCGCAAGATGAGCGAACTGCAGGGTGGACAGAAAGTCCGCGTGCTGCTGGCGCAGGCGCTATTCGGCCATCCGCAAGCCCTGCTGCTGGACGAGCCTACCAACAATCTCGACTTGGATTCGATCCACTGGCTGCAAGGATTTCTGAATTCCTACGATGGCGTAGTCATCGCCATCTCGCACGACCGGCATTTCCTCAACAGCATTTGCACCCACATCGCCGACATCGATTACGAGACCATCATCACCTACACCGGATCCTATGACGAAATGGTGCTCGCCAAGACGCAAGTCCGTTCGCAGATCGAATCGCAAAACGCCCAGCGCGAAAAGAAGATTTCGCAGTTGAACGAATTCATCGCGCGCTTCGCCGCCGGTACGCGGTCAAGCCAGGTACAGTCGCGGCGCAAGGAAGTCGAGCGCCTGCAGGTCACGGAGCTTGCCAAATCGAACATCCAACGCCCGTACATTAAGTTCGAGCAGAAGCGGCCCTCCGGCAAGCACATCCTGGAAGTTGAGCACCTCAGCAAGGCTTATGGCGACACTCCGGTCATTCGCGACTTCACGGCCAGCATCACGCGCGGAGAAAGAATCGCGCTCATGGGCCGCAACGGAGTAGGGAAAACCACGCTGGTGAATGCGCTGCTGGCGAACTCGCCGACCACGCCGGAAGCCGAGTTGCGCAAAACCAGCGGCTACGACGGCCCGTTCGTCGATTCTGGCAAAGTGATCTGGGGGCACGAAGCGTCGATCGGATACTTCGCCCAGGACCATCGTAGCCTAATCGAAGGCGGCACAACCGTTCTGGAGTGGTTGCATCAATGGAATCCGGCAGCGGTGGGTGAAGAAATTCGCGGCCTTCTAGGGCAGATGCTTTTCCAGCGCGAAGAGGCGACAAAGTCCACCAGCGTGCTTTCTGGCGGCGAAGCCGCGCGGCTGCTCTTCTGCAAACTCATGCTGCAGAAGCCGAACGTACTCGTGCTCGACGAGCCCACCAACCATCTCGATCTCGAGGCCATCAACGCGCTGAATATCTCTCTGCAGCGATATCAGGGAACGGTGTTTCTCGTAACTCACGATCACGACTTGATCGACGAGTCCGCGACCCGTATCTGGCACTTCGAAAGCGACCATAAGATCACCGACTTCAAGGGCACCTACGAGGAATACCAAGCCGCCGTCGCCGTCTAGGGGCGGCCGAAAAAGCTCTGTGCTTCCAGCCCCGCCGCGAGGAACTAGAAACTCTTGTCATTCCAAGCGCAGCGAGGAATCTATGTTTGCACCGTTTTCGCGGCATGTAAATCATCCAGGTTCTCCACAGATTTCCACAAGGGTTTACTGTTGCGTTTATGGCCGCTGGTTGCGGATAATGGCGACGGTGTATGCTTGCGCTAAATTTCAGCGCGAGAGGTTGTGAGAGTCGTGTACAGTCGAGCTGATTTACTCAGAATTCTTCACCTGACTCCGCGCCAGTTGGCGAACTGGGAGCGGGCGGGGCTGATCGCCGCCTCCCCCTCATATTCTTTCGCCGACCTGCTCAAGATCAAGAAAGTCCGCGACTTGTGCGCCATGAAAGTGCGGCCAGCGGTGATCCGCGAATCGCTCGAGGCGATGCAGCAAGCAGCGGGCATGGGAAATCCGCTCGTCGAAGCAGGTGCTTCGTCCACCAGAAGACATCGCGTTGTCTTTCGTCACCAAGGCAAATTGCTCGAGCCCATCGCGGGACAGTTTTTGATGGATTTCGCCACCCAAGAAAAGATTGTTACCACCACCACGATTCCTGATTCCGAGCCGACTCCACGTGAAGATGAAGCCGCGGCCTGGTTCGCGCGGGGTATCGCACTGGAAGAAGATCCCGCCACGCAGACCGAAGCGCTCGCTGCCTACCAGAAAGTGCTCGAGTTTCAGCCCGACCATGCGGCCGCGCACATCAACCTGGGAACGCTTTACTACAACCGCCAGGATTTCACATTGGCGGAAAAGCACTACCGCGCGGCGTTGGAAGCTGACCCTCGTTACGCACTGGCGTATTTCGACTTGGGCAACGTTCTCGACGAAACTGGTCGCGTGCAAGAAGGCATTCGGACCTACAAAATGGCGGTTCAACTCGCCCCCACCTACGCCGACGCGCACTACAACCTCGCGCTCGCCTACGAAAAAATTCGCGAGCCCCGCAAGGCCCTGAAGCATTGGCAAGCCTATGTCAAGCTCGATACCGCAGGCCCATGGTCGGTGCATGCCCGCAATCAAATCCAGCGTATCCTGCAAGCCGACTCGCTGAAGCTGGTGCACAACGGGAGTCGGCGATAGGCACCGAACCAGGACCGCGCAATCCCTCCCGCTGGAAACTAACGGCCGCCTGCTTGCTTACTCTCCCGATTTGGTTGGCCTTGGTCGTCGAGGGCATAGGGGCCGCCGTACTCCGAAACGCCGTTGCGCACCGGCCGGCTTCGGAATGCAATCGTTATGGGACAGCGACGGTCGCCGCAATTTCGCTGTTGCTGTGAACCGCGGCGGCGCTGATTGGATTCAGCGGTGCGAGAGAATCAATCTTTCTGCGAAGTTGGAAAAGGGTGATTCGGCTCTTATGGACGCCGGCGTTCATGTCTACCATGTTTAGTTGTGTGTGGTCTTGCGTAGGGCATCCAACCTGGATAAAGGGCTAGGGCAAGGGTCGACGGTGGCCGTGAATCGTGTGCAAGCGCTCTCCAGGTGCTAAAATTCTTACTCCGTTACCTCCCGACGAAGGTACCTTCATGCCCGAGACACTCCAATCCACCGTCCCAACGCCCCTGACCACCCTCACGGAAGATGAGATCCTTTTCCGTGACAACATCCGCCAGTTTGCCGACGACAAAATTCGTCCCCTGGTCAAAGAGATGGATGAAAAGGGAGTCTTCGAGAAGAGTCTCATCCACGAATTCTTCCAGCTCGGCCTGATGGGAATCGAAATCCCCGAACAATACGGCGGCGGCGGAGCCAAGTTCTTCGAAGCAATCCTCGCGGTGGAGGAATTATCGCGCGTGGATGCGTCGGCTGGTGTCGTCGTAGATGTCCAGAATACGCTGGTAAACAACGCTCTCTTGCGCTATGGCAACGCCGAACAACAGAAGCGCTATCTACCCAAAATGGCCGCCGACACCGTCGGCGCCTATGCCCTCAGCGAGGCTGGCTCGGGCTCCGATGCCTTCGCCCTGCAAACTCGTGCTGTGCTCAAAGGCAGCGACTACGTCATCAACGGCCGCAAACTCTGGATCACCAACGGCAAAGAGGCTGGGTTATTCATACTCTTTGCCACGCTCGATCCCACCGCCGGATACAAGGGCATCACAGCATTCCTGATAGAAAAAGACTTCCCCGGCTTCGGCGTCGGCAAGAAAGAAGATAAGCTCGGCATCCGCGCTTCTTCCACCTGCGAACTCATTCTCGAAGACTGCCGCGTCCCCCAAGAAAACGTGCTGGGCGAACCTGGCAAGGGCTACAAGATCGCGATCGAAACCCTGAACGAAGGCCGCATTGGCATTGGCGCGCAGATGATTGGCGTCGCCCGCGGAGCCTGGGAGTTCGCCGCTAAGTACACACAGGAGCGCAAGCAGTTCGGCAAGTCCCTCTCGGACTTTCAAGGCATCCAGTTCCAGATTGCCCAGATGGCCACTGAGATCGAAGCCGCCCGCCTCATGGTCTACAATGCCGCCCGCATGAAAGATGCCGGCGTGAACTTCGTCAAAGAAGCTGCCATGACCAAGCTCTTCGCTTCGCAGGTCGCCGAGCGTGTCACCTCCCTGGCGATCGAAATCTATGGGGGTTACGGCTTCACCAAAGATTATCCCGTGGAGAAATACTGGCGCGACGCCAAGATCGGCAAAATCTACGAAGGCACGTCCAACATGCAGTTGGCCACCATCGCCAAACTCGTGCTCGGCGGGAAGTGAACTTCGCACCAGGTGGATGAAAATGAAGAAATTGGTGGAAGTCGTGCTTGCGTGCGCAGTACTCTTGCCCTTTCATACCGGCGCGCAGGAAACAGCGGCCAAGCCCGCCGCATTTCAGGCTGTTCCCGAACTGCCCTACCGGGCCGTGCCGAACTTCTTCAAATTACCAAAGGGATTGATTCCCGGGGAAGCCTCTGCGGTCGCGGTGAATTCGAAAGGCCACATATTTCTATTCCAACGAACGAAGCCCATGCTCGCCGAGTATGACGCGAAGGGCAACTTCGTTCAGACTCTCGGCGACGGTCTCTTCTCGCATCCACACGGCTTGCGCATCGACGCCGACGACAACCTTTGGACGACCGATGACGGCAGCCATCTTGTGCTCAAACTGGATCCCTCCGGCAATGTCCTGCTGGTCCTGGGAAGAATCAACACCGGTGCAGAAGCAAATTGGTTGTTCAACAAGCCGGCCGACGTAGCTTTTGCCAAGAACGGCGACATTTACGTCGCCGATGGCTATGGCAATTCCCGTGTCGTGAAGTTCGATCATGACGGTAATTACATTAAGGCTTGGGGGAAATATGGAACCGGCGTCGGCGAATTCAACTTGCCTCATACTGTTGCGGTAGACCACCAGGACCGCGTATATGTTGGCGATCGCGAGAATCAGCGCATACAGATCTTTGATTCGGACGGCAAATTCATCCAGGAATGGACGGGCATCGGCTACCCCTACGGTCTGCTGATTACACCAGACCAGCAGATTTGGATGGTGGACGGCGGATATGACCGTATTGTCGAGCTGGATCAGAACGGCAAGATCGTCGGCGCCTTCGGTGAGCCTGGCCATAAGCGTGGCCAGATGGCGTGGGCTCACTTCATGGCCATCGGACCAGATCAAACGATCTACGTCGCCGATGTGTTGAATTGGCGATTCGATGTATTCGCCCGCACGGCGCCGACTAGCAACATGACCAAATACATCCCTTCGGTAAGAATGTTTTGGGGCTCCGTGCCGAGCGTCGGATGGACCTCACAGCAGACCGCCATTCCTTTCAAATAGATTTCCAGCAAGATGCATCCATGGTCTCGCGTGGTCTCCGATCCGCGGAAACCCGCGTCGCGAGCCTGTTCCGGCGCGTCGGCGCTCTTCCTTTCAACAAATCCTGTTGCTCATTATGTGCATTCCCTTGCACTTGAGGCCCCAAAGCCGAGCCGTGCGAAATTCGCTAACTTGCATCGACTCAATGGCTTCCAGCCGCTCCTGCTATTGGAGTACAAGCTGCAACCTCCTCTGTGCCTGCCCTGGCAGGCCAGACCGGAGTGGCACTTGACGACTTTGTTCGCTAACACACCCGTGGCGCCAGTTGCGGCTCCGAAAAAGATGAAGAAGTGGAGCCTGCTGCCGTTACTCACCGTAGTCTTCGTGGCTTCCTATGGTCTTATGACCCTGCTCATCGTCGAACAAGGCGAAACCATTCAAGCGCAGCGCAACCTGATTAAGATTTTGCTCGTTGACAGCAAGCAACTTTGGACCATGAAGGGCCATGCCCTGGCGGACAAATTAGCCCAGGCCCAACCCCAGGCCCAGAAGCCTTCAGCACCAAGCCCGTCGACCCACGGGCAAGCTCCATCGGTTCGGACCCCGTTAACCCAGACCCCGTTAACCCAGACCCCGTTAACCCAGGCCCCGTCAACCCAGGTACCACCGCACCGTTCCCAGAGCCGTGCAGGCAAGAGTGCAAAACCCGACATCCAGGTTCCACCTGTGCCTGCTTCGGATTTGGGAGATCAACGTCGAGTCGTGATTACGCTTTAGCACCACGCGGATCCGTCGGTAGGATGTTGCAGCAGAGTTGTAGAAAGTTTGAAAGCAGTGAAGGCCCTGACCCTAGCCTTGTTGTTCAGCATGACGGTTGCGAAACCAGCGCAGCCAGACCGGCGTCCGTCCGGCCAAGTGGAGCAACACTCCAAAAGTGGACGCTGGTACTTTGCCGCCAGCGGCCACGCCGTTTACTGCTATGGACCCGTAATGACCCTGCCTCAAGCCAATGGTGATATCCAGAAGGTAGCCACATTTTGCCGCGACGGCAGGGCCGTCGTGCCGCTCAAGGACTAACGGAAGTTTCTCGTCCGCCCACGATCCACTCCCGCAGTGCATTCCACCAGGAATCCTGCGAACCGCTTGCCTCATCAAACGGCAGACACATGCCCGAACTCCCTGAAGTGGAAACCATCGTCCGCGGCCTTGCGAAGCGCGTTTCCGGCGATGTCATCGAATCTGTCTGGCTGGGTCAAAAGCCCGAGGTACTCAAATCTCCCGCGCAGGAAATCGCCGCAGCTCTGGAGGGTAGCCGTATCCCGACCGTCCGCCGCGTCGGCAAACACATTGTCTTCGATCTGGCCCGTGTGGCGCGGGCGCTCCCTTCGGCAGACTCAAGGCAAGCCTTCTCCAAGAAAAGCCGTAGCCCTAAATCGGGGCGACCGGCTCCAGACGCCTGCGCGAAAATCGCCGGGCAATTCATCGTCCATCTCGGCATGACCGGCCGCATGCAGGTCTGCGATCCACAATCAGAAATTCTCAAACATACTCACGCCATTCTGAAGCTGGCCTCGGGCAGGGAATTGCGCTTCGTCGATCCCCGCCGCTTCGGCCGCTTGAGCGTCGTCGCGGACGGTGACTTTGACGCAGGCGGCATTGAGCCGCTGGAAGCCGATCTCGAACGCTTCCTCACGTTATTTCGCGGCCGAAAGACTCCCATTAAAAGTGCTCTGCTGAATCAGAAACTCTTGCGCGGGGTGGGTAACATTTACGCCGATGAATCGTTGTCCCGTGCCGGAATTCGCCCTCGCCGCCGCGCCTCCACCATTACTCGCGACCAGCTCGCCAAGCTGCTCACTTCCGTAAAAGAAGTTCTTCACGAGGCGATTGCCTTGGGTGGCTCCTCCATCTCCGACTACGTTGATGCTGAGGGTGAAGAAGGCTTCTTCCAGCTGCAGCACCGCGTCTATGGCCGCGAAGGCGAGCCTTGCCTCGTCTGCAAGAGGCCCATCAAGCGCGTCGTGATCGCCGGCCGCAGCAGCCATTACTGCCCGACGTGCCAGAAGTGAGCCTTGTCATCCTGAACAAGCATTCCTTGCGCAGTGAAGGATCTGGGCGAGCCTCGCGAAGGATCCTGCCCTGAGCAAGCCAGGCGCGCCGAAGGATCTCGTTCTTCGCGACTCACTAATCGCGCGTCTGGCTCGCTTCCCTTCAAGACCACTCCGCCGCAATTCTGATAACCTTCCCCGCATGCCTGATTTTTCCATCGGCGTAGATCTCGGTGGCACCAATCTTCGCATCGCTGCCGTTAGCAGCGATGGCCAGCTCCTCGAGAAAGTTACGCTCGGAACCAAAGTCGCTCTCGGTCCTCACCAGGTTATCGACCGCATGTGCGATGCCATTCAACATCTCTCCGAAAAGTACAAGCCAACAGGAAAGCTTCTCGGAGCCGGCGTCGGCATTCCGGGCATCGTCGATCTGAGAACTGGAATGCTACGGAAGTCGGCCAACCTTCCCGGATTTGAAGAGTACCCAGTGCGCGCGGAAATTGAGCGTCGCCTGGGCACTCGCGTTGTCCTCGAAAATGACGCCAATGTTGCCGCCCTCGGCGAGCAGTGGCTCGGCGCCGCCCGCGGCATCGCCAACGTTGCGGTCGTAACCCTGGGAACCGGCATCGGCGGCGGACTCATCCTCGAAGGAAAGATCTGGCACGGCATGAATGGCATGGCGGGCGAGTATGGCCACGTCACCGTCGAACCCGAAGGCCCTCCCTGCGGTTGCGGCAATCGCGGATGCGCCGAGCGCTACGCTTCCGCCAGCGCGATCGCCCGCATGGTGCGCGAGGAAATCGCCACCGGAGAAGCGCCATCCCTAGCCCAGGCCGCATCCTCCGACGCCGAACTCGGCGCCAAGTCGATTTACAACCTCGCGATCCAGGGCGACGAGCCCGCGCGCCGCATCTTCCGTACTTTCGGGAGGTACCTCGGCATCCTGCTCGGCGACCTAGTCAACACCTTGAATCTCGAAATGTACGTCCTCGGAGGCGGCGTTGCGAGCGCCTGGGACGCTTATGCCCCCGCCATGTTCGAAGAGCTGCGCGCTCGCTCGCTGGTCTACGCCGCCACCGCTCCGGATGATCCACTAGGCAACATGTGGGGACAGCCGCCCTCGCCTGCCCTGAGCAAAGTCGAAGGGGCTGTCCAGGCCGGGCGCAGTTCGGCAGGCTTCGACAGTCCCGGCAACTCCGGATTCTCTCCAGGAAAAGATGCCGCGGCCCTGCCGCAAACCCGAAGTCACGGTGAACGAAGAACCGTCATCACTCTCGCCTTGTTAGGAAGCGATGCGGGACTATACGGAGCCGCGAGAGCGACCGTGCTGGAGGGGTAGAGCTTCCTTCCGGGGGCAAGTTAAGCCGACCCCGCTAGGTCCATAAAACCTGTTTTAACAGTAGGATGGATAGATCAAGATTTTACTTGATCTATCAGTATGATGAGATAAGGCAACAGGCAGGTGGAGACTTGCCAGCCCCGACCACGAAAAAATTCACCCCCGAGATTGACGCTCAACTCTTTGACGAATTCGTTGCGGTTGCCGAGAAGAATGGGCAAACCAAACGACATGTTCTTGAACAAGCGCTGAAGTTCTACCTGCACAACGTGGTTCCCTCCCAGCACCTCGTCCGCCCCGAAGTGATGGACCCCTTCGAGCAGTCGGTCGCTCGTAACCGTGACCGGTTGCAGCGTCTCGCGAAGTAAATGGCGGACTACCTTACGGTAGCGGAAGTCTAGCGCATGCAGTATCGATTAATCGAAATCTTCGGGGGCTTCCTGGGTGTCCGCGATCAGGGCGCTGTCGAGGCCGCCGTTTTTCGTCCGCAGACCGGATACTACAGTTCCTTCGAAGAAGAAGCGGCCGCGCTGATGGAATCGTCTGGAAATAACCACGGCTTCCTCGACGGCAACGAGCGGATCGCCTTCACTGCTGCCGACGTCCTTCCTCCGGCGCAATGGCTTTTACATCGAGGTCGAAGCCCTTCAGGGTTACGAGTTCATTGCCGGCTCGATGGACGGGCGAGAATTCCGGTTCGCCCAAATCCTCGACTGGATCCGTCAGCACATAAAGCCCCTTGTGGTAACTGGTTTTTTCTAAGCTTTAACCTGCTTGCCTTCCATCGGACCTCGTCTTCTTCCACCCGATGTTCTCGCCGCCTTTAAAAACGCCTGATTCTGCTCTCCCGTCCCAATCGTCACGCGAATGCAATGCGGCGCTCCCCAAGGCCCCATTGGCCGTACGGCCACACCTTCCTCCAGCAAGCGACCAGCGAAGGCCGCAGCCTCTTCTCCCAGATCGCAAAACAGAAAATTCGCCGAAGTCGGAACCACGCGATATCCGAGCGCCGACAATCCATCGGCGAGAATTCGCGACTGCGCGGCGTTGTTCTCGATCGCTCTTTGAATGTGACTGTCGTCATCCAGCGCAGCCATCGCCGCCGCTTGTCCCACCGACGACACAGAAAATGTATTGCGCATGCGGGCGCAATAACCCAGCAATTCCGTCTGGCCCAATACATATCCCACGCGCAAGCCGGCGAGTCCATGCGCCTTAGAAAATGTTCGCAGCACCACCACGCTGCCACCTTCTCGAACATACTCGAGTGAGTTCGAATGCGTAATTTTCCGCAATGCCGCGAAATGCATCGCGAACTCGTAATAAGCCTCATCGATTACCACGACTACATGGTCAGGAATGCGCGCCAGAAATCGTTCCACCGCAGCCGCCTCCAGCACCGTCCCCGTGGGATTGTTGGGGTTTGCCAGAAAAACGATACGTGTATTCGCGTTGATTGCGGCGAGAATTGCTTCCAGGTCGAAGCTGTCGTCGCGCATTGCGGCTTCCATCAACTGCCCGCCCGCTGCCTTCACTGCCATCGAGTAGACAATGAAGGAACGCTCGCTGGTCACGGCATTTAGTCCCGGCGCGAGCAGCGTCTGGCAAAGCAGGCTGATCAATTCGGTCGAGCCTGCGCCCACGAGCACCTGCTCGGGAGGTAATTCGTGACGCGCGGCCAACTTCCAGCGCAACTGGCTGCAATCATCGTCAGGATAAAAGTTCGCTGTAGCGATCGCCTTCCGCATTGCATCGACGGCACGCGGCGAAGGCCCAAAAGGATTCTCGTTGGAATCAAGTCTGATGACCCGCGCCCGCCGCTCCATCACCGCTGGCGCCGGAGCGGCATTCGAGGTGCCCATCTCACGTGCCGGCTTGGAGACCAGATCAAGAAAGCGGCCCATATCCGCAGCTCATCATGCCACGGAGGTCTTCGTCCGCGCCATCGGTTTTCCGCAGACGGTGCGCAAGCGATCCACTTCCTGCGTGGTCAACGAGCGGAACTGGCCCGGTGGTACATCTAGAGTTAGCGGCCCGTAGCGAACCCGCTTGATCTTCTCCACGTGATGCCCAACCTTTTCAAACATGCGCCGAATCTCGCGATTGCGTCCTTCAATTAACGTGACTTCATACCAGGGATTGTTTGCTTCCTTAATCAGGCGAATCCCCGCCGGCGCAGTCCGAACCCGGCGCCCATCTTCGGTCGCAATCGAAACTCCGCCGCGCAACTTCTCCAGCGATTCGGCGCTCGGCACGCCCGCAACTTTCACCACGTAGGTTTTCGGAACCTGTGATGCCGCTTTCATCAACTTGTTCGCCAGCGCTCCGTCATTGGTCAAAAGCAACAGTCCCTCGCTGGCATAGTCCAGTCTCCCCACGGGATACACCCGCTTCTTCACGCCGCGAATCAGCTGCATCACCGTCGGCCGGTTTTCCGGATCGCTCACCGTCGTGACGTAGCCTTTGGGTTTGTTGAGCAGCAGGTAGATATGCATCTGTGCACCCTGCAGCAGCTTTCCATCCACGCGAATGTGATCGACATCGGGGTCAGCTTTGGTTCCCAGTTCGGTCACCACGGTCCCGTTAACCTTTACGTGCCCGGCGCTGATCAGTTCCTCGGCTTTGCGGCGAGAAGCAATCCCCGCAGCGGCGATAATTTTTTGCAGGCGTTCAGCAGGCATGTGTGAGAACTTCCAAATAAAACATTCACGGCTGCGTTCAGCAAGGTGGAAGAGCGGCGCTTTAGCGCCGTGTAAAGGGCCCCCAATTACTGGGGGCCTCAGCCCCTGTGGGCCGCACTTAATTCCGCCGCTGCGGGCTACTCTTTCTGTGCAGCGGACTCCGCGATCTCTTCCACCTCCGCAGACTCGGTCGTTTGCGCCGCGTCTTCCACCGGAATCAATTCTCCCTGGAAAGACGCTGCCACCAGCTTCTCGAACTCCTCCATGCTGGGCAGTTCATTCACGTCCTTCAAGCCAAAGCGCATCAAGAATTCTTTTGTGGTCTTGTAGAGAATCGGACGCCCAATCACCTGCTTGCGTCCAGCCGTAGTGATCAGCTTGCGATCCAGCAATGTAGCGATTACTCCACCAGAATCCACCCCGCGAATCTCGTTGATCTCCGGCACCGTGGCCGGCTGCTTATAGGCAATCACCGCTAATGTTTCCAAAGCCGGCAGCGACAGCCGAATCGGCGGCTTCAGGCTCTTCGCAAAACTCCGCACCATTTCGTGCTGCTCAGGCTTGGTCGACATGCGATATCCGCCGGCGACTTGCCGCACCTCGATTCCGTGTTCGGGCGCACCGTAATCCGCCACCAGTTCTTCCAGCGCCGCTCGCACGCGCGATTTCACTTCCACATCATCCGCCGCGCCGTCGGCCATTACCGACTCTTTCACGAGCTGGATCATCTGCTCGGGGGTGATCGGCATCTCCGCCGCATAAATAACCGCTTCCAGTTGAGCTTTTAAACTCATAGCTAAGTCCTAACTCGCCGGTTTCTGGGTTGCGGCAGAAACTCGCGAGTCATTGCTAACAACTAGGTACTGCTGGGTACTAGGCACTGCGTTATCTCCAATCGTCTCTAACGGCCGCCTGCTCCGCCATCACTGCGTCAAACCCGGTATGCTTGCGCACCGCAATCTCGCCGAACAGTTGATCCTGCCGCACCTGGATCGCCTGCAGCCGCACCATCTCCAGCAACGCCAGAAACATGCACACCAGCGCTTGCCGCGACGGCACCCGCAGCAGAAGTTGTTTCAACCGGATAGGCCTCGATTCCAGCGCCAGCCGCCGCCGCAGATAATCAATCATCTGAGCCACGGTAACCGTTTCCTCGTTCACGTTGATGACCGGCCGCGTGCGGGCGCGTTCCAGAACTTGCTGAAAGGTCTTTACCAGATCGATCACGTCCGCCGCCATCTCAGGCTCGGTCCCTTCAGCGTCCCTGAATTCCTTCAACGCAGGGTTGGTCAACACGGCATCTTCGATTTGCTGCTTCTGTAGAAGCATCTGCGCCGCTGACTTGAATTTCTCGTGCTCCAGGAGGCGGTTCACCAACTCCGTACGCGGATCTTCCAACTCCTCCGCCTTAGCCGACGGATCGCGGGGCAACAGCATCTTCGATTTGATGTGAATCAACACCGCGGCCATATAAATGAAGTCAGCCGCAACATTTACGTCCAGCTCGCGAATCTTTTCCACGTAAGCCAGATACTGCGCCGTGATCCGTGCGATTGGAATATCGTAGATGTCGATGTCCTGCTTGCGGATCAGATCGAGCAGCAAGTCGAGCGGCCCTTCGTATACGTCGGTCACCGAAATCGCGAACGGAGAATCGCTTTCCTCTTTCCTCTCCGATGGCTGATCCGATTTCCCCGCAGGCTTAGAGTGCCCAGATGGATGCGCAACCAGCGCCGGCGCAACCGCCTTCGGCGCGCCGTCCGTGGAAACTTGTCTGTCTTCCATCCTACTTTCCATTTTCCCCCATCGGCGATTCATACCCGAGCGACATTCCCATCGCCTCGCGCGTGTCACGCATAGTCTCAGCCGCCGCCTTGCGCGCCCGTTCCGTGCCTGCCTCCAGAATATCCCAAGCCAGCCGCGGATTCTCCTCGAATTTCTTGCGCCTCTCCTGCATCGGACTCAGCAGCCGCACCAGAGCGTCGGCCGCCCAGCTTTTGCATTCGATGCATCCAATTCCCGCCGACCGGCAGCCAGTATTCACTTTGTCCATCGTAGCGCGATCGCTGAAAATTTTGTGCAGATCGCCCACCGGACACACATCCGGATTGCCTGGATCAGCTCGCCGCACTCGTGCCGGATCGGTCACCATCGTCTTCAACTTCTGCCGTACCACGGGTTCCGGGTCGGTCAGCAGAATGGTGTTGCCATACGACTTCGACATCTTGCGGCCATCGGTCCCGGGCAGCTTGGGCGCGGGCGTGAGTAAGGATTTCGGCTCAGGAAAAACTTCGCCGTAAAACCCATTGAACCGCCGCGCTATCTCCCGCGTCAGTTCCACGTGCGCCACTTGATCTTCGCCCACCGGAACCACGTCCGCCTTGTAAATCAAAATGTCCGCCGCCTGCAGCACCGGATAACCGAGAAATCCGTACGTTCCCAAATCTTTGTCCTTGATGTTTTCGCGCTGTTCCTTATAGGTCGGAACCCGCTCCAGCCAGCCTAGCGGTGTAATCATCGAAAGCAGCAAATGCAGCTCGGCGTGCGCGGCCACGTGCGACTGTATAAAGATGACGGACTTTCCCGGATCGAGCCCCGCCGCCAGCCAGTCCAGCGCCACCTCCAGGGAATTCTCTTTCACCCGCGACGTGTCGGCGTAGTCCGTAGTGAGCGCGTGCCAGTCGGCGACCATGAAGAAGCACTGATACTCATCCTGCATGCGCACCCAATTGTCGAGTGCACCCACATAGTTTCCCAGGTGAAGTTTTCCGGTCGAACGCATGCCGCTGAGGACGCGTCTACGCGGGTTGGTCGAAGTTGTCATCGGCTTTTTCCACGAGTCGTCACCGGGCACACAGACAGCAAAGCGCCCAAACTCAAAGATTGCGGCATCATGCAGGGTATTGTCGATACTGTTCAGCGGTTGATAACAAAAGGGTTTACGCTGATTCTACGGGACTTAGTAAAAGTTGGCATCTGAATTTGTCTTCATTATTGGCATTATTTATACGCCCTCTGGGGCGGAAATTGTGACCAAAAGTTGTGACCACTTTACGACAAAGAGTTCGATTTCGTCCATTCGGCTTAACAATCGCAGAGACCTGAGCTTTGACTGCCAAGCATTCGGCTGCCGAGGAGAGGGTGGCAGGAATCTTTCCAGAAGGCGACGGTGAAGTATTTTCACGAAGACGGGCTTTCGGGCGAAGAGCGGGAAGTTCCGCACCCTGCCGCTGGAAAGGGGACTGGCTGCAAAGCTCAGGGCTGCTCTCGCAAGGACGCCGCCGAGCGGTCGGGAATGAAACGGAGCAAGTTCAAACTGCATCGGCTGCGGGACAGTTTCGCCACTTGGCATCTGCGTGCGGGGCGGGACATCCGCACAGTTCAGCACTGGCTTGGTCACTCCAGCATTGAGATGACTCAGAAATACCTCGCCCCGCAAAAAGGCGAAGCGGCACAGAGCCAGATGAACGATATCCTTATGGCTTTTCCACTTGAACGAATGGGCAGCGGTTGGGTTGGTAGGATGAGCACTGTCCACCCCCAAGCCCGTCCAGACGCGACAGCTGGAACGGATTCGCTGGTTTCGCCGCTACTCAATCGACATTCATCGGAGATTCCCCGACTAGCAAAGTGAATCTACGGAGAGGCAAAATCGGGAACCGCGAGAGACAAACTCTTTCTTTCAAGGCAATTGATTGTATATGGCATTTTTGCGAATTTCCTGCAAACAGCTAAACGAGTAAGACACCGCGTCGAGTGCTTGGGTTCCTCTTGCGCAACACCCCCTCGATGTTGAACGGGAAGAAACTTAGGCACCGTAAACCGAAGAAGTTCCCATTGAATCGCTGGGGTGCACTGCGCGTAAGCAGTGGCCTCATCTGCGTCAAGAATCCGCAGCGACGACCCCCCAAGTCTGACTCCAACCGATGCTGGAGCGCAGCAGGTGCAAGTTCCGCCCGAGATTCGACACGTGGATTATTTCTATTCAATGGCTGCGCCTCCGTACCTCTAAAATCGGATATCCTATCAAAGAAGGAGTTTCTTAGTGGCTCTTTCCGCCCCATCAACATCCTCCCAGCCTTGGAGTGCGACGAGCTATGCCGCAAACGCTCATTTCGTGCCCGCGCTCGGGCAACCTGTGCTGGATTTGCTTCAGCCCCGGTCGGGCGAACGCATCCTCGATTTGGGTTGCGGCGACGGAGCATTGACTGAAAAGCTGGTTGCGCTGGGTGCGCAGGTGGTGGGTATCGACAATTCTCCGGACATGATCGCAGCCGCTCTTCAGCGCGGCATTGATGCCAGTGTAATGGATGCCCGAACGCTGGTCTTTGAGAACGAATTCGATGCTGTCTTTTCCAATGCCGCGCTGCACTGGATCAAGAATGATCCGGACGCGCCGATTACGGGTGCCTTCCGCGCCTTGAGGATCGGAGGGAGGTTCGTGGGCGAGTTGGGCGGGCATGCGTGCGTGGGTGCTATTACCGTCGCGTTAGTGGCCACGCTGGAGCGCCGGGGCATCCGAGACGCGCCTTCGTGGATTCCGTGGTATTTCCCGACAGTCGAAGACTATGAACTGCGGCTGCGGCGGGCTGGTTTTGTGCCGCAAAGTGTACAACTGATTCCGCGCCCCACTCAGCTGCCAACCGGAATGCGCGGGTGGCTGGACACATTCGCCAATCCGTTCTCGGCCGCGTTGCCGTGTGAGGAGCGCGGCGGCTTCCTCGATGAAGTTACCGCGCTGCTCAAGCCCATTCTGTGCGATGCGGACGGGAAGTGGACAGCGGATTACACTCGCCTGCGCTTTGCTGCAATAAAACCCTGACACGAACTCACGAGTTCGCGTCAGGGTACCCTCAGAGACCGCCTCACCCGCTTTCGCCAGATTAAGATCAGCGTGATCGCCAGGAAATCCGGGAAGACGATCTCGATTCCGGTCTGGTTCGTGCTTGAAGACGAAACGCTGTACCTCCTACCCGTCAAGGGATCGGGGACGCAGTGGTACTCATTTCTTCGCCTGCCGAAGTGTCGGCATACTTGCGGAAATGTCGGCAAGCGCCTCTTCGCTTCCTCCACTGAAATTTGCAGCTAAGTTTCTGGTCGAGAGGACCTGGGGAGAACCACGATCAGAGAACCAGCCAATTCCGATTGTTATGTCGAGGTATCTTTGTTGGCGGCGTCGATGACCGTCTCGCTCAGATTCGGTTTTGGGTTCAGCCTCGTAGCCACTATCGAGTTCCTTCAGGAGCGATAGTTCTTTCAAAGAGTAAGCACTTGTTCGGATTCGTGGCTGCTCAAGTTGGTCTTTTTTATCCCTAGCGGGAATGAGAAATATTGCGGAGAAGATGTTTACGAGACGGGAACAAACCTTCGCGCTATTTAGGGCATCAATTCGTGGTTGTTGGATGGAGGTCAAATGAAAGCAAGAAAAACGGGCTTGCTGACCCAACCCGTCTCAAACCTTTCGATTCCCACCATAAGGAGATGGAAGCGGCGACGGCACCGATGGCCTTCTTGGCGCACATGTTCAAAAATGGCACCCTCTCCCAGGACCTCGGCGCAAACCACTTCGACAAACGCGCCCAAGGCAAGCACGTCCTGCAACTCGTGAACCGCTTAAAGCACCTCGGTTTCGCCGTCCAGATCACGCCCGTGGCGGCTTAACCAATGCATTGTTTCTTGTCAGAGCTGTCGCGTCGCACCTTGCTGTCCCTGCCTCGCCGTCTTCACGAAAGCCTCGTGACTGTGGAAGCTGCATATGGTGAAAGAAAGGAGGGGCGCTTTGGTCGCCGAAACGAGACGGTTTTCCCGGCTGGGCTAATACGTGGAATCCTGCACCCCAGAATTGCCGAACCAGATGTTGAAACTACACAGTCCGCGTTGTGAACTAGAGACAACAGAACCACTTAGCGTCGTGGCACCTAACGTGCTTTACAACGAACACAGCGTTCTCAAAACATTCGCACCCGAATATCGGAGGTCGAAAATGGCTGACAGCATGCAAAAGGACTGGCGCGAACTCTGTGTTGCTGTAACCAATGAGAGAGACCCCTCGAGGCTGAGTTCACTAGTTCAAGAACTGATCGAGGCGTTGGATCAGGGCGAACGAAACTGGCGTCCCACCGTTTGTGCTCCGGACGCAATCGCGACCAATCAGGAATCCGCCTGACAGCCATTGTCTTCGCGGCCGATTAGGGCACGCCACCTCTATATTCATTTTTCGGACCTGCCAAATCAGAACGGAGACCGTAAACCATGCAACAGCGGCACACGTGAGCACCGCACAAGGGTGATGGCGAGGCGCGAATTGCCAGAACAATAGGGCAAAGACCAAAAGTCCGATGCCCCCCATCGCGGAACCTGCGGCATCAATGCTCGCTGCCTCTCGCCCGCGCAGCGTTCCGTCCAGCCCATCTTTCTCTTTCTTTCGCTTCTCATGTTTTTCAATCAACGTTGCACTGGCTGGAAAGATTGCCGGAAACGCTAAGAACAGCCCACCGATGCCGGGGCCAAACTCTTTGGCAATTATGCCTGCCACACCTTCCGCCGACAGCCAATCCGACAGCGCCATCAGTTCCTGGGTCGTTGTCTTGAAGGTCTTGACTTGGCTCGTCACCTTGCCCTCCACCATGTGACGGGCACAAGCCACCACGGAGTCCTTATGAATATCCAGACCGGCACAATGCGCGTGCAAAATTTCCATCGCTCCTCCTCACGCGCCGCAGGCTTGGAACCTCTATCCAAGGAAATCTGACAAGCGTGCTCCGGGGCTGTTGCCAGCCCGTGGCATAATCCGGGGTGCTCAAAGGTTCCGGGTCCGACTCAGTTACGGCTCACTCGCACCAAGAGAGGAACGACCTCTGTGCCGGCTGACGCCAAGAAACTCTGCTACAGACTACAGAATCGAACTCCGTTTCATCCCCTGCGGGTCGGCAACGCCGGTGATGACTCAGTTGACTGCACGCTGCACAAGTGCTCCACTGGCCCTCGGAACACGGGGAATAAACTCTTCGCCGGGGTCAAGCGGATTTCATGAAAATTGCTAGGGAGAGAAACAGCAGCAGAGCCAATCCGCTGAGGACACTTCTAACGGCATGCAACATAGCCCAGCGAGCAAGGAGTTGACCCGTCTGTGCTGAATGCTTGTCCAGCGCAGGATTGAGCAACTGCTTATTGGTCGGCAAGATCACAATCAGCGTGAACGGGATAACCGAGCCCAGCAACGCCCCGCCAACGACCCACAGGACGCTCGCGTCTGCGAGCCACGCTGCAATGGAAGAGACCAGTCCAATGGCAGCTAAGACCGCCTGCATGACTGTGGCTCGGTGATAACTAGGCGGAAACTCGGTCGCGGCTAGCTCCACTCCGCATTCCATTCTTGCGGGATGTTCGACCAAGCTCAAGTACACAGCAGCCCCCGTGAACAAGCTGCATGCGAGCACGGCTACGAATTCAGCAATCTGGCGCATTGTTCGATTCTTGCGTCTTTGGATTCACATTCCCGCCACTTTCACGCGCCAGACTCAACGCAGGCGTAGACTCTTGAGCGAAGCCTGAGCCGCACCTCGACTGATGTCAGGCACGATGACCAATTCAAGCGTGGTGACATTGGATAGTTCAACGTGAAATTCCTCGACTTCGCGTACTGCGTTCGGGGGACTGAAATTCCACTGCTGGCGCACAATTTCTCGAAATGAGCGCCCGCTATCTGGAGACCATCGCAAGACGAACTCTTGAGTGCGCTCAGCCTCATTTTCTTCGAAGACGAGCGCGATGCGTGTGAGTCTTTGTGGCTGATCGAAGATTAGCCGGATGGCTTGAGTGCCAGAATCGGCGGCACGCCAGCCCCGTGTTTCTCCTGCGACCAGCGCAAACTCGACCGGATATTCCTTCGTTTCCGATGTGACCTCGACCACGGCTGCAGGTTCGAGGTCGAGCCAGCCCTCATCGGGAACCGGAGCACTTTGTGGGATTGGAGCGATTAGGTTCTTTCGCATAACGCCAGTTTACCTCCCGTCCTGCTCTCTGGTGATTCGCCGATTGGAACGGACTCAGCCTTGGGAGTCATTTCTCAGTTTAGTGTGTATGTTCTTGCGATTATTGTGAACGTCATTCTCGACTGAGCCCCCAGATGGCATCCGATTTTCCACAATAGCCCGTTGGAGCCATTCCCCCAGCACAGATCAAAACGTAAGGTGGTCGTGAGCAGTTCTGGGGAGGGCTGTTTGACTGAGCGTCCTGTGACTCGAAAGAGTTTGGGGCGCTTTCGTTTATGCCACGGGGAATGATATGAGTTTGTTCGGCAAAGGACCAAGAGACCCAAGTGTTCAAATCGGACTAGGGGCAGTTCTTTCGGTGGTGGTTCTTTTTGTCACCGTCAGCTTCTACAAGATTTTCCGGTATTTCCCAGCCTAAGTATCCTGCACGTGCTAACAACTAGCTGACCGTTATTCAAGTGGAAGTCTGCGGCTAAGCCGCGTTTGCAACGGGACCGTGCGCCGTCCACTGGGCCGAACGGCTTGAGCATCGCTAGGGACTGCTCTAGACTTGCGATCGACTCCTATGAAGAGGGGCATGGTCATCGCAGCAGTTCTTGTCCTGACATTGTTCATACCTTCGACCCTAGTCGGCTGGGGACGTGAAGGGCATGAGATCGTGGCGTCTTTAGCCCAGGTCCGTCTGACCGAGAACACGAAGACGGGGATTCGCTCCCTGATCGGCGATGCGAGCCTCGCGTCAATCGCAAGCTGGGCGGACGAAGTTCGACCCGATCGCGACGAAACCTACAACTGGCATTTTGTAGATATTCCCAAGGATGCTTCGGGTTTCTCTGACGAGAGGGACTGTTTTCTGCCTGCCAGCAGGCACAAGGGCTCGGCAACCGACCATCACAACTGCGTGGTGGATCGGATCGAGCTAATCAAGAACATTCTCTCCGACAGCAATACGCCACGGGATGACCGCATCGAAGCCCTCAAGTTTGTCGTTCACTTCGTCGGCGACGTGCATCAACCGTTCCATGCAATCGGGGAGGCGGCGGGCGGGAATGGAATTGTCGTTACACAGTTTGGCTCAACGGAATGCGGGCGACACCCATGCAATTTGCACGGTGCTTGGGATAGTGGACTCATTGAGCACACCGCCATGGGGCGAGATGAATACGTCGCCCATCTGGAGAAACTGATCTCCGACGAGCATCTGACCGCCACCGGGAGTCCGGAGGAGTGGGCGAACGAGTCGCACGAGTATGCGAAATCGGCTTTGTTGCCTGATCGCGCTCAAATCGATGAGAACTACTACGAGACCGAAATCAAGGTTGTTGACCGGAGACTCGCGCTAGCAGGACTGCGCCTTGCTGCCCTCCTGAACGAGGCTTTCGCAAAGGTGCAGCATTAGGAGCCGGGCTGCGACTGGTGGTGTAACCCTCTCCACCGCAGAAGCCGACCTTCCAACCCGAACCATGCACGGATCGCTACGAAGTTTCCACAGTTCCGCGCCGTCTGATCATCTTGTCGAATGCTTTGCTCAGTCTTGTTTTTGAGAGCCAAGCAGCTTTGCAGCTTTCACGGTGGCGGCTCTCCGGAGACCCGTCTTCTCAACCCGCACCGTACAGCGACAGTATTCCTTAGTGATCATTCCGACTCGGAGAGTCAGGAAGGCGTTCGCTGAGCCGGACAAGACAGAACTGGCGAGAAGGTGCATACCCGGAATTGCCGCAACGGTCGAGCCGAAAATCGTTCCAACCAGCACATCAACGTCGATGTCCTCGATGCCAGCCGCGATGAAGGCGGTCGAAGCCACGTTTGCATATAACTGCACAAAGTCTCGCAGTGACGGACGCTGGTGGTACACGTGGGCAACCTGCCAAATAAGCCGTGTTTGGGCCGCGAATACGACCAGAACATCCAATCGACCACTCTGCAAAACCGCTGTGCTGAGGAATACTGCTGACGCGGTGGAGGTGACCACATCGTCAGCATGCTTATCGAGTGTCCGGAGGGCTGTTTCGATGTCCGTCGTGGAATTTAGAGCGAGCCCCCGGAGGCGAGGATGGCGGGACAACCGTTTCTTGAAGTCGAGAAAGCTGTCATAACCCTCACCTTCGGTTGTTTCTGGCGGCAGCATCCGTCTGGGCAATCGGAACCAAAGCACGAATGGAGTCGCGATCAGTATGCAGTAGGTGAAAATGAGAGTCCACAGCACTCCTTCGCCAAACCCGATGTTGACCGCCCGCGCCGACTGGACGATCTGCATGGTCTGGTTGAACAGAAAAATGGTGAATACAACCATTATGAAGGCGGCAACGACTAGGGCGATTCTTTTCGCAGTTTTGAGCATGACGGGGCTCCGTCTCCAGTATCCACGATCTCAGTCCGCCGTGGATTGGGTGCGGGTCGGTGCCGTTTTGCGCGACAAAGTAATTCCGATGTACCTTGTGCCGAACTGACGGTTTGTCTCGCTTAGGAGGTCACTCTGATGTTACTTCGCGCCTACGCCGTCGCCTTGGTTGCAATGTGCCGCTCCTTGCCTCGCAAACCGCTCCTCAACCTGCGCAACCCGCTCCCCAAGTCGGGCAACCCGCTCCCGACTTCACTCTTAACGACTCCGCTGGTTCCCCGATAAAACTATCCGCTTATAAAGGGAAAGTAGTTCTGCTCGACTTCTGGGCTACGTGGTGTGGCGGCTGCAAAGTTGAGATTCCTTGGTATGTGGAGTTCCAAGATAAGTACCGGAAGGACGGACTGGCGGCGATTGGCGTTTCCATGGATGACGGCTGGAAATCGGTGAAGCCATTGCTCGAAGAGCACAAGCTGAATTATCCAGTCGTGATCGCCAACCAAGACCTAACCACCCGATACGGTGGACTCCCTTCTCTTCCTAATGACCTTGCTTATCGACCGCGACGGGAGGATTGCCGAGTCGCACGCAGGCATGGTGGACAAAGACGCCTTTGAGAATAAGATCAAGACGCTCCTTCGCCGAAGCTCTGCTAAGTAATTTCAGGCTGCGAGCATCGCCCATGATTCTCGGATTAGTCTTCGCGTTGATCATCGGGGCTCCCCAGCAGGACAGCCGTTCCACTGAGTCGCAGGCGACGAAGCAAGCTCACGACGAGTACGAACGAACACAAGCAAGCTGCCATTCGCATCAACGAACTTGCCGGGCGGATTCAAGCGGAAGCCTCCGCCAGTGCTGTCGTGTCTGAAATCGCGGGTCTCTTCGCAAAAGAACTGCCCTCGGCTTGGGCCAGCGGCAGTATCCGTCAGCGAGTCGCCCACGCTGAGTATGAGTCGGTTCGCAACCCGGTAACACTTATTCCTGAGCAGCGTATTGTCGATGTCTGGAACCAATACGTGAAAGAGATCGGAGCGCCGGACGAAGCGATTGCCTCAGTCACCGGAATCCACGACATGCGCGATGGGTCGTTTACATTTGCCCAGTTGATGTGGGCACGGGGAAACCCAACAATCTGGACGATACCAAACGTGTTCGCGCTCGGGCCTGATGGCAGAGTTGCTGACGGTTGCCGAGCCCTTGACGCCATTCGCGTGATTCACGATCTTGAATCCTTATTTCAGAACCTACGCGGAGCGCGTGACCGCCTCAGAAAGGGAATTGTGCCGTCCGAAGAGATCAAGAAGCGGGTGGGAGACCAAAACGCGCAGCCACACGCCACCGTTCGGCTGGAAGCGCACGCAGACACAAATCCCATTCGCCCCGCTGCGCAACGCTACGAGCAGGAGCATGGCTCAGTGGCATACGACCAGTTGCTTGCACGCCTGTTTGGCGAACTGTTTGCCGCGAATTGAGAACCCGGTCATGACCGCCCGCTCGCGGCGTCTCATTGGGTATATGTGGGGGCCAGCGACCTCGCCCTCTAACTACACAGTAACGGCCACGTTGAAAGATTGGCACTTGCGGCTTTCAGGGCAGCCCGAAATCTATGCCCTTTTGAGCCAACATTGGTTTTCTTGCGATTAGGGGATTCGGAGGCTACTTTGGACGGAACTTGCACACCGAGAACATCATGATCGGACTACAAATGAAGACCGCGCGAAGTAGTCAAACATCCAGCCCAATCGCCCTCATTAGTGCCAACCCATTACTCTTCGTAACAATGCCTTCTCGCAGCTTGTAATCGAAGAGCATCTTTCCGTTCTCGAATTCCTCTTGGAAATGGACGTTGTACAGTTGCCCGTTCAGTGACCCACCAAGGTCGGCTAGCGCCAGATCGTGGGTACTTACCAATCCGATAGCACCGCGATTAAGCAGAGCACGGACCACGCCCTCGGCTCCGATACGGCGATCATTTGAATTTGTGCCTTGCAGCAATTCATCCAGCAGGAAGAGCAACGACGGATTTCCGCTCGCGAGATCAAAGAGCTTACGGAGTCGTGTGATCTCCGCATAAAAGCGTGAGCTTCCCTCTTGCAAAGAGTCGTTTACCCGGATGCTAGCGCCGACGTGCAAAGGAGTCATACGAAGTCGTTGTGCTCGGACAGGAGCCCCGGCCATGGCGAGCGCAGCATTGATTCCAACCGAACGCAGCAACGTGCTTTTGCCCGACATGTTCGAGCCACTTACCAAGAACACGCGCCTGCCATCAGATAGGCAGACATCATTACGAATACAAATTGCTGCCGGGATTAGGGGATGCCCGATCCCTGTAGCCTCGAAGCATGCGGAACCTTGGACGAAATCGGGGAAAGAATCGTCGGGATGCTCATAGCTGTAGGTGGCCAAGCAAATCAGTGCTTCGATTTCCCCAATTACGCTTAACCACGAGCGCACCGCATGGCCGTGAGCCCGTCTCCAGCGTTCTGCGGCCAACGCCACATGTACCGAATACATGAGAGGAACATCCAAGATGCGGACGATCACGTTGTCGCGTGAGTCGATTAAATCAACGATGGTTCTTAGCCTTGCAATAGCACGCGAACCTTCGAGTTGATATGACGAAAGCTCACCTTGCAGTGATTGGAGGCGAGGGGCACGGAACGTGTGCTGTTCGATTCGTGCCAAGATGCCAGAAAGCACGTCTAAATGGCGAAATGCTTTCTCCGAACCATGCAGGACTTCTTCCCGTGGCTTGCGTAGTCGATAGCCCATAATTGCCTCAATCAAGACGATCAAGAGGAACGGCGTGGCGATTCCAAAATACCCCCAAGCCACGGCACCCACAACCGCTGCAAGGACGAGGATCGGCACTAACCATTGAAGCCACGGAGGGTTCAACTGGTTCGGACCTTCAGCCCAGCCCAACAACGCTTCGGGATAAACGCTCACACTGGCATCTTCCCCGAGTATCGCCAAGTCCTCGCGGAGATCGAGTTGATCGCGCAGTTCGTCAATCGCAGCGTGACGTTCCTCGATCTGGTTAACCTCTGAAGGTGAGAGCAGCCATTTAGCGAGGGTCTCCTCGCCCATACGAGTGCGTGCAGTTGAGAGAAGTTCAAACAAACTTCCTCGACCAAACAAGTCCAGATCGGCGGCATACACGTGATGAGGATCGTGGAAGCGGTCACCCGTCTGCCCCGTACCTACCCAGCGGTCCTCGATTCGAGCGATCCCTATGCGATAGAAGAAAGCCCCGCGTTGTGTCATGGCTCGGGCTCGCAAAACACGCGAATGATAAGCCACAACGGACGCGAACACGAAAGCTGGTACAGCGATCCACCAATACGAGAACGCATGTCGCCCGATGGATTCCCAAGCCATCCATGCTGCTGCCGCTGCCAGCGCAAGGCGAATGTTTCCGAGCCGAATGTGAAGTTTCTCGTAATGAGCGAAACGAGATTCGCGGTCCTTGAGACGCTGTCTATATTCTTCGACGGCCAGCACAGTTTGAGAATACATCAGATGTTCGGATGCCGATGCCGCCCGCGTCCGGGCGCTCGCCAACTACAAAGATCCCCTGACGCTCTGGCAAGACGCCGACCCCGACATCCCCATCCTGAAGGAAGCCCAAGCCGAGTACGCAAAACTGCAATAGCGGTCATGCGCAAGATGAGCCAAGCAGATGAGGCAACATCTCCCCGGCTTTCCCCAAATGGCATTCGGTGAACGCGGATGCGTTCGCAGGTCTCTCTGGTCCCACATAGATGGTTCTGGCGCGACCAGCCACATGCGCGACAAAGCTCGCCGCTGGCGCCACAACTCCCGATGTTCCGACAGCCAAGAAGATCGTGCATCGCTCCAGCACAAGGAAGATGCGATCTAACTCGAATGGCACTTCCCCAAACCAGCAAATGTGCGGGCGAATCCGACCGCCGCATTCGCACCGGGGAATCTCTGCGGGTGGCTCGTAGAGATTTGTGTCGTCAAAAGGACGGCAGCCGCACGTGTCGCAGCGGCTTTTGAAGAGTTCTCCGTGCATGTGGACAACATTTCTTGATCCGGCTTGTTCCTGAAGATTATCCACGTTCTGAGTGCAGACGAAGAGGCGGTCTTGCAGGCTGTTTTCAAGGGTCGCTAGGGCGAAGTGTGCAGGGTTTGGTTTGGCTGCCGAAGCGACACGCCGACGCATGGAATAGAACTCCCACACCAACTGGGGGTCGCGGTGCCAAGCTTCAGGCGAAGCAACCTCCTCGATCCGATAGTTACGCCAGAGGCCCTTCACACCCCGGAACGTGGGAATGCCGCTTTCCGCGCTCACTCCCGCTCCGGTGAGAATGAAGAGACGGTCGGTGGAGGAAACTGGGAGCATAGATGAAAGGATACGACGACTGATGCTCCGAGGGTCCTTCGTGAGGGTCCTTCGTGATTGACCTTTCCCTCGGGCCCGACCTACCATTCCCGTCATGGGTGAGCAGGCGGTCGAGGACATAGCTGAAAAGGCTATCGAGAAGCCCGGCGCCAACGCGGCCTACCGGGTACTCTACACGACGGGCAGTGCGAGATTTGTCAGTCCTGTGTGTCATGGCTGTGCTCTCTCGACCGCGAGAACAGGACGATCTGTCTGCCCATCGACACAGAGGTCTTGTCAACGGTCGATTCCCGGCTCCAGATGGATGAATGCCTGCGCCAGTTGCACGTGGTCACTCCCGAAGGTGAAATCCATGTCGGCTGGGAGCCGTCGCGTGTCTGGCGCGTTTTGTTCCCGGCTAGTTGGCTGATCGGTGTTCTGGGACAGCGGTTCCCCTTCCGCAATGCAGGACGGTTGCTCTACGGCTTCGTTGCGAAGAATAGATATTCTCTCAGCAAGTGTCGCGGCGGTGCATGTCGCGTTGCAAAGCCAGAAGCGGTACGACGGCAACCCCGTTTAGGCACATTTTGGTCGTGCTACACACTGGGTTTCTTCATTCGGTTGCCGCTGGTCCTGTGGGCGGGCATCAAAGCTGCGATACAAAGAACAAAGAACAACTATTTTTGCCCGGACGTACCACAACCGCGTTGACTTGCTGGACGGCAAGCACACGATTCGGTTTCTGAATGGGATGCTGCCCAACGCCCGTCCCGCTGTTGTTCGGGGAACTGTTCACGGCGATCATTTATGACGGGATCGCAATCGACCCCGGTTCCCCCAAGATGCGGCGGTCGCTTGCCCGTCACCTTCGGCAGTTGAAACTGAAAATCACAAAAGTGATCGCGACCCATGCCCACCAAGAGCACGTCGGCAACTTGAATTGGCAGTCTGAAGTTACTGGTGCTCCCGTCTACGTTTCGGAGTCGCGTAAGCGCCCTAGTTACCGTGGGTCGAGCGGGGTATGGCGACGGTTCGCATCAAGTTTAAGTACTCGTCACTTTTGGTCGCGGGGGTCGCCCCATGCCAGATTCGGGTGAACATACGGAACTCCTTGGGCATCATTTGCGTCCAGAACTCTTAGATGTCGCAACCGGCGCTTGCACTGGCGACCCCGGTCAATGATTGAAAACTTAGCCTTGCGACTGCGATCCACCGGGTTTGCGGTGCTAGCCTATCGTCATGCAGAAGCCCGTCCAAGAACGCATCGCAACGTTGCGAGATGAAATAGCGCAAATCAGCGAAGCGAACAGTCTTTATCTAAAAGGCGGGAAGAGGCGGCATGGCGCAGCAGGCGATCATGAACGCAGGCTTCAAAGATTGCAGGAAATCTTAGATGAGTTGGTGGCCCTCACCGACTGGAAAAAACTGTGAGATGCATAGCCCGCAGGAATTAGGATGCTGTTGAAAGCCATCCTTTTCGCCCTGACCAATCCCGACGCCGCGCTCCGCTAGACCAGCCCATCAGTCCGTATCGCCCACACATTAGAGCCTCCAGACAGGCTTCGGGAGTTCTTTCAAACTGAGCAATTCTGAACAGACAGCAATGAATCGGTATCGTAAGTTGACCGAGATAGAAGACACAGGAACAGGTACCACCGGGTCTTCTCTACCTATTCCTTTCGGTGGCGCAGCTGGGCGGGAACACTGCGCCACCCCCACTATGGGGATGCTTTTCCTAACTGCCTGCGTGTCCATCTATGAACGACGAAACGCCTGAATACGAACTCGCTCGACTCCTCAGGGAGCAAAGTAAGATGCGAGAAGATGAGGTCTTCATCGGACAATCGCCCGCAGAGCGGGCTGAATACGAGGTTAAGGCAGATCGCATTCACGAACTGGAATGTGATTTGGTTGAGCCAGTTAATCGGGGTTTACGGAATTTGGCGCTATACGTTAAATACCGCCAACGAGCGTTTTCGGTCTAAGAAGGCTACCGTCACAAAGCAAACTCCATACAGTGACCGGAACAACAGGACTGCTTTCCACCAGACATTTCAGTGCTCAATACTGTGATGCGAGGATATTCACTCTTGAACACTTCTGATCTTCCTTTGCCCATTCGGCTACGCCGCCGCTGCCTTTCGCGCGTTCATGTGGCTATCCATTGTCTGAGTCAACTGCGCATCCACTTCATCTGCGATAGTCATGACATCAGGCAAGAGCGCGCTGAAATCCAGAGCGGTCGGATGCTTGTGCAATGTCCCCAAGATGGTCACTTGAAGGATTCGTGATTCATGGATCAGCATGCCGGCAGAATAGCCTTGCTGACATCGGAGCTTGCCATGGGCGAGGGCGGCGAGGGACACGAAGGCGTCACTGTCCTTGCTGGGCAATTCGGTCTTGCCCAGACGTTCGATTACCTCTTCCACCAGCTTAGGAAGGTGTCCGGTGCGTTCCTCGTCGCTAAGACGAAGGTGGTTGAGTTCAGGTGTCTTTTTTGTTCGTGTCAACCAATCTGCGATCAGCGAGGTCTTGCATTCAGCCAGTATCGCGGCTACCCTCACTGTCCCCCCCCCTTGCAATTTGTCATCCACCCTCTGAACATTGTGTGCGATTGATACTTTGACTGGAGCAGCCATCTAACACCGTCTTTTCCTGTCGGCATTGATGCCACTCTACCCCGGAATGATTCGCAAAACTGGCTGATAGTAAACAGGTTCGGTTCCTGGCACATTTGGATTCCCCAACTGGGAACCTACCCTCTGGCGCTAGCGGGTAGCAGAACGCTATTCAGTCGTTGATTGCAAAGGGATTAAAGGGTGGTCACAGTAAGTTGGCGACAATAATCGTTGATTCTCCAAGAACGCAGGATTTAAGGAGAATGAAGCGAATGAAGTCGAAAGCAGGGCGCGGCTCTCGCGCCGCGCCGGAAAAATCCCATGGAAAATGACAGCGGCTTCAGCCCCCGCCGATGCTTTATAATTCGCCCTCCACTGCGCTCGCCGGATCGAACTCGTCCGCATGTCACATCTCGCCCGCAAACTCCGCCTCACCGATTTCTTCACGCTTGCATGGGGCACCATGGTCGGCGTCGGCTGGCTGGTGGTCATGGACGATTGGCTGCTGCGCGGCGGCGCGCTAGGCGCGCTACTGGGCTTCGCCATTGGTGGCGCGCTGCTTTTCCCAATCGGCTGGGTCTATGGCCGGCTCGTCGCCGCCATGCCAGACGCTGCCGGCGAAATCGCCTATACGGCCGCAGCTTTTTCCCGCCCCATGAGCTTTTCCACCGGATGGATGATGATGCTCGCCTACTTCATCGTCTGTCCCTGGGAGGCCGTCGCTGTCGGCCGCATCGCCGGCTACATTTTTCCGTCGCTCGATTCCCTCGAGATCTACCGCATCGCCGCCCGCCCGGTTTATCTCCCGCACCTCATCATCGGTCTCGGTCTCACCGCGCTCCTTACCGCGCTGAACTACCGCGGCATCCGCCTCAGCGCGACTTTCCAAAATTGGACCGCTTTCGGTACGCTCGCTCTGTTTATTATTTTCGTAGCTCTGGGCGCCAGCAAGGGATCGCCGCGCAACTTCCCGCCGCTGTTTACCCATGCGCCGCTAGTTTCGTTCCTGCTCGTGGTTCAGATCGTACCCTATTTCATGACTGGATTCGAATCAGTAAGCAAGGCCGCGGAAGAATCCACCTCCGAGTTTCGCAGTCAAAGCTTTCTCAAAGCCATCTGGATGGCCATCCTGGTGGGCATTCTCTTTTACATAACCATCATCGCCGCGGTCGCATTCGTGGCTCCGTGGCACGATCTAACCGGCGAGAAATTTATGACCGCGGTTGCTTTCCAGCGCGCGGTCGGATCGCGCTGGATCGTCAACATCATTCTTGCTGCAGCGCTACTGTCGTTGTTCAAGTGCTTCAATGGAAATTTCGTGGCTGCCAGCCGCCTTGTCTTCGCCTTGGGGCGCCGCGGCCTCATCGATGGCGGCGCCGGCCGAATCCACTCTCAACACCAGACGCCCTCCGTCGCCGTTCTATGCGTCGGACTAGCCACCGCCGTGTGTATGCTGCTGGGCGATGCAATCCTAGTACCCATAACCGAAGTAGGCTCGGTTGCCTGTGCGATAGGCTGGGCAGCGACCTGTGCCGCGTACGTTTCCATGAGACACGCCAAAACTTTGCCGGGCCAATCAGAACTGTCAGCGACGGAATGGATCGTTGCCGGCTCGGGCTTGCTCGTGGCCATCGCGATGATGCTGATGAAAGTAATCCCGGCGATCCCCGGCCATTTTACAATTTACGAATGGCTTGCCCTAGCGATTTGGATCGCACTAGGCGGGATCGCGCACCGTCGAGCGCCTCTGGCTTAGCAGCGTTTTAGCATGATCCTGGGTGGCGCAGCGCTTCCGCGCTGCGATAAGGATTGCTCTTTCAAGCGAGCTCTAGCTGCTGAGGTAAAGATACAAAAAGGAAAGCCGATGAAGCTTCACAAACTGAAGTTCTTTCTCACGCTCATTCTCCTCACTGCTGCGTGCTTGTCGCCCGCCCAATCCACCCCCGCCTGCGACATCGTCATCACCAACGGCCACATCATCGACGGAACCGGCTCCCCCTGGTATTCCGGCGACCTCGGCATCCGCGATGGAAAAGTCGCGGCCATCGGCAACCTCGCCGCCGCGCCCCGCAAACGTACCATCGATGCCGCGGGCAAAGCGGTCGCTCCCGGCTTCATCGACATGCTCGGCCAGTCCGAGTTCTCCATACTTGTCGACCCACGCCTGCCTTCAAAAATCTATCAGGGCATTACAACGGAAATTACCGGCGAAGGCGGTTCCATCGCCCCGCTCAACGACGCCATCATTCAGGCCGATCGCGATACCTACGAGCACTACCACCTCACTCCCGATTGGCGCACCTTCCGCCAGTATTTCGCGCGCCTCGAAAAGCAAGGCATGGGCATCAATCTCGCCAGCTACGTCGGCGCCACGCAAGTCCGCCGGATGATCCTCGGCGACGATAACAAGCAGCCCACCACGGAACAACTGGAGCAGATGAAAGCTCTGGTCCGCGAAGCCATGAAGGACGGAACCGTTGGCGTTTCCACTGCGCTCGAATACGCTCCCGCCCCCTACGCCAAAACCGACGAACTGATCGCGCTCGCTGCGGAGGGCGGCAGGTTCGGCGGCATCTATTCCACTCACATGCGCAACGAAAGCGACTCCGTGCTTGAAGCTATCGATGAAGCCCTCCGCATCGGACGCGAGGCCCGCGTCCCCGTAGAAATCTGGCACATCAAAGTCGCCGGCAAAAACAACTGGGGACGCATGCCCGAAGTCGTCGCCAAAATCAACGCCGCCCGCGCCGCCGGCGCCGACGTCACCGCTGACACCTACGCCTACACCGCGTGGTTCAACGATTTCTCCGCATTCATTCCACCCTGGGCCCACGATGGCGGAACCGCAAAGCTCGTCGAGCGCCTCAAAGATCCCGCCACCCGCGACCGTATCCGCAAGGACATGCTCACGCCTTCCAAAGATTGGGACAACGAATGGCGGGAAATTCCCGGCCCTGACGCCATCATGATCGGCGTCGTGCAGAATCCGAAAATGCTTCCTCTGCAAGGCAAGCGTCTCGCCGAAATCGCCAAGCTCTGGAACAAAGATCCCATGGATGCTCTCTTCGATTTCCTCATCGAAGATCCCAGCACTGGCGTTGCCGTCTTCGGCATGTCGCAACCCGATGTCACCCTCGCGCTGCAGCAGCCCTGGGTCGCCGTCGACAACGATTCTTCCGGTACCTCCCCCGAAGGTATCCTGGGCCAGGAGCATCCTCATCCGCGCGCCTACGGAACTTTCCCGCGCATCCTCCGAAAATATGTCCGCGAGGAAAAAGATTTAACGCTGGAAGACGCCATCCGCAAATTCTCAGCGCTTCCGGCTCAGCGCCTGCGTCTTACCGATCGCGGTGTTCTCAAGGCCGGCATGTGGGCCGACGTCGTCATCTTCGATCCTGCCATCGTGCGCGATCTCGCCACCTTCGACAATCCCAATCAGCTTTCCCAAGGAATGGAGTACGTCTTGGTGAATGGCGTCCCCGTCATCGATCAGTCGAAGATGACAGGAGCCTTGCCGGGAAAAGTTCTACGTGGTGCGGGATATGTTAAATAGGGCGCTGCCTACGGCTTCAATCGCGCCTGAGTCTCCGGCGTGGGAGTCACCGTGACGCGCGGTTCCGCCACCGTGCCCGTGATGCTGTACACGATCGCCCCTGCCGCTTTCGCCTGCGTGCCAGCCACCACTTTGAAGTCCAACTTCTGCCCCAACGACGCGGTTCCGCTGATCGCATACGTTTCCGTGGGCGAATCGAACACGCCTTTTTCAATATCGATGTTCCCGTTGTTCAGCCCGGCCCGACCCTGCCAGCGCGAGATTCGTAGCGGCCCTTCCCCATTCGTCAGCGAAATGTGCGCCAGCACTCCATCGCGTAGATCGAAATGAAGCCCGCCCTCCGCAGATTCCCAAAACGCGGCAGAATCCGTTCCCGACGCTCTGAACTGATACGTTCCACCACCAGTTCCAGAAATCCACGGATCGTGCATCGCGCTCGCCATCTGCTCCAGCGATATCCCCGTCAGAATTCCAGACCCGGTGTAGACCGGCGACGCGCCCGTGAAGTCCGCCTGCCAATCGCCGCGATGCTTTCCTCCCAGTAAATCAGCGCGAAGATCGGAAACCTTCACCTTTCCATGTTCCAGTTCAATTGCCGCGGAAACCCGCTCCGCAAGCACATTGTGAATTCGCAAGTGCCCCGCATTCACGGTCCCCGATGCGCGCAAGTTTTGCAAAAACGTTGGCGTCGCGGATTCGGCCGTACTCAGCATCTGGTACCATCGGCGCTGCTTCACATGCGGACCCAGCCACTCGTACAGACCCCCCATTGCAACCTGGTCGGTATTCAAATTGAAGTGGACAAGGCACGCCCCCGGCACCCCGCATCCGCGCGGCAGCGCCAAAGACCCCGTCCAGTGCGCATCGGCGGCCCGCGCACTTAGGTTTTCCACCTGCGCTTCATCCGGCAGAAGCTTTAGTTCCGCCGAGGATATCTCAATCGGTCCATTCAGCCCCCGCGCCGTCGCACGCACGCTATGCAGTTGCACCGTTCCGGTAATTTTCGGCAAAAGGAAACTCGAAGGACTTCCCGGAGCGTTTCCCGCCCACGATCCGGCAATCTGCAGATCCATCTGAGCGGCACCTTCTGCGCCTGCCTTCACCGCCTGTAGTCCGAGCAGAGTCGCCATTCGCAACATGTGCGACACTTCGCCATCTCCGCGCACCACCATGGCGTAACCTGATCGCCCGATCCAACCTCGTGCCTGCGCGGGCACAGGCCGTCCCAGCGCCACCGGAAAGGGTCCGAACTCGATGTGCAGTTCGTTGCTTGCCGGCAAAATCTCTGCGTGCACCCGACGGAAGGCTTTGCCGCTCGTTGAATTCATGAAAGTACTGCCATCCGAATGCAGTCCAAACGGTACACTCTCTGCGGCCAATTCCACATTCGTGCTCGCCGACTGCAAGCGAAGATTGCTGATCTCACCACGGCCGTGAAACTCCGGTCCCAGCCCGGAGGCCTCATCCTCTTTCACCCCGAAATTTCCTTGCACACTACCCGTCGCCATAAGATCTGTCGGCAGATTTTTTTTGGCGCGTCGAGCCAGTTGCGCCACCGCATTCACAGGGACGTCCTCCACGTTCAGCGACAAGTCCAGTTTGCTCATTCTTGGTCCGCCCGCGTTACCGTGCAGCGTCACCATGCCATTGCCCACAGGCCCGCTGCAGAGAATTTCGTGCACCAATTCGCCCGCCGAACTGTACTTGCCATCGCAGTGCGCCGCGAGCGTCAGCCCCCCGATGGTCGGGATGTCGTAGCGGTGGAAGTCCCGGATCGATGCGTCCGCCGCGACCTGCATTGCTGCCGGAGTTCCGCTCAATGTGGCCTCCACCCGAAGGTCGCCTCGCCAGCCTTTGTCGTTACCTGATACCAGCTTGCTCAACTGCCCCAGTTGTGCGTGCTGCCACTCCAAGCTGAACTGCAACGGCGTTTCCCCCAGACTGCCTGCCCGCTGCCATGTTCCGTTCATCCGCAACAAGCCCGCGTCGGTCAAACTCATATCGATGCGCACCGGCTCCGCCTTCAACCGGACGCCCCACTCATTTTCTGATTCCTGCCACAACGCAAAATCAGCATTCAGCAAAGCGTATGGTTTTTTTTCCGCGCCCGTCTTGAAATTGATGCGCCCCGAACTCGCCTCAATATAGGGAAACCCCGGCCGCAATTCCCGCTTCGATTTTGCCGTAGGCGCCAGTGGCGAGCGCTCTGTACGTTCCAGGAGAGCCTCCCAGTTCCAGCGTCCGTCCTCTCTTCGCACCAAATTCAAGCTGGGTTCAGTCAGCTCCAAACGCGAAATATCCAGCCTTCCGCGCACCAACGATGTCAGCCGCACCAGCGCTGTAACCTCCGGCGCGCGCAGCATCGGCTCCGCACCAAATGCCGGGTCTTCGTGGATGACCAGATTTTCAAGATCGAATCCCGGCCGCGGCAAGAGCCGAAGCTGGACAGACCCGATCTCCACGGGTCGCTCCACCGCTCGGCTAATGGAATTCGCAATGCGCGTCTTCAGCCGCGAAACGCCCGGCCGCACCAGGAACAAGACCAGTAGAATGACTACAGAAACGGCCGCCACCCGCCGCTTCGAAGGTAAGGACTTCACCGCACCACTCGCAACGTTCGCCGCCATCGCGTCTCATCAAAGAAGTGCAACACTACGTGCGCCAGGAAACCGATGCGATCTCCCATGTCCGTCTTGCGATACTGGTCCGCTGGCGTCTCAAACGACCAGTAGATGAACATCGGCCGCCCAATGATATTTTCCTGCGGAATGAATCCCCAGTAGCGGCTGTCCAGGCTCACGTCGCGATTGTCGCCCATGCCGAAGTAACGACCCGGCGGCACTACCAGATCGTCGCCCTGAATGTGCATCGGCAATTCCGGCTCCCAGCAAGGATAGACATTAGCGCTGTCCGACGGCGGCACCGCGGGAAAATTGTCGCGGTAGGGGTTCGGATACGTCGCCGGATCCTGCGTGTGAATCGCGTAAGGTTCTTCCAACGCTTCGCCATTCCGGTACACAACTCCATCGCGCAGGTGAATACGGTCGCCCGGCACACCGATGATCCGCTTAACCACATACAATCCTGGCTCGCACGGCGCGAGAAATACTACGATGTCACCCCGGCGCACCTGCCGGTAGGGAAGCAGAGGGCCTACCCACGAAGTCTTCGGGGCAAACTGAATGCGGTTCACGAACACGTGATCCCCGATCAACAGCGTGTTCTCCATCGAGCTGGACGGGATCTCAAAGGCCTGCACCACAAATGTGATAATGAAAAGCCCCGTCACCAGCACTGCGGCCAGCGAAGAAAGAAACTCTACCGTAGTTTCGCGCGGCTTTTCTTCCACGTCGTTCTTTAACGGGATATCTTTTTTTGCCAAAGTGATCGATCCGTCCTGTCTGAAGTCAAGGCTGCACGGCCAATCTTAGCCGCGAAAAGTTTAATTCACCAGACGCAGAGTCCGGTTCCAGCGCGTGATCTGAAAAATGTGCGTCACGGCATAAGCAAAGTGCGCCATTTTGGCAACCACCGAACTCGGCGCCGTAACGTCGCCATCTCCCTCTTGTACAGACCAGTAAATCAGCAGCGGCCGGCCGATAACGTTCGCTTGGGGCACGAACCCCCAGTAACGGCTGTCGTAGCTATCGTCCCGATTGTCTCCCATCACAAAGTAATGTCCCTGGGGAACAATCAGTTGTCCATCGTCAACCAGTTTGCGCAGCTGTATCCACCACTCCGGCGTCTCCCCCGGCGCCACATCCAGCCGCGGAAAACTATCCCGGAACAGGTCGTTCGCGGACCGTGTGAAGTTTGCGTAAGGTTCTTTCAACGCTACCCCGTTCACAAATACCTGCTTGTTGATCAGCCGCACTCGGTCGCCCGGTATTCCAATCACGCGCTTCACAAAATGCTGCGCCGGATTCACCGGATAATGAAACACCACAACGTCTCCCCTTCGGATCCGGCGGTAGGGCATCACATAGTCTCCCAGCCCGCCTCCTCCGTAGCACAGCTTGTTGACCAGCAGGTAATCGCCCACCAGCAGCGTATTCTCCATCGATGGAGATGGAATCTGAAACGCCTGCACAATAAACGTGATCACGAATACTGCGATCACCACTGTTCCCAGCAGCGACTGCACCGCTCCGGTCACCCCACCGCCCATCGTCCCCGCAGTTCTGCGAGCTTCTGCGAAATGCTGCTCTGGGATGCGCTCATTGGGAACCTGATCGTCTGAAAGACGATCATCCAAAGAATGTTCGTCTGAAGAATTCATTTACTCCGCTTGCCCCACCACTCTACCTATCCGGAGAGCGTGATGTTCGCTCTGACCTGTTCCCCGCAGCTTGCGGCCGCGATGCCAGGTGAGATAGCAACTGCCGCGCCGCGTCCTGCTCGGCCGCCTTTTTCGTGGAACCCTGCGCGCGTCCCACAAATTCCGCCCGGCCCTCACTCTTTTTCCCGTCCAGACGGACTTCCACGGTGAACGTCTTTCTGTGTTCCGGTCCCGCCTCTTCTACCAGCACATAAGAAGGCTGGGCCATGCCTAATCCTTGCAGAGTCTCCTGCAGGGCCGACTTAAAATCGGTCATCGGCAGAGCGCCGCCTTCGCGTTCCATCTGCTCCAATTCGGGCGACAGAATCTCCCGCAAAATAAATTCTCGGGCCGGATCCATTCCGCCATCCAGATAGATTGCCGCCAGGATGGCTTCCAGCGCGTCGACCAACAGAGCCGTCTTGCTCCGCCCTCCACTCTTCTCTTCGCCTTTCCCCAGCCGGAGATAGTGTCCTAGCTCAAGTTGTTGGGCCACCCGGATCAGATGCCGCTCACTCACAACATGGGCGCGCAACTTGGAGAGTTCGCCCTCGCGAAACTGCGGAAAGCGCTGAAACAACGCTTCGCTGGTAACCAGCGCCAGAATCGCATCGCCCAGAAACTCCAACTGCTCGTTATCGTTGACGCTATATTTATGATCGCCTGCCTGCTGCGATTCCTGCTCGCGCGCCTGCGAGCTGTGAGTAATCGCCTGCTCGATCACGCCACGGCGACGGAAATGGTAGCCTAACGCCGTTTCCAGCGCGGTAATCTCTCGTTCTTTCATGATGAAATTACTTCGAGATCTCTTGCCCCACTGACCTGGCAAGGGCACGCCTTCACCAGCCTGCCCTTGAACGAAATCGAAGCAGCCTGCCCTGAGCGAAGCCGAAGGGCGTCGGTCAGAGCCAACAACAAGCGTCGGCTTTAGCCCCTGAGGGTTTATGTTTCCACCGGATGTCCGCAACGCGTGAAGCGACCGAGATTTTTAACGCTCCCCGCGTTATTTCGCGGGCGGTTCGCTGATGCCTCCTATCAACTGCACCAGACGATCCTTCTCCTTGCGGGCGGCATCGCCAGCCCCTGTCCCTGCCTTCGTCAAATCCACCGCCTGATCTGCATACTTCAGTGCGTCCGGATACTTGTTCTGCATATCCAGCGCCACCGACAGACGGAATATTGCGATCGGATCCGGCTGCTGCGGAAATGCATCGATCGACTTCTTCAAATTCTGTTCTGCCGCCACCCAGGCTTTTGCATTGAAATCCAGCGTCCCCAAAATCGCGTAAGCCTCGGATTTTAGAAAGCCCTTGTAGGCATCGATTTTGTCCTGCGTTTGCCCCGCCGTCGGGATGTCCGTATCGATCGTGACCAGCGCGCGCTCGGCATCTTTTCTCGCTTCCGCCAACCGCTGATCCTTATCCAGGTCGGTGTCGCGCGTGCGCTCCGCCAGCACCTGCGCCACGCCCAGCAGTGCTTCCGGATCGTCCGGATCGAATGTCAACACCTTTCGCGACAGGGCCAGCATCTTGTCGGCATTGTTGACTGCCTGATAGCCGTGCATTACCTGCTTGTAGAGCAGAGCCCGCAACTCGCTGTCCGGAAACTTCGTCGCGAAATCGTCCGCCGCTTTTTCCTGCGCAGCAGGATCGGTGATCACCGCCGCTGCCTTATATGCGTCAAACTCCGGTTGCGTCTTGGCTTGCGGTGGCCGCTTTCCCGCCGGCGCCGCGGTTTGTCCTGCCGTTTGCCCTGCCGTTTGCCCTGCCGTTTGCCCTGCCGTTTGCCCTGCCGTTTGCCCTGAGGTTGTGCTCGAAGTAGCGGGCTTACTCTGACCAAAACTCCACGTCGAGATTCCCAGCACTGCAATAACTGTGATGATTGCTGTTCGTTTCATGCCTTCTCCTTGGAACCGTCGTCCTTCTTTCAGACTCAAAAGCTGCAATCCGTTCCTGATTCTAGCAACCCTCGCATTGTAACTGCCGAGTCCACCCTCAGGATGTGATTCTGATGCTACTGCGGCTTGGCGGGAGGCTCATACGGCTCCGCCAGCCCTCGTTCTGCAGCGGCCTTGACTTCGGGCAACTGCCCGGCCGAGTTCAATGCCGCCTGATACTGCTGCACCGCTGCCCCGCGCTCCTCTTTCATATCCAGAATCCGCCCCAAATACACATGCGACCATCCCACCACCTTGGGATCCTTCGTCGCTTCGATCGCCTTCTGAAAATTATCCTGCGCTCCGTCCCGGTTCTTATTGGCTACGGCTATTTCCGCCAGAATGAAGAGCGCCCGTCCCTGGTCTCCAATCTTCTTATCCAGCGCCTGTTGCGCCAGTTCCTGCGCTCCCTTGGGATCGCCCGCCGCCAGCCGTTTTTCTGCCGACAGCAGCATCCGCCGCTCCTCCGGACGCGACAGTTGCACCAGTTCCGGCGACGTCTTGCTCGCAAACTGAACTTCTGCCGCCGCTTTTTCTTCCTTCTTTACATCAACACTTCTGAGAAGATCGGCGTACGCATTGCGAATGCCCGCCGGATCCTTTTCAAACGCCGCCACTTCGTCGTAGAAGGTCCGCGTCAGAACGTAGCCCTGTTTCACCGCGTCATCTACCGCCTGAGCGCGAAGCGCCTCATCCGCCGCCTGCTTGGTTCCGGTGGTTCGGATCTCGATCGCGCGCACCAGGCATTCCGTTACCAGTAGCGAAATGTCCGTCTTAAAGCTCTCTTCCAGCGGCGCCCGCTTCACCGATTGCAGCAGCGGCTCCAGCTGCTTGATCGCCGTGAAGTGCTTGTCCGCTAGCGGATCCAGTTCATAGTGCAGAAACGTATGCCGAATCTGGTCCATCTTCAGCGCCGCTTTTGGCGTAGCTCCCGAAGGAGTGTTCGGCGCCGGAAACACAATCACGTAATAATCCGCTCCATAGTTCCGCGCATCCGTCTCATTCGGCGAACCCATGAAATCCAGATAAATCGTGAACCTCCGCCCCAAATACTGCGACGATGGCTGCTTCAAATAGATCTCGGTATCAAACACCATCTTGGCCAGCGGCTCGTGATAACGGTTCATGGCCGCCGTGTAGTCCCTACGGTGCCGCTCCCAAATCGTGTGCAGCCCCGCCTTTTCATAGAAGCGTTCCAGGAAGGTCCCGAACGCCGCCACACCCGCTGCATCCGGCGGCAACTCTTCTTCCTTCATCCGCGGCACAAAATGCGGAGGCCCATCCATGTACAGTGCCAGTGAGATATAAGGTGACAAGCTGTGATTCGTGTTTCTCTCCTCCGTATGAGTCAAATAGAAGTCGCACAGCGCCGTCCGCGCCGCCTCGGCTTCCTCCGATTCCGCCAAAACCCGCTGCACTTCGGCCCGCACGTTGCTCCGCGTCGCATCCGAGATGGTCAAGTCCTGGTCGTACCCACAGGAGTTAAGCGCGGTCAGCACGGAAAAAAGCGTCTCGCTCGAATCCAGCGAAATCGGAGACCGCTCCTGCAAATACGGGTTCGGCGCAGTCGGCTTCGGTGCAGTTGGCTTCTTTACCTCCTGATTCTGCGGAGGCGGGCTCTGTGCAGATTGGTCCTGCGTTTGGTCCCGCGAAGACGACTGGTCCGGCGGAGCTTGATTCTGCGAAGGCTGACTCTGCGGAGTCGCGTCCTGCCCCGCGCATAATGACCCCAGCAGCCCGATGCAGGCCACGAACCTTGCAAGTCGAAATCGCAAACTCAGGAAACCCTCCGAAGGAAATACGCGCTGCCTAGGCGGAGAACACTTTCAAGTGTAAGGACTTCGCCCCGGTAGGGTCAAACGGGAACCCGCAAGCCAAACTACAGGATGAGGAAACACCGCCAGAGCAACCGGCAGTCGGGTTCGGCTCAACGCAAAACAAAAGGCGGTCGTGAGGGTCCAAACGTCCGTCTCCGGACACTAACCCATGACCGCCTTTGGGGCCCGATCTGCCCCGCGAAGTTCGACTAGAAGCTTATTCCCGGCGATCGATGCCGACAATACAGTGGAACCTGTACTCCGAGAGCCGTCCAAAAAACCGCCGACAGAATCGCAAACGACGACAAACCGTGGACCAGCGGCGCTTCAGCGCCGCGTGAAGTCCTCGATACGAACCCGGCTTCAGCCGCTGGGATAGGCGGCACCTTGCAACGGCACAGCTTCACCTCGCCGGAATGTATTCTTCCGCGCAAGCCGCAATCCGCGCCACTAAGCCCGGCGCTTCTCCACGCAGCAGATGCCAGGCTTCGTTGTACTCGTGATATTTCGAACTCTCCAGCTTCGGATACAGCCCCACGCTCATAACCCCCGCACTTTCTTCTCCGGCAGGATGAAACACACATCCTCCGGAATCACATACGCCGCCACAAAATCAAACTTATTCTTCTTGTACGGCCCCTTGCTCTCTTTCAGCGCGCACGATATCCCGTCTCCTCCTGGAAGATCGTCGACTTCACTTGCACCCGCACCATCCGCCCACCAGCGCGGACGTTAAGCCGGACGCGTATGCCACATCAGCTTCGTCGTCGATCTCAATCAGCTTTGCAATCGGTGGTACGGAACCAAAGCTCGGAGTAAACGCGGGACACATTCTTGCCCTTTGCCGCGAGCTGTTCCAAAAGCGTCAGGATGAGCCCGATTGTTCTGAGGAACCGTACTGAATCCGTTTCTGTCGTAGATCTCGTTTGCAAATTTGATCCCGCAGCGGTTCACGCTTGATCTCGGCCGCGTGCTTTGCGGGCCTTGGCCGGGATAAGATCGTAGTTCGTGGCTCCCCCCTCTTAAGGTCTCCCGAGTGCGCGCTCCCTCGGGACTCCGCCATATCCGCTCGCCGGTACAAAGGGCGATACAGGCTCGCCTTTGCATAAAGAGACTCGTAAGTGATAGATATGCAAAACTTTAATTGCGCCGAGCAAGGTCACCACAAACGCTCGTGGTCGCTCAGATAATCGGCGTCATTCGCGCGTTTGCGGGCGGCTTTTAGAGCGGAGTGCGCGTATGCGCAGGATGGTTGTTGATGCCAAAGGAAGCTACCGGGGCGGCTTGCGCCGCCGGCCAACTGAAAACGAAGAAACTGAGAACTACGTGCCCTCGCTCCACCCCGCCAAATACTCTTCCTGGTCGGGCGTCAGCCGATCGATCTTGATCCCCATCGATTCCAGCTTCAACTTCGCCACGCGCTTGTCGAGTTCGTCGGGGACCTTGTAGACCTTTTTCTCCAGCGACTTGTAATTCTTTACCATGTACTCGACCGAGAGCGCCTGATCGGCAAAGCTCATGTCCATCACCGACGCGGGATGGCCCTCTGCCGCGGCCAGATTGATCAGCCGTCCTTCGCCCAGCAGATTGATCTTGCGCCCGTCTTTCAACGAGTACTCGTCGACAAACGTCCGCGTCGTCCGCTTCGACGATGACATCTTCTCGAGCGCCGGAATGTCGATCTCCACGTTGAAGTGTCCGGAATTCGAAATGATCGCGCTATCTTTCATCAAGTCGAAATGCTCCTTGGTCAGCACGCTCTTGTTGCCCGTGACCGTGCAGAACACGTCGCCCAGCTTCGCCGCTTCCGTCATCGACATCACACGGAAGCCGTCCATCACCGCCTCCAGCGCCTTCGTTGGATCGACTTCCGTGACGATCACTTCCGCCCCGGCGCCGCGCGCGCGGCTTGCCAGTCCGCGCCCGCACCAGCCGTAGCCGGCCACCACAAATTTCGATCCCGCCAGCAAGAAGTTCGTCGCCCGAATAATTCCGTCGATCGTCGACTGCCCGGTGCCGTAACGGTTGTCGAACAGATGCTTGGTATCGGCATCATTCACCGCGACGATAGGAAACTTCAGCACGCCTTCCTTCGCCATTGCCCGTAGCCGGATCACGCCCGTCGTGGTCTCTTCCGTCCCGCCGAGCACGCCGTCCAGATTGTCCGTGCGCTTGGTATGCAGAATCGTCACCAGGTCCGCGCCGTCGTCCATCGTGATGTGCGGCTTGTGATCGATCGCGGCCAGGATGTGGTTGTAGTACGTGTCATTGTCCTCGCCCTTGATCGCGTAAACCGGAATGCCCTGATCGCGCACCAGGCTCGCCGAAACATCGTCCTGGGTCGAGAGCGGATTCGACGCGCACAGCACCACGTCCGCTCCTCCATCGCGCAAACAAATCGCCAGGTTCGCCGTCTCCGCCGTCACGTGCAGGCAAGCCGAGATTCGAATCCCCTTCAGGGGCTGGTTCTTGATGAATTCTTTGCGGATGATCTGCAGCACCTTCATCGCCTGGTTCGCCCACTCAATGCGCTTCTTGCCCAGTTCCGCCAGCTCCAAACTTTTCACGTCGTAATTAATCTGTGCCGCTGTTGACATACGCCTCCTGTGGCGCCTTCATACTGAGAAATTGATGTTGGTTGCGTCCGTATTCGTTGGGAGAGTAACGTTGATTGCCCCGGTTCAGTGTCAGAATACACGATCCGGAACCAAGTTCGGCATGCCCAAATACTCTTAAGTGAGTAAGCCTTTCGGCCTACCTTCCCGGTTGCACTTTGGTTAGCCCAATGCTTTTGGTTAGCCTAACACTTTTGGTTAGCCTAACGATTTTGGGTGGCGCAACGCTTCCAGCGCTGCGAATCAATGCCTACGGTGATTTGAGGGTTTTAGCCCCTGAAGGGCAACCTATTTGCGCGCACCAGCCGGCTCCCGCACACCTGCCTCGCTGGCCAACTTCGCCGCCTTGTCGGTTTTTTCCCAAGTGAAGTCCGGATCATTACGGCCAAAATGCCCGTACGCCGCCGTCTTTTTATAAATCGGACGACGCAAATCCAATGACTCGATAATCCCGCGCGGAGTCAGCTTGAAATGCGCACGAATCAGATCCGGAATAATCTCGGGATCCACTTTCTCCGTCCCAAACATATCCACTCGCACACTCACCGGATCGGCCACGCCAATGGCGTAAGCGAGCTGCACTTCGCACCGGTCCGCCAGTTTCCCAGCTACAATATTTTTGGCGATGTACCGCGCCATATAAGCCGCCGATCGGTCCACTTTCGTCGGATCCTTCCCGCTGAACGCGCCTCCACCATGTCGGCCCATGCCGCCGTAGGTGTCCACAATGATTTTCCGGCCCGTCAGTCCGGTGTCTCCCATCGGCCCGCCAATCACAAACCGTCCCGTGGGATTGATGTGGTACTTCGTGTCTTCATCGAGCAGTTGCGCCGGAACTACCGCCTGGATCACATGCTTCAAAATTCCAGCGCGCAGTTCATCGTTGGTCACGGTCTCCGCATGCTGCGTGGAAATAACCACGGCGTCGACGCGCCGCACTTTCCCCTTCGCATCGTACTCAACCGTCACCTGCGATTTTCCATCCGGACGAAGAAATGGCAACGTCCCACTCTTCCGCACCTGCGCCAATCGCATGGTCAACTTGTGCGCCAGTGAAATCGGAGTCGGCATCAACTCCTCGTTCTCATTGCACGCATACCCAAACATCATTCCCTGGTCGCCGGCGCCACCGGTATCGACGCCCATGGCGATATCGCCGGATTGTTTGTTGATGCTGGAGATGACGGCGCAGGTGTTGCAGTCGAAGCCGTGGAGGGCATTGTCGTAGCCGATGCTTTGCACGGTGCCACGAACCACTTGTTGAAAGTCGACGTAAGCTTTGGTGGTGATTTCTCCGGCGATCACGACGAGGCCGGTCGCGGTGAGAGTTTCGCAGGCGACGCGGCTGGCGGAATCTTCGGTAAGGCAGGCGTCGAGGATGGCATCGGAAATCTGGTCGGCGATCTTATCGGGATGGCCTTCGGTTACGGATTCGGACGTAAATAGAATAGGGTTCTTTGTTGCGGCCAAGATTTTGTTCTCCTTAGATAGCTGCTTCGGACTTAACTTGTGGCGAGAGCCGCGGGCCCTTCGGCGAGCTTCGCTCGCTTAGGGCAGGCTAGGCGCGCGGTCGCGACGGTGATACAAAAGAATGACCAAAAAAGTATTCCTTCAAGAGGCTACCAGAGGCTTTGCGAGCGCGCAATGGGTTTTACGTTAACTGCTTTGTGATGAATTCAATAGAAGAATATGCACGCTGGATGGAACGATACTGGCGTTCAGTGGCGATAGCAGGTCCTTACGACCCTCCAAATCAGTTTGTGGGATCTCCCAAAGAGCTTCTTCGGACGAATACTTCTGCGCAGCGACTAGGCGGTGGCGGGAACATCTGAAAGTAAGTCTCACCATTGATCAGCGCCTGGGCCGCAGCGAAAATTGCGGGAAGGTCGGCCTTGGCGACCAGGCCTTAACCCCGGCTTTCCTGGCCTCTTGTTCAAGTTGCTTCGAGGGATCGATGGTGACCATCAGAATAGGTGCGCCCGGATGCTGCTCGGATAACTGCCGGGAGGCTTCCAGGCCGTCCATTTCAGGCATAACGAAATCCATGACGGTAAGGTGGGGGGCATTTTCATTCCACTTTTCCAGTGCGCGGCGTCCATCTTCAGCCTCACCCCCGACCACCCATTCCTGCTGCTTTTCGAGCAGGGCGCGAAGGTGGGAGCGCATCATGGCGTTGTCATCGACCAAGAAAATACGAACCACGATTCTCCCTTCATAGGCGAAAAATTCACCGTAGCGGACGCCGATGGATTCAAACTGCCGCGTCGGCCAAAAGTTAGCTATACAGCGGGAACCCGATGTCGGGAAAGGTTTTCCGAGCGCGCCCTCAAGTTTGAGTGGCAGAGACTCAGGCTAGGAGGCAACTTTTATCCGTGGACGCTGATTCTTGAAAACGACAGCACGGCGCGCGATGAGATGGGATGTCCCATCGACATAGCGGGACGGAACGTGGTGAAGATGAGCATCCGTTTCACTTGCGGCAAAAGTTCCTGAGAGGCGCCAGGATCGGAGAGAATCTTGTAATCTTCAACCCGACCGCGCGAGTCGACGTAAGCTTCGATAACGAGCGACTCTGCGTTGATGGAACTCATGGTACCGAAGGAACTCTGCTGGAGTTCTGGACCAGTGTTCAAGACCAGCGGGACATCTTCGTTATTTGCCTGCAACTGTCCTGGGATCGCGAGGATAGCGGCAACCAGGCCAAAGATGAGGATGGCGCAGGCCAGTCCCGCAGTCGCCGGCACCATAAATGCTTCCAAGCTGTTTTCCAGGCGCACGCGCAATCCTTCAAAGCGAGCGCGGCGAGTCTGGGCGGCTTCCCGCGAAATAGCGAGGCGCAACTTCAGGCCCAGATCAGAGGGAACCTCGGGACGACCGCTGCTGGTGAGCAATTGCTGCGTCTTGCGCAGCAAAGTGTATTCGCGCGAGCAGGCGGGGCAGGCCTCAAGATGTTCGCGCAGAGCGCGCATCTCAGTGCCGGTAACGGCACCATCGAGATAGGGCGAGAACAGTTCGGTCGCCTTGTCGCAACTCAACATTGAGTTCGTCAACCCTGAATTCGTTGATCCGGACGTCATGGATCCGGACTTCATAGCCATGTACTTCATGGCGTCACCTCGACCCTTCTACCCCCTCCAGCAACCCGTCGCCGCGAATCGGCGGCGTCCTCTTCTCGTTCCTCAGGCAGGGTGAGCCCCAGTTCATCCCCTACCTCGCGGACATACGGCGCCAGCCGCTTTTTCAAGGCCTGCCGTCCGCGCGTCAATCTCGATTTCACTGTTCCCAGAGAGATCTGCAAAATCTCCGCGATCTCTTCATACGACATTTCTTCCAGGTCGCGCAGAATCAGCGTGGTGCGATAAGGTTCCGCGACCCGGCGTAATTCCGCATCCACCCGCTGCCGCAATTCGCGCTGCACCACGTTGTCGAAGGGCGACTCGTGGTGATCGGTGAGAGCCGTGAGCATGGCTTCATCCGTGTTTGCCATGCCTTCCGATTCCGCCGGCTCAATGGAAGTCTCATGCGCCTTGTGCCGGAACCACCAACGTTTGCGGTTCGCAGCCTCGTGCAAGGCGATGCGGTAAATCCACGTCTTCAGGCTGGATTCGCCGTGAAAATGCTTCATGCCACGAAAAACCTTCAGGAATACGTCCTGCGTGGTATCGGCGGCATCGGAAGGGTCGCTTACCATGCGATAAACGAGCCCATAAACAGGACGCTGAAATTCGCCAATCAGCCAGGCATAAGCCGTTTCCGAACCGGCTTTGAGGTCGGCGACAATGGCCGCCTCTTCATCGCGAATTCCGATCGCGCTTGCCAAATCTCCCAAGGTGGTTGCTCCCGCCATAATGAAGGCGTCCTCTGATTATAGGGATTTTCCACCTATCCTGAACCGAAAAATCTTCGGCCAGCCGATTGGTAAACGCTCAACAGGCATAGACTCCGCGTGCCCATTCCAAGTTCCCGCCCTTAGGTGTTTGTGTTCACAAAGGTAACCCGTGAAGTTACGGAAGTGGGCGAGCGCGGTGTTAGACCCTCCAATACGCCCTCTTAACGGGAAAGAGGCGGGACATTCTTACTAGCCCAGAGCCCAGCTGGCTCCGAATTTAGGCGGTTGTGGTTCGCGCTTTTCCGCAAGGAAGATTCTTGAGGATCCCCTGAAGGGCAGTCAGTAGTTTTGCGCCTCCCTTATCCAGTTCGCGGTCAGATTTTCCAGGAAGCCAACCGCGCCGTCAGGCCCCAGCCGGGCTGCATTTCTTGGGTACATTCCTCTCATCACAACCACCGGGATGGTCTTGGTTACGGAATCCTGCTTCAGCGCTCTGAGAACGTCGCGCCCGCTGGTTTTGGGTAACAACAGGTCGAGCAAAATCAGGTCGGTGATTTGCTCGCGTCGCGAGGCGCAAAGCTTCATCGACGAGGAGAATGTTGATCATCTTGGCCTTTCGCAACCCGGCCTCACGGAAATCCACAAACAGCGATTGGGAATCAGCGCTGTCAGAAAGATCATCGGCAGACTTTGGAGGGGGCGTCGGCCTATCAGAGCTTTCTAAGACATACGACTGGAGCAGACCATAAGTCGGGGCGGTGCGCTTGGCCATCCACTCCCAGTTCCGGGGAGTCTCCGTCTAAGTCTCTCTCGACGACTCGGGGGACTAGATTGGCGCGGCGGGCTCAACGGGAAGCGTTCGACGTGGGCAACGTAGCGGAACCTCGCATTCCAGTGGAATCGAAGGTGTAGGTGCGCATTTCTCCGGGACCGCCACTGGGTGGAATTTCTTTGTTGTTAAACAGGAAGCTGATGCCCGCGGAGTTGGCGGCTTGAACGATGATCTCATGGGTGGCACGAACGGCCGTATGGGCGGGCGCGATGAGAGTTTCTTTGGCGACCGGCGCGCCGTCGGCGATGATCGAAACCCAGGATGTTTGAGTGGCGCGGATGAGCACCGTGAAAGTTGGCGGCGCTTGGGTGGTGACAAGGCGAGAATGAGGCTTGGCGACTGGGAGATTCTCATCTGCCTCAGTTGGAGTGGAAGCGGGCTGAGCTGGAGTTGCGACTGGGGCTAGGGCTGACGCCGTTGCGGCCGGGTGCGCGAGCGGAACGGGATTGGCAGACACGGCGCGTTCGGTGGCGGCGGCGAGGGCGAGAACGGGCCTGGTGGAGACACTCGAGAGCGTTGGCTGCGGCTGCGATGCCGCTGCAGACTGACTGCGGCGGTGCAGGGTCCAGGAGGCGAGGACCAGCGCCATCACCACAAAAGGGACGGCCAGCTTTTCCCAGGGAATACGCTGAGGAGGAGGCTCGGCAAGCACGGGCGCTGCCGCTTCGATTTGCTCCTGCGCCGGAAGTTGCGATGACGATGGCTCGGAACTGAGATTCAGGAAAGAAAGCGGTAACGAGGAGGCCACGTGGCTGAGGACTTCATCGTCGTGATCGTCATTGGGAATGGGTTCACTGGAGGCAACTTCGCCGGGACGAACTTCCTCAGAAGGGACTTCATGAGCATGTACTTCACGGTCATCCCGGCGGCGCGTTTCTTTACGACGGTTGCTGATGCGGCGGTCTGCAGTAGGCGGATCTGCGGGCGGGTCATTCTCATCGAGGGCGTCCTTGGGCAGAGTGCTGACGGCCTGGCGACCTTGGAGATCGTTTCCGCGAGGATGGTTGTCACGCTCGGGGTTGCGAGGATCGGCTTCGATCGTCGACTTGCCATTGCGGAAGTTGGGGAGCAGAGTCTGAGACTGAATCTGGCTTTCGCGGAGGGCAGTCAGATAGTCAGTGACGGCTTCGTCCTCGTCAAGACCAACCTGGCGGGCGTAGGCGCGGACAAAACCTTTGTTGAAGACACCGCCGGGGAGTTGGTCGAAATGCTCGTCCTCGATGGCACGGAGCATGCGAGTGCCGATCTTGGTGGTAGTCGAGATGGCCTCGAGCGAGAGGCCACGCAGCTCGCGCTGTCTGCGAAGTTTTTCTCCGAATGCACCCACAGCGGACTCCGGCGGGCGGAGCAACGGTGAAAGCCCGCATCGAGACGGCCATTATCATAGGCGAAGGCGGGCGTGGACGCCAGAGTTAAGGTTGGGGAGGAGTCTAAAGTCCTCTATTGTTGCGACCTTTGGGCGGTCCCGAGCGAGCCGTTATTCCTGAGGTTTCGTCCGCAGGACGACGGTGAATTGAGCTTTGCAGGTCTTGGATGGGTTGTCGAAGGCAGTGCCTTGGCGCTCGGATTCGGAGGCACGGAAGAAGAGTCCTTGCTTGGGATTTTCGGGGAGCCCGAGGAAACGGGCCTTACCCTCGGCATTGGTTCCGACCTCAAGGTCGAACTTGTGCAGGTTCATGAATCCGTAAGCGATGTGGACGCGAATGTTGGCGGCGTACACTGGCTTGCCGTCTTCGTCGGTAATGATGAAATCGGCGGTGCAAGCGCCCAGGCCGGCGTCGACTTCGGTGACGGTTTTCGGGTCCACTTTCGCGTCTGCAGGATGGGTGGTTTGGGCGAGCGAACTTGAAAGTGCGAAAACCAGCAGAGCGAAGGCAAGGGCGAGAGCGAGGAAGTGTCGGGGGGCGGTAACCATACATTATTAGAGTACGCCAAGGAGTGGTCGAGGGGTCAAACGGGATCGGGCAGCCACTACCGCCAGGAGCCCATTGGCATTAAGGGTTCTGGTTACCAACGTTCATTGCCGCGGTGGGGACGGGAATCTATAATTTTTTGAACTGTCACTCGTCCATGCCACGAATCGTCGATTCGAAACTGGGGTGACGATTCGAAGATCACGATTCTGAAGACCAGGGATTCGAAGACCAAGGGTCAGGTAGAAGGCTCGCGGGCTCAAGCGCCCGCGCCACACGGGAGATGAAGGAAGCCCGCATGTCCGAGGCCGTCGGCACACAGCTAACCCGCCAGAGCCAGGAGCTCAATATTTTCCACGATGTGGCCAAGGCGCTGACATCGTCGCTGGACCTCGATTCAATTCTGCAAACCATCATGGAGAAAATGGCGGAATACTTCCGTCCGGATACGTGGTCATTGCTGATGGTGGACGAGCAGAAGGATGAGCTGTATTTCGCGATTGCGGTAGGCGATAAGGCGGAAGCGCTGAAGAATGTCCGGCTGAAAGTGGGCGAGGGAATTGCTGGATGGGTCGCCAAGCACGGCGAGCAGGTGATTTTGAACGATGTGGAGGGAGACCCGCGGTTTGCGAGGCGGGTTGACGAAGCCACGCAATGGGAGACGCGGTCGATTATTGCCGTACCGCTGAAGTCGAGACTGCGGGTGCTGGGCGTGATCCAACTGGTGAATGTGGACCGGGCACAGTTCAACGAGCAAGAAGTTTTCTTTCTGCAGGCGCTGTGCGACTACGCGGCGATTGCGATTGAGAATGCACGCTGGGTGGAGAAGATTCAGGAACTGACGATCACCGACGACTGCACCGGGCTTTACAATGCGCGGCATCTTTACAAGACGCTGGAGACGGAAGTTTACCGGTCGTCGCGGTTTGGATATGAGTTCAGCGTGCTGTTTATCGATCTGGATCACTTCAAGTCGGTCAACGACACCCACGGACATCTGATTGGCAGCAAGCTGCTGGCGGAGATTGGGTATCTGGTGAAGGCGCAGCTGCGCTTGATTGATTTTGCGTTTCGATATGGCGGAGATGAATTCGTAGTGTTGCTGCCCCAGACCGGGAAAGATCAGGCCTTGGTGGTGGCAAAGAGGTTGCGGGATGCGCTGCGGGCCAGCATGTTTTGCCGCGACGAAGGGCTGAATCTGAATGTACGGGCTTCGATTGGACTGGCTACTTATCCGCACGATGCGCGCGACGCGCATGACATCATCCGGCAGGCCGACGAGATGATGTATCTGGTGAAGAACACGACCCGGGACAATATTGGGATTGCGCAGCGGGGAGTGATGAAGTAAATCGGGTGATCGAGTCATCGGGTCATTTGGTGATTGAAAATTTAACTGCCGTTCGTTCCAGTCCTTGAATGGTCGACTTGCCGGTTGGCCAATTACAAAATTCATTTCGACTTTTGCAGGTCGGCAGCCTTATCTTTTACGTCTGGCATCCAGGGATTGGCATTAGCGGGAGCGTTAGGGTTGACGCTAAAGGGCCAGAGGTAGAGGTTCATGGCTTCGGATCCGTGCATCGCGACAATGGCGTATTCGCCAGGGGCGAGGTCTTCGGTGGGGGTTAGTTTGAGCCAGCGTCCGGCGATGCGGTCGATGGTGGTCTTGACCGAATTTTGATCTGGACTGGTTTTGCCGGTAGTGGTGCGTTTGAGGTCGCCGACGATGCGTTTGCCACTTTTTACCTTCAGACGCACAATGCGATAGCGCTCAAACGGAGCGGTGGCTTGCTCGGGCTGCTCGGGACTCTGCGGGTGGGAGCGAGGAGCATCAAGGCTAGGGTTGGACGGTTGAGCAGAGTCGGTTTCGCCGGGTGGTGGTCCGGCTGGAGATTCGTCGTCGTTCTTGATGTAGATCGAGGGCACCGCAACGTGGGCGCAGACCGCGGCGTGTTCGCCATCGAGTTCTATGGTAGCCTTGGCGCCGCCGGCGGGGTTCAGCGCTCCACGCAAGACACTACCTTTGCTGCGATCGACCTCGCCCTCGTTCTGCAGCACCTCGACCAGTTGCGGCTGGCCTTTGAAATTGTCGAGCAGAAACATGCCGGAAAGTTCCGGCAGGTGCAGGCCGGGAGCGACTCGCGGTTGATTGAGCTCTCCAGCTTCGCGGTCAGCGGCGGATTCCTTATCAATGAGGGCGGCTTCGGGAATGGCGGGGGCGGAGACGCGCTCCTTCTCGAACTTTTCGGTGGCCGGCCAATCCACGAGTGAGGTCGGGAGTTCCTCCCATTCTTCGCGTTCGGCGCTGTAGTAGCGCACCCGGTCGCCTTTGACTTCATACTTAATAATGGGTTGATAAGAGCCGTCTTTGAGGATGAGCCGGCGGGCGAGTTCCTGTGCCGGGGAGTGAGCCGGGAAGGCGAGGGTGAGGGCCGCGAGGGCGAGCGCGGCGACTGGGAGGAGAAGGCAACGCGATTGGTTGGTGCTTGGCGGAAGCATACACTTTTTCGACTAAGTCTTCTGCGAACGTCGTCCGTAGTTTACCGGCTAACCAACAGACCGTCGAGCTTCGCTCGACCGTACAGCCGAGGGCGGCTGTCCCCACACAAGAATCTCCTAAGGCGAGATCTATTTTCTTGGATGCGGGATTCTGGCTCCACGTCGCGCCACGAGTCTGCGTACTTCCTTACAATCTGTGCTCTGAGATAGAGTGAGAGCGATGAAACGGTCGTTGCAAGAGATTGCTGAAGCTCTCGAGGTCGGGGTGCACGGGGATGGGAGCGTGCAGGTGAGCGGGGTGGCGAGTATGGCGTCCGCTTCGGCGAGCGATCTCGTGTTCGTGGAAGAGGAAAAATGTCTTGTGCGGGCGATGCAGTCGAAGGCGGGTGCGGTGATCGCCGGGCAGTTTGCTGTGGGAGCGTCGGGGAAACCGTTGCTCATTTGCCGTCATCCGAAGCTGGTGTTTGCGCGCGCGGCGAAATTTCTGCAGGACAAAAAACGAGATGAGGAAGCCGGAGTGGACGCGAGTGCAGTAGTGCATTCTACCGTTCGCCTGGGGCTGGGCGCGGTGGTAGAAGAGCGCGGCGTGATTGCCGAGGGCGCGGAGATTGGTGCGGGCACGCGGATCGCTGCGGGGTGCGTGATTGGGCGCGGGGTGAAAATTGGGGGTGAATGCGAGATTTGTCCCAATGTGACGATTTATCCGGGCACGACTTTGGGCGATCGGGTGATGGTGCATGCGGGCGCGGTCCTGGGTAGCGATGGGTTTGGATACGTGCGCGATGCGAAGAGCGGACGGTATGAGAAATTTCCGCAGGTGGGCAGGCTGGTGATTGAAGACGATGTGGAGATTGGGGCAAACACGACGATCGACCGCGGGGCGCTGGACGAGACGCGGATCGGGCGGGGGACGAAGATCGATAACCTGGTGCACATTGGCCACAATTGCCGCCTGGGGGAGAATGTGGTGATTGCGGCGCAGTCCGGGCTTTCCGGAAGTATTGTGATTGAGAATGACGTTGTGCTGGGCGGGCAGGTGGGGATTGGCGAACATGCGCGCATTGAAGAAGGAGTCATGCTGGGCGGACAGGGCGGTGTGTTGCCGAATAAAGTTTTGCGGGGCAAGGGCGTCGCATTTTGGGGAACTCCGGCGCAGCCGGTGCGGCAGTATTTGAAACAACTGGCGGCGCTGGCGCGGTTGTCGAAGAGAGAGAAGAAATAGGAGCGGCCTCCGGCTTCTGGCCTCCGACTATTTGGTAGCCACCGGAAAGCGGGTGCCGGAGCCGGCATTTATGGCGATCGTCGTGATTGGCGGGCACTCACGAAGCGTGGGGAAGACCAGCGTGGTTGCGGGTCTGATTGCCGTACTGCGCGAGTACGACTGGACGGCGGTGAAGATTACGCAGTACGGGCATGGTATTTGCTCGGCGAATGGAGAGGCGTGCGATTGCGCGACGGCGGATCATGCGTGGGCAATTTCTGAGGAGAAAGATCGTCGAGGCGAATCGGACACTTCGCGCTTTCTCTTGGCCGGCGCGACGCGGGCGATTTGGGTGCGCACGGAGCAAGGGCGGCTGGCCGAGGCTATGCCGACGCTGCGGCGACGGATTGAGTCGTCGGGCAATGTGATTGTGGAATCGAACAGCGTGTTGAAGTTTATGCGTCCGGATTTGTATGTGACGGTGCTCGATCCGGGGACGGAAGATTTCAAGAAGTCGGCGCAGGAGTTTCTGGATCGGGCGGGCGCAGTGATTCTGCATGAGCGCTCGAATGTTGCAGCCGCGTGGCAAGGCGTGTCTTTGAAGCCGGTGGTAGAACGACCGCTATTTCGGATTTCGCCTCCGCCTTATGTGACGGCGGAGATTGTGGAGTTTGTGCGGGGGGTCGTGGCCGGGGCCGGGGCCGGGAAAGCAGATTCCTCACCGAGCTTTCAGCTCGGTTCGGAATGACAAGATCGTTTTATCGTCCGCTTTGTGGTCCGCTCCATAGTCTGCTCGGAACGACAAAACTCTTTTGTTATTCTTGCCGGTGAGACAAATTCATTACAGCGCATGGTTGTTGGTAGGTCTGTCGTTGCTGTTGCAGGTCGTTATTTTCCCCCTGCCCGGGCTTTATGTTTTGTCGTGGGTGGCGTTTGCGCCGTTGATTGTGGCTTTGCTCCGTGCGCGGCCGGCCGGGGTGTTGGAGGTTGACGGCTCCGTTCATCTTCGCCCTGCCACGCCGGGACAGGCGTTTCTGCTGGCCTATGCTTCTGGCATTCTCTGGTACGCGGGGACGTGTTACTGGATTTATGACACGATGCACGAACATGGCGGGCTTAGCGTGGCGGCGGCTGCGCTGGCGCTGTTTCTCTTCTGCCTTTATCTCGGCCTTTATCACGGGCTATTTGGTTTGCTAGTGGCATTGGCGACGGGACCGGGGCGCGACAACCGGCGCGCGCTGATTGCGGTGCCGTTTCTGTGGGTCGCGGTGGAGTTGGCGCGCACGCGGGTGACGGGATTTCCCTGGGATCTGCTGGGCACGGCGCAAGTGGATAACATTTCCCTGAGCCGGATTACGATCTGGACGGGTGTGTACGGGATCTCCTTTGAGATCATGCTGGTGAACGTTGCGGTAGCCGCGGGGTTTTTGGTGCCGAGAAAAAAGCGAAGCACGTTGTTGCTGGCGGCGTTGCTGGCGGCGGCGGTGTTGCAAGCGGGAAGACTGGTGGATGCTCCGGCGCTGGCGGGAGATCGCGCGGCATTGCTGGTGCAGGAAAATATTCCCGTGGATGAGAACTGGACGCGCGAGAGGTTCGAGCGCACGCTGCATGAACTGACCGAACTTAGCGTGAAGGCGGCGGCTTCGAGTTCGTCCGCGTCCAATGCGACTGAATCCGAGCATGGCAAGGTGGATTTGATCGTGTGGCCGGAATCGCCGGCGCCGTTTTTCACGAGCGATCCGCTATTTCGCGAACCACTGACGGAGATGGCTCGCGAGACTCGTAGCTGGGTAGTGACGGGCGCAATTGGGAGCACGCCAGCGGCGCAGCGGAGCCCATCACCTGAGGTGTACAACTCGGCGGTGCTGGTGAGTCCGACGGGCGATTGGACGGGGCGGTATGACAAAGTGCATCTGGTGCCGTTTGGAGAATATTTGCCGTTCCCTTGGCTGTTTTCCTTTGCCGGTGGTCTGACCAAAGAAGTGGGAGAGTTCGAGGCGGGAACGTCGAGAGCGCCGCTCAATGCGGGAAGCATGCCGCTGGGGATTTTTATTTGTTACGAGTCGGTGTTTCCGGACGAGGTGCGGCAGTTTGCAAATCAAGGGGCGCAGGTGTTCGTGAATCTATCGAACGACGGTTGGTACGGGGATAGCGGGGCTTACGCGCAGCATTTGAATCAGACGCGGATGCGAGCGATTGAAAACGACCGGTGGATTTTGAGCGCGACCGATACCGGCGTCACGGCATCGATCGATCCTTATGGAAGGACGGTGGCGCGGTTGCCGCGGAAGGAGCGAGGGGCGCTGGTGGCGCCGTATGCGCTCACTTCGGTAACCACGTTTTACACCCGGCACGGGGATTGGTTCGCGTGGCTGTGTGCGATAATTTCAGCGGGAGCGCTGCTCACGCGCTTCGGACGTCGTGTGAAAGCAGACGGGAAAGTGCAAGTATCCTCATGAATCAAGAGTTCGAGCAGGACTACGGAGCACTGAATAAGAAGGTGCGCGAGCTCCGGGAGTATCTTTGACGCGGACAAACTCCGTCCGCAACTAAGCGAAATCGAAAAGCAGTCTGCCGAACCCAATTTGTGGTCGAATCCGCAACGCTCGCAGCAAGTGATGCGGAAGAAAAAACGGCTGGAACATTTGCTGGCCACGGATGCCGACCTGGCGCGGCGCGGCGATGACATCGCCGCCTACTTCGATTTGGCGAAGGAAGGCGAGAATGTGGATGCCGAGTTGCGCCGCGAAATTGATTCCCTGTGCGAACTGGTCGACAAGCTGGAGACCGAGACTCTGCTTTCGGGCGAGAACGACGCGCTGAATGCGATTGTGACCATTCATCCAGGCGCGGGCGGGACGGAGTCGCAGGATTGGGCCGACATGCTGCTGCGTATGTATTTACGATGGGCGGAGCGGCAGGGATTCGAGACGGTTTTATACGACTATCAGCCCGGCGAGGAAGCGGGGCTGAAATCGGCGACGTTCGCGGTGAATGGAGAGTATGCATTTGGGTTGCTGACCAGCGAAATCGGCGTGCACCGGTTGGTGAGGATTTCGCCGTTCGATCAGGCCAAGCGGCGGCATACGTCGTTTGCCAGCGTGTTTGTCTCGCCCGAAATTGATGACAGTATCGAGGTGGTGATCAAGCCAGAGGATATTCGCACAGATACTTACCGTTCAAGCGGCAAGGGCGGGCAGCACGTCAACACCACCGATTCGGCGGTGCGGATCACGCACATTGCGACGGGACTGGTGGCGAGTTGCCAGAACGAACGGTCCCAGCATAAAAATCGCGAGCGGGCCATGAGCATGTTGCGGTCGAAGCTTTATGAATTTGAGGTGGAGAAGAAGCGGGCGGCTACAAAGAAGATTGAGGATTCGAAACTTGACAACGATTTCGGATCGCAGATTCGTTCGTATGTGCTGCAGCCTTATCGCATGATCAAGGATCACCGCACGAAGACAGAAGTGGGCGACGTGGATCGTGTACTGGATGGCGATTTGCAGCCGTTCATCCGAGCGTATTTGCTGGCTCGGCGAGGCGAGAAGCAGGAGAAATAGTGGGTGGCAAACGGGGAAACGCGGTTAAGCTTGGTCCACGGTTTCTGAAGGCGTTTCTTTTTGCAGTGGAAAAACACGCGGGGCAGGTACGCAAGGCTTCGACGACGCCATACATCGCGCACTTGATGGGAGTCGCTTCTTTGGCGCTGGAATTTGGCGGCGACGAAGACATATCAATTGCTGCGCTGCTGCACGATGTGGTGGAGGACTGCGGCGGCGCGGCGATGCTGCGAGAAGTGAAACGAAGATTTGGAACACGGGTGGCGAAGATTGTGGATGGGTGCACGGACTCCGATACCTTTCCGAAGCCGCCGTGGCGCGAGCGGAAAGAAAATTATCTCCGGCACCTGAAGAGTGCAGACGCTGACACCAGGCTGGTTTCTGCCGCAGACAAACTGAACAACGTGCGCTCCATTCTTTCCGATTACCGGGAGGTTGGAGAATCCATTTGGGAACGTTTCAACGGTAGGCGGGAGGGAACGCTTTGGTACTATCGGGCATTGCTGAAAGAATTTCAGCGAGGCAAACCAAACCGGTTAGTTCGCGAGTTTGAACTCGCGGTGCGGGAACTTGAGGCGAGGGCAAAGGGGAAGCCCGTTCGTCGTTCGAAGGCTAAATGATGGGACGCATGATCGATCAAATTCGGGCGTCGAAGTTGCCGTCGAACATGATGCAGTTTGCGGCGCGGGGCGCGCTGTCGGTGCCGCCGGATGAAAATCTTGAGATTCTGGTTTATCTTGCCAAGCACAACAGAGTGTTTGGTGATCTTGCGCGGATGACGCTGGCGGGGTGGGACGAGAAAGCTTCGCTGGCCGCGGCGGCCGACCCGAAGACGGCGCGGGAGGTGCTTGACTATCTTGTCTCTTCTGACAATCTGCGTCCGAAGTTGTTGCCGGCGCTGTTGGAAAATCCATCAGTACCCGAGAACGCGTTGGCCAAGCTTGCGATCTCTGCGCCCGCAGAGAATATCTCTGCCATCTTGCAGAGTGCGCGCGTGCGGGCGGCGGTGGGCATTTTAGAATCGCTGAGATCGAATCCTTACTTGAAGACGAATGAAGCCGCTACGGTTGCAGCGTTGTTGGGCGGGGAGAAAAGTGGTGAGCCTCCGGCAGTTACGGAGGCGGTTTCAGAAGTGGCTGCCGCAGCCGCCGCGGCCCCGAGCGGAGGGGCGAAGTCGTCGACCGAGGAAGAAGGAGACGTTTCCGAAGAGCATATTTCTGCGTATCTGGCTGAGCACGCGACGGAAATTGTTGCAGAAGAGGGCAAGCCTTTCCAGCCGATTGGCGGGATTATGGATTTGCTGGGAGCTGATTATTTTCCGGTGTCGACGGTGCAGGACGTTGGCAGAGACGCGGAGAAAGTTTCGCCCCCCCCCGGAAAGGCCTCAGCGGCGGCGGCTAAGCCGGCGGCGCGCGCGGTGCCTCGCGCTCCGGTGGCGGTGAAGCGCGAGAATACGATGCAAAAGATCAACGGGCTCGATGTGAAGGGCCGCATCCAACTGGCGCTTAAGGGCAACAAGGAAGAGCGCTCGATTCTGATTCGCGACGGGACAAAAGTGGTGGCGCTGGCGGTGCTCGAGGCCCCTAAACTTACCGACGGGGAAGTGGAAAAATTTGCCCTACAGAAAAATGTTTTGGAAGCGGTGCTGCGGCAGATTCCGCTGAAGCGGCGCTTCATGAAGAATTACATCGTGGTGCGGAATCTGGTGTCGAACCCGCGAACGCCGCTCGATCTAGGACTCGGTCTGATGAAACATTTGCTGGTGGTGGATTTGAAGAATATCTCCACGAACAAAGAAATTTCTGAAACGGTGCGCAAGCTGGCGCTCAAAATGTATAAGCAGAAATTGGATGCGGCGAACAAGAAGTAGGGAAGCGAGCCAACCGCGCCCTTTGGTCGCTGGGGCTCTCTCAGGACAGGCTTCGTGGATTCGCGCGACTCGCCCAGATCTCCTTCGACTTCCGACTTCGCTCAGGGCAGGCTTTCGCCGGGCCAAGAATGCTTGCTCAGGATCACAACTGCTACTCTTCCTGGAATGGACCCTATCGCTGAATTATTGAAGCGCGCAAAGGCAATAGCAGTGGTGGGTCTTTCCGACGATCCGTTGCGTCCCAGTCATGCTGTGTCGGCCTACATGCAGGGCCACGGATACCGCATCATTCCGGTGAATCCGCAGATTGAGTCTAGTTTGGGCGAGAAGGCGTATGCTTCATTGCTGGATGTGCCGCAGGAGATTGATATCGTGAATATTTTCCGGCGGCCGGAGTTCGTGGAAGAAGTCGTGGAGCAAGCGCTTCAGCTGAAAGTGCCGGCAATCTGGATGCAGGAAGATGTGGTTCACGAGAAGGCCGCGGAAAAGGCGCGTCAGGCTGGAATCTTTGTCGTGATGGATCGATGCATTCTGAAAGAGCATCGGGCGCGCTTCCGGTGAGGCGAACATCTCATAACGCCCCCAAACAGGAGAATGGCGGCGCTCGCCGGACAGGTCTTAACGCCTTTACGTTGTCCCCTTCGACTTCGACTTCGCTCAGGGCAGGCTGCTGAAAGCACCGCTCTCCACCCACTGCTGGCGGTTTCGAAAGTGGTCGACTGCGACGAGTGGTCGGAAGCTTCTAAGAGCTGCTCCGAACAAATACCACGCTAGCGTCATCGCGGAGTGCTACGCCGTTGGCGAATGCGCGGACATCATCCAGAACGCTGATGGCGGAAGCACCCGCGCCGGAAACGTGTTGCGCGAGCCGGTCCAATCCGTATTCTTCCTCGTCTCTATTCGATGCCTCGCTGATGCCGTCGCTGTAAAAGACGAGGCGCGAACCCGGCGATAGATCCACCGTGCTTTCGGAATAGTCGCCACAACTCAAGCCCAGGGGAAGGCCGCGCTCGGTGTCCAGGAAGCGAGGTCCGTTGTCGTCCACTAACAGCGGCTGCAGGTGCCCAGCACTGGCGAATATGACGCTGCGGGCTAGGGGATCTAAAACGGCGTAGACGAGAGTGACAAATCTTCCTGCGGGGAAGTCTTCCACCAGCAGGCCATTTAGTTTGTCGAGTACCTCGGCCGGAGAGCAACAAGCTTCGGCCAATGACCGCAGCATCCCCCGCGTAGCCGACATGAGCAGAGCGGCCGCGGTGCCTTTTCCCGAAACATCGGCTAGAACCAAGCCCCAGCGGCCATCGGGAAACGGAATGAAATCGTACCAATCTCCGCCGACGGCACGGGCGGAAATGCTGAGGCCGGAAATGGCAAAGCCCGGCACGTAAGGAGAAGACTTGGGCAGAAGAGCTTGCTGAATGGCGCGAGCCTCCTCCGCTTCGCGACTCATGGCTTCGCGCTCGGCGCGCTCTGACCGGAAGCGGTGCGCGTTATCGATAGCAACGGCAACGTGATCGCATAAGGCCTGAAGAAGTCGAAGTTGCTGACGGGGAAAAGCGTCCAGATCGGGGTGAGACGCGGTGAATACTCCTACCAGGCGCTCGCCGACGCGAAGGGGAATCGCCACTTCCGAATGAGTGGACGGTTCGCAGGCAACGTAATATTCGTCCTTCTGCACATCCGGGGCGTAGCGCATCTGGCCGGTAGAGGCGACGTAGCCGACCATGCCTTCCTTGCCGATCTTGAGACGAAAGCCCTTGCTGTGAATCGAACAGCCGTAGACGCCGCCCATCACCATTTCGCCGCTAGCTTCGTCATGAAGATAGACGGCGGTCTCCAGCAAACCGAAGGAATGCGCTACGTCATTCACGATGTTGTCGATGAGCTGATCGAGGTCGAGAATCGAGCTGATCTTTTGCGCGGCCTTCTGCAGTTTTTGCAGGCTTTCGACTTGAGTGTCGACGAGCGGGCGAGCCGAGGAAAAATCGTCGAAGATATTGGCAGGACTGGTGGCCATGGTTCGAACCCCTAAAGAATCACGCTAGAAATTGGATGCTCGAGGTTGTGGCTAAGACTCGGGGTTTCGGCGAGGCCGATTGGATGGAATTCCTTGCAGGCGCAGACGCTTGATCTCTTCCATGCGGTCACGGATGCGCCTCTCGATGCCTTCATTCGTCGGGTGGTAGTAAGTTCGATCGCGCAGATTTTTTGGCAAACATTGCATGTCAGCGACTTTGCCCTCGACGTCGTGGGCGTATTGATAATCCTTGCCGTAGCCCAGACCCTTCATGAGGCTGGTGGGCGCGTTGCGTAGATGCAGAGGAACAGGTTCGGCGGGGGTTTGCTCGATATCTTGCTGGACATCGCGGTAAGCGGTGTAGAGGGCGTTTGACTTGGGTGCGACGGAGAGATACACGACAGCTTGCGCGAGTGCGAGATTGCCTTCGGGCATGCCGATGAAATCGACGGCATCGCGCGCGGCCATGCAGAGGGAAAGTGCGTTAGGATCAGCGAGACCGATGTCCTCGACCGCCATGCGGACGACGCGGCGGGCGATGTAGAGTGGATCTTCGCCCGCTTCGATCATGCGGCCGAGCCAGTAGAGAGCGGCGTCGGGATCGCTGTTGCGCACGGATTTGTGCAGTGCGGAAATCAGGTTGTAGTGCTCTTCGCCGGCTTTGTCATAGAGCAAGGTGCGCTTCTGAAGGGCATCGCGAATGATGTCGTCGGTGATTTCCGCGGACTGAGTTCCAGACTGCTGCGCGAGACCGGCTGCGACTTCGAGGACGTTGTAGGCGCTGCGAGCGTCGCCACTGGTGTAGCTGGCAATTTTCTTCAGGACGTCGTCGGAGGCGTGCAACTTCATGGTGCCGAGGCCGCGTTCTTCATCCCTGAGGGCGCGTCTTAGCAGTTGCACGATTTGATCCTCGGTGAGGGGTTGCAATACATAGACCCGTGTGCGCGAGAGCAACGCGGCATTAATCTCGAAGGACGGATTCTCCGTGGTGGCGCCTATGAGACGGATATTTCCTTTTTCCACGTGAGGCAGAAAGGCGTCCTGTTGAGCTTTGTTGAAGCGGTGAATCTCATCGATGAAGACGATGGTGCGGGTGCCGTACTGGCGGGCGCGTTCGGCGTCGGCCATGACTTGCTTGATTTCTTTAATTCCGGCGAGGACGGCGGAGAATTCGATGAACTCCGCTTTGGTCATGCTCGCGATAATTTTCGCTAGCGTGGTTTTTCCGGTGCCGGGTGGTCCCCAGAAGATGAGCGATCCGGAATCGTCGCGCTCGATCTGGGTGTGCAGGGGCTTGCCGGGGCCGAGCAGGTGTTCCTGGCCGGCGTACTCTTCGAGCGTGCGCGGGCGCATGCGATCTGCCAGCGGCCGGGTGCGGTCGGCGGCGGGGTGCGGGATGGATTGGAAAAGTCCCATAGAAAATCCATTTCACCACAGAGGCACAGAGACACGGAGAAAACAGAACGCTAAAGAGCTCTGCGCCGGTAAATCTGATCAACAACGGAGTTTATGCAATTGTGTGGATCCTCCGCCGGACTCCGTGGTGAGCAATTTACCTTCTTTGCCGCGCGGCTTCGTACAGCACGATGCTGGCGGCGATGGCTGCGTTAAGAGATTCTACTTGTGGGGCGTGAGGGATGGCGACGGATTCATCCATTTTGGCCATCAAGTCGCGGGGCAGGCCAGAGCCTTCGTTGCCGAAAAAAATCGCGGCGGGCCTTTTTAGATCTGCTTGATCGAGCGGGGTGCCTTTGTGCGAGGAGGTTGCGAGCAGGCGCACGTCTTGGGCCCGCAGCATTTCGGAGATCTCTTCGAGCTTTGCTGTCGTGGATTTTCCGTGATGATGAATGATGGGGAGACGAAAGACCGAGCCAGCGGAAGCGCGAACGACCTTCGAATTAAACGGGCTGACCGTGCCTTCGCCGAGGACGATGCCGGCGCTGCCGAAGGCTTCGGAAGAACGGAGGATGGTGCCGAGGTTGCCGGGATCCTGAAGGCCTGCGAGGACAATGATTGGACCCAACTGCAGGCGTTCGCTAACGTCCTCGAGCGAAAAAGTTTTCAGGCGAACGAGAGCGGCCACGCCTTGCGGGGATTCGCTGGGGACGAGGCTGTCGAATAATTTGTCGGGAAGGAGAAGGGTTTCGACTTGAGCTCCAATTTGCGGCAACAGGCGCGCGGCGCGATCCCGGGAGGAGTCACGAAAGAAGACGGCGCTGAAACGGAGGCCGCTGCGAATCGCTTCTTCTAGGATGCGCAGGCCTTCGATGGCGCAGTCCCCGGTTTCGGTGAGTTCGGCGCGGGAGAAGGCCAGGCGCAACTGCTTGACCAGGGGGTTGTGGCGTCCCTCGATGCGGCGGAGCCGTTGCTGCGCGCTGGGACCGGGTTCTGAAGCGGCTTTCACGAGTGAGATGGTGAGTGCATGATACGCCAGTCACCCACGTCGCGGCGCTTTGCCGTATTATGATAAGTTTCACTGGCAAAGACTCCAACAAGAAGCAGGGCAGGAAGGGAACGCCGTGCGCGCCGAAATCGTAAAAATCAATAGTGAGACACCTGAGAGTTCGCTGGTAAAGTACGCCGCCGACCAGATTCGCGCCGGCGAAGTGCTGGGCATGCCGACGGATACGTTTTACGGGCTGGCGGCTGATCCGTTCAACCTGCGCGCGGTGGATCGCGTGTATGACATCAAGACGCGCTCGCGGCATAAACCATTGTCTCTGCTCATTGAGAGCGTGGATCAGGCGGAAGAACTGGCGAAGGCCCTGCCGGAGGAGTTTTATGCGTTGGCGCGGAAATACTGGCCGGGACCGCTGACCATCATTGTGAAAGCGGGATCGCGGCTGCCGCTGAAGGTGACGGCGAACACCGGCAACGTGGCGCTGCGCGTGCCGAATGCCAAGATTCCGCTGGCGGTGGTGACGGCGGCGGCGATTCCGATCACGGCTACGTCGGCGAACCTGAGCGGGGCAGCGGAGTGTACCAGCGCCGAACAAGTGCACCAGCAGCTGCATGGGAGGATCAGCATTATTGTGGATGGAGGAATTTCGCCGCGAGATATTCCATCGACCATTGTCGATCTGACCGATCAAGGGGCGCGCTGGCGGATTATGCGCGAAGGCGCGATTCCGGCTGACGAAATTTCCACGTTTTTTGCCAAAGGATGAGCGACGAACCTGCTGCCCGACGCGCGACTGGCCGCTGCTTGCTGCGGCTGGAAGTGTTGGGCGTGCTCGCACTGGCGGCGTTTCTAGCGCTGACCGCGGTGCGCGTTGTGCACGAGGGCGGGCTGCAGGAGGATCATCCGGCGGACGCCATTGTGGTGTTTGGGGCGGCGGAATACTCGGGGCATCCCTCACCGGTATTGCGGGCGAGGCTGGATCATGCCTTCGACCTTTTCCAAAAAGGAATCGCCCCGGTGGTCATCACCACTGGGGGTGCGGCGGCTGATCCAAGCTTTAGCGAAGGTGGCGTGGGGCGAGATTATCTGGAACGCCGCGGAATTCCGGAACGAAATCTGATTGCGGAAACGCAGGGTTCGGACACAGCCCAATCTGCGGTGCGTGTGGCTGTGATTATGCGGGCCAACGGACTGCGCAGTTGTGTAGCCGTGAGCGACGCTTATCATGTGTTCCGCATTGAAAGGTTATTGGAGCATGAGGGCATCGGGCCGGTGTATGTGGCCCCGCGACCTGATTCGCGTCCCCACGGGGTGCTGCAACGCCTGTACGCGGTGCTGCGCGAGGCCAGCAGCTATTTGCTGTGGAAGTTGGGCATGACGTAGAAAGAGTTTCAGTTTCCGGGGACAGGCAGCGACGATGGGAAACTGGAACTGAAAACTGAAACTGATTTCTACCAGCCGCTGCGCTCTCGCAATGCGGTGATGTGCGCTACATGGTGGCGTCCGTGCCAGGCGTAGAGGGCGAGATTTTTCTCCAGCGGCATCAAGCCTAGTTCGGGATGACGGAATGTGCGCTTCCAGTCCTCGGGCTTCAATGAGCGCAGGAGGCGGATCCAGCGCGCGTGTAAGGAATCCAGCAAAGTTAGTGAAACTTCCACGGGGGTCGCTGTGGTGTCGGCGAGTTGTGCCCATCGGTCTTCTGCGTATGGCTTGATCGTCGGTTCTTCTTCAGTCAGCGCGAGTTTGAAACGGATGTAAGCGTTGAGATGGCTGTCGGGAACGTGATGCGTGAGCTGGCGGACGGTCCAGCCATCGGGACGGTAGGGTGTGTTGAGTTGCTGGTCCGAAAGGCCTTTGACAGCGGCGCGGAGCTTGGCCGGGGCTTGTTCGATTTCGTCCAGGAGCTGCTTCCTCTGATCCTCGGTGGGTGGGCCTTCGTAGTGGAACTTGCCGATGGGATAGCGCAGGTCGGTCATCGTGGTCTCCGCGAAACTGATAAAAGGTAAGGCTATACCTGTCCCCTCGCTTATTGACAACGGCATATAATCATGTAGACTGGTATATGCTTATATGACTAAGAATGCCGTGTCCGAGCCGCAAACTACCCGTCTGACCATTACCTGGTCCAAAGATGCCGATCATGCTTTGCGCACTTTTCTGGGCTCCCAGGGCATGAAGAAAGGTGACCTCTCGAAATTCATCGAGGAGGCTGTCCGCTGGCGCATCTTCCATCAGACCGTCCGCGAAGCGCGTGCGGCTTTTGCCGACGTTTCCCCAGACGAACTGCAGAAGATGATTGACGAGGCTGTCGAGGATGTCCGCGCAGAACACTACAAGAAGCGCGCCCAACGGCCCTGATGCGCGTCATGCTCGACACCAACATCCTGCTGTCTGCGCTGCTGTCTCCCCTGGGGCCGCCCGCTGCGCTGCTAGAGGCTTGGGAGCGAAAGGGGTTCACTCTCGTCGCCTGCGAGGCGCTTATCGAAGAATTCCGCCAGGTCCCAGCCCGTCCGTTTTTTAGGGTGCGACTTCACGCAGGCGCGGCCGAACTGCTCGCCGCAGGAGTTCGAGACTTTTCTTTCTTTTGCCGGGACCAGGTCTCCGGCCCTGTCGCATCGGACCCGAAGGATAGTTACCTCTTGGCATTGGCTGAAGCCAGTCGGGCCGAATTCCTGGTGACCGGCGATAAACAGCTGCTCTCGCTCAAACAGCACAAATCCACCCGGATCATCACTCCCGTCGCCATGACCGAGGTCCTGAAGGCTGCCAAGTAATTGAGGTTTTTGTCACGCGCTCCGGCGAAAATCGAGAACCCTCTCAGTTAACTACAACCCCTAGAGCCTCGGGATGGCTGGACCCATTCCCTCGGGCTTCGCATTTCGATTCCCCGTGCCCGAAGATTTGTGCATCCAAGATTTGTTTCTGGGCTAAACTCCCAATTCTTGATAGTTTAGGCGGATTGCGGTCCAAATCGGGAATGAATTTATCCCCTGATGAGCGAGAGGAACTATGGCAGCTTCGGTCTGGTCTGGACACTTAACCTTTGGACTCATCTCAATGCCGGTGCGCTTATTTTCCGGAGCGCGCAGCAGCGGGATCTCTTTCAACATGTTGCACCGGCCGGATAAGGTGCGCGTCAAGCAGCAATATATTTGTCCAGCGGAAAACGTGGTGGTGGATCGCAACGAGATCGTGAAGGGCTACGAATTTCGCAAGGACGAGTACATCGTGATCGAGCCGGAAGAGATCAAGAAGATCGAGCCGCAGACGGCGAAGACCATGGAGATTCTGGAGTTCGTGAAAGCGAGCGAGGTGGATCCGGTTTACTTTGAGTCATCGTATTACATGATGCCGGAAGAGGCGGGACGGCGGCCATACGCGCTGCTGACCAAGGCTCTGGAAGAGAGCGAGTACGTGGCCATCGCCAAGATCACCATGCACAACCGCGAGTACACGGTATTCTTGCGGCCGCATGAAGGCGGATTGATGCTGCATACCATGTACTACGCGGAAGAAGTCCGCAAGGTGGAAGGTTTTGGTGCGCCCGATGTGGAGTTGAAGGAAGCGGAAGTGAAAGTGGCACACCAGTTGATCGAAGCACTGGCGGATGACTGGGACCCGGAGAAATACAAAGATACCTTCCAGGAAAATCTGAAGAAGCTGATTGAGACAAAGCTCGAGGGCGGGGAAGTGGCAGCGGTGGAAAAGCCCAAGAAGCTGGCTCCGGTGGTGGACTTGATGGCCGCTCTCAAACAAAGCCTGGCACAGATGGAAGGCAAGAAGAAGCCGGCAGCGACGGCCAAGAGCGAGGCTCCGGCGGCTGCGGCTGGAGGCAAGTCACGACGCGGGCGGTGAAGAATCGGCTTCCGGCTTCCCGCCGTCAACAGAGTCGGATACTGTTGGGGTTTGTGTTGGATCTATCCAACTTGGCCGTTCCGGGATGCATCCCAGATACGGGACGGTCAATTCCAAATCTTAAACACAGAGTTCACAAGGGATCACGGGGTAGATCCTCGTGTTGGGGCACTGGCGCGGATTGGGCTCAGCCGTTAGAATGTTGAATTCTTCTCACCTTAATGTTCATAGTTCTCTTGGAATGGCGCGGGGTGGAGTGCGGATGAGTGTTCGACGGGCGGGCTGCTTGGCGGCCGCGATATTTCTGATTGTGGTCTGGATGGCATGCGGCCAAGTGTATCGACCGGTCGTGATTCCTTGTTCTACAGGCGGGGTTCCCGGATGCCCGGTGGAATCGAATCCCCAGCCGAGCAATTTCCACGATGTTTTTGCCATCAGCACCAACACACCCAGTTACCCGGGGACGGCAATGGAGCTTGACGTATCGGGAGATACCGTCATCGGGGCGACGCCCTCGAACGATCCGTCCAAGCCTAACCTTGGCGGCAATCCTACTCACATGGCTATCCTGCCGAGCGATTCCAGGGTTTTTGTGGCCAGCGCGGGCAGCATCGTGCCGGGAGGCATCGACGTCGTTTCGTGGTTCACTCCACAGTTTCAATCCACGCAAGCGAGCGGCCTGAGTGCGGTGAACACGATCAATATGCCGGTCGGTTCGCAACCCGTGTTCTTGAATACTACTCAGTCCAGCGCGCTTTATGTGGCGAATTTTGCTACGAATTCGGTAAGCGAGATCAATACGACCTCAAATGCGATAACCAACACGGTGACAGTGGGAACAAACCCGGTCAGTCTGGCCGAGACTCCGAACGCCTATAAGCTTTATGTAGCGAACCAGGGAGATAACACGGTCAGCACCTTGAGTCCCATCGATCTGTCGAACAATACTACGAATGGATTGAGTGGATTGGTTTCTGGGTTTTCGGGTGTGACGCCGGTTTGGGTGGTGGCGCGCGGCGACAGCCAGAAAGTTTATGTGCTGACGCAGGGCGACGGACAGCTGTGGACGATCGATGTGGCTACGGATACGGTCACCAGCAATCTTCCGGTCGGAGCCGGGGCGAATTTTGTTTTCTACGATCCGAACCTGAACCGGATTTATGTAACGAATCCCGTGAATTCGACGGTCTATGTGTTCTCCGCCTCTGGCGGAGCGAACGACACCCCAAGCCTGCTGACGACGCTAGCCATTCCAGCGGCATGTGCAGGGTGCGGCCCGGTGTTCCCGGTTTCGGTGAGTGCGTTGCCAGATGGCAGCCGGTTTTATGTAGCTAGTTACCAGACAGCCACAGCATGTCCCGCGGGGACGGGCGCTGCAGGACCCTGCGTCGTCGCTGGCCTTACCGTGTTTGACGCCAACAGTCTGACGGTGAAGTACCCAAGCACGCCGACACTCAGTTTGCTGACTTCTTATGGAACTTCATTTACGACTGGCCAAACTGCGGTGCCCTTCGTTGCTGCCTGTGGCCCCGTCCCTGCGGTGCCATCCACTGTGTACTTGCCGGGTGTCACGCGCTTTCGGGTTTTCACGGTGGCGTCGGAAGACAGCAGCCGCGTCTATGTGAGCATGTGCGACGCCGGAGCGATTGCCGTGATCAACACTACCGGCGCCAATACCAACAATCCCGGAAACCCTTTGCCCCCTGATACCGTCGTCACTGACTTGCCTGCAGCCCCGGGGGCTTGCAACAATCGACCTACCTGCAGCAATACGGCATTGGTTACAGATTTCTCGATTACGTCGAACGTGGTTACGTTTTACGCCGCAAACGTTTTTGCTGAGGGTCAGCAGGTTGTCATGAACGGATTTTCAGAGGGCAGTTGCGTCAACACCAACGCGTTTACCGACGACACCTATCTCAACCAGGCAATCCTGACAGTCCTCCCGGGCTCGTCGAGCACACAATTCCAGGCGAACTTCACTCACGCCCCTACAGGGTGTTTGATCAAAGATTCCGGGAACGCCGTGCCGTTGCCGCCACCGCAGGCACCGATTTTCCTGATCAACGGTCAGTAAGTAAAAGCTGAGTGCAGATTAAGTCCGAACGGCTACTTCTTCCTTCAGGGCTTCTCTCGCGGCGTAGTGCGAGTCGACATATTCGTCGAGGATGGTGATAAATTCCGCGACGATGCGATCGCCTTTGAGCGTGGTGAACAGGCGTCCGTCTACATAGACCGGGGCTTTCGGCTCCTCGAAGGTGCCGGGGAGAGAGATGCCGATGTTGGCGTGCTTCGACTCGCCGGGGCCATTGACCACGCAACCCATGACGGCCAGCTTCATTTCTTCGACGCCTACGTAGCGGCCCTTCCAGGTGGGCAATTGCTCGCGCAAGTAGGTCTGAATTTGCTCGGCCATTTCCTGGAAGAAGGTGCTGGTGGTGCGTCCGCAGCCGGGGCAGGCAGTGACTTGCGGGGTGAAGCTGCGGATGCCGATCGATTGCAGGATCTGCTGCGCCACCCGGACTTCCTCGGTGCGGTCGCCCCCGGGGGCGGGCGTGAGCGAAACTCGGATGGTGTCGCCGATGCCTTCTTGCAACAGGACGCCCATGGCCACGCTGGAAGCGACTACGCCTTTTGCCCCCATGCCGGCTTCGGTGAGTCCAAGGTGCAGCGGGTAGTCACAGCGGGCGGCGAGGGCACGGTAGACGTCGATCAAATCCTGCACGCCACTGACTTTTGCGCTGAGGATAATTTGATCGGGGCGGAGGCCGAATTTTTCCGCCAATGCAGCCGAGTTCAGCGCGCTTACCACCATGGCTTCCATGGTGACTTCGCGGGCGTCTTTGGGATCGGCGAGCGCCGAGTTCTCGTCCATCATACGGGTCAGCAGAGTTTGGTCGAGCGAGCCCCAGTTCACGCCGATGCGCACGGGCTTCTGATACTTCACGGCGACTTCGATCATGGTGCGGAAATTCGAGTCGCCGCTGCGTCCGATGCTGGCGTTGCCGGGATTGATGCGGTACTTGCCCAGATCGCGGGCGCATTCTGGATACTTCGTGAGCAGGACGTGGCCGTTGTAGTGGAAGTCACCGATGATGGGGACGCGGATGCCCTGCTTATCGAGCTGGTCGACGATGTGGGGAACGGCGGCGGCGGCTTCTTCGTTGTTCACGGTGACGCGCACCAGCTCGGAGCCGGCGCGGGCCAAGGCGGCGCACTGCTGGACGGTTGAGGGGATATCGGCGGTGTCGGTATTGGTCATGGATTGCACCACAATCGGTGCATCCGAGCCGACGCGCACGCCCCCGACGACGGCGGTCACGGTTTTCCTGCGTTGGATCGTAGCCATGGGAACTAGTAGTTTAACACGCGGAAAGCGGGGATTTCGGTCATTGCTGTTGCCAGAATCTGATCCTGGATTCCTGAGGCGCCGACGTCTGCGGAATATTGCACCGCCGCCGGATCAGGCGATCAACTCCGCAGCTTCGGCTGCCTCCGAGAACGTAGAGAATCGTATAAACAGCCAACAGTTCCCCGAAAGCCCAGCCGAGCATCCAGATGGCTAGGAAGAGGCTGAATGCCTGAGCCGGCCGCGTCCGGCCTGCACCCCACAAAATGTCCAGGAGGAGAGCCACACCGCTGGGAACAGGAGGGCCCACGAGCGCTGAGGCGGACTGGAGATTCTAAGCCCTTCTGTTTCTTCGCAGAGCACAGCGCGCCTAGGCAATGGCTGCACGATCGTCGGCATCTGGCGTCTTTATTAGAGCCAATGCCAGATCATTGCAAGAACTATCTTGCGGAGTTTTGTCCAGCTACACCACCTGGGCTATTGCAAACGCTCCGCTAGTCCTGGGATCGTCTTCACCAGATCGTTGTAAATGACCATCACGGCGAACAGCACCAGGAAGACGAAGGCTGCCTGATAGACGCGTTCCTTGATACGCAGGCTGATGTCATGGCCCATGAGGCTCTCGATGAGCAGGAAGAAGATTACGCCTCCGTCAAGGATGGGGATGGGAAGCAAGTTAAAGACGCCGAGGTTCAGGCTGATGCCCGACGTGAGCGCCAGCAGCGGGGTCCAGCCTTTTTGCTGCGCGGCATAGCCGGCTTCCTGCGCGATTCCGATGGGGCCGGAGACCATGCGAGGAGAGACCTTTCCTTCCACCAGCTTCTTGGCCAGTTCCAGAAGCAGCAGAGAATACTTCTTGTTTTCCTGTAAGGAGAGAGTGAGCGCCTGGGTAAAGGGCAACCGGGTGACGGTGGTCTCTTCTTTGTTCAAGAATCCCAAGCGATAGCGCTGTTGTTTGGGGTCTTCCGTCTTGGAAAGCACGGGCTGCAGGTGAAAGCTCAGAGTTTGGTTGCCGCGCAGCACTGTAAGGTCGACAGTCTTGTCTTTGGTTTGCTGCAGCTGCTCGATCATCGTCTCGATGGAGCCGAGCGGCTTTCCGTCCATGGCTACGACTCGGTCGTCTTCGCGTATTCCCGCTTTGACGGCGGGCATGTCATCGTCGAGCCGGCCAACGATGACGGGTTCGGCGGGATACCAGCCAGCGGAGCCAACCTCGGAGGAAGTGACTGGCTTGGGAGTGATAGTTTTCTCCAGGACGTTGTCTCCGCGCTGGATGGTCACGGCGAGGGGCTGGTTGGGGCTGATCATGACTCGGGGCTGGACTTGTTCCCAGGTGGGATTGGTAATGCCGTCGATCTTGATGATGCGGTCGCCCGGCTGGAGGCCGGCAAGGGCTGCGGCGGAGTTGGCCTTCACTCCATCGATCACGGCCGGCTTGTCCATGAAGACGGGGTATTCGTAGTGAACCATGTAAACGCTGGTGAGCAGGAAGACGGCCAGCAGGATATTCATGGCGGGGCCAGCGATGGCGATAAGGAAACGGTGCCAGCGCGGGTGATTGAGAAACTCGCCGGGATCGTCGGTGCGATCGTCCATGGGATTCTCGCCGCTCATTTTGACGTAACCACCCAGCGGGATCGCGCTGATGCGGTAATCGGTGTCACCCTTGCGCAAGCCGAGAAGGCGTTTTCCGAAACCGATGGAGAACACCTCGACCCTGACCCCCAGCCACTTGGCCACGGCGTAGTGGCCGAACTCATGGATCAGGATCATGAACCCGAGGATGACGACGACGGCGATCAGCGAAATCAGAAAATCAGGCATAAAGGTGATACGTACTCCCTACTCTGTTAGATTCCAGAAACTAGACGCCAGATGAAAGAAGCTGCCCGCGCACATTATCCGCGAACGTCATCCTCGAACCCCTGCTCCGCTCAACTTACCGACAGCCGCTCGGGCATATCGGCGGGCGTCAGAGTCGGCTTGAAGCACTTCCTGGATAGAACCCAACTTCCCAGAATTAGATGCTGAGACGGCGCCTTCGATGATCCGGGGAATTTCATCGAATGCGATGCTGCCCTCCAGAAACGCAGCCACCGCGACTTCATCGCCTGCGTTAAGCGCGACCGTCTTCGCCCCACCGTCTTCGACCGCTTCATAGGCTAAACGGAGACAGGGAAATTTACGCATGTCTGGTGGGCTAAAGTCGAGATGACGCAAGTCTCTGACCGGGAAGCGCATATCCGACTGAATCCGCTCGGGATAGGTGAGAGCATACAAAATCGGCAGGCGCATATCGGTTACCGAGAACTGAGCAAGTATACTGCCATCCACAAACTCCACCATGGAATGAATTGTCGACTGGGGATGGACAATTACTTCCACTTTCGAGGGGGGCAGGTGAAACAATCTGCATGCCTCGATGACCTCGAACCCTTTGTTCATCAAAGTCGCGGAATCGATGGTGATGCGCTTGCCCATCTTCCAGGTGGGATGATTCAGCGCCTGTTCCACCGTGATAGAACTGAACTCCGAACGCGGCGTGTTCAAGAATGGGCCGCCGGAGGCGGTGAGCCAGATACGCTCCAGTTCCTCCATCCGGCCGCCGCGCAGGCACTGGTGCACGGCGTTGTGCTCGCTGTCGATGGGCAGAAGGGGCTTGCCTTGTTTTCGAGCTTCGGCAGTGATCAGTTCGCCCGCGGCCACCAGACATTCTTTGTTGGCCACGCCGACAGTTTTTCCCGCCTTTACCGCTTCATAGGTGGCCTCAAGCCCGGCCACCCCTACGATGGCGCTGACCACGAAGTCTGCCTCGGGTTGGGTCGCGACCTTCACCACGCCCTCTGGACCGTGGACCACTTCGATTTCGCTGATTCCGGCTTGCTGGAGACGGGAGCGCAGCCGATCGGCGTCGGGTTCAATCGCCAACGAAACGATTCTTGGCTGCCAACGCCGCGCCTGCTCGAAGGCTGCATCGAGATTAGCGCCTGCGGCCAGAGCCACGATCTGAAATCGTTCGGGATAGGACTCGACGACGCTCAAGGTGCTGCGGCCGATCGATCCAGTCGATCCCAGGATGGAGATGCGTCTCATGCTAAACAAATCGCGGAACAAATTCTGCGAAATAAATCCTACGAGCTGAAGTTCTCGAACTGGAATCCTATTTTACGCGCTTCGCTGCGCCCGCTGGGGAAGCGGAAGACGAGTATTTATTGCACGCCGCGCCAAGCCGCATAGTACCACAGCAGGGGCGCGGCAAAAAGCAGGGCATCGATACGATCGAGCATGCCTCCGTGGCCGGGGAGAATCGTGCCGGAATCCTTGACGCCAGCTCCGCGCTTGATGAGAGACTCGACCAGATCGCCAAGCTGCGCGGCAATGTTCAGAGCGACAGTAAGCAAGATGATGGGCCACATCTCCGGCTTTTCCAGGCCGAACAAACCGTCGCGGCGCTCGATCAATCCAACGCCCAGCAGGAACGAACTGATCTGGAGTGCGTGGTTAAAAAGCAGAATGCCAACCATTAAGCTTGCGGCGAGAGAGGCGGCCGCGCCCTCCCAGGTCTTTTTGGGGCTGATGCGGGATGACATCAGGTGCCGTCCTACGGAGCGACCAACGAAGTAAGCCAGGATGTCGCCAGCCCAAACGACCAGAAGAAGGTACAGGATCCAAAACGCGCCGGCCCACTGCTGGCGGAGTTGCACCAGCATTCCCAGGGGCAGGGCAATATAGGCAAATGCGAAGGCGGAGGCGGCCGCTGCCGGATACCCGCCGCTCATCGGAGAGCGCCGCATGGTGATGGTCAGAAAAATGAAGGGAGACATGGCGCACGCGAAGCCCACGCCGAGGACGAATTTTACGGCAGAGAGTTGGGGAGTTTCACCCGCCGCACTTGCGGCCAGCAGAAGAAAAAATAATCCGACAAAGATGTAAGTGGGCAGGCGCAGGGGGTGAACGCCATACGATTCGGTAAGTTTGAGAAATTCCTGGACTGTGACGAGCGCCACGGCAGCGGCTACTACGGCCACTACTGGCACCGGTGCGCGCAGCACAATGAACATCACAATCGGAATCAGGACCAGCGCGGTCGCGATGCGTTTCAACATGCGGGGAGGCTATTTGGTAACTTTTGCCGGCCGGGAATGGGCATGCGAATCGCCGTGATTTAATCCGCCGTAGCGGCGTTCGCGCTTCTGATATTCGGCAATGCCTTCCAGCAGATGCACGCCACGGAAATCGGGCCACAAGGTTGAGGTGACGTAAATCTCGGCGTAGGCCAGTTGCCAGAGCAAAAAGTTACTCAGCCGCATCTCCCCAGAGGTGCGCACCACCAGATCCGGATCAGGCAAGTGCCGGGTGTAAAGATGATTACCGATGGTGTCTTCGTCGATACGGAGATGGTGGAGGCCGCCATTCTGCGTAGCCGCGCTGACAATCGAGCGGAACGCGTCTACCAGTTCGCTGCGCGCGCTGTAGTTCAGCGCCAAGGTGAGCACCGTGCCCGTATTGTGAGCAGTGCTCTTTTGAGCCCACGCCATGCGCTCCTGCACATCGTCGGGAAGCTCGTGCTGTCTGCCGATATACTCCAGGCGGATATTGTTCTTGTTGAGCGTGGGGACTTCGGCCTTGAGGTAGCGACTCAACAGGCGCATCAGAAAATCCACTTCACTCTTGGGCCGCTTCTTCCAGTTTTCTTCCGAGAAGGCGTAGAGCGTGAGCGCGGGAATGCCGATGCGAGAGGCGGTCTCGACCGTATTACGAACCGCTTGAACGCCGGCGCGGTGTCCAGCAACGCGCGGCATGTGGCGCCGTTTTGCCCAGCGCCCGTTGCCGTCCATGATGATCGCGATGTGTCGTGGGAGCCGCGCTGGATCGAGCTGCCGGTAAATCTCGGTCTCCTTGCGATCCAGACCGGCGGGAACTCTTGCCTGCAAGGCTTTCCCCTTCCGAATCACGAAGCTAACATAGCAGGGAAGGGGCTTGCAATGAGGGCGATCTGGCCTCGCTCCCGCCGCGAAAGACCCCAAGGCTTCAACTTTGGATCTGTTGTCGACTTGTAGGGGTTAGGAGTTGCCGTCGGCATCCACGGGCGAGGGCCCCTGAACTTGCCAGAGGGCGCCCGCGCCACGAGCTATCTCGTTTCTTCCGGCACGATCTTCAACTCCAACTTATCAGTATGCCGAAGAATGGTCAGCGAGCAGCCTACGCCCACGCGAACGTCGGTCAGGACGCGGTGTAGATCGTCCACGCCAGCGACTGGATGGCCATCCAGTGCGATGATCACATCACCCTCGCGCACGCCGGCGAGTCGTGCCGGACTCTTCTCTTCCTCCGACAATACGACCACGCCCGTTTCCTTGGGCAAATCATAAAAACGCACCACGCGACGGTGGATCGGCACGGTCTGAGCCGAGACTCCGATGTAACTACGGCGGATGCGTCCGTCGCAGAGCAGGCGGCTGGCCACGAACTTCGCAGTGTTGATCCCGATGGCGAAGCAGATTCCCTGCGCCGGCAGAATGGTTGCGGTGTTCACTCCAATCACGCGTCCTGCAGAATCCACCAGCGGGCCCCCGGAGTTGCCGGGGTTGAGGGCGGCATCGGTCTGGATGACGTCATCGATCAGGCGGCCGGAATAGGAACGCAGCGAACGGCCTAATGCGCTTACCACGCCTGCGGTTACCGTGGACTGAAATCCGTAGGGATTGCCGATGGCAACCGCGAGTTGTCCTACGCGAAGCTGCTGGGAATCGCCGAGGGCAGCGGCGGTAAGGCCGGGCTCGTCTACACGGGTGTTGTTTATCCGAACCACAGCAAGGTCGCTGGCAGGATCGTCGCCGATGGAGGTTGCCGGCATGCGGCGGCCGTCGGACAGCGTGACTTCGATGCGGCTGGCGTTATGGACGACGTGGCTGTTGGTGAGAATCAGGCCATCGGGAGCGAATACGAACCCCGAGCCTCCACCGCGGCGTTCGCGTGGCTCGTCGGCGCGAGTGCGGCCGGCGGATTGATGAACTTCGATGTTGACCACTGACGGGCTGATTTGTTCGACGGCGCTAGTTACGGCGCGGGAGTAGGCGTCGAGCAGGGAAGCGTCGGCGTACGAAATGGTCGGGTTTGGCGTTGCTGCGGGAGGCAATTCAGAAAAAGCGTTTCCAGTTTCTTCCAGGTACATGCTGGATAGATGTCCACGGAATCCTGATGGATTCAGCGCGGCGGGTGGGCATTCGTAGCGAGGATAGGGACCCTTCGACTGCGTTGCCCCGCGCTATGCGCCCGGCAACTTCGCTCAGGGTGACAGAGAAAAAAGCCGGGACCCAAGAGATTGGTCCCGGCATTGAGTTGGCTGGTTGCCCGGATAAACTCATTGAAAGAACAGCCGGACTTCGTCCGGCGGACAGCCGCGGGCGCCTGTCCCTACAGAAGCGTTTACGCGGTTCTTCGTGGCCGCACCGTCAGGTCCCGCACCTGGGTTAAGATGCTCGACATCTGCATTCCGTTCAGTTGTGAAACGAAGGGCAGAATCTCCGCGATGAACTGATCTTTCATCAGTTCGCTGATTTCATCCTGACGGTTCTTTTCACCGCCGCTGAGCAGTTCCGGCACGGTTACCTCCAAGGCTCGCGCCAACCGCTCCAGAGACGACAGCGTGGGCGTGGCTTTTTCGTTTTCAATTTTGGAAACGTAAGTCCGCGGCACGGACATGCGTCCTGCAAGTTGGCGCTGGCTCAAGCCGCTGCGCAGTCGCAGCGAGCGGATGGACGTGGCCAGGTTGAGGTGTCCACGGCCCATCCCGGGCACAGGCATCAATACCGGCGGCGTCATCACCGCCGGCTCAGGTTCGGGCTCCTCGTCCAGGGACGAGTGGCAGCGTCGGCAGTTGTTGTTGACCGTACGGAATTGAACCAACAGGCAGTGATCGCAACGGACGACCTCCCTAGAGTCTACCGGGGCAAGAGTCGTGGCCATCGGGTTGTGGGAGTGCCAGAGCCGGCTACTCCTTAACTTGTACGCAACGGAACCAGAACATGGTCGAAGAGGTTCCGACTGCAGTGACAATCTGCTGTACAAGGCCTGTGGAAGTCAAGGTTAAAATGTATGAAGCCTTCGTGTTTACCGGTGCAAAGCGGAACGAAGCCGTGAAATCCCGCAGAAAACGGGGGAAGCAATGATTGATCGCGAGTCCGCATGGTGTTTACTAACTGAGTTCACCCAGTCAGAAAGTTTGCGCAAGCATGCGCTGGCGGTTGAGGCCTGCATGCGCGCTTGTTCCCATAAATTTGGCGACGGCTCCCAAGAAGATGAGAACTTGTGGGGGATTGTTGGGCTCATTCACGACTTCGACTACGAGCGCTGGCCTAGCCTCGAAGATCATCCCTACAAAGGCAACGAGATTCTGAAGGAGCGCGGATGGCCAGAGGTCATCCGGCGAGCCGTTATGTCGCATGCGGAATACACGGGCGTAACGCGGGATACCCCCATGGAGAAAACTCTGTTTGCGTGCGACGAGCTCGCGGGATTTATCACCGCTGTGGCCTTGATCAAGCCGGGGAAATCGCTGGCCGAGGTGGACACGAAGTCGGTACGAAAAAGAATGAAGGACAAAGCCTTCGCGCGCAAGGTAAAGCGAGACGATATCGTCAACGGGGCTGCTGTTTTGGGCGTGGATTTGGACGAGCACATCGCCTTTTGTGTCGCGGCGCTGCAAGGAATCGCCGGGGAGTTGGGATTGGATGGGAGCGCCGCCAAGACGGCGTAGGATTGCGGATGTCGAGACAGCCCTCGGGTGTCCGCGCTCACCTTCCCCCTAATAATGATCAGGAGCCAGGAGATGGGAGATGGCGCCGACGGTCAGCAATTCGGCGGCTCGTCAAATCGCAGGGATCTCCTTCGGGCATGCTCAGCATGGGATCGACGAGGAAGGCCTCGATCCATACGGAGAGAAAGAAAGTAGGAACGAGCAAGATCCCCCATCATGCTTACAGGAGGTGGCGAATGCTACCGCAGCGCCTCTGCCACCCTGCCGCTGGCGATCAGCTCCGCAATGCGCGCGAAGTCTTTGTACATGACGCGGTCTTTGTCGACGGTGGGACACACCGCCCGGATCGCCGCGTGCGCGGCCTGTCCGCGCTTCGAAGTTTTCAGCGGAGCCAGGAAGTCGATGGCCTGGGCCACGGCCATGGCTTCGATTGCCAGCACGTTGCGCGTGTTCTGGACCACGCGCTTCAATTTGTTCGCCGCCGTCATGCCCATGGAAACGTAGTCTTCCTTGTTGCCCGAGGTGGTGATCGAATCCACGGACGCGGGATGGGCCAGCACTTTGTTCTCGCTGACCAATGCAGCCGCTGTGACCTGCGCCATCATGAAACCGGAATTCAAGCCTGCCCCGTGCGCGAGAAACGGCGGCAATCCTTCGCTGAGCGCGGGATTCACCAGGCGCTCGATCCTGCGCTCGCTGATCCCGGCGAGAGCGCTGAGGGCAATGGCTAAGAAATCCAAAGCAAAAGCCAGCGGCTCGCCATGAAAGTTTCCGCCGGAGATGACGTCGCCTTCGAAACTGTCGGCATTCGTGATGAACACGAGAGGATTGTCCACCGCGGAGTTGGTTTCGGTTTCGAACACTTGGCGGCAATGCGCCAGGGTATCGCGTACCGCGCCGTGCACCTGCGGAATGCAGCGCAGGGAATAGGCGTCCTGCACGCGGCCGCATTCGCGGTGGGATTCGCGAATCTGGCTGCCTTCGAGGATCTTGCGAAGATTGGCTGCGGTCTTGATCTGTCCGCTGTGGGGGCGGGCCTGGTGAATGCGCTCATCGAAAGCAGCGTCGGTGCCTTTCAAGGCGTCGCAGGATAGTCCACCGAGGACGTCGGCGGAATCTACCAGGGTTTCCGCCGCCAGCAACGCAAGCGTGCCCACAGCCAGCATGCCCTGGGTTCCGTTGATGAGAGAAATGCTTTCTTTGGCTTCGAGGATGATCGGTTTAACCTGCGCCTGCCTAAGAGCGTCGGCGCTCGGAATGCGCGCGCCGGCGGCATCGACGCATTCGCCTTCGCCGATTAGCGCCAATGCAAGATGCGCCAGCGGTGCCAGGTCGCCGCTTGCGCCTACGCTGCCTTGCGATGGCACGAACGGAGTGACGCCGCGGTTGAGCATCTCGCACAGCGTATCGATGACGATCGCGCGGACGCCGGAGTAGCCTTTGGCCAGCGAGTTGGCGCGCAAAAGCATCATGGCGCGCGTCTCTGCAACGGAAAGCGGATCGCCGACTCCAAAAGCGTGAGAGCGCACAAGGTTGACCTGTAGCTCGCGAATCTGGTCGCCGACGATGCGTACGTCGCTGAGCTTGCCGACTCCCGTGGTAATCGCATAGGCGAGTTTGTCGCTGGCGACGATGTCGTCGACCACGGAGCGCGCCCGATTCACACCTTCACGCGCGTTGGCGAACAGGAGCACAGGACGATTTTGGTCCGCGACTTCGCGCACCGCTTCGAGAGTGAGATCGTTACCGCTGATGTGAAGTGCGTTCAAAATACGTTTCCTGCTTCCAGTGACCGGGTTAGGGTCTCCCTACCGCTGCACGGAAGACCTTCTGATACCTTTCCGGCAGAGCGGCGGTTTTCATGTCTGCATCGGTAACGATATGCGTGGTCTCGCCTTCCGCCAGCAGCGTACCGTCGTTCACGCGCCGCAGTTGATAACCGAAGCGGACCACCGAATCGCGAACATGTAATAACTCGGTTCGGATGAGGACCTCCTCGTCATAGCGCACTGGTGCACGATATCGACATTTGGCTTCGGCTACAGCGATGAAGCAACGATCCTGAATCTCCATGTCGCGATAGGAAAAGCCCAACTGGCGCAGCAACTCGACGCGTCCGACTTCGAACCAGATAAAATGGTTGGAATGGTAGACCACGCCCATTTGATCAGTCTCTGCATAGCGGACGCGAAGACGAGTTTCATTGATCGCCTGAGGGTGATCTGAATTCATTTGCCGCTCCACACCGGCTTGCGCTTTTCGAGAAACGACGCGATCCCTTCGCGGAAGTCGGCAGTGGTGCGGATTGCAGCATTCTCGCGTATGGCTGTTTCAATCTGCGCATCCAGTTCGGCTCGTCCATGATCGGTGAGTAATTTCTTGGTGGCGCGTAGAGAGGATGGGCTGTTCTCCATTAGTAGAGCCGCTAATTCGCGGGCCCGAGCCATCAGACTTTCCGGCGCGACAGTCTCTTTGATCAATCCCATACTCGCCGCTTCCTCCGCACTGAAAATTCTTCCAGTCAAAAGAAGATCGCGCGCCTGCTTTTCCCCGACCTGGCGAAGCAGGAATGTCGAAACGATTGCAGGGACAAAGCCGATGCGAACCTCGCTGTAGCCAAACTTGGCTTCGGGCACGGCCAGAGTGAAGTCACACAGCAAGGCCAGGCCCGTGCCGCCCGCGATGGCCGGGCCGTTCACCGCCGCAATCGTAACCTTGGGGAACTCGTAGAGCGAACGAAACAACTGGACCATCGTCTGTGAATCTTTGAGGTTCTGCTCGTGCGATCGCCCAATCAGCGCTTTCAAGTTGTCCAGGTCCATGCCCGAACAAAAAGCTTTGCCTGCCCCTGTCAGGATCAGAACTAGCGCTTCTGATGTTTCCACCTCGTGCAGGGCGCCCAGGAGATCGCCAATCAGATCGAAGCTGATGGCGTTGCGCTTGTCGGGACGGTTCAGCGTGACGGTGGCGACGCCGCAGTCGTAAGTGACTTGGATGTTTTTATAGTCCATATGGAAAGCGACTATTCGTCGCTGACGGAGTTTGTGTATCTTGCCCCTATCTCGGCCGTCGCTCGCAGCAAGACGTCCAACGGCTTCAGAGGAGGCAACTCCGCGTCACGCTGCTTCAAGGCCTCGATCACTTTCTCAGTTGCGATGTTGCCGACCAGTGCATCTTGTGCGAACGGGCAACCGCCCAGACCTCCGATAGCCGAATCAAAGCGGCGGCAGCCGGCATCGTAGGCGGCGAGAAGCTTCGCCGCGGCCTGCTCCGTACGGCTGTGCAGATGCACTCCAATTTCGAGATAATCGTATCTCGCCATGACTGCGCCCACCAATTCATGGATCTGCTCCGGAGTACCCATGCCGACAGTATCGGCGAGCGAAATCATGCGCAGGTTGTCGACTTCCATCAGCGAGATGGCTTCGATCACCTCATCCACATTCCACAAATCGCCGTACGGGTTGCCGAACGCCATTGAAATATATACGACCACGTCGAGCGAGGCGTCGTCGGCTTTTTTCTGAATCTTCTCCAATTCGTCGAGGGCGTCTTCGGCAGATTGATTCTGATTCTTGCGCAGGAAAGTTTCCGAGATCGAATAGGGAAATCCGAGAGTACGTACCGCGTGCGTATCGACAGCGCGCTGCGCGCCTTTTTCGTTGACCACGATCCCAATAATCTCCACATCGTCGGGGGGATCGAGTTCCTTCAATACCTCTTCCGAGTCCGCCATCTGGGGCACCGCTTTGGTCGAGACGAAAGAAACCGCATCGATGTGCTTGAATCCCGCGCTGATCAATGCCTGCAGGTAGGCGCGCTTGATATCAGGCGGAATCTGGCTCTTCAACCCTTGCCAGGCATCGCGCGGACATTCGATTAGTTTGACGATTTTGGACATTTCAAAATTTGACACGGATTCTTACCGGTCACAATCTTTAGCGAAGAGTTCCGATCGTCGCCCTCGTTGATCTTTATCCGTTTTGGTCCGTGTGAATCCGTGGCCGATTCATTGATTATGTCTGCAGCACTCCCACCTTGAACTCCGCTACCTCGGGATTCAGCGCTGCGGCTTCGAGAGCTTGGGTAATGGCGTCCCGGGTTTCGATGGGATCGATGATCTTGTCGATCCACAGCCTTGCGGCGCCGTAACGCGGATCGGTTTGCTCGTCATAAGTGCGTTTTACCGATTCGTAGAGTTCTTTCTTTTCTTCCTCGGTCAACTTCTTGCCGCTCCGTTCCAATTGTTTCACTTTGATCTCGACCAGCGTACCCGCCGCTGAATCACCACTCATCACGGCATAGCGAGCCGTCGGCCAGGCGAACACGAAGCGCGGATCAAATGCTTTACCGCACATGGCATAGTGCCCCGCGCCGAAGGATCCGCCTACGATGACCGTGATCTTGGGCACCACGGAATTCGATACGGCGTTCACCATCTTCGCGCCGGCCTTGATGATGCCGCTCCACTCGGCGTCGCGGCCCACCATGAAACCGTTGACGTCGTGAAAGAAAATCAGGGGGATCAGATTCTGGTTGCAATCCATGATGAAGCGCGCAGCCTTTTCGGCGGATTCGGTATAAATCACGCCGCCGAACTCAATCCGCTTGTGGCCTTCGTGGTCGGTTTGGTGGGCGTGGAGTTTTTGATTGGCGACTATGCCCACGGCGAAACCGCCAATACGTCCATAGCCGCAGATTAGAGTCTTGCCATACTCCGGCTTGTACTCATCGAAGCGGCTGCCATCAAGCACACGGGCCAGAATCTCTTTCATGTCGTAAGGGCGGGCGGGCGAGGAATCATAAATGCCGTAGATTTCCTCCGCCGCGAGCGCCGGCTCGGCTGGCTTTTTGCGATCCCAGGGGGACTGCCGCCGGTATCCCCATTTCTCGACGATCGATCGAATACGTGCGAGGCAGGCTGGATCATCGGGCTCGCGGAAATCTACGGTGCCGCTGATGCCTGCGTGCATGGCGGCTCCGCCCAGATCCTCGGCTGAAACTTTTTGGCCGATTGCGGCTTGTACCAACGCTGGTCCGGCCAGGAATAATCCACTGCCATCGGTCATGAGAACGTGGTCGCACATTACCGGCAAATATCCGCCGCCGGCCACGCACATGCCCATGATGGCCGCGATCTGTGGAATACCGAGGGCTGACATGACAGCGTTGTTGCGGAAGACGCGGCCAAAGTCGTCCGTGTCGGGAAAGACGTCTTCCTGCAGAGGAAGGAAAACACCCGCGGAATCCACCAGGTAAATTGTTGGAATCCGATTCTCGATGGCGATGTTCTGGGCGCGAATCACCTTTTTCGACGTCATCGGAAAAAATGCGCCAGCTTTCACCGTGGCATCGTTCGCGATGATCATGACCATGCGGGTCTGAACTCGTGCGATCCCAGTGATCACGCCTGCGGCCGCAGCTCCGCCCCACTCTTCGTACATACCGTGGGCCGCATAAACTCCCAGCTCAAAGAAAGTTCCGGGGTCGATCAGCAATTCGATGCGTTCACGCGCGGTGAGCCGTCCCTTGGCATGCTGATTTTCGATGGCCTTGGGGCCGCCGCCTTCGCAGATTTTTTCGCCCTCGTTGCGGATCTGCGACATAAGATCCGCCAGAAAGCGCATGTTGGCCTCGAAGCGCGCCGAAGTGGCATCGAGTTTCGTGGTCAGGACGTTCGAAGCCTGAGACATAGGGGAGGCGGCAGTTTCGCTGCGATCGGCCATGAGTGAAAAGCGGACTGATTACGGTATAACACTCCCGCAGCGCCATGCAATGCGGTGAAAAGCTTCCGCTATCGGATCATCTACCAGCGCATCCACCAGTCCGATGGCCAGAGCCCGCTGCGCGCTGATCTTTTCCGCAGCTACAAACATTTCGAGAGCAATGCCTTTGCCCACAAGCCGTGGCAATCTTTGCGTTCCGCCCCATCCCGTGATTAAGCCCAAAGCTGCGCCGCGATGGCCGAACAGAGCGCGCGGGGACGCTATGCGACGGTGGCAAGCCAGCGCCAAATCCAGGCCGCCGCCCATGCAGTATCCCGAAACAGCGGCGTATACCGGAGCCGGGAACTGCTCAATGGACTGCATGAGCGCCTGCCCGATTTTAGAAAACTCAAAGGCGGCTGGGCCGGTGAGTACTGCAATCTGGTTGAGATCTGCGCCCGCCGAGAAAAATTTTGCATTTCCGGTAATGATCAGCGGCTGAGTTTTGTAGGACAATTCCTCGATCGTTTCGATTAAGGTGAGCACGCACGGCCGGGTTAAGCGGTTGGTTCCGTCCTCCGAGGGGAGACGCAGGACCCATATGCCGTCCTGCTCCTCGAGATGAGAAAAAGATTCAGCCATGATCGGGGGGAACTGATTTTTGAGGTCGCAGACTGGACTAGCCCGCAGGTCGTATCGCTGGAGCCGAGCTAAGGCTGTTTGTCCATCCACTCCGCCAGGTGGCAGCCATCCTCCTCCAACAGAAAAGTTCCCGCGCCGAAGCATTCGCCGAAAATGCGATGGGAGGCCTGATCGCGTGCCGCACGCGAAATCCATTGCTTTCCCACCTGATATTGCGCTGCCGTGAACCATTTCTGCGGCAATACTTCCACCAGTCCGGCTTGCAGATAGAGCACAAAGACCGCGAACGCCGGGTCGTCATCGGACATGGGTTTGTAGCTGGTGGGAACAATGAGTTCATCGACACTTGCCAACTCTGGTGGGACTTCGAGCGGGTGCATTCCCGGAGCGAGAGTGAGAGGGACTTTGAAGTCCGCGATCGGCGCGGTTTTGGAGTATATGCGGTCGGAAGATTGCTTGAACCATCCTGCAATCTCCGCGAGATCAAAAGCTTCGAGTTGGTCCGGATCGAAGCCGGCAAAACGAATACTGCGGCCCTCCGGGCACCAAATACCGAGACAACTCGGCGAAACCACAAAGGGGCGGCAGTAGGTGTTCAATGCCAACCGAGGCGTATCTGGCTCCTGCTGCAAGGCTAGGGAGACCACGTATCCAACAGGTCCCTGGTTACCGTGATGCGTCCAAACAAAATGCTGCCCGGAATTGGAACTAAATGCCGGGAAGGTTTTCCAATACCACGGCGCGGGACCAACGGTGCGCTCGAGTTGCTGCCGGATGCTGGTTAGATTAGGAGTGGGCATGCGGAGGGATTGAGTGGTTGAGCAATTGGGTAATTTGACAATTGAAAAACCTTGAGTCGGTCAATCGCAAACGACCCGATTGCCCAATGACTCGATTAACCGGGGACGCCAGCAGCCTTCACATTCGCGCGGATGAACTTCACGATGTCATCCATTGCCGTTCCTGGCTGGAAGATGGCGGCTACGCCAAGTTTCTTGAGAGCATCAATATCCTGGTCAGGGATGATCCCGCCCACGACTACCAGAACGTCATCCATTTTGCTCTGCTTGATCAGGTTCATAACGCGGGGGACGATGGCATTGTGAGCGCCCGAAAGAATCGAGAGCCCGATGACCTGCACATCTTCCTGCAATGCCGCGCTGACTATCATCTCTGGGGTTTGCCGTAAGCCGGTGTAAATCACTTCCATGCCGGCATCGCGCAAAGCACGGGCAATTACCTTGGCGCCGCGGTCGTGACCGTCGAGTCCTGGTTTCGCAACCAGCACGCGAATCTTGAGATCAGCCATCGCCAATCATTTAACCACAGACGCTGTCGTGGAGCACAGCGCAGAATTCTGCCCGTTCTCTCTCTCTCATAGCGTTTTTACCTCCAGGCTCTGCCACAAATACCAGCAAGCCACGCTGCGGTAAGGCTCCCAGCGCTTGGCAATCTTCTCCATCTGCTCCGGACTCGGCAGCTTGATCTTTCGCTTGGGGGCCTGCTTCGCCAGCGCAGACTTCCTCCCACTGGAGGTCTTCTTGCTCGTCTTCGCCCGCTGCACATCGAGATAGTGTTTGTACATCGCCATTCGTACCCCGAAGTCCCCCGTCGGCAGCACATTCTGGCGCTTCAGCGTGAACATCAGAAACATCTGGGCCGTCCACACTCCGATGCCTTTTACTTGCGTCAGATGATCGATCACTTCCGCATCCGGCAACTCCGACAGGCGAGCGAAGTCGACCAAGCCCGCGAGCGTCTTGGTTGCAAGATCTTTGAGATAGGCGGATTTCTGTCTCGACAATCCCGCCCTCCGCATCTGTTCATCACTCAGCTTCAAGATGCCCTCAGGAGTAAGCGGTTCGCCGGCCAGCGCCGCAAATCGTTTGAAAATGGTTACCGCAGCCTTACCATTCAATTGCTGATAGACGATGGCTTCGGCCAGGCTGTGAAACTCCGGCGGGCCAAACTGCATGCGGCACGGCCCAATGCGCTCGATAATTGCGCGCATGACCGGATCCGATTTCTTGAGATGGGCGACGGCTCTTCCCACGATTCTATTGGTTTATCATAGAATTGCCCGAAGGCGAACAGAAAACGAATACGCGCACCAGCGCTGACTGGGCCACGCAAGAATTGCGCCTCGATCCGGCTACGCCTGTGGAGGGAGCCTGCTATTGCGCTCTAGCCCCGCTGCCCGGAATCTGGAATCCGATGCGCTTCCGCGGCGGATCTGGAGGCATCACGAGTTCCTTGATCGCTTCGATGAGATCCTGGATTCCGGAATCGTGGGTATCCAAACGATTCTCCAGTTCGTCGATCTTGCGAGCCAGCTTGTGGTTCGTTGCCAGCATCTCGCGCAATCGCACGAAGGCACGCACCACAAAGACCCTCATCTGCACCGCTCGCTCGGAGTTGAGTACGCCTGCAGCCATGATCGCGCCCTGCTCGGTGAAGGCAAAGGGTGCGTAGCGGCGCCCACCGCGGCCTTTCTTTGAGGTCGCAGTTTGCGACCTCAAAACCTCATGCTCTTTGTCGGTAAGCTGAAACATGAAATCGGAAGGGAAGCGTTCCTGATTGCGTTTCACTTGCTCGCTAAGTCGCTTGACCGGCACTCCGTAAAGTTTGGCGATGTCGGCATCAAGGATCACTCGCTGAGAGCGAAGAAACAAGATGCGGGATTCCACGGCAAAGGCCGGCATCACGCACCGTTTCGGCATCTTGAGCAGGCTCGCACTTATTCTTTTTTTCATTTGAGGTCGCAGGTTGCAACCTCAGTCATATCCCGAGAGGGGTGCGATATTTACGCCGATTACGACGCGAAGTCGCCAACTTTCCCATTGTGGTCTGAGTCGTCTTCGCTAATGCTATCAGCTACGTGATGCTGACTTCGGTGTACGTCCCGTAAACTTCGCGCAGCGCCTCGCAGATTTCGCCTACGGTGGCGTAGGCGCGTACGGCGTCAACAATATAAGGCATCGTGTTCGCGGGAGAGATGCTGCCTTTTACGCCCACTTTTGGCTCTTGCGCAGCGGCCTTCTTCAGGGCTTCGAGACAGCGTCGCACTTCGTCGTTCGAGCGCCGTGCTCGCAAAGCCTCGAGTTTTGCGGATTGCTGGCGGGCGACACTCTCATCGATGTAGAGAATGCGCGGCGCCTGTTCTTCGACCACGAATTCGTTTACGCCCACAATGATCTTTTCTTTGGCTTCGGCGGCGCGCTGATATTGGTAGGAGGCTTCGGCAATTTCTTTCTGCGGGTAGCCACGCTCGATGGCCTTCACCATTCCGCCCATTGCGTCGAGCTTGCCGAAGTAATCGAACGCACCTTTTTCCATCCCCAGAGTTAGCGCTTCCAGGAAGTATGAACCGCCCAGCGGATCGGCCGTGTGCGTCACGCCTGATTCATAAGCTATGATCTGCTGTGTGCGCAACGCGATGCGCGCGGCTTCTTCGGTGGGCAATGCGAGCGCCTCGTCGTAAGAGTCACAGTGCAGCGACTGGGTTCCGCCCAGCACTGCTGCCAACGCCTGCAACGCCACGCGGGCGATGTTGTTCATGGGCTGCTGCGCGGGAAGTGATACTCCCGCCGTCTGGGTATGGAACCGCATCAATCCGGTGCGTTGATTCTTCCTTCCAAACCGCTCTTTCATCAGCTCCGCCCAAATCTTGCGCGCCGCGCGATACTTGGCGATCTCCTCGAAGAAGTCGTTATGGGCGTTGAAGAAAAAGCTAAGCCGCGGACCGAACTCATCCACATCGAGGCCCCGGCGCCGTGCCCACTCCACGTACTCCACGCCGTCGTACAAGGTGAAGGCCAGTTCCTGCAGCGCGGTTGAACCGGCTTCCCGAATGTGATATCCGCTGATGGAGATGGTGTTGAAACGCGGAGTAAACTTCGATCCAAACTCGAAGGTGTCGATTACCAGCCGCATCGAAGGCGCGGGAGGATAGATGTATTCCTTCTGCGCGATATATTCCTTGAGGATGTCGTTCTGAATCGTACCCGAGATTTTCTTCCAGTCCGCGCCTTGTTTTTCGGCCACCACCAGGTACATTGCCCACAGCACTGATGCCGGCGAATTGATGGTCATCGATACGGTGGTCTTTTCCAGATCAATGCCGCCGAAGAGGATTTCCATGTCTTCGAGGGAGTCGATGGCGACGCCACACTTGCCAACTTCGCCTTCGCTCGCGGGATGGTCGGAGTCATAGCCCATCAACGTGGGCAGGTCGAAAGCCACAGAAAGTCCGCCGCCCCCGTGCTCGAGCAAATACTTGTAGCGCTGGTTGGTCTCTTCGGGCGAAGCGAAGCCGGAAAACTGCCGCATGGTGAATAATTTCCCGCGATATCCGGTGGCATGAATGCCGCGAGTGTAAGGTGGCTGGCCCGGGTAGCCGAGATATTTGTCTTCACTCCAGTCTTCGGGGAGATCCGCTTGCGTATAGAGGCGGCGAATGGGGACTCCGGAAATCGTAGTAAAGCGAGCCTGACCGTGTTCGTCAACATTCACCCCCGTGGGCGCGCCGATTGGCCGCTCGGGAGCTTTCTCGATCGTGGGTGCCAGTGTTGTCTCAGCCCAGTCTTTCTCGGCGGCGGAAGGACGGCGATTTTCAAAAACATCATCGACGGGACTTTCGGCAACTTGCGGCTTAGACAGCTTCTTTTCCATACGAACCCCAGTGTTCTGTTGTGATGATAGGGAAGGGCGCGTCTACGGGCAAGGTTATCGGATAGGGATCAAACGACCGGTCGGTCAGTAGCGGTTGGCGACTGCTTGCGGCTTAGCTCCCACGCCTTGGAATATTTCCACGAAACGTAAACCGCGTGGTAGAGGTGCAACAGCAGGCCTTCGCGTCCATCGAGGAAGCCGAGGCGGAAGAAGTAGTTGTAGACGAAGGTCGCCAGCGGACGGAGGGCGATGTTGATGAAGCTGAATCGGACCTTGCCGTTGGTTTTGGCCACAACCATCTCCGCGCCAAGAGACGAATAGCGGTTCATGTGCTCGATATAATCGGAAAGCGTGGGGTAGGAGTGGTGGAGGAGGGCCCCGTCGAGTGTGGCACTTGGACCGTCTAGACGAACGTCTTCGTGAACCGCCCGAGAGTCGAATTGACCAGCGCCACAGCGAAACAGGCGCAACTTGGGATCGGGCCAGAATCCGCCGCGCTGAATCCAGCGTCCCAGAAAAAAATTCTTGCGCTGGAACCAGTAGCCGAAGGTGAACCGAGTTAGCGGGATGCCCGACTCGCGTTGCACTTGGAAGATCGCCTGCAGTCGATCGGCGGCCGAGCCCGGTACGCCTTGATTTTGTTCGCAGAGGTATTGGTAGGCGAGGGAGGAAGCGATCTCATTTGCAAGGCTGGCACTGACTTCCTCATCCGCATCCAAACTCAAAATCCAATCTCCCGTAGCCTTATCGATGGCCGAATTTTTTTGCGCGGCGTAGCCTTTCCATTCCTCGACAAAAACTTTCGCGCCGAATGATTTAGCGATTTCGACTGTGCAATCCGAGGAGCCCGAGTCGACGACGATGATTTCTCCTTTGCCATCGCTGACCAAGGGCTTCACGCTTTCCAGCGTGCGGCCGAGGTTGGCTTCTTCGTTATGAGTAATGATGACGATCGACAGGCTCACGCGAGGAAGAATACATCGTCGAGCCTGCGATAGAGAATTGACGGCGAAGTATCTCCCCTGCGTGGACTATGAGGGCGGTGTTTGAAGCGATGTTGCTTGCGGTGGAGCACCTGGCCCGGGAGCGATGCCCGGTCGCGGCGCGACATAAGGGACGTTGGGTAGACGCGTGACTTGGCCGCGCGTGGCTTCGGCGACGTCGATGCCGGAGTGGTCGAGCAGCAATCCCGTGGCGCGATCGAGTTCGATGCAAGACTTCTCGTACGCCGCCTTGGCCGAAACCAGATTCGACTCGGAAGTGGTCAGGACGGAAGCATCCTGCAGGATGGCAGTCGTCGTGGTGAGTCCGACTCTCAGCTTCTGTTGATCGGCGTCGAGCGTCTGGCGGGCGAAGTCGACCGCGTATTGAGCCGCCTCCACGGAGGCGCGGTTCTGTTTCACGTCAAATTGAGCGTTGCGCACTTCGATGCGCACCTGATTCTCCAACTGGTGCAGACGTACCTGGGCCTGGCGATATTCCAGTTCTGCGCGTACCTGGTTTGCTTGTGCTTCGCGATTGCGTAACGGAATATTCAGCGTCAGTCCAACGCCTTTATCGGGTGCGCTGGAATTGACGAGTTGGTTCAGCGTCCCGCCGTAGCCGACCGAGGTCGCGCTTTGGAACGGAGGCGGATTTTGGCTTTGCGTGTAGCAGTACTTGGCCGAAGATGGGCAGGCGGGAATAAGCGGATTGATGTTGCCGCCCACTCCCGATCCGCCGTAATAAGCGAAGGCGTCGAGTGTGGGCAGCAAAGCGTTGCGAACGGCCTTACTGCTGAGGTCGCGGGAATTGAGGTCGATGCGCGACTCGACGAGTTCGGCGCGATGGTCAAGAGCCTGATTGATGAGGTCTTGCGTGGGCGTGGCGGGTTCTTGCTCGGGAAGCTGCATGGTTGAGGTTGGAATCACATCGGCTTCGGCCAACGCCGGATCTTCGATGCTGCGGCTGAGCGCGTTCTTCATGAGCAACTGCTGTAACTGCAGATTGTTCTGCGATAGGATCAGATTCTGCTGATCGGTGGAAACGGTGCTTTGCGCACTCACCACCTGAATGGGAGGTACAGTTCCGACTTTCGCCTGCTGCTTCGAATCGTCGAGGGCCTTTTGCCCATAAGCAAGGGCCTCTCGCTGCACCCGTACGTTTTCGTAGGCATAGACCAAGTCCCAATACATATTCTCGATCTGGTCGACGGTGGTGATGACCTGCAGGCGAAAAGCGACGTCGGAAATCTCGCGATTATTCTTGGCGATGCGGACGAAGCGCAGGTTGGGAAGGGAACCAAAGCCCTGCAAAAGGTTCTGGGTGATCTTGAATTGGAAGTTCGAACTCAACTCGGGGGTGAGCAGGCTAGTGGGGTTGTTGGTGGTGACGTGGGTATTGTTGAATCCTGCGGTCACACTTGTACCCCACTGAAAGCCCTGGGTATAAGCGAAGTTGGCCGTATAGGTGTTCTGGGAGACGACCGGCACGGGACTGAAAACGCTGACCGATTCAGCGTCGTCCTTGTCGAGTTGCAGGGTGCTGGTGATGGTGGGATCAAAGCTGGTGATGGGCGAGCCGATACCGAGAGTGGAACTGACCAGGCCATTGGTTCCAGTGCCGATGCCGCTGGCGGCTACGGTAGTTCCACCAGTGCCGGATCCCACCGTGCCACCCAGGCCGCCAACGCCTCCGCCGGGAGTGTTCTGCACGATGCCAGCGTTGACGCCGAGAATATTTGCGCCAGACTTGGCGCGCAGGTAATCAGTGTCGGCGATGTTGAGGTTATAGCGGGCGATGTCGAGGTCGAGATTGTTCTCGAGCGTGAGTGCGACGGCATCGTCAATCGAAAGATAAATCCTGCCGTCGTGCATCAGCGAATCGATGCGCGGTGAGTTCCCCTGGTTGGGCTGCGAGACCTCCTGCGATCGATAGGGCTGGAGGATATGGGGAAAGGGAGAGCGTGGTTTGGAGTAATCCTGCAGATGCACCGCCTGTGGTAGGGCCGGAGCTGGCGCGGTCTGCGGGGCTGGAGCGGAAGGAACATTCTGCGCGCACAATGACGATGGCGACGGCAAGCAGGTCAAAAACGCAAGAACCGTCGGGAACAGCGCAGGAGGCAAAAAGGCCGCGCTCAGTCTGGGCAAAAACATAGCTCATCTCCTCAAAAATAATTACAGGACGGAAAATAGCGGTGCATCCCGCCGAAAGCGGGAAATAGATTTCCGTAGCTGAATGCGCAAGTCATTCCCGAGCAATCTCCCATCTTAAGCGGGATATAGCCTCGGGAAGCGCGGGGGAAATGTAAAGAATTGTGAGAAAAGCTGGAGAAAAAATAAGACGCGGCGGGCCGCGCCTGTTTCCGTAGCAATGCTCTCACTGCGGCTGCTGCGGAGCTGCAGGCTGCAGTGGCGGCTGGGCTACCGAAGGCAGATCCTTGCGCGGTGCAATGTAAGGGACGTTGGGCAAACGCGAGACTTGGCCGCGAGCCGCGTCGTCGACGCTGATTCCGTTGTGGTCTAGGAGCGTGCCGGTCGCACGGTCTAACTCGATGCGCGATTTTTCATAGGCAACAGTGGCATTTACCAGAGTGGATTCCGCGGTTGCCAATTGGCTCTGATACTGCAGAACCAGGGTTGTGGTCGAAGTGCCGAACTGATATTTCTTCTGCTCCGCATCCAGCGATTGTCGCGCCAAGTCAAGCGCGGCCTTCGCGGAGTCTACGCTGGCGCGATTTTGCTGGACGGTATACTGCGCGTTTCGGACTTCGATGCCAACCTGGTTTTCAATCTGCTGCTGGCGCATCTCCGCCTGCCGGTATTCCAGTTCGGAGCGAATCTGCAGGGCCTGCGCAGCGCGGTTGCGGATGGGAATGTTGAGCTGCAAGCCAACTCCCTTGTCAGGAGCGGTTGAATTGACGAGCTGGTTCCATGTTCCACTGATGCTAACGGAGGTGACAGGAGGAATCGCGGTAGTGCCGGTGTTAGGATTCTGACCCGCGCAAAAGCCCAGCAGCAGTTGGTCCGGAGATTGGTTCGCGCAGAGGTTGGCGGGGTTCTGTGAACCGCCAAGCCCTGATCCGGCGTAGTAGGCAAACAGATCGAGCGTGGGGAGGAGAGAGCTTCTTACCGCCTTGTTACTGTAATCGCGGCTGTTTAAATCGATGCGAGTCTCAACCAGCTCGGCGCGATGACGCAAGGCCTCGTTGATGAGATCTTCGGTAGGAGCAACTTGTTCTTCCGCCGGAATTTCCATCGTAGAAGTTGGAATGACTTCGGCGGTAGCCAACGTGGGATCCTTCAAAGTACGCGTCAGAGCGTTCTTCATCAGCAGCTGTTCCAACTGCAGATTGGTTTGAGCCGTGGTCACGAGTTGCTGATCTTGCGCGACAGTGCTTTGCGCGCGAACGGTTTCAATGGGAGCCAGGCTGCCGATCTCGACCTGCTTCTTGGTATCCGATAAGGTCTTCTGAGCGAAGGCCAGCGATTCATTCTGCACTCGCGCATTTTCGTAGGCATAGACCAAGTCCCAGTAAATGTTTTCGATCTGATCGACTGAGTCGATAATCTGCAAACGAAAGGCGACATCAGTAAGTTCGCGATTATTCCTGGCAATGTGGATGAAGCGGGTGTTGGCCGGGAACCCGAAGCCTTGAAGCAGATGCTGCGTCAGCTGAACGCGAAGTGACGAGTTGACGAGCGGGCTGTAGGTGTTAAACGGGACGTTGGATGTAGCACGGCTGTTGTTGAAGCCAACCAATAAGTTGGTACCCCAGGTGAAACCCTGGTTGTAGGCAAAATTCACCGTGCCGGTATTCTGTGCAAGAATCGGCACCCCGTTGAACAAGCTGGACGATACGCTCTCGGCATGATCCTCCTGCAGCGTGCCAGTGATGACTGGGTCAAAGCTGGTGATCGCAGGTCCCAGGCCGAGCGTGGAGCTTACCAGGCCGTTGGTACCGGCGCCGATTCCACCGGCTCCCAGGCTGGTGCCGCCGGTGGAAGCTCCAGCGCTGGCGCCGATGCCGCCGACGCCGCCGCCCGGAGTATTTTGTACAACTCCAGCATTGACGCCCAGAATGTTGGCACCGGCTTTGGCACGGAGCACGTCCGTATCGGCGATATTGAGGTTATAGCGGGCAATGGCGACGTCGAGATTGTTCTCCAGCGCGAGGGCGATCGCGTCGTTCAGGGAAAGATACAGCTTGCCTTCATGCATCAGGGAGTCGATGCGCGACGTGTTCGCCAGATTGGGGGGGGCCACGTGCCGAGGCGTATAGGGTGCGACCGGATTCGGAAAGTGCGACACCGGTTGGGAATAGTTCAGTACAGGAAGAGGACGCGCCTCCGGAGTATTCTGCGGAGTGGGCGCGGCGGGAGGTTCCTGGCCCCAACCGGCGACGGTCAGAGTTCCGAATAAAACCGCGGCGGCGGCCCGCCGTATATTTGAGGCTGCACCTGCGAATGGCATCTACTCATCTCCGTTCGTTATGGCCTTGCAACGAAAAAAGTAATGCGAAGTTCCGGATAATCACAATGAAAATTCTACTCAGACGTTGGTACGCAACCGAAGGCACCGAGGTTCCTGAAAAACGAAGTCCTTGGAGAAAGCATGCCGGAGCACCGGCTCCGCAGACGTCGCGGCGCAGTTTTTCGGGCGGGACTACATCTCGGACCCCGAAAATCCTTCGCCACGACGACGTTTGATTAAACCGAACATTATATCCGATGCGCCGGATTCTCCTTGTGAGTTCCGCGCAGCAGTTGCAACTGATAAAGTGCTCGCCATGCTCGACGTTGCTGGGGAAACCGGAAGTCTTCGGGTACGTAAGAGATTTAATCCGTGAAATGCGTTGGATGATCGAGCGCGGCTGTGGGACTCGAAAGATCGCATGCGCAATCTCAAACTGATTCTCTCCTACGACGGATCGGAATTCGCCGGATGGCAGGTGCAGCCCGATGCAGCCACGCTACAGGGCACGCTCGCCTCAGCCATTGGACGAATCACGGGCGAAAAGGTATTGCCGCAAGGCTCGGGCCGAACCGACGCGGGCGTGCATGCGCTGGCTCAGGTAGTGACATTTGTCACGGAGTCTTCCGTCCCCACGGAGAATTTTGTGAAGGCACTAAACGATGTTTTGCCTGCGTCCGTGAGAGTTCTTGAAGTGCAGGAGGCGGCGGCCGATTTTCATGCGAGGCATTCTGCGCGCGCCAAAACTTACCGATACAGGATTTATCGCGCCACGATTTGTCCGCCGTTTCTCGCACGCTATGTGTGGCACTATCCGTTTCCGTTGGGTGAGCAGGGGATGGTAGGGGCTGCGGCAGTCGTTGAGGGCGAGCATGATTTCACTTCATTTGCCGCGGTGGATCCGGAGCGGGGACGCGAAGGGGCGCTGCTGGCGAATGTGCGGAGCCTCTTCTCTTCGAGTTGGGAGAGGCAGGGAGATGAATTTGTGTATACGGTGAAAGGATCGGGTTTCTTGCACCATATGGTTCGCAACCTAGTGGGGACGTTTATTCTGGTGGGCAAAGGAACCCTACAAGTTGAAGATGTCACGCGCATACTAGATGCGCGCAACCGGTCACTGGCAGGGGCAACAGCGCCAGCCAGCGGCTTGTATTTGGTGAATGTTGACTACTGAGCGCCCGATGAATTGGACACAAGGCGGCGAGCAGTAGCAAGCTACGTCTGTACGGCCAACGCATGGTTACCGATCAACGAGTCGCGGCGCGGAAAATTTCGTCGGTGAATCCGGCCACGGGTGAAGTTCTGCGGGAGCTGGACTGCGCGAACGAAGGTGAGGTTCACTCGGCTGTAGCACGGGCCCGATCGGCGCAGGCGGACTGGGCTGAGATTGGCGTACGAAAGCGGATCGAGGTGCTGCGCGAGTTTCAGCGCAGATTGCACGAAAAGAAATCGGATGTCGCCGAAGCTATTAGCCGCGAGGCCGGCAAGCCAGTTGCCGAGGCTCTGACCACCGAAGTGCTGGTAGTGCTCGATGCTGCGCGGTTCCTCATCGAAAATGCCTATCGCTTGCTCCGCGACGAATCGGTGCCGCATGGAAATCTGGCAACCAAACTGAAGAGCGGCCGGTTGATGCGAGAGCCTTACGGCGTTGTGGCGATTATTTCTCCATGGAATTATCCGTTTTCAATTCCGGCGACCGAAACGCTCGCGGCCTTGGTGGCGGGAAATGCCGTGGTGCTGAAGCCTTCCGAATTCACTTCGCTGGTGGCGCTGGAACTCAAATCGTTGTTACACGCGGCGGGCGTGCCGGCGAATATTTTTCAAACCTTGGTGGGTGATGGCGCAACCGGCGCCGACCTGATTCATTCGCAGATCGACAAGCTCGTGTTCACGGGCAGCGTAGCGACCGGCAAGCGCATCGCGGCGATTGCGGCGGAACGGCTGCTGCCGGTTGTGCTGGAACTCGGCGGCAAAGATCCGATGGTGGTGCTCGACGACGCTGATGTCGAAGTTGCCTGCAGTGCGGCAGTGTGGGGAGCGTTCGTGAATGCTGGTCAGACTTGCCTGTCCGTGGAGCGCTGTTACGTGCATCGCAGTCTGTATGAGAGGTTTCTGAAAGCATGCGCTGAAAAGACGAAACAACTTTGCGTGGGCGATGGGCTGGATCCCGAAACCGACGTGGGGCCGATGATCCATCAGCGCCAGTTGCAGATGGTGGAGGCGCATGTGGAAGATGCCGTGGCGCGCGGGGCGCGGGTTATGGCCGGAGGTTCGCGGTTGCCGGAACTAGGGGCAAATTTTTATCAGCCTACGGTTCTGGCGGATGTGACCCACGAGATGCGCATCATGCGCGAGGAAACATTTGGCCCAGTGCTGCCGGTGATGTCATTCGACAGCGACAGTGACGCGGTAAGGCTGGCGAATGATTCGGACTTTGGTCTGGCGGCGAGCGTATGGACACGTGACAATGCCCGCGGGGAGCGGCTGGCAGGACGTATTCAAGCGGGTACGGTGATGGTGAACGATGTGATTTCGTGCTTTGGTATCAGCGAGGCGCCACATGGTGGAGTGAAATCGAGCGGCGTGGGACGCACCCACGGACGATTCGGCCTGGAAGAGATGGTGCGTCTGAAGTATGTGGATTCTGACCTTATGCCCGCAATGAAAAAAATATGGTGGTATGGCTACGGCGCACGTTTTACTCGGCACATGGAAGGGTTTCTCGATCTGCAATTTGCGCGCAGAGTAGGTGCACGGCTACGCGGAGCGCTGCGCGCTGCCGGAGTTATACGACGGAAGCCATTGTGAACGCATCTGTGAAAGGAATGAAAAGGGCTTGAGGAAAAAGGCGCTTGTATCCTGGAGCAGCGGCAAAGACAGCGCCTGGACACTTCACGTTTTGCGTCAGTCGAAGGAATATGAAGTCGTCGGCCTCTTGACGACTATCAACGCCGCCTTTGACCGCGTCGCGATGCACGGGGTTCGATGGGAATTAGTGGAAGCCCAAGCGGCCGCCGCTAGACTTCCTCTGTGGAAAGTGCCTTTGCCGTGGCCTTGTTCCAATGAGGACTACGAAGCGGCGATGAGCGCTATTTGCGCCGACGCAATCGCCGCCGGAGTACGGGCGATCGCCTTTGGTGATCTGTTTCTCGAAGACGTGCGCCGATACCGCGAGGAGCGGATGCGTGGACTGAGCCTTGCACCCGTGTTTCCTTTATGGAAGCTGGAAACGCGGCGGCTGATCCATGACATGTGGGAGGGCGGAATGCGAAGCCGGATCGTTTGCCTCGATCCCAAGAAATTGGCAGCCTCGTTTGCTGGACGTGATCTGGATCGAACGGTGGTCGACGAATTTCCCGCCGAAATTGACGCCTGCGGAGAAAACGGTGAATTTCATACTTTTGTGTACGACGGTCCCATGTTCGCTCACGGCATCCCGGTGCAGAATGGAGAGGCGGTAACACGCCATGGGTTTGTTTTCATGGATCTGTTCATGCGCGAAACCGCACTAGCGGAAGTCACGGTAACGACGCATAGGTAGCAACCACGCCGCTGATTTCATGTCCCGGGCAATCATTCCGTGAAGCGATCGCCATGGCTGGGAGGTTGGGAAATTACGAGAAAGCGCACGGTGCTGGACGAGGGATTGCTAATCTGGTGACGCGCGCCAGGCAATACGCGGATTCCCGCGCCGGCACGCAGTAAGGCGGTTCGGCCCTCAACCTCCATCATCGCTTCGCCCGAGAGAATGTAGAAAAACTGCTGCGCTTTTTGGTGATAGTGGCGAGCCTCGGCCGCGCCCGAGGGGATGAGTTCCTCAATCACGCTCAGGTCGTCAGATTTGACCAGATGCCAGCCGTCGCAATCGTCGCCCCAACGGTAATGCTCGGCGTTCTCGCGGCTCACGGAGCCTGGCTGCGCGGCTTCTCTTGGCATGCTTTTCGTCTCCTTTTCGTTACCGTGGGATCAAGTGTATCTTGTGTCCATGAACGCACATTCCAATTCTGATTCGCAGCGGGAATTGTTTCGTCACACCCTGGCCACGCTCGCCTATCGTGCCGGCAAAGCGGTGCGCAACGCGCCCGCAACCTTTGCCGAGTTCCACGGAAGCGAGGGATTGCGAACGCCGGGTCAAATTCTGGCGCACATGGGTGATCTGTTCGAATGGGCGCTCTCGATTGCCCAAGGGAAACAAGCTTGGCATGACTCGCAGCCCTTGCCTTGGGAAAAAGAAGTGGAGCGATTCTTCGTGGCGCTTCAGAGTTTTGATGAATTCATGGCTTCCGGTACTGCGGTGGAAGCTCCCCTGGAGAAGTTGTTTCAGGGGCCGGTGGCCGATGCGCTCACGCACGTCGGCCAGCTTGCGATGTTGCGGCGGATGGCGGGAACTGCGGTCAAGGCAGAGAACTACTACAAGGCTGAGATTGCGGTGGGACGCGTGGGCGCCGATCAAGCACCGGCGAAGCTGGAATTCTAAATCCATAGCTTCGGCGGGTTGGGCCCAGCTTTCGGCTTCGAGTACAATGACGCCTGTAAGGCCGAATCCGGCGGCGCGAGCGCCGCGTGATCGAGGGTGAGTCCTTTGGCGACTGGCGAAATGACAGCTTCAACTTCGCAAACTCCTGCGCAACTTCCGCATCATAAAGTCAAAATCAAAAAGCCTGGGCAACGTGCCTGCAACGAGAAAAATGAGAAGGGCAAGTTCTGCGGCGGCCATTTGAAGCGCTGGTTCTATACCACCGACGTCATCGAGCAAGCTTGTGGGGATGCCGAAAAAGCCTGGGGACCCGATGCCGAAGTTTACCGCTGCGAACACTGCCAGACGCTTTATCTCCCGAATCCGGAGGAAGCGAAGGTGAACGTGGCCGGGCAAGGGATGATTTCCGTGTTTGGCCTGACTCTGCCGCCGAAGGAAAAATAGTTGCTAGCACCGGGTACCTAAGTATCGAGCACGGGTGCACGCAGTACCAGGTACCGCGTACTAGGTACTCCCCATGAACACTCCCGAACTCATCTACGACTGGAACAAGAATCATCCGCCGGGACTGAAGCCACCGGGGCCAGTGATGCTGAACGATGAGAGCCTGCGCGATGGATTGCAATCGCCGTCGGTACGCGATCCCTCGATCTCCGAGAAAATTGAAATTCTTCATCTGATGGAGTCGCTGGGCATTGACTCTCTTGACCTGGGGCTGCCCGGCGCGGGACCGCGCGCAGTGGAGCATGTGACGGCGCTAGCGCGGGAGATCGTCGCGCACAAGATGAAGATTCGTGCCAACTGTGCGGCGCGCACTCTTGAGAACGATATCCGCCCGATTGCGGAGATTGTGCAGAAGACGGGTCTGCCGATCGAAGCGGCAACCTTCATCGGCTCGAGTCCCATTCGCCGTTTCACCGAAGGTTGGTCGGATGATTTTCTTTTGCATACCACCGAGAAGGCCGTGAAATATGTGGTTTCGCTCGGCCTCGACTCGATGTATGTAACCGAGGACACGAGCCGTTGCGATCCCGAGACGGTGAAGAGGCTCTATTCGACGGCGATCAATTGCGGCGCGCGGGCCATCGTGATCTGCGATACGGCAGGACACGCCACTCCCATGGGCGCTTTGGCGCTGGTGCGATTTGTGATCCAGGAAGTGGTGAAGCCCTCGGGCGAAAAGATTCGCGTGGACTGGCATGGCCACAGCGATCGCGGCCTGGCGATTGCCAATTCGATGGCGGCGGTGATCGCGGGCGCCGATTGCGTGCACGCTTGCGCGATTGGGCTGGGCGAGCGCGTGGGTAATACGCAGATCGATCAGATGCTGGTGAATCTGAAGCTGATGGGAATTGCGCCGTGGGCCGAGCAGGATCTCACCCAATTGAAGCACTATTGCCAGGCGGTTTCGCGGGCTACGGGGGTGCCGATTCCGGCGAACTATCCGGTGGTGGGCGACGATGCGTTCCGCACGGCTACGGGCGTGCACGCTGCGGCGATTATCAAGGCGTATCACAAAAATGACGTCGTCCTGGCGAACATGGTTTACTCGGGTGTGCCGTCGCATGTCTTTGGGCTGGAGCAGATCATCGACATCGGTCCGATGAGCGGAAAGTCGAATGTGTTGTTCTGGCTGGAGCGACGCGGCATTCCGGCGAGCGACGATCTGGTCGAACGCATCTACCAGCGCGCCAAAGCCAGCGATCACACCCTGAGCGACGCCGAGGTCGTGGAGTGTCTGCCGGCGGCGGTGGTCACAAAGCAGGACTGAATCACGATGTCCGAAACGATTGCAAAACCAAGGCGACATGCGATTCTTGGAGCCGGTGGCGTCGGAGGGTTGGTTGGCGCCTGTCTGGCGCATGTTGGCGGGTCAGTCACGCTCGTCGTGAGGTGTGAGGCTCTCGCAAATTATCCCAGGCAACTTCGCCTGGACAGTCCATTCGGGAAATTCGCTGTCGATGTCGCCGTCGCCTCCGAAGTTCCCGCCGCAGATGCGCTTTGGGTCGCGGTCAAGGCCACGCAGTTAGAGCAGGCGCTCATCTCATTCAAGAATCCTGATTCTGTGAGAGCCATCGTTCCCCTTCTCAATGGTATTGACCACGTGGCGCTGCTGCGCGCCAGGTACGGTGCCGACCGTGTGATTCCAGCGACGATTGCGGGCGAGATGGAACGTGTGAGTCCCGGGCACATTGTGCATCGCTCTCCTTTTGCGGTGTTGAATGTTTCTTCCGCCGGCCGCGCTTTGCTCGGCAGGACTCTCGATCAGCTCCAGCACATCGGCTTTACGTGCCGTTTTATCGATGATGAGCCTACTCTGATGTGGGGCAAGCTGGTGTTTCTTGCGCCCTTTGCCCTGACCACGACGGCCGCGGATAAAACGGTGGGAGAAATTTTCTCCGATCCCCAGTGGAGAAACTTGGGAGAGGCGTGTGTTCGGGAGGCTTGCGCTGTTGCCGTCGCCGAGGGGGCCAAAGTTGATGCCGAAAAGGTGCTTTCCGGGGCAGCGAGTATGCCGGGAACCATGCGCAGCTCTATGCAGAAAGACGTGGAACGCCACAACCCTCCTGAGCTCGATGCCATCGCGGGGCCGATCTTGCGTGGCGCGCGGCGGCATGGAATTGAGGTTCCGGCGACGAAGAAACTGGTCGCCGCGGTGAAACAGAGAGCGGGATATGTGGAGAACCGGCTGGGGTAGATCCGGATTAAAAAAATCTGCCGCTCCATCGATTAAGAATTGGATTGCAGGCGCGGCGGCGCGGACGCGAACCTCAGGGGCTGAAGCCGGCATTTTTCTGAGTCCGTGGGCGGCACCACTGGAGTCGTGCCCTTGCCAGTTGTTCCTTCACGTAGGCAGTGCTGGCGCAAGGAACAGCGGGTTCCTCAGCGCCACCGTCATCGTCGCTCCGGCTGCGCTCGGAATGAGCAAGTAAAACGAGCTTAGCTCATCGGCCGCCTCCTCATCGTCAATCCCAATTCTTTCTCCCGCGTTGTAAGATGACTGAACTTCCCATGAGCCCCACTCCTCCGCGTGCGGATGTGCCGGACGTTGCGCCTACCGTGCAGCACGATGTGGCGCGGCTGGCGGCGTCACCGGAGGTGCGGTCGGCGTTTAACTGGCTGCGCACGCAGGAGGCGCAACTGACGCAGTGGCAGATGGAGATGGCGAGGATTCCGGCACCTCCGTTTGGAGAGACAGCGCGCGGCGCATGGCTGGCGGAGCGTTTTCGCGAGGTTGGGCTCGACGATGTTCGAGTCGACGACGTGGGCAACGTTTTCGGCGTGCATCCCGGATTTGGGCAGCGCTACGTGGCGCTGAGCGCGCACATTGACACCGTGTTTCCCGCGAATACTCCGCTGAATATTCGCCAGCAGGGAAGCCGGTTGTACGGGCCGGGAGTTTCCGACAACGGCGCGGGAGTGACGGCGATGCTCGCGATTGCCGCCCTGCTACGCTCGGTGCGCTTACGGCACGCGCTGCCCTTTGTGTTCATCGGCAACGTGGGCGAAGAAGGCGAAGGTGACTTGCGCGGCATGCGGCACATCTTCTCGACGCCGCGCTGGAAGGATTCGATTGCCTACAGCGTGGTGCTGGACGGGGCGGGCGCGGACACGATTGTGGCCGAAGCCTTGGGCAGCCGGCGGTTTGAAGTGATCGTGCGCGGTCCGGGCGGACATTCGTGGAGCGACTTTGGGGCGCCCAATCCTGTCGTGATTCTGGCGAAAGCGATCGATACGTTTACTGCGAGTCCGGTGCCGATCACGCCGAAGACGACGTTCAACATCGGCGTGATTCGCGGGGGCACGTCGGTGAATTCGATTCCTGAGTCGGCCAGCATGAAGGTGGATATCCGCTCTACGTCGATGAACGAGATGGAGCGGCTTGAGCAGACGCTGCGGCTGGCGCTGAATCGCGCGCTGGAAGATGAGACGATGGCGGCGGAGATGCGGTCACCAGTGCAGAAACGGCCTTCGGGAGTGAGTTGCGAAATCGTGCCGATCGGGAACCGTCCGGCGGGGGAGCTGGCGACGGGAGCCCGGATTTTGCATGTGATTCGAGCTGTGGATGCGCAACTGAATAACGCGGCGCAGGTCCAGCGCGCATCCACCGACGCGAATATTCCTATGTCGCTGGGGCTGGAGGCGATTGCCATTGGCGGCGGCGGTTCCGGCGGCGGCGCACACACTTTGCAGGAGTGGTTTGACAGCAATGGACGCGAGCTCGGGCTCAAGCGCATTCTGCTGGTAATGCTCGCGCTGGCGGGAGCAGGAGAATAATGGGAACATTCGTGGCCTCGGGGGGTAAAGGCCCTCGAAGAGAGAGGCATCTTTTCGCAGCGCTGAAGCGCTGCGCCACCCCAAAGCTTCACGTGCTATTGGAATCCCACTTCTCGCAAAAGGCGCGAAAGATGGGGCACCCGGGTTTCATTGTTGCCTTCGTTATGGGCTTTTGTTGTTTGGCGCCTTTGCAGGCGCAGAATGCGGCGAGCGGTCAAGCGCAGGCTGCCTCCGGGCCAAAGGCGGATGCCATTTACGTCCACGCGAATATTTACACCGGGGTGCCGTCGCCTGGGCAGTTCAATTCGATTTTGCGCGAGGACGCTATCGCGGTTCGCGGCGATCGGATTCAAGCGGTAGGGAAGAGTGTAGATATCCAGAAACTGAAGGGTCCGCAAACCCAAGTTATCGACCTGGGCGGGCACTTCGTCATGCCGGGATTCAACGATGCCCACGTGCACCTGGCCGATGCGGGGCTGCAGAAGTTGGACGCGGATCTGATCGGAGTGAAGACTCTGGATCAATTCCGCCAGCGCGTCTTAGAAAAAGTGGAGACGGCCAAGCCGGGCGAATGGATTCTGGGCGGAGGATGGGATGAGACCCTGTGGGCGGTGAAAGCGCTGCCCAGCCGCTGGGATCTGGATGAGGTTTCTGGCGGGCATCCGGTAATTCTCGATCGCGTGGACGGGCATCTCGCTGTGGCCAACACGCGTGCGCTGCAGTTGGCGAGCATTACGATTGCTAGCCGCGATCCGCAAGGCGGGCAGATCGATCGTGATGTCAACGGGCAGCCCACCGGGATTCTGCGAGATACCGCGCAGGGGGCCGTACGAGCGGTGATTCCTCAGCCCGCGCATGAAGCGCGGCGGCATGGAATTGAAGTTGCGCTGGCTGACCTTGCCGAGCATGGCGTCACTTCGGCCCAGGATTATTCGCCGGATTGGGAAAACTTTCAGATTTACGAGGAACTCGAAAAGGGCGGCAAGCTGACGACCCGCATCTCCGAGTGGCTGCCTTTCGACGAGTCCATCGAAGAGCTGAAGACCAAACGCGATTCGCATGCGCAGTCGGATTTGATGCTGCGTACGGGAATGCTGAAGGGGTTCATGGATGGCTCCCTGGGCGGGCACACGGCGGCACTGCTGGAGCCTTATGGGGATGAGCCGGGCAACTCTGGCTTGCCGCGCTATGAGGCCGCGAAGCTGAACGACATGGCCAAGGACCGCGTACTGGCTGGCTTCCAGCTGGGACTTCACGCCATCGGCGACAAAGGGATTCAGCTGGCACTCGACGCGTTCGCCGAAGCGGAGAAGGCGGCACGCGAGCAGAAGGTAAAGGCGGCAAACGGAGGCGACGATTTCCGGTTGCGGGTCGAACATGCACAAGTCACCACCCCCGGACAGATTGTGCGTTTCAAAGAGTTGAAAGTCATCGCGTCCATGCAGCCGAGCCACGTCCTGACTGACATGCGCTGGGCGCAGGATCGGCTGGGGCCGAAGCGGACCGCAACTTCCTATGCGTGGGCTGCGTTTTTGGACAAAGGTGTGGCGCTGGCTTTTGGTACGGATTATCCAGTTGAGCCGGTAACGCCGTTTCGCGGGCTGTACGCGGCCGTCACGCGCAAGAGCGAGGATGGCAAGCAGGTGTATTTTCCCGAGCAGAAGCTGACCATGGATCAGGCTATCGCCGCTTACACGACCGGTTCGGCCTTTGCCGAATTCAGGGAGAAAGAGAAGGGCAAGCTGGAGCCGGGGATGCTCGCGGATTTCGTCGTGCTGGACCGGGATATTACCGCGACCGCGGCGGAAAAAGTACTCGGCACGAGAGTATTGCGCACCGTGGTTGGGGGCAAAACCGTCTACGAAGCGAAATAACTTCTCTCAACCCAAGAGCGGTTTTTATGCGTCTAACTAGCTTGGGATCCCGTGTCCGGGATCCATTGATCCTATAGAGCTTCGCGACTGCGGGCTGCCTGTTTGCAAACGGGTATAATAAAAGCGCTTATAGTCCTTGGAGGAAGCAGAGATATGGATTCGCGGGCATTCTGGCTGCGCCTGAAGACTCACCGTTGGGTCTATTCGTTCACCATTGCGGCAACGCTGGCAGTGGGTATTTTAATTGGCACGGTGGTTTCCTACGGTGTAAAGGGCAAGGAAGGGCAGAAGTCCTCCGACGCGACCCCCCTGACGATTCCTTCGCCGAAACAGCTTTCGACTGCATTCTCGCAAATCGCCAAGCAGTTGGGGCCAAGCGTGGTGAATATCAATACCGAGTCGACGATAAAGAATCCGCACCGGCGGCGTGGTGGGCAGAGTCCCGATGATGACGACAGCGGCGGCGGCAATGGCGGTATGGATGACTTCTTCAACCGCTTCTTCGGTGGCCAAGGCGGGCCGAACGGTGATGCCGCAATTCGCGAGCGTTCGCTTGGATCGGGAGTCATTGTCGATCCCAAGGGCTACATTGTTACCAACCGGCACGTGATTGATAAGGCGGACCGCATTCGCGTGCGCCTGCAGGACGATCCACCAGGGGTACAGCACGACGCCAAAGTGATTGGCCAGGATCAGGAGACCGATCTGGCGGTTATCAAGATCGATATGGACCGCTCGGTGCCCACTGCGAGGCTGGGCAACTCAGACAGCATGCAGGTGGGTGACTGGGTTCTGGCCATTGGCAGTCCCTTCGGACAGGTAGGCACGGTAACGGCGGGCATTGTCTCGGCCAAAGGACGAGACATCGTGCCTGGCCGCCAGTTCCAAACTTTCATTCAAACTGATGCTGCGATCAATCCTGGAAATTCGGGAGGGCCGCTGGTCAATATGGACGGTGAAGTGATCGGCATCAACACCGCTATTTTGAGCGAGACCAATGCCTATGCCGGAGTTGGCTTCTCGCTTCCTTCGAATACCGTGGCAGAAGTTTACAACCAGCTGATCGGGGCCGATCACCGGGTGGTTCGTGGTTCCATCGGCATCATGTTCGATGCGGTGGAGAATCCCGCCATCACGCGCGTCTACGGTGCTGGCTCGGGCGTGACTGTGTCCAGCGTGGTGGCCGGCAGTCCGGCGGATCAAGCCGGACTGAAAGTCGGCGACACCATTACCACCGTCGACGGGAAGAAAGTCACCAAGGGATCGGAGTTGGTGGCCGATATCGCTTCCCGAAAGCCGGGAGCGAAAGTGCAACTGGATTTTCTGCGTAACGGGAAGAAACAGGAGACGACCGTGACCATCGCGGATCGTTCCAAGTTGTTTGCAGCGCGGCTCAATGATGACGAGGGTGAAAACGGCGAGAGCACGCCCAAACAGGACAAGTTCGGCATTACGGTCCGGAAACTTACACCTGAGATGGCCGACCGGCTGGACATGCCATCCGGCAAGGGCGTGATCGTGCAGGATGTGAAGCCGGGCTCCTTTGCCGAAGACATTAATTTAGGTCGCGGGGACGTGATTCTTGAGGTCAACAAGCAGCTAGTAAACAGCGAAGATGATTTTGCCAAGGTGGAGTCGAACCTGAAGAGCGGGCAGGACGTGGTTTTTCTCGTGCGCCCCCGGGGTTCGACACGGCAAGATGGAACCATCTTTGTGGCCGGGACACTTCCGTAACCAGGTCATAGCCAACGGGTACTGGCATTGCCTCATTCGATAGGGGATGATGACAATGCCTGCTTGCGTTGGGCTTCCGTTTTTGTGCGGATCAGTCCGTCCGGTGGGTTGACTAAATTATTGAGGGTTTGCCGTTGGAATTAAAGCCTTGCCCGAAGACCGTGACCCGACGCCTGGGCGCAGCCTGCGTTCTGGCGATAGTTTGCATTGGGCTCTCCTCGGCAAGCGCGGCTCGCGCTGAGAGTGACACTACTGGCAGTTCGTCTTCCTCGAAAAAGACCAGTGGTTCGAAGACGGCGAACGCGAAGACTCCCGCGAAGGCAGCTGCGTCCGGTTCGAGAGCGAGTTCGACAACGAAGACTCATTCTGCATCGCATCCCGCGACCGGGAAACATCCAAAATCGACCCCCGCCAGCACCGCTCGCAGCGACAAATCTACACACGCGGGCTCGAAGAGGAATTTCAAGAAGAGAACGGCTCGCGGCCAGCAGAAGATTGAACCGGAGCGGGCGCAAGCAATTCAGGAAGCTCTAATCCGCGAACATTATATGGGCGGGGAGCCGACGGGAACGTGGAATCAAGACAGCGAAGCTGCCATGCGCCGCTATCAGGCCGATCACGGCTGGCAATCGAAAACCGTGCCGGACTCGAGAGCCCTTATCAGCCTAGGACTGGGCCCCAGCCACGACCACTTGCTGAATCCCGAGAGCGCGATGACGACTGGGCCGGAGGCTTCCCACGCGGATTCTGTGAGCTCTACGTCTCAGAATCCGGTGTCGCACAGCGCTGAACCTGGCGCAGCCATGAGCACAACTCCTGTCCCGTCTGCCGATCCGGCACCAGCAACGGCATCCGATCAGGCCGCGTCGTCTCCGCAGTAGTAGCAACTTGGCAGTTCGCCATTAGCGCTTCGCCTGCTCCGCATCTCTCCAGAACAGATTCAGCTCTTGTTGGCTAACTGCGAATTGCCAATTGCTGAATACCGCTACGCTCCAGGCGTCTTGCGATAGCTTCCCGTCACTGGCCGTGGAAAATAAGGCAACGGTTGCGAGTGAATAATGGCTTGCGGGTTGGTCTCGACCAAAGCGTCCGCAATCTCTTCGCCGCAGATTTCGGCAGCGGCTTCGCGCGCTGTAGAAAGCACGGGAATACGTTTTTCCGTGTCGTGCGCGTCCGTAGCCAGCACGTGGACGGCATCACGTTCGAGCAGCCAGTGCGCGGCGCGGCGAACGCGTTCCCCCCAGAATCCGGTGAGCGCTGAACCGGTCATCTGAATCACACATCCTTGTTCGGCCCATTCCACTACCCGCTGCGGAGTCTCGCGCAGAATCGGATTGCGTTCCGGATGTGTGATCACCGCAGTGATGCCGCAGTCGCCCAGCTTGGTAAAACAATCTGTAATCTGTTGCGGAACGCCGTAGTTGCTCAGTTCCACCAGCATGTAACGCGAGCCTTCGATGGCGTAACGCTCGGGATTGGCGAGCACGTCCTGCAGGTTTTCGTAGGAAAGATGGAAATCGCATCCCAGGCTCAGAGTAAGAGTATTGCCCACAAGCTGCTGCAGGTGCGCAACCAATCCCTGGAGATACGGGCGGTCGTAGTGATAACGGTCATTGGCATGAGGTGTTGCGACTTGATGCGTGATGCCGTCAGCCGCGGCCATGCGGCACATGGCGACGGAGATTTCCCAGGACTTCGATCCGTCGTCTACTTCCGGAAGAATATGGGAGTGAATGTCGACCACGGTTGTAGAAACACGAGCATCCCAAACGGGTTGCGCCTTGATTTGATTTAAGCAGATTCGTGAGGAAAGAGAAAGCGGACCAATTTTGCGTGTCAGGTGTGACCCGGGCAATCATTCGACGCTTGAAGTCCGCCCTCCCTTGCCGCACCTTCCATTCCGGCTGTAGCATCAATATTCAGGCATACATTTAAGGAGCAATTATGGCAACCGACACTTTGGCTTCCCCCGCCGTTCTCAGCCACACCCCGACCAAGGTCCTCAAGAATTTCATCGATGGCGAGTGGGTGGAGTCCACGACTGGCGAGACTTTTGAAGATCGCAATCCCGCCGACACGCGCGATGTGGTCGGCATTTTTCAGAAATCGGCGAAGGCCGATGTGGACGCAGCTGTCGACGCTGCCAAGCGCGCCTTCGCCAAATGGCGACTGGTCCCCGCGCCGCGACGTGCTGAAATGGTTTTCCGCGCCGCGGAAATTCTCATTGGACGTAAAGAAGATCACGCCCGCGACATGACCCGCGAGATGGGCAAGGTGCTCAACGAGACTCGCGGCGACGTACAGGAAGCCATCGACGCCGCCTACTACAACGCCGGCGAAGGCCGGCGGCTCTTCGGTCCTACGGTTCCTTCGGAGCTGCCCAACAAATTCGCCATGGCCGTCCGCCAGCCGATCGGCGTGTGCGGCATGATCACGCCGTGGAATTTCCCGATGGCGATCTCTTCGTGGAAGCTGCTGCCCGCGGTCGTCTGCGGCAACACTTGCGTCATCAAGCCCGCCCAGGATACTCCACTCTCCACATTTAACCTGGTGCGCGCCTTCACCGATGCCGGCATTCCGAAAGGCGTGGTCAACATCGTTACGGGATTTGGTGCTGACGTGGGCACGCCGCTGGCCGAGCACCCCCAGGTACGCGCCATCTCGCTCACAGGATCGTCTGCGGTGGGCCGCATCGTGGGCGGAATCGCCGCCAAGAGTTTCAAACATTGCTCGCTCGAACTCGGCGGCAAGAATCCCATGATCGTACTCGACGATGCGAACCTCGAACTCGCGATCGAAGGCGGTCTCTGGGGCGGCTTCGGCACCACCGGTCAGCGTTGCACCGCGACCAGCCGGATCATCGTGCAGAAGGGTGTCTACCGTGAGTTCGTTGAGCGCTATGTCGCACGGGCCAAGAAGCTCAAAGTTGGCAACGGGCTTGATGAAACGGTTGAGATGGGTCCAGCGGTAAACGAGAAGCAACTGCAAACTGATCTCAGCTATGTGGAGATCGGCAAGAACGAAGGCGCGAAGCTGATGTGTGGCGGCAACCGGCTCGACCAGGGCGAGTATCGATACGGCTGGTTTATGGAACCGACGGTATTCACGGACGTCGATCCCAAGATGCGCATCGCTCAGGAGGAAATCTTTGGCCCCGTGGTTTCGATCATTCCTTGTGACGATTTGGAAGCTGCGATCGAGATCGCCAACGGGATCGAGTACGGACTCTCGTCCGCGCTCTATACCAAAGACGTGAACAAGGCTTTCGCCGCGATTCGCGATCTCGATGCCGGCATCACGTATATCAACGCGCCGACGATCGGAGCGGAAGTACACCTGCCTTTCGGTGGCACCAAGGCGACTGGGAACGGTCACCGCGAAGGGGGCATCGGCGCCATCGACTTCTATACAGAATGGAAGTCCGTTTACGTTGATTATTCGGACAAGCTGCAGAAGGCTCAGATCGACCGAGACGAATAGACCGAGCAGAAGTCGATCGGAGGTCGCCTCTGCGTTTCCGGTCGGGGCAAGCGCGAGGCATTCAAGGTACGTTGGTAATCTTGCCGACGTGCCTCGCGTGCCCTAGCGTTGTCCTACCTGGGGTCCAATCTGTCCGCAGATATTGTAAGGAATCGGTCTTGCCCAACCGTCTGGTTTCTCGCACCACGGGAAGCGTTAAGAGAAATCTTATCTCGGCAACTCTCGCGCTCTGCTTCGTCGGCGGGCACGCGCCTGCCTTGCTGGCGCAGAAAGCTCCCAAATCTGATCGCAAAGTGCTGGTCTCGGTAAAACCGGAATACTCCGAACTGTTGAAGCATGCCCAAATCGGAGGCCTGGTTCGTCTGAAGGTCACCGTTAGTGCTGACGGGAAGGTCAGCAATGTCGATATTGTTGGCGGAAATCCTATCCTGGCTGAGAGCGCTTCGGCAGCGGTGATGAAGTGGAAGTTTATTCCGGCACCGTCGCAAACGGTCGAGGATATCTCGATCAGCTTCAGCCCTCACTAAATCGTACCCATCGGTTTTCTCTGCACGCTCTGCACTTCTGCGGGTAGAATTCTTCTTGCACTCTGACGAAAGGGCCGCGGTCTGCACGCCCGCGCCGAGGCTTCCATGACTCGAGCTACGACAGCCCACGAAATTACCGCTGCCAAGCGTCTTGAAAATGTCCGCTATGCCATACGCGATCTGGCTTGCGTGGCCGACGAGGTCATTCAACAGGGGCACAAAGTTCTGCCCCTGAATGTTGGCGATCCGCTCAACTTCGACTTCCAGACTCCGGCACACATCATCGAAGCGGTCCACCAGGCTATGCGCGATGGGAAGAATGGATATGCGCCGTCTCCGGGGATTCCCGAAGCGATTGAGGCGATTCGCGGAGAGGCGGCGCGCAAGGGCATCATGACTGTGCGCGATGTCTTCGTCACCTCGGGCGTGAGTGAAACTGTTGACCTGTGCATCAGCGCGCTGGTGAATCCGGGCGAAGACATTCTTACTCCAAGTCCCGACTATCCTCTGTATTCGGCGGTGCTGTGCAAGCTGGGCATTGCGCTGAACGCTTACGATCTCAACGAAGACGATGCCTGGCAGCCCGAACTGGCTGACATCGAACACAAGCTCACGCCCCGGACGCGTGGGATTGTGCTGATCAATCCCAATAATCCTACGGGATCACTGTGCTCGCGCGAAATGCTGGAACGGGTTGCCGAGATTGCGCGGCGGCATAACCTGGTGGTTTTCTCGGATGAGATTTACGACAAGCTGATTCTTGACGGAACGCCGCATATTGCCTTCGCAGCGGTTGCGCCGGATGTGCCTTGCGTCACGTTTGGCGGAATGTCGAAAAACTATCTGGTTCCGGGTTGGCGCATTGGTTGGGGCATCGTCTCCGGCGACGCGGCGGCGGTGAAATCTTATACCGAAGGCATTCACCGGTTGCTGCGGGCGCGGTTGTGCGCCAATCACCCAGAGCAATATGCGATCAAGGTAGCGCTGGAAGGACCGCAGGATCATCTGGTGGAAATTCAGCGCAAGCTGCGCTCGCGCCGCGACCTCACCCAGAAGTGGTGCGAAGCGACGCCGCGGGTGAGTTGTGTTGCGCCTCGCGGCGCGTTCTACGCTTTCCCGCGCATCGATATTCCGGAGAGCGATGAAGTCTTCGTCAAGGAACTCATTCGGCAAAAGTATGTGATGGTTGTGCACGGCTCCGGATTTGGTCAGAAGCCCGGGACGGAGCATTTTCGGATTGTGTTCCTGCCGGATGAGAAGACTTTGACGAAGGCTTATGCTTCGATTGGCGAGTTCATTGCGGAACGCTATGCGGCTTTTAGCTCCTAGGTTTTGGCCTTTAGCTGGAGGCTCCGTGCTGCATAACTGCGCAGTCGCCTGTCTGTTTTCCCCTGCTCACGAACGTTTTTTTTGAATCCGTACAACTTCCATTCGGGTCGAGGGTTTGAGTCAAACGAAGCTAGATGGCTTCCCGGTTGAGATCTCAGCAGTGAAATCGTGAACCGCTCCGAACGTAGTTCTTCTACACGGACGGGCAGTTCATCCCATCAAGAATCAGCGCCGAAACTCAAAAACTCAAAGGAGACCTATGAAACTGCGCACACGTGTCTGTTTGCAACTTGCAGCTCTATGTTTTGTTCTGGCCGCATACAGCTTTGCCGCCGACAACGCTTACCTCTACATTGTGCACGGCATTCCAGGACGGGATATCGCCGATAATCTCAACCCTGGTTTTCCGATTGATGTTTTGATCGATGGTAAGGACTGCCTGGCGCGGGGACTGACGTTTGCCAACACCAGTGGGCCGCTCAGTTTTGCCGCGGGAACCTACGACGTCCAGATCAGCGAAGACGATACGCTGGCACCCTGCACCAATCCAGTGATCCTCGACTCGGAGGTGACTTTAAAGGCTGGAGAAAATGTCTCGGCGGTAGCGGCCATCAGCGGCGGCGAACCCACTTGGCTGCTGTTTACCGACAACCTTGCATCGGTGCCGCCGGGCAATGCGCGATTTGTCTTCGCTGAGGCGGCAGATGCTCCCGCGTTGCAAGCCACTCTGACGCAGTTGTATGTGAAGTCTCCCAGGACGTTCACGGTCATGGTGAGCCCTGGCACACAGCAGAAGATCGGCGTGCCGTTCGGCACGTATCTGGTGCAGGTGGTTGCCACCAGCAGCGCAACGGTGTTGGCGTCGGAGCAAATCGACTTGATCGATCAGTCCGTCACTTTCACCTATGCTGCTGGCGAGGCGGCCAACAACTCCGTGGGACTGGTCAATCGAACGGTGCGAGACGTGTTCTAGGGAAGGCAGTTCTGAAGCGGGTCGTCGTAGCGCGGCCCGTTTTTTTATCTTTTGTTTCTGGTGCGGCTGGGGTGGAATTCTTGACGACAAAAATGCTAAACACGGGGGCACAGGGTGACGCGGGATAACGCTTCCATTCACTCAGGGGCTAAAGCCAGCGTGCGTTATTAATTCTGTACGCGGCACTGAAGCGCGGCTCGTCCAGGGTTGCGCCGGCGAACAACATTTTCCTTCGCTTCGCCGTCGCTGGCGCTGCGACTCCGGTCGGAATGACAAAGCGGAGTGGCTTCCAAGGGGATCAGGGTCAAGAGCCATACAAAGGCGACTTTTCGACATTCCTGCACGAAACGTGTAGGATGCTCGCGATCCATCCATCTGCACTCGGGGCCCTCACTAAAACTAAGAACTTGAGCTCGCAAGCCTAGCGAATGTGGGGTGCTTGTGCGGTTTGAAGTGTGGGAAACCCGAAAATTAGGGAAGAGAGGAAACGATGAAACGCAATCAGCTGCTGTCAGCTGTTGGGATTATGTTGTTCGTAGTGGGGTCGCTGGCCGCCCAGGATCGTGGCACCCTGGCCAGCATCGAGTTTCAGAAAGTGAAGGGTTCAAACGTGCCGCAGTACGAAGCCGGGCGCAAGCAGAAGGCAGCGTGGCACAAGCAGCAAAACGATCCCATCCCGTTGCTGGTGTGGCAGGCAATCAGCGGTGATGAAACGGGAACGTTCCTGGTTGGCCACTTTAATCAACACTGGGCGGATTTAGACAAGCCAGTCGTTACCGACGAAGCGGACCTGGCGGAGTTCCAGAAGGTTCTGGGGAACTACGTCGACTCGATCACGACTCGCTACTACGAGCTTATGCCCAAGATGAGTAACGAGAGCGGAGACGGGACGGTGCCGAAGTTCTCGGAGATTATCATTTATCAAGTGCGCTATGGCAAGGGCTCGGATTTTCGCTCGGGCATTGAACGGGTTCACGACGCCGCGGTCAAGACCAAGTGGCCGGTCAATTATGGCTTCTACGAACTGGTGAACGGCGGAACGTCAGGGACGTTTGTGCTATCCATTCCCCACAAGAGTTGGGCAGACTTTGAGGACAAGCCCGAGGTGAAGCCTTTTCGGGACATGCTTAAGGAAGCTTTCGGACAGGCTGAGGCGGATTCGATTGTGGAGCGCTTCGACCGGTCGATCGAGAAAGAGACGAGCGAGATCATCCAGTATCGTCCGGATCTGAGCTACCTGCCAGCGAAGTAGCGGTTCCGTGATCGGAGGCCACGGTTCGCATACAGGAATGGTTCGGGCTCACCTTTCTTTCTGGAGCTGGGCCCGAGGTCGTCTTAGATGCCGTAGTTGACGGAGCGCAGGCCGTCTTTGTAGGCTTGGCGAGCTCCAGTGGCTTTGGTGTGGGCCTCTTCTTCGCGGAAGTGGGCTTCGTCCCATTTCTCCCAGGCGACCATGGAATGGTCGGGAGTGGCTAAGGCTTCTTCAGCGCGAATAGTGGCGACCCACTCGTCGGAGGCCTGCTTGTAGGCAAGACGGAGTTGGTCGAGATCGGGTGCGGGCATAGGTTGGCAGCGTACTGCGGGGCTGTGTCGCGGTCAATTGGCTGGCGAGAATTTAACCGAAAATTAACAGAGAGGCGGCGGGCTATTGCAGCCCGGCGTACTCTGTTTTGGCTTGTTTGATGATGGGGATGTCCGGGTCGGCGTTCTTCCAGATGGCGAAGAAATCCTGGTAGGCGGTTTTGGCTTTGGCGGGATCGTAGGCGCGCCAGAAGATTCGTCGACGGCCGCGATCGATCCTGAACTACTCGGGACGCCACGGCGGGATTCCGACTCGCGCTTGAGCCGTTTGAGGTCGGTGCGAATTTCCGCCGCGCTCTGGTAACGCAGCTCGCGATCTTTTTCGAGCGCCTTGTTGATGATCTCTTCCAGGCGAGGCGGAAGATCTGGATTCAAGCGGATCGCGGGAGGAGGATCGTGCTCCAGAATCGCATTAAGATGACAGCGGAAGTATCGCCGCGGAAGGGTAGGGCACCCGTCGTCATTTCGTAGAGTACCGCTCCGAAGGAGAACAAATCGGTACGGAGGTCGAGCTCTTTGCCCCTAGCCTGCTCGGGCGACATATAGGCGATTGTGCCCACAGCGGTGCCCGGACTGGTTAGGTGTTCTTCGTCGATCGTTCGAGACTGGGTGTGATCGCAAGCGAAATGGCTGGAAGAGCCGGCGACCGAGGCTACCTTAGCCAAGCCGAAGTCGAGAATCTTGGCATGGCCGCGCTTGGTGAGGAAGATGTTTCCGGGTTTGATGTCACGGTGGATGATGCCTTGATCATGGGCGGCGTCCAGCGCGTCTGTGATCTCAATGCCCAGCCACAGCACGGTTTCCAGGTCGAGTGGGCGGCCGGTAATGCGGTGCTTCAAAGTAAGGCCGTCCAGATATTCCATCACCATGAAGGACAGACCCTGCTCCTGGCCGATCTCATAAATCACGCAGATGTTGGGATGGCTTAGAGCGGAGGCAGCCTGGGCTTCGCGCTGGAAGCGGGCCAGGGCGTGCGGGTCGCTGGCTAATTCGTCGGGCAGGAACTTCATGGCAACGAAGCGGTGGAGAGTGATGTCTTCGGCCTTGTAGACCACGCCCATGCCGCCCCCGCCGAGCCTCTCAACGATCCGGTAAAGGGAGACGAGCTGGCCGATCATGAGGGAAGATTAGACCTGTCGCGCGATGATAGGAGGGGCAGTTGCGGCAAGTCAATGCGATGGATGCCTCTAGGCTGCTAGCTTCTGGCTTAAACTGCCTGCTTTGGATGAGGGCGTAGACAAACAGCTGGTTCCTCGCCGCGCCGTCCGTGGCGCTCCAGCCCCGTTCGGAATGACAAAGATGAGGATGGGTCGCCGGCGCTACACGAGCTCACTTTCCGGCTGATTTTGTGCCGCCTGCGCTGCCGTCGAATTCTTCCGCCATCCAGTGTTGGAGGACTGTGATGTTTTGCGGGCGGCCTAGGAAGTTCTTGACCAAGTCATTAGCCGACATCGAGCCACCGGGTTCGAGGACGACGCGGCGGTAGCGCATCGGAGTGTCGCCGGCGAGCAGGTTTTGATGATCGAATTGCAGGAAGAAATCTTCGGCGATGACCTTGTCCCACAGGTACGTGTAGTAAGCGGAGGAATAGCCGCCGAGGTGACCGAAGGAAGCCCACACGTGAGTGTCGGGTAGAGGGGTAAACAGCGTGTAGCGGCGGGAGTCGTCGACAGTGACTTTGTCGAGATCGACGTTCTCCGGCTTGGTTTTGTAGATGTCGTAGGAGATGGCGCTGAAAGAATTCTGGCGTCCGACCCAACCGCCGCGGCCGAAGGCGGCAGCGCGGTTCATGCGGGCGACGAGTTCGGCGGGGATGGGCTCACCAGTTTTATAGTGACGGGCGAATTTGGCGAGGACTTGCGGGCTGGCAATCCACTCTTCAAGCATTTGGGAGGGGGCTTCGACGAAATCGGATTCCATGGTGATGCCGCTGATGCCGGCCCACTGTTGCTGGCCACCGAGAATGTGGTGCATGAGGTGGCCGAATTCATGGAAGAAAGTTTGAACGTCGCCGTAATCCATGAGGCCGGGATCGGTGGCGGTGGGGTTCGGAAAATTGCAGACGAGGATGGCTTCGGGGAGTTGCTTGCCGCGGATGCCGTCGAGGACCGGAGCCATTTCGGCGTGGCTAAACTTGCCGGGGCGGGGATGCATGTCGAGATAGAAGCGGCCCATGGGCTTGCCATTGTCGATGACGATCCAGCTTTCGACGGCAGGATCCCAGGCGGGAACGTCTTGTTCTTGCTGGAAGCTGACTTGGAAGAGGTCAGCTGCGGTGTCGAGGATACCTTGCTTCACTTCCGTGAAGGGGAAATAGGGACGCACGGATTGGGAGTCGAAATCGTACTTGGTGCGGCGAACTAATTCGGAGAGATAAGCGCGCTCGTGATCCCAGATTTCCTTGGCGCCGGGGTCGGTCTGCCGTTTTTCGGCGAGCAGCATTTCAAATTCGCGTTGAGAGAGGTCACGGGAAGCATCGTTGACTTGCTGAATGAAATCGGCGATGTTGTGGCCCTTCGCGATCATCTTGTCGGCTGCGTTGTAGTCGGCCCATGAGGAATAGCCGAGCAACGTGGCGATCTCGGAGCGCGTCTTCATCAGGCTGGTGAGAACTTCTTTATTCTTGGGGTAGGCACGGGTGTTGAAGGCGAGAGACATGCGGCGGCGGAGGGAATCGCTTTTGGCGAAGGTGAAGACGGGGAGCGCGTCGGGATAGTCGGTGGTGAGATGGATTTTGCCATCGGCGCCGGGCTTATGTCGGTCGATGTAGTCCTGAGGCAGGCCGTCGAGTTCGGAGGGACTGGCATCGATGACTTTCTGGCCGTCTGCAATATTGCGATCGAACATGGACTGCTCTTCTGTGGCCTGATCGTTTAATTTCTTGAGGCGGGTACGAGTGACGTCGTCTTTGTCGACGCCGGCAAGACGGAATTCGAGGAGCTGGCGTGTTACATAGTAACGCGTGACGGAATCAGCTTGGGAAAGATCGAGCGCGGCGAGAGCGTTGTAAACGTCGTGATTGAGAGCGATGGCGTTTTGCGCGGCGCTGGCTTTGGTGAGCATGGCTGTGGCGTGATCGCGGAAAGTGGAATCGGGATGGACTTGCTCCATCAGCCCCGCGAAGTAGGCGGCGGAATTGATCTGATGGAAGGCTTCGTCGAGCGGCACCAGAGTGTTCTCAATGGTGCGCGGACCTTTGGCGGCCAGAAGCGTGTCGATGGAACGCTGGCCGAGGGCGAGGCGGTCGGTCTCGATTTTTTCGAAGGCAGCGACGTCTGGCTTGGCGGCCCAGATTGTAGGCTGAGAAACAGAAACCTTCTGGGCCGAGAGGACGGCGGTAAGAATCAACGGAAGGCAAAGACAGATGGCCACACGGGCTGCGAACAACATGGAATAACCTCGTTGAGGGAGCGCTCTGAACGGGTGGAACGATTTGGTCCGGTGATCTGCAACCGGGTTTGAAGTGCCAGTAAATTGTTGACGACGGCATGTTGCGATGTCAAGTAAGACGGGGATGCGTCTGGCCCGAATCATCACCGTATAGTCCGATGACCACTCAATCAAGGAGACCAAGGAGCCGATATTCGCCATGAACAAAAATGTCTGGAGAGCGGTGACCGAGATAGGCTTCATCATCTTCCTGTTTTATTCGAATCTCTTGATGGGAGAATTTGAGCGCTCAGGTATGGGTGCGAAGAGGGGGCTTGCTTGGGCAATGGGAGATGTTTTTACCGCGGCCAATTTTGAAATCGCCGCGATTGCCGCACTCATCGGCTATGGCCTTTTTGAATTTCTTCGAAACCGATTCTAGGCGAGAGTGCATTTGAGGATCTTTCCCATGCTGACTGCAGCAGGGACACTTGATTGAGTAAATCAAACTGCAAGCTGTAAACTCCGTAGCGGACTACTAGTTTTCTTAGTTGTAGGGGACTTGTGCGTCCTAAAGGAGGCAGTCCTATGCCATCCCGCTCTATCCTCGCCATTCTCCTTCTCACGATTGCCGCTCCGGTTTTTGCACAAAGTATGCCCGAAGGCCGGCTGCTCCGCTTCCCGGATGTATCCAAGGACAAAATCGTCTTCAGTTACGGAGGCGACCTATGGTTAGTCTCGAGAGAAGGTGGGACAGCTCAACGAATCACGAGCCATCCCGGGCAGGAGCTGTTTGCGAAATTCTCGCCGGATGGAAAGTGGATCGCATTCACCGGGCAGTATGACGGCAACCACAACGTCTACATCATGCCGTCCGAGGGTGGCGATCCGAAACAGTTGACCTTTCACCCCGGCGGGGATCACCTCAACGAGCGCATGGGCATTCATAATGAAGTCATTACATGGACGCCGGACAGCAATCGGATCGTCTTCTCGAGTCGCCGCGACACATTTAATGATTGGTTCGGGCGGCTTTATAGCGTGGGCATCGACGGCGGCTTGCCAGAGGCGCTGCCGCTGGATAAAGGCGGGCTGACATCGTACTCTCCGGATGGAAACAGCATCGCCTACAACCGCATCTTCCGAAACTTTCGCACCTGGAAACGCTACACGGGAGGCATGGCGCAGGACATCTGGATTTACGATCTCAAGGCGAACCATATTGAGCAGATGCCGCATACGGAATGGACCGATACATTTCCCATGTGGCATGGCGACACGATTTATTTTGATTCGGATCGCGGCCCGGAGCACCGGCTGAACCTTTACAGCTACAGCCTGAGCACGCGCGAGATCAAACAACTCACCCACTTCACGGATTTTGATGTGAACTGGCCAAGCCTGGGGCCGGATGCGATCGTATTTGAGAACGGTGGTTATTTGTACCTATTCGATTTGAATAGTCAGAAGCAACACAAACTCACGATTTACCTTCCGGGGGACCGCGACTTGGCTCGAAAACACTGGGTCAATGTAAGCAAGCTGATCACGGACTTCGATATCTCGCCGGATGGAAAGCGGGCGGTATTTTCGGCGCGGGGTGACATTTTTACGGTGCCGGCGAAAGAAGGAAGCATCCGCAATCTGACCCGGACGCCAGGAATCCGCGAGAAATACGCGGCGTGGTCGCCGGACGGCCGATGGGTTGCCTATATGTCAGACCGCAGCGGGGACGATGAACTGTATATCACCCCGCAAGACGGGCTGGGGCAGGAACAGAGAATTACGTTTGACGGCGAAATGTTCCGGTTGACTCCGGTGTGGGCTCCCGATAGCAAGAAACTGTTGTTTGCCGACAAAGAAGCGCGGCTTTTCTATGTTGACCTCAATGACAAGAAGCCAATTCAGATCGATCAAGGGAAACATGCAGATCTGACCGATTACAACTGGTCGCCCGACAGCAACTGGGTGGCTTACTCCAAAGCGTCGGAAAACCACAACGGTGTGATTTATTTGTACGGGCTTGCGGACCGCAAGATCAGTCCGGTTACGACGAACGCCAGCGACAGTTCGGCGCCATACTTTGATCCGGAGGGCAAGTATCTTTACTTTTTCTCGAATCGTGACTTCAACGAGGTGCTTGGTGTCTACGACATGGAGTTTGCCAATCCGAAGGCGGGCCGTGTGTATATTGCGACGCTGCGCGCGGATGAGCCTTCTCCTTTTCCCGTGCTGAGCGATGAAGTGACCGTTGCTCGGGCGCCCGATGTGCTACTCACGCCGATGCCGGGAACGCAGCCCACTGGCCAGAAGCCGCCAGAAATGCCCACGAAAAAGCCCAGGGCTCCGACGAACGCCAACCCGGAAGCTGGAGCAGCGGACCAGAAAACCGCCGCAGAGGCTGAGAAAGAGCAAAAACCTGGGACCAGACCGGAGTTGAAGAATTTCCGTATCGATCTCGAGGGAATTCAGAACCGCATTGTGGCGCCTCCGATTCCACCGGGCAATCTACAGACTCTGGCGGCGGCGAAGGATTTGATTTTTTATGTCTCCGCTCCCGTGCAGGGACTGTCCGGGCCATTGCCGGGCGAACCTCCCGCCATTCATGCCTATGATTTGAAGAATCGCAAGGACCACATTTTTCTAGAGGGAGCCGACGAGTACGCACTCTCGTTCGATGGCAAGAAAATCCTATACGGGACGCCCAGGGCAGGGGTAGGCGGAGAAGGTGGCGAGAATGCCCAGCACGACTACGGAATCGTCGATGTGAAAATACCTCAAGGTGGACAAGACGGTTCCGAGGAAACTGAGCTCAAGCCTCTGGCGCATCCAGGGGAGGGCTCTCTAAAGCTTGATGCCATGCGAATGGAAGTGGATCCCCCGGCCGAGTGGAAACAGATCTTCAATGAGGTCTGGCGCCAGGAGCGGGATTATTTCTATGAACCGGCGATGAACGGAGTCAACTGGCAGCAAGAGCATGACAAGTATGCGCAACTGCTGCCTTACCTAGCCGACCGATTGAGCCTGACCTATGTTTTGGGGGAAATGATTGGCGAGCTTTCTAACTCACATACTTATGTGGGTGGCGGTGACTATCCTGAGATCGATTCGGTCAACGTAGGGCTGCTAGGAGCCGATCTTGAGCCAGATGCAAAGAGGGGGATGTACCGTTTGGCCAAGATTTATCACGGGGAGAATTGGAATCATAATCTGCGCTCTCCGCTCACAGAACCAGGGGTGTTGGTGAAAGAAGGCGACTACCTGCTGGCAGTGAATGGGCGTTCCTTACGGGTTCCGCAGAACCCTGACGAGCTATTGGTCAACACCGTGAACCAGCCCACGACACTTTCGATCAACAGCCAGCCCACTGAACAGGGAGCGCGCAATGTGGTCGTGCGGCCAATTCCGAGCGAGTTCGGTCTGCACGAGTTGAACTGGATCGAGACCAACCGGCGCAAAGTGGAGCAGGCCAGCGCCGGCCGCATCGGATATGTGTACTTGCCGGATATGGGCGCCAGTGGACTCAACGAGTTCGTGAAGCAGTATTTCCCGCAGATTCGCAAAGAAGGAATGATCTTCGATGTTCGCTATAACGGCGGGGGTTTCGTCGATCAGATTATTTTTGAGCGACTGCGGCGCGTGCTGGCTGGGATGGAATCAGCCCGCAACTGGGAATCGGACACGGAGCCGAGCAATGTTTTCCACGGGCACATGGCCTGCGTGACGAATCACTACGCGGCTTCTGATGGCGACTTCTTCAGCTATTTTTTCAAGGTTTACAAACTGGGACCACTAATCGGGGAGCGAACTTGGGGGGGCGTGCGGGGCATCCGTGGAGAGATTCCTCTGATCGATGGCGGATACATCACGCGTCCCGAATTCTCGCTCTATGGTTTGGACCGCAAGTGGCTGATCGAAAATCGTGGCGTCGCTCCGGACATCGAGATCGACAACCGCCCGGATCTGGTGAGAGTTGGGCGCGATCCTCAACTGGAAAAAGCGATCGAAGTGGTGCTGAAAGAAATCCAGGAGCACCCGATGAAATTGCCGGCGCGGCCGCCTGATCTGCCGGCGTACCCGGAGGGGCCGGGGTTTTAAAGAGAGTCTCCTGTCTTCAAATGAATTCTCTAGCGCCAGCGTTTTAGTTGGGGCCAGAGTTGGGCGAGGGTGCCGAATTTCGGGCCACGGCAGATGAAGACGGGGATTTCTTTTTCGAGTGCGTAGGGATTGTAAAGGACATAACGACAGATTCGACCTGATTCCAGAGTTGTTCGAGACGTCGGCGACTGTCGTTGAGGACGATCATGCAGTTGCCGGAGTAGCCACGCGGTCCCCAGAGCAACCAGGAGTGGTGGCCGCTGAGTGAGCGAGGCAAGCCGTAGCCGCGGCCAAGGAAGTCGATGGCGCCGGCTTGGCCGTAGTCCTGGGCGAAGATGGCACAGGCTTCATCTGGGCGCTCTTCTGCTGACGATCGATTCCAGGCTAGGGCGGTTTCGGCGACGATTCCTGCTCAGCCAAATTGGTCGGCATACCGCTGCGGCGGCGCGGGCGTGTCGGTGCTCCATGACGGGGAGCTTGAACGGGAGATGTTGCGCATAGGCGAGAAAACTGTCGGGAGAAAGTATTGGGATGGTGGGGTGCGAGGTAAATCCCAAAGGAAGGTACAGAGGGTGCCAGGACAAAAACTACACACGAAGGTAACGTTCCCAGTTGATTACCTATTCTTACCGCTGATCGGCTTGTGGTAACGTTTGAATTACCTCATATTCAAAAGGCTTGAATAAGGTTTTTTCCCTACGTGTCTTCGTCGACTCGCAAACCGGGCATCCATATCGCATGGACAACGGTCACATACCGCAGTGTGGCCTTAATGATCCTGGCCGGGGTAATGCTGTGCTTGCTGGGGATGCGGCTCGCATTTCCGCAATTTACAGAAACCAGCATCCGGGTGGCCGACGGGGTAGCTAACAGAGTTTTGGAGCGCGTGGCCGGGATGGCTCCGCCTGCGGGGTCTGGGATTTCAACGGCGCAGCAGGCTCACTTTACGGCGCTGGATGGCACGGTTCGAGTGAAGAAGGGTAGCAGTAGCAGCTGGCTGGCAGCGGACTACAACGTGCCGCTGGACAAAGGGGACGTTGTGCAGACCGGGTCGGAAGGCATGGCCAAGGTCGTGTTTAACGACGGAACCAGCTACACGGTGAAGCAGGATTCGCTGATTGTGATTGAAGAAAACTCAGCCAACGATCAGCAGCAGACAAACGTAGCCGTGGCGGTGAGCACGGGAACGGTAGATCTTTCGACAGCGACTTATTCTCAAGGTTCAAAATCGCAGGTCATTGTGGACGGGGCTAGGGCATCTCTGGCTCCGGAATCGATGGCCCGAGTGCACAACGATCCTACGTTGGATCAGCACGAGATCCTGATGAAGAAGGGCGCTGGCGAAGTGACGCGCAACGGGGAGACCGTGCAGTTAGCGAACTGGGAGAAGGTTAGTTTCCGGCGGGAAGAAACGCACATGGAGAAGGCGAAGGACGCAGGGCCTCCGACGCCGATTTCCCCGGCCAATATGGCGCCGATTTTTACTTCCGGGGAACCGACGAAAGATGTGGAATTCTCCTGGACGCCGATGGCGAATGCGTCTGGTTACCGGTTGCGCATATCGAGAAATCCCTACTTTTCTTCTACACTGGTAGATAAGAGAGTGAACACCGCGGACGTTTCGGTTACAAGCTTGGGCGAAGGTGCGTACTACTGGATGGTACAGTCGTACGAAGCGTCGGGAAAAGAGTCGGTGGAGAGCGAGAAAAATCGCTTCACCATTATTCCCAAGGGAAAGCAGAACGAAGCCATCGACCTGGAACTGGACCCCTTCATTCAGCATGGACATGTGATTGAAGTGGCTGGTAAGACGCAGATCGGGGCGCGGGTGATGGTGAATGGGCGGGAAGTGCCGATGATCTCCACCGACGGCACTTTTCATTATTTCACGCCGCCGCTAGCCACCGGTGAAGCTGTGATTACGGTAACGGCACAGACATCGCAGGGCGGAGTGAACACGCAACAGAAGAAAATTATTATTCAGTAAGATTTCGCGGCAGTTCGCATAACAAGTTCGTGCAAGCCGAGTTCGCCCGGAAGCACAGCGGTTCGAATAGGCAAAAAGCGAGAGAGAAGAGTTAGTCATGTCAAGCAACGGCTTTCATTCATCACGGTCCCATAATCTGAGGTCTTTATTCAGCCTGTTCTCGAGCGATCTGGCGATCGATCTGGGGACGGCCAACACGTTGGTGTACGCGCGCGGGAAGGGCATTGTGGTGAACGAGCCCTCCATCGTCGCCATCAACAAAAACACCGGCGAAGTGGAGGCCGTGGGCAAAGAGGCCAAGGAGATGCTGGGGCGCACCCCGGGCAACATTGTCGCCATCAAGCCCATGAAGGACGGCGTGATCGCCGACTTCAAGGTCACCGAGAAGATGCTGAACTATTTCATCCAGAAGGCGCACAACCGGAAGATGCTGGTGCATCCGCGAATTGTGATTGGCGTGCCTTCGGAGATTACGCAGGTGGAAAAGCGCGCGGTCATGGACTCAGCGTATCGCGCCAAGGCGAGTGAAGTGCATCTGGTGGAACAGGCGATGGTGGCGGCGATTGGAGCAGGACTGCCAATTACCGAGCCGAGCGGAAACATGGTGGTCGACATTGGTGGCGGGACGACGGACATCGCGGTGATTTCGCTAAGCGGCATTGTTTACTCGCGTTCGGTGCGGATGGCGGGCAACCAGATGGACGAAGCCATCATGAATTATCTGAAGCGGAAATATAATTTGCTGATCGGCGAGCGCACCGGCGAACAAATCAAGATGGAAATTGGGTCGGCTCATCAGCTCGATAAGCCGATGACTATGGAGATTAAAGGCCGCAACCTGATTGAAGGTGTGCCGAAGACAATTACGGTAGATGATGGCGAAATCCGCGAGGCGCTGAGCGAGTGCGTTTCGACGATTATGAATGCGATTCGCGTGGCGCTGGAGCGGACACCGCCGGAATTGTCGGCCGACATCAGCGACCGCGGCATTGTGCTCACGGGTGGCGGGGCACTGCTGAAGAATCTGGATAAGCGCATTCGCGAAGAAACCGGGCTGCCGGTCTCTATCGCTGACGATCCGCTGTGCAGCGTGGTGTTGGGCACGGGCAAGATGCTCAGTGACTTCAAGCTGCTGCGGAAGATTTCGATAGAGTAAGAAAAACAGCGGGCAGTGATCAGTGGTCAGGAAATTCTCCTTGCTCTTACTGACCACCAGCCACTGACCACTGACTTATGGAATCCGTACTCGGCCGTTACCGCAATCTGACCATTCTAGTGGGAGTCTTGTTTCTGCAAGTGCTGGGACTCGCGGTCCAGGTCAAGCGCAGCGGCGAAGCGGAGAACACCCGGCTCATCCGGGTGTGGGCGGTGGATGCGATCACTCCTCTCGAGCGAGTGCTGGTGTGGGTGCAGAACGACAGCAGCGGTGTTTGGCACAACTATTTTTTCCTGCGCGGGGTGCGAGCCGAAAACCGCCAACTCAAGCAGCAGATCGAGCAGATGCGGCTGGAGCAGGTGCGTCTGACTGAAGACGCGGAGCAGGCTCACCGGCTGCAACAGTTGCTGGCTTTCAAAGAGCAGATCATCGCCAAGACTGTGCCGGCGCAGGTGATTGGATCAAGCGGTAGCGATCTGTCGCGGTCCATCTATATCGACAAAGGATCGAATGAAGGAATCGCGGCCGACATGGCCGCGATCACTGCGGGCGGCATCGTGGGCAAGGTGTTGCGGGTATACCCTTCCACATCGCTGGTGCTCATGATTAACGACCAGACCAGCGGCGTGGGAGCAATGCTCGAAAAGTCCCGGTTGCAAGGCGTGCTCAAAGGGACTCCCGACGGAACGGTGGTTTTGGAAAGGGTGATGAGCGACGAGAAGGTTGACCCCGGAGATAAGGTGCTGAGCAGCGGAGGCGACCAGATATTTCCCAAAGGACTGCCGGTGGGCACCGTCATGAAGGTGAGCCCGGGGCGTGAGATGTTTTTGAAGATCGAAGTGAAGCCTTCGGCCGATCTGAGCCGTCTGGAGGAAGTGCTGGTAGTTACGGAGAAGCAAGAACAAAATGCGGTAGCGGAGAGCGGAGTCCGGGTGCGGGCCGCCGATATTTTGGCGCAGCGGTTGCCGTCGGTTCCGGAAAAACCGGTTACCGATGCGGGGATAGAGGCTGCAGGCGGCTCGGGGAGTGCTAAGCCGGTCTCGTCCGCGCAAGAAACCAGTACTGGCACACAACCGCTGACTCCGGCTGAGAGTTCGGTGAAACCTGAGGCTGCTCCGCATGTTGCGCGGACGGCATCGACCAAAATCACGGGCAGTGGAGCGACGGCTACTAAACCCGCTAAGGCAACCGTTGTGAGCAGTGATAGTTCGCAAAGCGCGCCAGTTAGCGGGCAGACCGTGAATGGCCAATCGCCAAAGAAAACGACACCTAAACCACCATCCGGCGATCCCGCATTGAACAACGGCTCTCATGCGGCATCGAATGGTGCTGCGGTCCGTCCGCCGAAATCGGCGAACGAGCCGCCGAAGCCTGCCGTAACACCTAAGTCGCAGCCAGCAACTGAAGATGATCCCCACTAGCGTGCCCATCACTTATACATCAGGGGAGCAGATTGAGGTCTACCGGTTCAGCATTCCGGTGACGGTGGGCGTGCCGTTGCTAGCGCTGTTTCTGCAGGCCTTTGTTCCGAGGCGTCTACCGTTCTTCTCTATCTTCGACTTGCCCCTGCTGGTGACGATTTTTTTTGCCATGGCGCGGCGAAATCCGATTTCAGGCCTGTTCACTGGCGCAGCCATCGGCCTGGTACAGGACATGCTGGGGGCTTATCCGATCGGAATCTACGGAATCGCCAAGACGGTGGTGGGTTATTTCGCGTCGTCACTGGGGGCGAAGCTGGATGTGGAGAACGCGGGCGCCCGGCTGCTGGTTACCCTGGGTTTTTACCTGGTGCACCAGGCGATTTACTTCACGGTTGCCCGCGGCATGGTCAGCCTGACGCTGAATTGGAGTTGGGGCCGGGAAATCTTAGCCGGGCTGGCGAATGCTGTTCTGGGCGTGGGTTTGTACTTTCTGCTGGACAAATTTAAGCAGAGAACGTGAAAAAAGCAGTTGCCAGCGGTCAGTTGCCAATGGGGCAGCACAGGCTGTGACTTCCGTTATCCAGCCCGACCGTGAGGACGCGTCGGTGCGCATTACAATGAAGGTGAAGATTCCTACACATTCGATCCTGCGAGGCTGTGACCGGTCGCGATCCAGGCAAAACTCTCACGAGAGCTTGACTGGAAACTGGCGACTGGCCGCTGGCAACTGATGTTCGGTCGCGATGAAAAAGTATCGGCAATCCGCCTGACGGCGGCGCAGTACCTGATCCTGGGTATCTTCCTTGTCCTCGCTTACGGGCTGTGGCGGTTGCAAGTCATGCAGACCGATTTATATGCAACGCTTGCCGAAAAGAACCGCATCCGCAATGTGCCGATCCTGGCCCCCCGCGGCAAGATTCTGGATCGCGAAGGGCGCATCATCGTTGACAACTATCCGTCGTTCTCGGCGTTGCTGTTGCGCGATTCTTCGCGCGATCTGAATGCGGACGTGGATCTGATCGCGCAAGGTCTGCATCTGGATGCGAACGAAGTACGGACGCGCATTCACCACTTCGCCTCCATGCCACAGTACCAACCCATCTTTCTGAAGGAAGACATCACGCAGGATGAACAAGCATTCATTGAGGCGCATCGCAACGAGTTGCCGGAATTGGACACCATCCGGGCAGACCGGCGTCTGTATCCACGCAAGGGGTTCATGGCGCATCTGATCGGCTATGTGGGCGAAGTGACGGAAGATATGCTCAACCAGCCGCAGTTCGAACTTTATAACCCGGGCGACGTGGTGGGGGTTTCGGGAGCGGAGCGGCAGTACAACAACGCGCTGATGGGAAAGAACGGAGCGCGGCAGGAACTGGTGAACAGCCACGGCCGCGAAGTGGGACTGCTCGGGGAGACGGATGCGATCCCCGGAAAGCAGTTGAAGCTCACGGTCGACATCGATTTGCAGATTGCTGCCGAGGAAGCGCTGGAAGGGAAGAATGGAGCGATCGTTGCAATGGATCCGCGGACCGGCGAGATCCTGGCGATGGTGAGCCGGCCAACTTTCGATCCCAATGATTTTGCTGTGCGGGTCTCGCGCGATGAGTGGAACAAGCTGGTTACTGACCCGGATAAGCCGCTGTTGAACAAAGCGATTCAGGCCCAGCTGGCGCCGGGTTCGACTTTTAAGATCATCATGTCAGTTGCGGGATGGCAGGAAGGAATCGCGCAGGATCTGCATGTGAATTGCACAGGCGGTGCGGAGTTCTACGGACGCCGGTTCGGCTGCTGGGTGAAAGGCGGGCATGGGCCCGTCACTTTGGAGAAAGCCATTTACCAGTCCTGCGACGTGTTCTTTTACACGCTGGCGGAGAAGTTAGGCATCGAGCGGATTGCAAAATACGCAACCGCTCTTGGCCTGGGGCAGAAGACCGGTATCGACCTGCCCAATGAGGTGAGCGGCGTCATGCCGTCCGAAGAGTGGAAGATCAAGAATTTCAAGCAGAAATGGTTCGCGGGGGAGACGATTTCGGTGGGTATCGGGCAGGGCGCCGTGACGCTGACACCGGTACAGTTGATGCGTGCGATCGCGGCGATCTCCATGGGAGGCAAGATGGTGGTGCCCCATGTCGTCGATCCTCAAGAGCTGCCGAGCGGATACGTGGAAACGAGTCATGTGACCGAAACGAAGAATGTTCCCATCGATCCGAATGGTTGGACATTCATCACCGACGCTATGTCGCGAGTTCTGTTGCCAGAGGGCACGGCTCCCTCGGCGCATATCCCTGGAGTTGATATCGCGGGAAAAACGGGATCGGCGCAGATTGTCTCACTGGCCACGCGGGCGAGGTTTAAGAACAGTGAGGAGCTGGCGCAGAACGGCTGGTTTGTCGGGTTCACGCCACGGCGCAATCCCGACATCATTGTATGCGTGCTGTTTGAAGGCGGCGAGCACGGCAAGTTGGCAGCGCGTCTGGCGACGCAAGTGCTCAAGGCTTATGTCGACAAGCAGCGGCGGTTGCCGAACAAGATGGTGGAGAAGACGAAGAGCGACGGCAAAGTGGATATGGGGGCTTTGTGGACGGCGCCGGAGAGCGACAAACTTCAGGGCGGAAGTTTCTCCTTGAAGTTGCCAAGAAAGCCTTCTGCTCTGGCGACCGCCGCGCCGGGGATTCTCAGTACCGAGTACCTGGTACCGAGTAACGGGAAAATGCAATGAAGGTACGAGTTCGGACTTTTGGCAAGGAGGTCGTTGCTCGGTACTCGGTACTGAGTACCCCGAACTCATGAGTCGTTACGTTTCATATCGCGATTTTGACTGGCTGTTGCTGGTCTTTGTGCTCATGATCTGCGGTCTGGGAGTGATGGAGATTCGCAGCGCCACCATGCACACCAAGTTCGTGGGTTCCCACGTCAAGCAGATGTACTGGGTTGTGGCCGGAGTGGGGATGATGTTCCTGATCAGCCTGGTCAATTACCAGGCATTGCTCGACAGGATTCATTGGTTCTACATCGCGGCCGTCGCTTCGCTGATGGCCGTATTGCTGTTTGGGCAAAAGTATTTAGGAGCGAAGCGCTGGATCAAAATGCCGGGCGGCAATCACTTCCAACCTTCGGAATGGGTGAAGCTAATCCTCATTCTTGCGATGGCCAAATTTTTTGCGGACTTGCGGCACCGGGAACTTTCCTGGCCGGATTTTATGAAAGCGGGAGCTATCGTAGCTATTCCGATGCTACTGGTGCTGAAGCAGCCGGACCTGGGGACCGCTCTCACTTATATCCCCATTGCAATCATGGGAGTCTTCCTGGGCGGAATGCAGTGGAGGCAAGGGTTGGCCGTGGCTCTGGCTGCGGGTATAGGAATCGGCGCGGTATTCTTCGTCCCTCAGGTTCACGTGCTCAAGGGCTACCAGAAGCAGCGGCTCACGAGTTTCCAGCACCCGGAAGATGACCCCCAAGGCACGGGGTACCAAGTTGAGCAATCCAAGATTGCGGTGGGTTCGGGCGGGCTGTGGGGTGGAAAAGGCTCGCAAACCCATGGGGCTTTCCTGCCAGTTCCACAAACGGACTTTATATTCGCGGCATTCTCCGAGGAACATGGATTCGTGGGCGCGCTGGGCGTTCTGCTGTTATACTTCGTAGTGCTGATGCGTTTGACGCAGAACGCGCAAACGGCGCCCGACCGCGCTGGCACGTTCGTGGTGATGGGTGTGGTGGCTGTGCTTAGCTTCCATATCCTGGTCAATGTCGGCATGGTGGTCGGTTTTATGCCGGTCACCGGAATACCTTTGCCGCTAATGAGTTACGGTGGGTCTTCCGTTCTGTTCATGTTCCTGGCGCTGGGGATGGTAATGAATGTTCGAATGCGCCGGTTTGTGAATTAGCTGGGGTTAGCCAGGATTGGGTGAGCCAGCTAAGGGTTTGTGAAGCTGGAAAGTGGGAAGACGGCAGAGAGCAGTCACTGCGCCTTAGGCGCAGCCCCAAAAATATCGATCGTCCTCGCGTAAAGGGGGCATTTCACCGGCCAGTCGAGCAGCAGAAGGCCGGGCAGGATTGAAGCAATAACGCTGCTGGCAGGGAAACGGCCCCCCGACCGGAAACGGTCAGAGAGTGCGGTCACAAACCCGGCAGACGAAAAGCGAACAGTGCAAAAGATACCCAAGCTTGTGCAGCGGATTCGGTCAGGGAGCAACCTCCCGGACCCCAGCCGTCCCCCATCCAGGGCCAACCTCGCGACGCTCGATCCTCCCGTGTCTTTCCTCGCTTCGCCCCGGTGAAGCCCGTCCGATTCTTTTAAATGAGTCGGGGCGGGACCGGAGTGTCCATGAATAAAGAGTTGTTTGTTTCTTCCACGCCGCACGAGACCAAAGTGGGGCTGGTGGAAGATGATCTGCTCGCGGAAATCTACCTCGAGCGCGAAAATGAATACACCTTAGCGGGATCCATCTACAAAGGCCGGGTCACGCGCGTGCTGCCTGGCATGCAATCGGCCTTTGTTGACATTGGCCTGGAGCGCGATGCCTTCTTGTACGTTTCCGACTTTATGGAGTTGGAAGAGCACGACGAGGATGTGACCGACGTTGTGCCGGCCGGTCGTGGAGTGCAGGATATGCGTTCGCAGTCTGGCGGCGATGAGGGCGGGACGTCTTCCAGCATGCAGGCGGAAGAAGGCACGGAGGGCGGTGAATCCACTGCGAAGTTCGAGGCAGCATCGAGCGGTCAGTTTGCGGGAGCAGAGGAGCCGGGGGAGAAACCGTCCCTGGCTGCGGTTTCGCCGGACGCTGCCGGTGGAGGAGAGTCTCAAGATCGCGAACGGGGAGGCTGGCGTGGTCGCCGGCGTCGGCGTGGCGGACGTCGCGATGGACGCGGGGATGGGCGCGAGCGGGGATCGGAGCCGCGCTTGGCGACGCCAGCAGTGGAGGCTGCACCGCCGGCAACAATTCCTCGTCAGCAAGAATCAGCCCGGGGGCATCAGTTTGGCCCGCCAGCCGGATACAAGCCGATCCTTCTTCCGGGAGAATCGATCTCCAAGTACCGTGGATTGGCGCAGCCAATCGTGACCCAGTCGTCCCGCGGGCAGGAAGATCAAGGCTTGGTACGAAGTAGCGAGCTGCGCGTCCAACCCGAGGCACCCATCGCTGCCACTTTTCCCGACGACGAACCTATCTTTGCCAGTCCGGCCGCGAGTGCCCAACAGCAGGCTGAAGAGCGCGAAGATGCGCCGCCGCTTGAGGAGAGAACTGGAGATGTAGACGCGGCTGCAACTTCAGTGGACTGGAATCGCGAATTTCTCCGACGAGATTCGGCAATCGTGGGAGCGGCTGCCGCGCCTGCGAAGAGAGCTGAAACGATTCCAGAAGTGGTGGAGGGACCCAATGAGACTCTAGCTGCTCCGGAGGTTTCTGATCGAGCTGCAACTCCGGCACCGGAACAGGTTGCGGCTTTCGCAGCTCCTGGAACGCTGGAAGAGGAGACCATCGACGAGGAAGAAGCGGACACGGTTCGCTATGAGCAAACATCGGATGAGGGCTACGACGAGTTTGAAGAAGTAACGCGAGCCGCCGGCCAGCAAGGTTCGGAGACGGCTCCGCGTGTGTTTTCTGACGTCCGCGAGACCGTAGATGAGATTCATATGACGTCTCTGGAGGAGTCCGGCGCGGCGCCTGCGGGAGGTGCTGCGGCGGAGACCGAAGAAGACTCGGAAGAAATGGAACTGGAAGAGGCACAGGCCCAAGCGGAAGCTTTGCTGGACGCTGAAGCTCGCGGGAGCGGCGCAGTCGATGCCCGCGCTGAGGTTCGTGCTCCGTCGGGTGCGGCTGGTTATACGCAGCGAGCGCCGCGTCCGCGTCCGGGCTATGAGCGCCGGGGTAGCGGACGCCGGGGTGGGGGACGCCGTTTCCCGCGACGAGAGTCGCTTGAAGTTCCAAAGATTAGCGACCTTCTCAAAGAAGGTCAGGAAATTCTGGTGCAGATTGCGAAGGAGCCAATCGGAAAAAAGGGCGCGCGCATTACCAGCCACATCGCACTGCCGGGACGATTTCTGGTCTACATGCCGACCGTGAACCATACCGGAGTTTCGCGCAAGATTGCATCGGACGAAGAGCGCCAGCGGCTGAAGCGCATCGTGATGAGCGAGCGCGATAACGGACATGGCGGCTTCATTGTTCGCACCGCCGCACAAAGTGCGAGTGAAGAAGAATTGCGGGCGGATATTCGTTTTTTGAAGGGGCTGTGGAGCGATATCAAGACGCGCGCCGAAGCATCCAAGCCGCCGGCGCTGATCTACCACGATCTCAACGTGGTGGAGCGTGTGCTGCGGGACCAGGTCACGTCTGATTTCTCGGTGATCTGGGTGGATACTGAACCGGAATATGAGCGTATTCTGCGCTTCTTCAACCGCTTTCAGCCGGGACTGGTGAAGCGGGTGAAGCTCTATACGAAGGAAACGCCGCTGTTCGAGCAGTTCGGCCTGGCCGAGGAGATGAACAAGGCGCTCAAGTCCAAGGTGTGGCTGAAGAGCGGCGGTTACATCGTGATCAACCAGACCGAGGCGCTGGTTGCCATCGACATCAACACCGGCAAGTATGTGGGCAAGACTTCGCGCCTGGAAGATACAATCGTCAAAACCAACGTGGACGCGATCAAGGAGATCGTTCGGCAGATTCGACTGCGTGATCTAGGCGGCATCATCATCATCGACTTCATCGACATGGATGAGCGCCGGAACCGGCAGCGCGTGATGCAGGCGCTGGAAGAAGAGCTTCGGCACGATCGCGCCCCGTCGAAGGTGCTGCAGTTCAACGATTTCGGGCTGGTTGCGATCACCCGTAAACGGGTGAAGCAGTCGCTGGAACGTACGATTGGCGCGCCTTGTCCCTATTGCCAGTCCACCGGCTACGTGAAGTCGCTGACTACGGTAGCGAACGAGATTTACGTGGAAATGCGCAAGATCGCGAAGCACCTGGAGCACGAAGATGTGATGCTGCGCGTGCATCCCGATGTGGCCAAGGAGTTGAAGGCCAACAATGGCCGTCTGCTAAACGAGATGGAAGAACTGACCAAGCGGACGATCATTGTGAAGAGCGATCCGGCACTGCACCAGGAACAGTTCGATATCAACTGAACTCCTGGCAGTTAGCCTTCGGCTCTTAACTTTTAGAAGACGGGCAATTACGCCCGTCTTTTTTTCTTGGTGCGCCCGGCAGGGCGCACTCACTAGGAGGTGAAAGTCCTCTACACACCCGGCAAGGGGAAGTGTTAGCCGAACAGCAAGGGTGCCCATCGCGAGGCGGGATCCGGAGGAAG
>JBEKRE010000007.1:0-148445 GCA_049519055.1 Candidatus Sulfotelmatobacter sp. | reverse complement strand
CAAAATACAAATTCGCGGAGCAAGTGTTGTATGACCACGACATCGACCACGACACAGGCGGTGTTGTTGGCACTCTTCGGGTGAAGCCCTCCACACTCCTGTGGAAGCCGAAGGGTGCGAAGGGTGACAAGCCGTGGTTTTCCGTGCCGCTCGATGAGTTTATCGAGTGGGTCAAGGAAAAAAACTACAAGGTGAGCAAGTAAAGATGAAGAAAAAGAAGACGCTGAAACCCCGTCGCCGCACAACGCGAAAGAACCGAGCACCCAGACGCGGAACTGGATTCCCGCGCGGGCGCGAAGGACGGAGTTAGGCTAGTGCTCCGGTAGTGGAGTGCCTTTCTGGCATATTCCGGGCCGCGCGGAAGTTTAGAAGTGAACTGGTGGCCCCGGCGTGAGTCGAACACGCGACCCCTCGTTTAGGAAACGAGTGCTCTATCCATCTGAGCTACGGGGCCTTTGCCGATTATAAACGCCCTGTCCCCTTGTCCCCTTCCTTGTCCCCATTTGGGTCCCGTGCTGGCCCATTTTTCGCGGTTTACATCCACGCACATCCACCTGTAACCATTTGAAAACATGAGAGGCAGCCGCATTAGGAAACCGCTGCTCTATCCATCTGAGCTACGGGGCCGCTGTGCTCACAAATAAAAGATAACATGACTAGTTAGTTCGGTCGTCCACTCTTCGGTTCTCGGACTCCATCTCGCAAGTCTTGGCTGGTCGATCCAAATTGTTTGCCCGCCCGCCCAAGGAGCCAGTGTGACGCCGGCGGAAAAACCGTCTTGACTAATCGGTCGAAATACGAGACGCTTGCGCGCGATTGAGGATGAGGCCGGATCCCACAATTCCACAGCTTGTAGGGGCCGCCGATCAAGGCGACGCGGTTGCCGCTGACGCGCTTTTCAGTGCTCTTTATGCGGAGTTGCGCCAATTGGCCAAGCGCGAACTTGGGCGGCCTAGCGCCGCCGTCAGCCTCAGCGCCACAACCCTATTGCACGAGGCATACCTGGACATGGCGGCACGAGAGGGACCGTCGTTTCCCGACCGCGCGCGATTCATGGGATATGCGCGCGAGTGATGCGGGGATTGATCATTGATCATGCGCGAGAACGGCACGCCCAGAAGCGCGGGGGGCTTTTCGAGTTAACTTCGCTCGATGCAGACGCTATGGAGAATGCGGCAGGTCACACGGAACTAGCGCGGATCGGCGAGGTGTTGGACCAACTTGGCAGAGCGGAGCCTGCCCTGGCCAGGTTGTCGACTTGAAATTCTTCTGCGGATTTTCGTTCGGAGAAATTGCGATCATGCGGAACGTGTCGGAACGTACGGTAAAGCGGAACTGGGAGAAGGCGCGCATTTATCTCCATCGAAAAATCGCCGCGTATTTATCGCTGTGAGGATTTTATGCCCACACTGAGCCCAGATGAGTGGCCGGTCGTAAGTCCATACCTGGATCAGGCCCTCGCAATGCCTGAGGATGAGCGTGCAGTGTGGCTGCGCTCGCTTGGCCAGAAAAACCCCACATTGGTCGCGCAGTTGACAGAACTCCTCGACGAACACCGGGTGCTCGTGCAAGAGGGTTTTCTCGAGAAGGAACGGTTCGGACTACCGAACTCGGCGCGACTCGCAGGCCAGGCACTCGGGCCGTATACTCTGATCTCCCAGATCGGCCAAGGCGGAATGGGAAGCGTCTGGTTGGCCGAGCGCAACGACGGACGCTTTGAGCGTCGAGTGGCGGTGAAGTTCCTAAGCGTTGCTCTGGCCGGCCGCGGGGGCGAAGAGCGATTCAAACGCGAGGGCAGCATCCTTGGGCGGCTTACCCACGAGCATATTGCAGAGCTGGTGGACGCGGGTGTTTCTCCGACCGGACAACCGTATCTCGTTCTGGAATATGTCGAAGGCGAGCAGATCGATGAGTACTGCGACCGTCACATGCTGGATCTGCCAGCGCGCATTCGCCTGTTTCTCGATGTACTCGCAGCTGTGGCTTACGCGCACGCCAATCTGATCGTGCACCGAGACCTTAAGCCTTCGAACATCCTGGTTCGAAATGATGGACAGGTTAAGCTCCTGGACTTCGGAATAGCCAAGCTTTTGGAAGAGGGGTCCGATGCTGCAGCCGCGACACTGCTTACTCAGCAAGCAGGAGGGGTGCTGACACCGGCCTACGCGGCGCCCGAGCAAGTGACCGGAAGACCGGTAACCACTGGGACCGATGTCTATGCGCTGGGCGTAATGCTATATTTGCTTCTGACCGGTCAGCATCCCGCCGGCCCCGCCATCTCGTCCCCTGCTGAGCTGTTTAAGGCCATCGTAGATAGGGAACCACCACGTGCGTCGGAAGTCGTATGCTCTGCCCGAACGCGGAGCGAAATCACCACGAGCAATGCCGCGAAGCGGGCGTGCACACCGGACAGACTCTGTCGCTCATTATGCGGAGACTTAGACACAATCGTGGGCAAGGCACTGAAGAAGAATCCTCAGGAACGCTATCCATCGGTCACTGCTTTAGCCTCCGACTTGGAGAAATATCTCAGTCACGAACCCATCAGTGCCCGGCCAGACACGATCGCTTACCGCCTCCAAAAATACGTTCGTCGGCACCGCGTGGGAGTTGCACTGGCGGCCTTCGCTTTGCTGATGCTGGCTGGCTTTGTGGCAATGCAGGCCTTTCAGTTGCGCCGGATTACTCGGGAGCGCGATCGAGCAGATCGCATTGCAGAGTTCATGACGGGGATCTTCAAGGCTTCAGATCCAAACGAGAAGCTGGGCGGCACGATAACCGCGGGCGAACTTCTCGATCAGGCAGCAAAGGATATACAAACTGGCCTATCAAAGGACCCCGATCTTCAGGGGAGCATGATGCACGTGATAGGAAGAGCCTACATGTATCAGGGACTTTACCCTCGCGCGCAATCGCTGTTCGAGCATGGGATTAAGGTTAGCAGCTCGGTTGGTGAGCAAGAGAACAGGGAAACTCTGAACACCATGCACGACCTGGCGTGGGCATTGCTGCAACAAGGTCATCTTTCTGAGGCGGAAAACCTCGAACGGAAATTGCTCGACGCACAGCGCCGCGTGCTCGGGGGCGATCATCCAGACACCCTGGCGACCATTAGCGAGCTGGCTTTTACGCTATGCGAGGAACATAACTGTGCAGAGGGGGTGAAATTGAACAGTGAAGTGCTCCAGAAGCAGCAGCGCATCCTCGGCCCGGAGGCCCATTACACGCTTGTGACGATGGACAATCTCGCCATCATGTTGGCGGAAAATGGCCAACCTGCAGACGCGGAGAAGCTAGAACGGAAGGCACTGGACATTCACCTGAGAGTCGAGGGCCCGGAAAACCTGTCGACCATCCATTCCATGCTCAACCTGGCTGATTTTCAGCGGGATTTGCACCATGATGAGGAAGCCGAGAAGTCATTTCACCGTGTGTTGGATATTGCAGGACGCGTGCTTGGCCCCGATCAGCCGGAAACCGCTGCTGCGAACTATGACTTGGCAACTGTTCTTGTGCGCAAAGGGCAAGACGAGGAGGCGCTTTCGCTTCTACGCCAGTCTGTGGACCATGGATTGCCGCCGCGTATTGCTTCCGACATTGGAAACGACCCTTTGCTTGATTCGCTGCATGGAGATCCTCGTTTTGCCGCGTTAGTTACCTACGTTAAGGAGCGTGCTGCTACGCAAGCGGGAAAGTAACTTGTTCGCTTCGTACTTTAACAATCCAGAATTCTTGCCCTGCCCAGTACGTTCTATCGAAAGGATGCCTCCCTGCCTCCTGAGCAGCGTTACTACGATGGCGCTCCGCCGGACATCATGCGATTCGGGTCGGCTTGGCCCGGGGCGAACTTTCAACTCGTGGACAGAAACACCGAAATCGCTCCTGACATTCACCTCACTGCGTTGGTGTCGGACAAGCCGGGAACGCTTGAATTGCGTGAGTTGTCGCTAGCGATCAGTACACCCGAAGGCATTGTGATCGTGGTCGGCTGCTCACATCCTGGCATTGACAAAATCGTCGCAGCGGCGAGCACGATTAACCCCGCGTTCATCTGATTGCCGGAGGGTTTCATCTCGTGACGGCGGGTGACTCGGACCTTGATAGGATCGTTACAGCTCTCCATGACCAGTTCTAAGTGGACTACATCGCACCCGGCCACTGCACTGGGGAACCTGCGTTTACCGCACTCAGAAAGGCTTTCAGTGATCGATATCTCTATGCCGGCCTTGGTACCACCCTGTCTCTGAGCAAACTACCCAATTAAGAGTTGATCCTGATCGGTATTGGTTGGGCGGCCAACCGGAAGTAATCCCCACCGTCTTTGCGGCACTCCGGTTGTCGTCCGTGTTTGGGCTAGAACGTTTGACCAGATCATCTGCACAAATCCCTCTCAGCCTGTTGAAAGTCGCGCATTGACGGGACCCAGTGGGGCTTGCCCTCGGCCAGCATTTCGATCCTGCGCTCATCGATCCAGTCGAAAATGCGCAGTTGGTTTGCGATGCAGGCATGGTAGGTGGGGAGCAGTCGACAGAACTTGAGGTACGCGAGGAAGGTCGCGAGATTGTTTGGGCGCAGGGTTCTCCTCCGCGATGGACACTGAGGACTGGCGCTGTGCACGCGCTCGTACTGCGGCCGCGAACTCGTCACGCGTCGCATCGGCGGTCAGGCCACTGGAGGATTTGCCAGGCGGACAGCAAAGTAAGGTTCTCCGGAAGTTGGTGCCTGCCATGAATCTCGCATGTGGCGCGGTGCTCCACATCCACCAAACCGTATTCCTTCGGAGTCGCTACTTTGTGAGCAATTCAGCAAGAATCGCATCAAATTCTCGCCAGGATTCTTTCTCACTGTGTGGGCTGTGCCGCCCCACCTCGATGAAGCGTAACTCTGCACCCCTCACCGCTTCGTGCGCTCGCTCGATCTCTCCCGGCTCGGTTCTGGGATCTCCTTTTCCGTGGATAAATGTCACGGGCACGGTTAGCTGGCTCAATCGCCCGTCATACAAGTCATCGGCCAAGTCATCGACTGAAAGCTTGCTCTCAGCCGCGAGTTTCAGCCAGGCACAGCAATTTCGTTGAACGACCTTGCTCCATTGATCTTCGCCGTGATCGGCTATCAGCAATTTTTGCGTGTTCTCATTTAGTTCTTCTGGATGCGTCGCAAACTTCTTGAAAAAACTGCGCGAACTCGGTTTGTTCCGGCGGAACTGAAAGGCTTCCAGAATTAACCGCTCGCACCGTTGCGGCGCCGACAGTCCGATCATGGCGACAATCACCGCTCCATCACTGTGTCCCCAAAAGGTCGCTCGCTGGATTCCTAACTCATCCAGCACCAGAAGCGTCTCCTCCGCTGCCCGTTGATGAAAGTCGGTGGGCACGTCTCCTGACAATCGCGTCGAACGGCCATAGCCGGACCGATCCGGAATTATGAAGCGGAGTAGGTCTTCAAATTCTTTGGTTTGGCGGTTGACCGGATACACGCGATACCCCCAACCCCCATGCAGAAAAATAACTGTCCGCCCGCTTCCCACATCCCGGTAGTGGATCTTAACGGGCCGATTCCGGAGTGCGTGCGGTGAGGTTGGCAATTCCACAAAAGGCATTCGATTTATTCCGCCCCGCTGGTGAACTGGAAGAAGAGAAGTAAAGGTAATTTGTATCATTCGAAGGCGACAGATTCCCCCACGAGATTCAATGGCACGCCGGCAACCAAATAGCTGCAGCCGGGGCGGCCATAAAGCAGCTATAGATCTACTTGCCCACCCAACACGGTTGTCGCTTTCCCAAGAACGCGGAAATTCCTTCCTGCGCATCCGTGGCCAAAGAGTTCATACTCATCACTTCCTTGGCGTAGGCATAGGCCTTGGGCTGGTCCAGGTCTATTTGGGTGTAGAAGGCCTGCTTGCCAAGCGCCACGATCAACGAACTAGCCTCGGCGATGCGGATTGCGAGTTTTCTGGCGGCAGACGCGAGTTCCGACGCCGGAACCACCATGTTGATCAGACCCCAATCAGCGGCGGTGACGGCATCGACCATTTCACCGGTGAGAAGCATTTGCAGCGCTCGTTTCCGGCCAATTGCCCGGCTGAGCGCGACCATGGGTGTGGTGCAGAATAACCCTATTTTCACGCCTGGGGTGGCGAAGGCTGCCTCATCCGAGGCCACCGCCAAATCGCAGGTGGCAACCAGTTGGCATCCAGCGGCAGTCGCGATTCCCTGAACCTGGGCGATCACGGGCTGGGGTATGGATTGGATCTTCTCCATCAATTTGGAACATACGTCGAAAAGACGCCGGTATTCATTGAGGTCGCGGCCCACCATCTCGCTCAGATCGTGTCCCGAGGAAAACACCTTTCCGTTCGCCGCCAAAATCACCGCTCGCAAGGTTCGGCTTCTCCCGATCTGCTCCAGGCAGTCAATCAACTCCAGCATGAGGTCGAGGGAAAGAGCATTGCGCAGGTTCGGGCGGTTCAAGGTAATAACTGCAAGATCTCCTTCGGCGGCGAAGCTCAAATTTTCGTAGTTTTTCATTGTAGCGCTTAATATTCCGTCCTCCTTATGGACATGATCGAGCAAAGGCCACGCGTATCCTTCCCGCATCTGCCTACAGAACAATGCCAGGGGATTGCGAGACATGTCACGGTAAGACTTCCTGCTCTTTCTTGGAGCGGGCTTCAGCGCGCAGAACGTTCTTGCGGATCTTCCCGGTGGATGTTTTTGGCAGGCTCCGGAACTCAATGTATTTGGGGCACTTAAAATGGGCCATCCGGCTCCGGCAGAAGTCGATGATTTCTTTCTCCGTCGGGGAGAAACCGTCCCGCAGCGTTACATAAGCGAGCGGGACTTCACCCCACTTGGGATCGACAACCCCAACCACGCCGGCTTCCAATACTGCAGGGTGCTCGCAAAGCATTTTTTCTACTTCCACGGAAGAGATGTTTTCGCCGCCGGAGATGATGATGTCTTTGCTGCGGTCCCGCAGTTCGATATAGCCATTGGGGTGCATGACAGCCAGGTCGCCGGAGTGAAACCAGCCGCCGGCGAAGGCTTTGGCCGTGGCCTCTGGATCCTGAAAATATCCCGCCATCACGTTGTTGCCTCGCATTACTACTTCTCCGAGAATGTTTCCATCCGCGGCAACGTCGATCATGTCGGGATCCACCACGCGCAGATCGGTTCCGGCAACCACGTAGCCCACCCCTTGCCGCGCTCGCAGGGTGGCACGCTCGGCCAAAGGCAAGGCATCCCATTCATTCTGCCAGGCGCAGACGCTATGTGGCCCGTAAGTTTCCGTCAGGCCGTAGACGTGGTTGACTTCAGCTTCCATCTCCTCCACCGCGCGGATCACGGCTGGTGAAGGCGGCGCTCCCGCGGTAACGATCTTCAGGCGTTTGCCAAACCGGATACCTTGTTTGCGGCAATATTCCGTAAGCATCAATAGGACGGTCGGCGATCCACACAAGTGGGTGACGCCCTCCTGCTGGATAAGGTCGACCGCCCGCTTGGGATCGAAATCAGGAAGGCAAATGTGACGCCCGCCCACGGCCGTCACCGCCCAGGGAAAACACCAGCCATTGCAATGAAACATCGGGAGGGTCCACAGATAAATAGAAGAGTGTGATAGTCCGTGCTCGACCACCTCACCCAGCGCATTCATATAAGCCCCGCGGTGCGTGTACATGACTCCTTTGGGCGACCCTGTGGTGCCACTGGTGTAATTAATGGAGATAACATCGTTTTCTTCCGGTGCTTCCCCCTTAAACGATGAATCGCCGGTCTGCAGAAAGCTTTCATAATCGGGGATGATTCGCTTCAGATCCTTCAGTTCCTGCCTGACCGGCTCCAGAGAATTCAGCAAGTGGGGTTCGCCCAGCAACAGAGTGGCGCCACTATGGTTAAGAATCGTGACGATCTCCGCTGCTTGCAGTCGGGTATTCAGCATCACGAGCACGGCTCCGGCCAGCGGAACGCCGAAATGGCATTCGAGCGCCGCCAGACGGTTGCGACAAAGCACGGCAACGCGATCTCCCGGATTGATGCCTGCATGAACCAGCGACGAAGCCAGCCGGTGGACACGCGATTGAAGCTCTGCGTAGGACACGCGCCGTTCTTCGCCTAACGCGGCGTCCACTACTGCGACGTAATCGCGGTATACGGAGCCGCTGCGGGCCAGGAATTCCAAGGGAGTCAAAACGGAAATCATGAGCCACCTCGAGATGTTCTCAGCGTGGGATCAACGATGGGAATGTTTCACTAGTTCGCAAGAAAATGCAAGGTGCCTGATTGCGCGGCAGTGTAATGTAGGGACGACCAAATACAATGGCCCCTGTGGCTCAAAATCGGCTGGACCATCTGGGTGATGGTATGGGTCCCCGTTTATTGGAAGCAGTATGGCTTGTAGAACTTCCTGTTCTTCTGCGATCTGGGGAACATCCTTATTACGCTCGGACTGTGGTTGGAGAGCCCGCTAATTTTCTCTTGGCAGGCTAACCGGACTGCTGCTGTTCCAGACCCTCTACGCCATCGACTTAGCTGGAGCTTCGGGCCAAAAGCACCTCGGGGTAAAGAAGCCAACTGGCTCGCTACCGTGCCGGGCAGGGGATATTTTGCCATCCTCAGACTCTATGGTCCGACCGAGGCCGCGCTCAACAGGAGTTGGAAACCCGGCGACATCGAGAAGGTAAAGTAGGTCATCGCCTTGACTCGTGAACTGCGCGGGATGCTCGCGTGAACTGCCCCGCGCGGTGTCACTCTGCGTTCTGGTCGGATCGTCGGCAATCCTTACCTTACGATCAGGGAAGGTTTGCCGTCATCCGAGAGTTACATGCTGATCGGCTAATCCTGCGCGTAAGCGGGTCTCGTCGTTTAACACCAAAATATCAGATTGGCTTGCTCGTGGCGTCGGACAGAATCTCGAACAGGCATGCGAAATCAGCCTGACTTTTGCCCGCCTGGATCGCTCGCTCCATGAGGTTAAGGTACGCATCGGGGAATAGTGTGGTCCGAACCTCGATCTTGGCACCAGCTTACAAGCTGCTTGGTGACCACAGAATACGCTTCGAGCGAAGCTTGATCGCCGCTGTAATTTTTTAACGAACCTCTCCGCGACATGTCGGTGAAGACTGATTCCATGGTTGGCATCATTCCCTTGATCGTCTCCAGAAATCCTCCAGCGGGCAGGTTTTCACTCTCCCAAACAACCTGCCCTTGGAGAAAGCCCAACATCGCACTTACGCCGAAGGTTAGGACAGCAACATCGAATGCCGAGGCATGACCGATCTCATGCCCTACGAACAGCGTCCTATCGCCAAAGACCATCAGAACCGGCTTCGCGCGGTTGAAGACTTCCGCCGGCCCGGAATAGAAGATCGTGCAGGCTGGTGTTCCGATCCATCCCGGACTGCCCAGAATGGCGCCGTCAAGATACGATATTCCGCATCGGCGGGCCCAGGAGTCCATTTCCCTGGCTTCTTTGGGCGTGCCGCTGGTCAGTTGCACGACGATCTTGCCGCGGAGGGCGGTTTCAATGTCAGGTTGTCGCAACAACTGTCGCGTTGAACTGTAATCACTGACGCTAACAACAACGATATCCGCTTCTCGAACCGATTCCTCCACGCTCTGGGCTACGCTGAGACCGAGCCTTGACAAGACCTTCGTTTTCGCGCCAGTCCGGTTCCACACCGTCGTGGCAAATCCCTTATGGAACAGCGCCGTCGCAAGAGCGGATCCCATGCGTCCGGTGCCGATAACCGTCACCTTGTAGTTCATGCCGCGGGCCGACCTTTCCTCCACAATCTATTCCGGCGTTCACGCCCCGCTCCCGGCAGCACTGGCTTCGAATTGGGGAACGCCTTTCAATTCCCTCTCCGAAGCCAAAGGAAAACAACGATTGCACCGTTCGTCAGCGCAAGGCCGGCGCCGAATTCTGTGGTCACGTAGAGCGCCAACCCGGATTGAGTTTCATTCTAAATTAACATAGACAGAGCACGCATTATCGCCGGGTCGTTCACTACTTCGGCATCCGACTGACTTCAGCATAAGAGCCAAGGAGTTCAAACATGGAATCGGCCATTCCTGATCATCTGCAATGTCCCCGCACGCGTCACAGGCGGATTCCAGAGGATTACGCTCCGCCTTATCCAGCCGCTGTTGCGGGTTACAAACCAAATGTCAAACAGGTGGTGATGGCATACTTCGGCGCGCAATACCTCGGTGAGTCGCTCCCCAACCGGGCGGACAAGGCGTTGATGAGTATTGCCAGTGCGTTTGGGAATGACAAGGGCCCGGGCCATTGGGATCGGGCGCTGTACGTTGACGAAGCCGGCTTCACCAACATCATCTCCATCGGCTACTGGGACATTCCGGCCGAGTTCGATGCGTGGTTCGGGAACTCCGGTGCCGGTTGGACCAATACTGCGGTTGTAGGGAACCCTGGCGGCGTCTTCATCGAGGTACTCGGGCCCAATACCGAACGCTTTGAAACGCTGTTCTCGTCAGATGTTCCAGAAGGCGTGGCCTGCTTGGCTGAAGGCTTTAGCGACGCGGGTGGTGGAGAACGGATTGAACCAGGGCGTGATCCCGCATGAAAATATCTGCCTCATCCGCTCCGGCACAGGAAAATCAATTATCGGGCAGGCGCACCGTTCGTTGGGAGTGCTAGACCGTAAGGCGCTGCTAGGGCCGGTCGGGCGTTGGAGATTCGAGGCGCTTGCAACAGAAAGAATGTGTGGGATCAATAGGACTCCCTATCTATTTTCGGCGCACACTTCAGCGCGCAATGACTGCCGACTACCAGCCCTTTTCCCCATTTGTTGTGTGGGAATCCACTCGCAAGTGATTGATCCGCCGTAGGCGCAAGCCCGAGCACGCAAAGATAATAGGAAACCGTTGCTCTATCCAACTGAGTTACGGGGCCGCGCTTCGAGATCAGTTACTCGTAACTGATAAAGATACATCGAAGTCGCACAATCGCTACATCCAGCTTTGGAGGGCCTGCACGATCTGACAGCGAGTTTCTTGTAGGTGCTACGTCACGGCGATTGTAGACGGCGAGCTTGTCCGCGCGCAATTATCCGAAGGGCGACTCTTCCCGCAAAGCTTTTGATGAGGGCTACGAATCGGCAGGGGTGAGCTTGACTGAGCTGGCAGTGGTGGCGGAGATATGGGAGGAGCCTGCGCCTGCGGAAGCGCCGGCAGCGACACCGCTCGCCGCTGTAGCACCAGTCTCCGTGGTGGCCGAGGTTGAAGTTTTCGCGACAGCGGGGGCGCCGGCTGGAATCGGCGGTGGTTTGACGCCATCGACAATGTGATGGCTCAAGCAATAGAGCGCCAGTTCGAGCCGATCGGCGACGCCTAGCTTGTCATATACCTTGCGGAGGTAGTTCTTTACAACCTGTTCGGTGGTGCCCACCCGAACCGCAATCTCTTTATTCTTCATGCCCTGAGTGACGCAGGATACGATCAGAGTTTCCTTGGGCGTGAGCTGGACCTTGGGGCGTGCTCCGGAAGGCCGAAGATTGTGGCCGCGGAATGCTTCCATCACCCAATGCACTGCCTGGTTCTCCAGCCAGGGTTCGCCGGCGGCAACTTTGCGAAGACAGTCGACGAAAACTTCGGGCTCAACTTCGCGCGACAGAATGCCGTGCGCTCCGCGTCGGAAAAGATCGAGCGTAAGTTGTTCGTCCGACACGGGCGTGACCACAATAATTTTCAGCTGCGGCGCCTGGCGTAGCAGTTCCGTGACGGCTTCGACTGGATTAAGGACTAATGCCGATTCAAAGATGAGTACGTCGGCGGAAAACTTCGTTACCGCGGATTGGGTCTGAGGCAGCGTTTCGGCCTGGCCAACAACACGGATATCGTCTTCGAGAGCAAATATTTTGCGCAGGCCGGCGCGGAAGATGGCCTGAGTATCGGCAAGGATGACGCGGATCAACGGAGTAGATCCGCTGTCCTGGTGAACCCCGTGATTTTCGCCGACGCTGACCGTGCTGGCCATTATTTTTTCCCTACGCCTAAGCTCGCTCGAAATGGTACTCGTCAATCACTACGCCCACGCCTCGACGACCTTTGTCCTCGAAGCTGCGAACTACGCGGCCGCGGCAATCAATCTGAACATCCGAACGGGAACCCACGACATGGCCCGGAAGCAGGATGGTGAAATCGACAATCGAACCCACGGGAACATCGCGATCCATCGCAAAGAGCACGCCGTTGGCCGAGATGTTCTGAGTTTCCGCCAGACAGTCGCCACTCTGCGATTTCAGTTCCACGGGCAGATGCAGCGGAAAACGCGGAGCACTTTGCATGTCGGCATAGTTCTTCAGCGCAGTCTGCTGCTGCGGATCCGACGTTAACTCCTGCTCTGATGGTTCGCTTTGCACCGTTTCTGACGGACCTTCCTTCCGAGGGCACTCAACGCGTCCGGAATTCTCGGAAACTCTCTTTTGACGAACGTAAGGGCAGCGTACACCCGCAAATCAGGCTGGCAAAGTTACGGAAGTCATGGAACGGTGGGGCGTTAACTGCTTGAGGATGAGAGGATTACAACGAATCGGAGAGGAGTTTCCGAGGCTAGTTTCATGGGCGGCAGAGCTGCGACCGATTGGGTGCCTAAAACTTTGTGACTTCCGTGAAGTTAAAATCGCGGATCTTCATGGCAGGCACGACCATATCAAACGACTCCTCGCCACAGGAACGAACCGGCACACTCATAGCTTCCACGCTGGAGAGCATGTGGATGACACTTTGGTTGAAACGGAAATTGCGCACTCCTTGTCGGAGTCTCCCGTCTTGCACCAAGAAAGAGCCGTCGCGGGTCATGCCGGTGACAATTTTTTCGTAAGGATCGACTTCTCTGATGTACCAGAGTCGCGTAACCAGCACACCGCGTTCGGTAGAGGCGATCATCTGCGCGAGCGTTTGAGGATCCCGCGGCGTTGCGAAAACGATGTTGACCGGCATCTCGCCCATTTCGTTGGGCAGCGCAAAGCCGTGGCCGGTGGGCGCGATGGGGCCCACTTTATCCCTCTGTTCCGAACGTCTCATGCGCTCGGCGGTAGCTCGCGCGTAGACAACGCGCTCAATAATCCCGTCTTCGACCAGCGGTACTATCTGGCGCCGCATGCCTTCGCCATCGAACGGACACCCGGTTTGCAGAGGATGAGTGACGTCATCCCAAACAGTGATGTTCCCGCCGAACAGTTTGCTGCCGATGCGGCCGGTGAGAAAAGATCGCTGGTCGAGGATCGCCATACCGGAGTAATCCCAGAACATGAAGCCGACGATGTCGAGCACGGCTGCTGGTTCCAGAATTACGGTGTACTTCCCTGCTGGAATTTCCTTGGGGTGCGCAGAATCGATCGCCTTCCTGGCCGCAATTTCGGCCAGAGCATTGGGATCGAGGTTGGTTACGTTGGGCGAGTTGGCCTTTTGCCATCCCGAGGAATCCGCGGCCAGCATGGTGATGGAAACTTCCGCCAGAGTCTGGGTGTGCCATTTGCTCAGATCGCGCGAGTTGAAGATGCCCTCAACGGATTCTGAACTGGAAAAAATGCCGGCGGTAGCGAGTTTGTGCTTGTTAGCCACCTCCACGATTTTCTTCACGCCGTCGGCGCGAAGCTGGGGAGTGATCGCGGCGGTTTCGGGGAAGTAGCGGGAAGGAACTTGTGAAGCGCTCTGGTCCGCAGTGCCTTCAGCGTCCCTGGAGTCTGGCATCGATAAGAGGTCGGGATCAGGATGCTGCACCTTAGCAAGCGCTTCGGAAGATTCGACTACGCGGCGCAGACTCTCGTTGTCGAACTTGTTGGTGGTGGCCCGAGCGGTTCGCCCAGCGAAAACCGTGCGAACGGAGACTACGTGATTTTCGTCCTCAACATTCTGGTGGATGACGTTGTTGGCAAAGCGGGTGAGCGAGAATCTTCCGCCTGAGAAAACCACCTCGACCTCATCAGCGATCGATAGCTTTCTTATGCGGTCAAAGATGTCCCCAGCTTGATCTTTAGTAAGCAAGTCGTGCTCTTCTCTTTGCTCTGTGTCTCTGTGGTAAATTAACTTCCTTTGTAAGCGCTGCCCACTTTTATGTTCCGAAAGCGCGAAGGTGCTGCGCCGTGACCGGTGCCCATCACCTGTTGCGGTTGGCCTTTGCCGCAATTCGGAGTGCCCCAAAGTGTCCACTCATCGCGGGAGCAGATCGCATCGAGGGAATTCCAGAATTCTGTGGTGATGCCAGAGTAGGACGGATTCTTGATCATGCGCAGGCGCTTGCCATTCTTAATCTCCCAGCCGATTTCGCAGCCGAATTGAAAGTTGTAACGCTTGTCGTCGATGGACCAGGAACGGTTGGTCTGCATTAGGACGCCGTGATCAGTGGAGGCGATCAGTTGTTCGAGTGTCAGCGGCTTTTCGCCGGGCAGCAGACTGATATTCGTCATGCGAATCATGGGCAAGCGGTTCCAGCCTTCGGCGCGCATGGTTCCACCCGATCGATTTTCGTCGATGGTATGGGCTGTTTCGCGCGAGCTGAGATAGCCGGTAAATAATCCGTTGGCGATGATCGGGGTGCACTGCGCAGGAACGCCTTCGTCGTCGAAGCCGAAAGTTCCCAGGCCTGGGCCATGCTCCTGGCGCGCGTCGGCAACTACGTTTACCAGCTCGCTGCCGTAACGCAGTGTGCGCAGCTTGTCGAGCGTGAGGAACGAAGTGCCGGCGAAGTTCGCCTCCATTCCCAGCACGCGATCGAGTTCGATGGGATGCCCGATGGATTCGTGGATCTGTAGCCCTAGCTGAGAGCTGTCGAGAATGATGTCGAACGTGCCTTCGGGACACTGGTCGGCATGGTGCAGGGCGACGGCTTCTTCGGCGATGCGGCGGGCATTCTGCAGCAACTTCAAGTCTTCGATCAGTTCGTAACCTTTGTTCTGCCACTGTCCGCCATAGGAATTCGGATAAGACCGTTTCTGAATTTCGTTGCCGGCAAACGCATATGCGGTGTAGCCCGCACCGGCGGAATACTTGGTCTGATGGATGTCGCTGCCCTCCGACGATACGAACCACTGCTCCTCGCGATTGAAGTTGAGGTTGGTTTCCGCCAAGGTGATGCCGGCAACGGCGCGCAGTTCGGAGTCGATACTCAGCAGCAGCACGATGTTCTGCTCGACCGAAATCGAGAACGGGTCGATTATGTGGAGAGTGGTCCACTCGGCGGTGACGGGTTTTTCTGGAGCGAGGCGGACATCCTGCTGCTTCACTTGTGCCGAGGCCAGGCCAATTTCAACGGCACGCGCCGCGGTGGCTTGGACTCCGGAGCGGGAAAGATCTTCAGACGCAGCGAATCCCCACGCACCATCGGCCAGCACCCGCACGCTCATGCCGGTCGACTCCGAGTCGGAGGCGCTGCCGACTTTGCCGTTTTTCGTAGTGAGCGCGCGGCTTCTCTGGCTCACGATGCGCGCATCAGCATAGGTAGCGCCGCGCATCGCGGCTACATCTAAGGCCCAGTTGGCGATTTGCTTCATGGAGGAGATTCAAATTTACCACGGAGAAGGCCTTCGGTTGTGCTCAGGGCAGACTCCGTAACGGAGAGGCAAACCGGAATATTTACGGGGTAGCGCGCGCCACATCCAGAGCGTTCCTTACTGCAAGCAGTTCTTTCAACACCTCGCGCAACTTAGTGGACTCCAGCGCATTGGCTCCATCAGACTTCGCCACTCTGGGATTGTCGTGCACTTCCATGAAAATACCATCCACGCCGGCGGCGACCGCGGCACGCGCCAGAACCGGGATGAACTCGGGTTGGCCACCGCTGACCGCGGGACCGTGATCGTCGTTTTGCGCAGACGGAAGTTGGACGGAATGGGTTGCGTCGAACACAACCGGAGCGAACTTGCGCATGATTGGGAGCGAGCGCATGTCCACAACCAGATTGTTGTAGCCGAAACTGCTGCCGCGCTCGGTGAGAAAGACTTGCGTGTTCCCTGCCTCGCGGCATTTCTCAACCGCGTGCCGCATATCCCAAGGCGAAACGAATTGCCCTTTCTTGATATTCACTGCACGTCCGCTGAGAGCGGCCGCTACTACGAGGTCGGTTTGGCGGCACAGGAACGCGGGGATTTGCAAAACGTCAACGACCTCCGCAACCTTAGCGACATCCGTGACTTCGTGAACATCGGTGAGCACCGGAACCTGAATTTCATCTTTAATCTTTCTTAGGACGCGCAGGCCGTCCTTTATGCCGGGGCCGCGAAAACTACGAATCGAAGTGCGGTTGGCTTTGTCGTAGCTGGCTTTGAAGATGAACGGAAAACCGAGCGCTCGCGTGACGCCCTTGATGATCTCCGCCATGCGAATGGCGTGCTCTTCGCTCTCGATCACGCACGGACCGGCGATAAGGAAGAGATTCCCTGCACCGACACGGACATCGCCGACTTGGAACGAGGAGATCAGAATCAAAACCTCTCACCACCGAGAACGCAGAGAACGTCGAGGCCAAATCAGATAAAACCGTCTATCGGTGAGATACTTTTTCTGGCCGGTGAAACATCTCCAGGGCGGCAACTTCTTTCTCCGCCCGCCGCTTGGAACCGTGCTCATACGCGGCCGCAATAAATGTGCTGAACAGCGGATGCGGCTCCAAGGGCTTGGACTTAAACTCGGGATGGAATTGGCAACCGATGAAATGCGGATGGTCGGGCAATTCCACCATCTCAACATAGGTGCCGTCCGGCGTCGAGCCAGAGATTCGTAACCCGGCGGCCACCATTGGCTCTTCGTATTCGCGGTTGAATTCGTAGCGATGGCGATGGCGTTCGGAGACCTCGAGTTTGCCGTAGATCTTGTGGGCCAGCGTGCCGGGCTCAATCTTGCAGGTCCACGCGCCCAAACGCATGGTGCCACCAAGTTCTTCCACACCGCGCAACTCGCGGAGTTTGTAAATTACGCGATGTGGCGTCGCGGGATCGAACTCGCTCGAATTTGCCTCCGCCAAGCCGGCCACGTTGCGGGCGAACTCCACGCACGCTGTTTGCATTCCGAGACAGATCCCGAAGTAAGGAACTTTATTTTCGCGAGCGTAGCGAATCGCGATCAGCATACCCTCGATGCCGCGCTTCCCGAAACCGCCAGGAACCAGAATCCCGTCGTAATCTTCGAGTTGCGCGTCGTTACTATCGCTATTGCTCCGGTCGCCGGTTTCCAGCCCTTCAGCCTCAATCCAGTTCAGCTGCAGCTTCAGATTGTGCGCCAGAGCACCGTGCACCAGCGCTTCCTTCAGTGACTTGTAAGAATCTTCATACTCGACATATTTACCGACAATCCCAATCGTAACCGTATCTTTCGGGTTGTAAACGCGGTGCACAATGTCTTCCCACTTGGAGAGGTCGCGCTCTCTCGCTTCCATGCGCAAATATTTGAGGACCAGAGTATCCACACCTTCGTTCGCGAAGACGAGCGGCACTTCGTAGACCGAAGCCACATCCTTGGCCGTGATCACGGCTTCTTCCTTCACATTGCAAAAGAGTGCAATCTTCGACTTCAGTTCCTTCGCGAGAAAGCGGTCGGTGCGGCACAGAAGAATGTCCGGCTGAATTCCGATACTGAGCAGTTCCTTCACGGAATGCTGCGTGGGCTTGGTCTTCAGTTCCTGCGCGGCGGCGATAAACGGCACCAAAGTCACGTGCACGAACAGCGTGTCGTCGCGGCCGAGTTCCTGGCGCATCTGGCGGATCGCTTCCATGAATGGAAGTGACTCGATGTCGCCCACCGTGCCGCCAATTTCCACAATCGCTACGTCGACATCTTGCGCGACCTTCTTCATGGCCGCCTTGATTTCATTGGTGACGTGGGGAATGACCTGTACCGTCTTGCCCAGATAGTCGCCGCGGCGCTCTTTGGCAATGATCTGTTCGTAGAGACGGCCAGTGGTCCAGTTGTTGTCGCGAGAAAGTTTGGCGTGAGTGAAACGTTCGTAGTGGCCTAGGTCGAGATCGGTTTCGGCTCCATCGTCGGTCACGAAAACTTCGCCGTGCTGAAACGGCGACATTGTACCTGGATCGACGTTGAGATAAGGATCGAACTTCATCAGGTTGACTTTCAGCCCACGGCTCTCCAGGAGACAGCCAATGGAGGCCGCGGCCAATCCCTTGCCTAGAGAAGACACAACTCCGCCCGTTACAAAGATGTACTTCGCTGGCATCTCTTCCTCGCTTTAAATTGTGTTTGAAAAATGGTGCAGGTGGGGTGCACGATCAATTATGCCAGAAGAGTCCTGTGGAAGGAAATAGGAGAGTCCGCGACGGTTGACTGTCGTGTTCCCCTTCAGAATGATTAGTGGCACTCGGATAGAATGTCGAAATGCAAGTTCGTGATGGAACTTCCCTGTGCGCGCCAACTGGCGCGCCCGAGGAAAGAGTTGAGCCGGGAAGCCCGGACTCGTCTGGCCCTGGATGGATTGCTATCGTCGCAGCCGCAACATGGCCCGTGGCCCGCACTGCCGCCATTTCGGAATCAGCCGCCAGACTTTTACCGCGGGCGCCGCCGCTACGATTCCCAGCACCTAGCCACTCTGGAAGAGCGCTCCCACCGTCCCCATCGGCGGCGACGACGAGTCACCTGGTCGTCCTCTCTGGCCGATCGCGTCCTGGCCTTGCGCCTGCGCTACCCGCGCTGGAGCAAGGACAAACTCGCCATACTGCTCCGCCAGCAGAAGCTGACGGTCTCGACTTCCATGGTGGGCCGCGTCCTCACCCAACTGAAGCGGCCGGGCCAGCTGATCGAAGCGCCCCGTAGCGGCGTCCCCGGCAGTCGCCGCACCCTGCGCTCGTGTCCCTATGCCATCCGCAAACCTAAGCAGTACGCGGTTTCCCATCCCGGCGATCTGGTCCGAGTCGATACTTTGGAAGTCCATCCCTGCCCGGCGTGGTCTTCAAGCAGTTCACCGCCCGCGGTGTGGTCTCGAGCTGGGACGTGATCCAGGCCTACACTCGCGCCACCGCTGCCCAGTTCCTCGACACCTTGCTGCTCCGCATGCCCTTCCCCATTCGGGCGCCGCAAGTCGATGGCGAAAGCGAGTTCGCCGCAGAGTTCGAAGCCGCTTGTCCGTGGCGCGGCCTGCGCTTGTTCGTCCTTCCACCCCGTTCTCCCAAACTCAACGGCGCGGTCGAACGCGCCAACCGCAATCACGCCGAGGAGTTCTACCAGGTCACGGTTTGCTCTTTGGAGATGAAAAAACTCAACCGCGAACTACGCCAGTGGGAAAAGATGCAACACCGTGCGTCCGCACCAGTCGCTTGGCTACCTAAACCCGCAGCCGGTTCCTGCTGCGGGGCTCATTTCAAAGCAAGGAATGAAAGGTGTCACGCATCTACTGGGACGAGTGCATGTCGTTGACTATCCCCTGGATGTGGGCGAAAATGGTGGAGCACTTCCCTCGATCCGATTGGTCGGGCTTCGGCCTTTCTGCTTCAATCGTGGGCCTGTGGCGCAGCTGGGAGCGCGCTTCCATGGCATGGAAGAGGTCGTCGGTTCGATCCCGACCAGGTCCACCAATTCTCTCAGCAACTTAGGGCGCTGTCCGCTTCGCCTCACTCGCTTGGTCGTTCGACGGAAAAATGTTGGCCTGAGCTACTGCCGGTCGTGGCTTGTAACAGGAATTGCTCGCCAAGGGTTCTTGCGAGAGAGTTTAGAGCACCTGCGAGCGTAAGCCGCCACCGTTCCGCGGATTGCTGCGCCAGTCCTTCCATTCTGTGCTCAAAAGATTGCAGAGTCTCAGCGACCTGGATTTTCAGCGACTCGGAAACCGAGGCTTCGATCTCTTTCTGGATCGTCTGCAAATTGGCACCCGCAGCATCGAGTTGCTTTTGGAGTTCCTGGACATTGCGGGTGCTCAGCTCACCAAGAACAACTTCCAGCGCGCTTTCCAATTGGGCGCGCGCACTGCGTATGGTGTCGCTGGACAACTGCGACAGGCGTTTATCCAGGCCGGACTCGAGACGACGAGCAGATTCATCAAGCTTCGACATGCGGCCGTCAAGATCGGCGATCTGCTCCTGCAAGCGCAACGATTCCGACGCCACTGTTGCTTGAACCTGTTCCAACTCCCGGCGGCGGGTTTCGTGCACCTCACCCAAGCTATACTCCATGCCTTGCAATAGGTCCGCACTCAGCTTTTTGAGGCGGTTGCCTGCGTCGATGAGCTGCTGGTGAAGTTCTCCCATTCCACGATTCAGATGCTCCCGCATACTCTGAGCAACATCGGTGGAGAGGCCCTGAGCCTTTTGCTCGACCACTTGCAAATCCTGTGTGACGCGCCGCAGAAATTCGTCATGGGTTGCCGTTGTCTTCTGGTCGATGGCCGCTTTCGCAGCTTCCAGAACTTGTTCGGACTGCTCTCGAGACTGCTTCAGGACTTGAGGCCCCAACTCCTTCTTCAGGCGAACCTCCAACTGTTGTTCAAGCTCAGGAGGAATTTGCGATAGCGACACTTCAAATCGGCTTCGCTTTGCGCCTTGCCCGAGCTTTTCCCTGAGATCGGACACCTCGGCTTCAAGCGGGCGCACCAGTTCGGCGAGGATCGCCTTGAGATGCTCGTCGGATAGTTGCTTCTTGATTCGATCGAGCACGATCTTCGCGGAGGCCGTGGCCGGGTTAGGCGGAACAATGTTCGCTGACGAAAGCACGGGAGTTGCGTTTCCCTCGACGGTCGCCGGCAATCGCATCCAATCCTTCGGAAAAGTCTGCAAACCCCAGAAATTGTCTGGCCGGTCAAACTGCGCGCCTAGTCGCCAACTTTGCCGGTCGGACTTGATGGGCTGGCAGTAGACAACCTGCGCCGTGGTCTCACGGCCCTCCTGGCTGTGGAAGTGGACGGTAACTCCGGCTTCCAGCTTCATGGGAGCCCGCATGGCACAACCATGGGCGCTCACCACCAGAGTCTCGCAGACTTCAGAGAAGTTGGCTCTCGGATCCAAGCTAGTAACCAGTATTGGAACTGTGATCGGAACTCTAGAGCTGCGGCGTACGGCGGGGACATTTGAATTCTGCATAGCCTGTGCCTCGTTGCGAGGAGTAAAGTACCGCTCGGCCCAGTAGCAGGAGAGCGTCTTGTATCAACTACGTTACCGCCAAGTTCATTAAGGATGGTTAATCCATGGTCTCGCTTCCCCAATGGGCGAAAGTGCAATTGCGACAGCGTCTTTCGTAACCGACAAATGCGGGGTTTGGGGCGTGGTTGAGTTCTGCTGGTCTCTCATGGGATCACGCCATCTTTGAACGTTCAGTTAAGTCTGTGCGAAATCCCCTTACGCACTTTTGCGATGATGCGATGGCAATGCGCAGCGTGCGCAAATCGGCTTCGTCCAAGGCGATGAACCGGAATGGCTGTAATCCTATCCGTGCGACTGAACATGGACTAAGTAGTTCAGCCATGCCGAGCACGGGTCCGGCGTTGGTCGAGAACATCATTTCTACGACCGCTCCAGGACTGAGCGGCTTGAGAACTCGCAGCAAGCCTCCGGTTACGGAGATGGTCTGAAGCCTAGCGGAGGGGTGCTGTCCGTCTTCAAATCGGATGAATGCTTGAGGCATGCCGGGTAGTCGTACACGGAGGGCACGCCGCTTCGGGTGCGGTCGGGGGGAGGAGGTCATGCATCGAAGTATGTTACTGAGGAATGACTAGGGCGAGATTACGAAGGAACCTGTACGGATTTTTGATGTTCGGCGCAACAAAAGCTCGCTCTGATTGCCCTTTTGAGTTCAGCCGGCGCAGGCGTAAGGCGTGGTTTTGTATTTCTTGTAGCCGCGAGCGGTGAGTCGAATCACTCCCCGAAGCTGTTCTTCGACCAACCCTTCATTCCTCAACTCCGAGACTGCCAGACGAGACGAAGAGGAATCAAGAGTTTGCCTGGACAAGGTCACGAATTGGTGTGGATCTTCCTCATAACTGAGGGCGAGGGTGGCAAGAAGCCCGTCGTGGATGTTTTGCCAAGTCATGAATCGATGTTATGCACACCAGTAGAACGCCGGAATGGCCCTTCGGTGCCAGTTTCGGTTACGTATGTTCAGTTTGCGTGTGTCCTCTTGCCAAGCTCGACATGAACCCTAGAGGCACGCCAGCTAGCGCTTTGCTAACTGAGAAGGTGTCGCCCGTTAAATCAGTGCGGCAAAATCATGCAGCCGGAATGTTCGGGCAGCGATATCCACTCGGCTGGGCAAGCTTGATCCGAATCGGGCCGCCAAATCACACCTTGGCGACTGCATCGGCCATCGAGCGAAGGACTGCCTGCTGCGCGGTGGGCGGCTCGGACCAGAAGTGCGCGAGTCGATCGACCAAACCTCGGCGACCACTGAAACCCTTGCTAGGTGTGCCCAATAGGCGAGTTGTCCGTCACCGATACTTGCGACCGCCGCGCGGGGTGTGAATCCGTAGTAGGGAATGGCCTCGGCAATAACCAAGTCGCGGGCAACCGATTCCTTGCGCGGTGATACGACATAGTGAAGCAGACCTGGGATTGTGCTCGCCGGCTTCCGAAGACTTTCGGAGCGAAAACCCTGAATCACCGTCGCGCCCGGGCCCTGCAAAATAAAACAGAATGGCCTTCGCATAATAACCAACCGCCAGGGCCCCAATATCCGTTTACAGCTATGTGCCAGTTGTGGTGGTGGTAGGCGCGGGCAACGTCCAGATATGCAAGGCCGTCAGGTCCGATGGGCAGATTCCGCCCGGCGAGGGCGCAGTAGGCCCCGATCAGCAGAACAATAAGCTGACATATCCTCTCGGAATGAACCAAGCCGAGCCAACGCGGGAGGATGTTCTTTCTTGCAATACGGAACCGGCAGCCATCATTCCCCGCAGACGTAGCGGCACCGTCCGTGGATTTGACAGAGGCCTCGCAGGGTCATTCTAACCCCTGAGACTTTCTACGCCTGTCCGAGACAGTCCCCTGGGTACCGCCGAACGCAGCGCAGGAATGCTAGGCTGTTAAGGTGAACTGGCGGCTGAACTCTAACTCCCAAATTGCACTGCTTTTCCTGGCAGGGATATTTTTCGGCACAGTCCTTCCCGCTTCCGCCGCGACTTGGACAGTGCGTGCGCAGCCGACGCGGCTGGTCAATGGCGGTCCGGTCTTGTTTCAGGTGAAATCTCCAGTCGGGCTGGAATCGCTGAACGGAACCTGGCTCGGACATGAAGTCTCTTTCAGCTTCGATACAGCCAGCAAAACCTGGTTCGTGCTGGCCGGCGTAACCCTGGAGACTGCTCCCGGAAACTACGAGCTTGAGCTGACCGGGGAAACGAAGGCCGGTAAATCTCCCAACACGCGAATTTCGTTCACCAGGAAGCTAACGGTCGCTCGCGCGAAGTATCCCAAGATCAAGGTCAACCTTAGCGTTGAAGGCAAGTTCACGGAACCCAGTCCGGAACAGCAGAAAGAAATTCAGGACGCGCAGGCAGTCAAGAAGGACTATCTAAACCGCGTAACACCAGAGCGGGAGTGGTCGGGACCTTTCACGCCGCCGGCGGATGCTGCCATTTCTGATGTCTTCGGCTCCCAGCGTATTTTTAATGACAAGACCTCGAGTCCCCACCTGGGCCTGGATTTCCGCGTTCCGAACGGCACGCCCGTAGAGGCCATGAATGACGGAACCGTGTTGCTAGCCCGTCCGCTGTATTTCGAAGGCAACTTTGTAGTCTTAGACCACGGCCAGGGACTGCTGACGCTTTATCTGCATCTTTCCGAGTTCAAAGTGAAGGAGGGAGATCAGGTGAAACGCGGACAGATCGTTGGGCTGAGCGGCGGCACGGGGCGGGCCACAGGCCCGCATCTTCACGTGGCCGTGCGATGGCAGGGAACGTATCTAGATCCGGCATTGCTGATGCGCTTGCGGCTTCCATGACTAGCAATTGGCGGTTAGTTCTGGCCTCACCCATTCGTAGTGGCCGAGCCAATTGTCAATTGCTGCATCCCTCACGCGTTACCGCCCGCAATTCCGCTCCTCGCGGAGAAATGTCGCGCAACGTTTCCTTCAGAACGTCTTTCAACTCCAGATTGCGAATCAGGCGGTGCAGGTAATTGGGATGCACGCCCAAGAGACGGGCTGCTTCAGCGTAACTGCCTTGCGTCTGCTCGACCGCATCGCGAATGAGTTGCTTTTTCAGGTCTTTCACGGCGGCGTGATATTTTGCCTCCGTCATCTCCGGAGGAGGAGTGCGCTCCAGCAACGATTCCGGCAAATCTTCGGGCAGAATCATGTCGGAGGATCCCAACACCAGCGCCCGTTCGATGGCATTTTCGAGCTCGCGCACATTGCCCGGCCAGTCGTAGTTGATCATGCAAGACAACGCTTCGCGGGAGATTGGACGCGGCTTCACTTTGCAGTGTTTGGCATGTTTCTGCACGAAGTGGCGCGCGAGCAGAGGGATATCCTCCCGCCTCTCCCGCAAGGCGGGCATGGTGACCTTCAACACGGCCAGACGGTAATAGAGATCACGACGAAACGTCCCCTCACGCACCGCTCGATCAAGATTGCAGTTGGTGGCGGCAATGATCCGGACATCCACCTTGATGGGATGAGTTCCCCCCACGCGTTCGAACTCACGCTCCTGCAGTACGCGCAGCAGTTTGACCTGCAGCACGGGGGCAAGTTCTCCGATTTCGTCGAGGAAGACCACACCCGAGTCGGCAACTTCCAGTCGGCCTTTTTTCAAGCCCGCTGCTCCGGTGAAAGCTCCCCGCTCGTGACCGAATAGATCACTTTCCAACAGCATCTCCGGAATGGCGGCGCAATTGATGGCTATGAACGGCTTGTTGGCACGCGGGCTGTTGCGGTGCAACGCCCGTGCCGCGAGCTCCTTGCCGGTTCCACTCTCACCTTCAATCAATACGGTCGAATCGGTGGGAGCCACACGCTTGACAAACTGGTACACCTCTTTCATACGGAGGCCTTCGCCGACCAAGCTGCGTTCCTGACTGATCTCGACCGTGAGTCGCTCATTTTCTTTTTCGAGCCACTGCAGGCGGCGAGCATTCTCCAGCGCCACCGCCGAGATGCCAGCGATCGCTGTGACTAACTGCAGATGCTGTTCGTGAAGCCGGTTTTCCAGGCTGTTGCTATCGAGGTAAATACAGCCGATCACCCGCTGGAACACGGTTAGAGGCACACATAACAGCGAGCGTACCTGGGACGCCACCAAGCTCTCAACTTTGCGCAAATCACCGCAGCTCGCAACATCCGCACCGAGAATTGCAATTCCCTGCTCCAGCACCTGGCGGGCGACCGTTCGGCTCACCTTCACCAACGGGGCTTGCCCCGACTGGCGCATGCGGGCGAACACGGAGTTGAATTGCTGACTCTCTCGATCGGCCAAAAGGATCGCGCCTCGGCCGGCAGGTACGACTTCGAAAATCAAATCCAGCAATTGTCCCTGCAGTTCATCCAGATCGCGAATGGCGTGTACGATCCGACTAATCTTCAGCAACACATTCAGGTCGCGGGCTACTTTGGAGTTGGCTGGTAACTCGCGCAGCAGCCGGTCCGGTTGCAAGTAAAGGACGTCCTTGGGGTGGATGATCGTGGTTTCTGCGGTTTGCAGAGACTCATCGAATTCGACCCGGCCCGGCGCCGGGGCCAGATCTTCATCCTCCAACAGGAACAGAAATGAAGAATCTCCGGTGGTAATCTCATCGCCGTGTTTCAGCCACTGCTCCTGCACCGTGCGGGCGTTTACCTGGGTGCCGTTACGGCTACCCAGATCGCATACCTGGAACCTTCCTTCTTGCGCTCGCACCACGCAGTGTTTGCGCGAAACGGAAGGATCGATGACTGCGACGGTGTTCGACGCTTCCCGCCCAATGGCGATTTCGGGGTCGGATAGGGGAATTGTCGAGTCCTTCAACGGGCCAGAGAGCACTAGCAGTCTTGGACGCAAGGATGGGCACCCCGTGCCCTTCTTATCACACTTCGGTCGGGGATTTACTTCCTAACTGAAACTATTCCAATATCCGAACAGATAGGGTTGCTATCTGATCGGATAGTGATCCGGGTCGTGGAAAACCTCGGCCTATCTGTTCTGTATCGACTCGCATGGACCATAAGTCTTTTGCCGACAGATAGTTAATGATACGATTGCGCCTCGAAAGACGCCCGCAGAGACTGGCACCTGGCATGCACTATCGTGGATGCGCCACTGCTCGGCAAAAAGCGATGGGGGAAGCGCTTTTGAGATTACTTCTGCTGAGTTGCGCAATCAGGGATCCGAAGGGCCCCCTCATCGGATTCCTGATTCTTTTATGCCTGGTATCAGCCAGCGAGAGATGAAAAGCTAACTGGCAACGGCTTCACTACCGGCAGAGATCGTCGCCGTCAAGACTGACGCCCCATCGCGATAAGTCACGCTGTTACCTGAAATAGCGGGCACACGATCTCCGGTAACCAGAATTCCCACCAAGTTCAGCGGATCGGCCGCCGAGAGTGTAATCGTTTCTTGCGCGGAGTCGAGCGTGCGCATCGCACGCACCGATTCCACCGCGACCGGCAACGCGAATTGCTCGCCCAGGAATCCATCCACAAAGCGTCCACCACGAATCTCGCCTCGGTCTTCAAGGCGACGGAAGGCGATGAGCAATTCACGCCACGGAGGCAGGTTTGCTTCACGCGCGAGCACGTCGCGGATCACTATGCCGTAACGCCGCAGCAGCATCCAGCAGGCGGCCTCGACAGCTCGCGACCGCTCGACAACTTCGTCGGCATGCAGGATCGCCCACCTTCCAGCGTTGTGTCGTGGGCGGGTCGTGCGCCCACTGCCCTGACCGGCTCGCCGCTTAGGATCGATGAGCGATCGCAGATTGTCGAAGCCATCGGCCGTCACCAATCCGGCCGCCACCAGTTCCCAAAGCCCGGTCTCGATCTCCGCCTTCAGTTTTTCCGTGCCGCGAACAATATCGGCGAAGAACGAAGCGCCACGCTGGCGCAGAAAATCGAGAACCAGCTGGGCGCTGTGGCTCAAGCCATTGTTATCGGACCGATCTTCTTCTGTATGCTCCGCGCCGGGATGGCGAGGCAGCATCCAATCGGCGTCTTCGCGAATGAAAAAGGTGATGGGCGCAACACTGGTAGGAATCACGCGGCGCTGCCTAGGGGCAGGGCCTGATTCGGCGTCGGTTCCGCGATTCCTATGGGAATAATCCAGCGTAGCGGGGTGGGGCGAAAGCCTTCCCCAGCCCACGGCGCCGGTGAGACAAAGCTGATCGAGCCACTTCGGGTCGTAGTCGACAATGCGGCGAGCCAACACTTGCCGCTCCCAGGCATTCGCCGGGATTTCAAATCCCTGCAGTTGCCGCAGAACTTCGAGCGTTCCTCGTTCGCCCGACACCTGGGTGCCCGGAGCCAAGTGTTGCCACTGTAATAGCCACCGCATGAATTGAGCCGCAGTCACCGGCTCGATCTGCTTGCGTAAGGTCGCGACCGTCAGCCGGTGGATACGCGCCAGCAGTCGTCGCTCGCACCATTCGATCTCGGGCTCCTGAGTGGGGACCGACACGCCGCTGAAGTTTCCGCGTAGAACAGTGCCGCTGGCTTCCATCCGAAGAAGAGCACCCGATATGTCCGATGCGGGAATGCCTAACATATCGCCGAGTTGCGGCGCGCTGGTCGGTCCCAGATGTGACATCCAGCCCGTAACCAAGGTCAACAAGGCATCGTCGCGGGTGGGAAGGGTCGCTTCGACCTCCGCCGGCTTGGACTCAAAACGTGGCTCGGGAAACAGGACTGAAAAAGTCTTGACGCGCTCTGCAGCCACCCAATAGCTCCGCCCCTCGAACAGAGCTGCTCCGGCGCGCCCTTCATTCACTAGCTTCTCGAAGTAACCAAGCCAGTCGGAAGGTCGAGATTCGCTCGACCGGACAGCCGAGGACGGCTGTCCCCGCCTGGCCGGTGCCAAGTGGTTCGGGATGGCGACCAGAGTGTGCAACACATCGTGCAATTCATCGGCATCGCGGACATCTGGCCAAGCTTCTTCGCGGACTTGCTGAATCGCTGCCGGATCAAGTCCACCCACTTCTTCGAGCACCGATTCCGGCAGCATTCGCCGCATCTGCACGGCGCGCGCCCGCCGCTCTTCGAGCGGCGCGTCGTCCAAGTAAGCGTACGGATTCGCATTCAGAATTTCATGTGAAAACTGCGATGGAACCGGGGTATCGACCGCGAGGCAACGGATACGTCCATCGGCAAGGCCGGTCAACAGAGCTTTCAGTCCGTCGATATCCATCGCTTCGGTGAGCACATCTTTCATCACTTCGCCCACCAAGGGGTGATCCGGAATCTGGCGCTCACCCTGAATGTTTTCGAAGCACGCAGCCGCATCCGGAAACACCGAAGCCAGCAGATCGTCGGAGCGCATTCGTTGAATCTGTGGCGGGACCTTCTTTCCATTTTGAAACCGCAATAGAGCGAGAGCACGGTTCGCATCCCAGCGCCAGCGCGTTGCGAAAATCGGAGAATCCAGGGCAGCCTGCTCGAGAATCGGCTGGACCGTTGCGGCTTGCAGGAAATTAAAAACGTCGCTGAGCGGGAAGCTATGCTGTTCGGCCAACGCGATGTTCAATCCGTTATCGGTAGCGGCAGCTTGTAATTCAAAATTGAATCCTACGCAGAAGCGCTTGCGCAGAGCCAGTCCCCAAGCCTTGTTGATGCGGCCGCCGAAGGGCGCGTGGATGACCAACTGCATGCCGCCACCTTCGTCAAAGAAGCGTTCGGCAATCACGGTCGTCTGTGTCGGGACAGCGCCCAAGATTGCGCGGCCTTGCAACACATATTCAATTGCTTGTTCCGCGCCGGAATCGTCGAGGCCGCATTCTTCCTTGAGCCATGAGACCGCTGCCGCTACCTCGGGCTGAGTCGCCGAAAATCCTACTGGCGAGGTGCGAGGCAGCATCTCGCTGATTTTCTGCCGTAGGGCTCCCACATGCTCTGAAAGTTCCTCCGTGCGCGCGGGAGCCTCGCCTCGCCAGAAAGGCACGCTGGGCGGCGCGCCATGCGCATCCTGGACCAGGACGCGGCCGGCGTTGGTTTCGATGCGACGAATCATCCACGAAGTGTTTCCCAGCAGCATGATGTCGCCGCGATTACTTTCCACTGCGAAATCTTCGTCCACTGTGCCGACGACCATACCATCGGGCTCTGCCACGACGGCGTAAAGTGAATTGTCTGGGATCGCGCCACCGCTGGTAATCGCTGCCAAACGGGCCCCGCGCCGGGCGCGGAGTTTTCCGTTCACTCGGTCGCGATGCAGATACGCGCCATAGCGCCCGCGCCTCGCCGCAATTCCTTCCGCTAGCATTTCCAGAATCGCGTCGAATTTTTCCCGGGTGAGATTGCGATACGGATACGCGCGCCGCACCAGCGCAAACATTTCCTCTTCGCCCCACTCTTGGGCAGAACACGCCGCCACGATCTGCTGCGCCAGCACGTCCAGCGGCGACTCCGGAATCATCAGCCGATCTAGGTCACCTTGCCGAATCGCCCGGACCAAAGCGGCGCACTCCAGCAGATCGTCGCGAGTCGTGGCAAAAAGACGTCCCTTGGGAATCGCGCCCCGCCAGTGTCCCGAACGTCCCACGCGTTGCAAGGTCACCGCAATCGCGCGTGGTGAATTGATCTGCGCCACCAAATCCACCGTGCCCACGTCAATTCCCAACTCAAGCGATGCGGTCGCCACCAAAACCCGGATCTGGCCTTCCTTCAGCTTCTTTTCCGCCGCCAAGCGCAGCTTGCGCGAGAGACTGCCGTGATGCGCCGCCACATTTTCTTCGCCGAGGCGCTCGCCCAGTTGATGCGCTACGCGCTCCGCCATGCGCCGTGTGTTTACAAACACCAGTGTGGATCGGTGCTGCTCCACCAGCGCCACCAGACGGTTGTAGATCTCGTCCCACATTTCGTTCGAAGCCACTGGCCCCAGCGGCATGGGCGGGACGTCGACGGCCATGTCCAGTTTGCGTCTGTGTCCTATGTTGACGATCACCGGATCCGGACGAGCTCCAGTCAAAAAGCGTGCAACCTGCTCGATCGGCTTTTGCGTGGCAGAAAGCCCGATGCGCACCGGCGGTTTGTAAGTCAGGGCCTCCAGCCGTTCCAAGGACAAGGACAAGTGCGCGCCACGTTTGTCGTCAGCAACAGCATGGATTTCATCGACGATGACGGTCTCGATATCGCGCAGAATCGCCCGGCTCTTGTCGGCAGTAAGAAGGATGTAGAGGGACTCCGGAGTAGTCACGAGAATGTGCGGCGGCCGCTTCAGCATGGCGCGACGCTCGGGCATGAGAGTGTCGCCGGTGCGGACCGCGGTACGAATCTCCGGCATGAGCAGCCCGCGCTCGCCCGCCATGGCGAGAATTTCCCCGAGGGGTACTTCGAGATTCTTCTGAATATCGTTGCCGAGAGCCTTCAGGGGAGAGACATAGAGAACTTCAGTGCGATCCGCCAAATCGCCCGTGAGAGCCTTTCGCACCAGCCGGTCTATGCAGGCCAGAAACGCAGCCAAGGTCTTGCCCGACCCGGTTGGCGCGGAAATTAGCGTGGTGCGCCCGGCGAGAATATGTGGCCAACCCTGCTCTTGAGGCTCGGTAGGCGTGGCGAATCGCTGGGCAAACCACTCCGCCACCAGAGGATGAGCCCAGGACAGCGAGGCGGGAGGGCACTGCATCCGAGTATTGTAGCCGACCCACCGGATGCTTGCTTGGGGCGTGCTCGGGTCAGCATCCGATGGGCTACCGTTTCTCCTTACTCACCCTGTTGTTTTCAGGAGTATGTGCAATGATTAAACTCCAGAAGTCCACGAAGTAACGTCTAATTTTGTAAAACTTTGTAACTTTCGCTGTGTGGGCGCGAGGTCAATCAGGGAAATACTGTAGTGGCTCGTTAGGATCTCTGTAGGCACGGACCCTCTGAGCGAAGACGGCCGAGTGGTTCAATTGGCTAGTTCGAAATCACCGGCGTATTCGACGCCATAAGTTCGACAAAACGAGGGTTTTTCCGCAACTGCGCGAACTCGACGTCTTTGTACACATTTTTCAGATCCTTGTAGCCGGCCTCCATGGCCTTCCGCAAGTACTCGAGCGATTGATCCGACAAGCCCATCTTGGCATACAACTTCGCTACTGTGTAGTCATAGCGCGCGCGGTCTTCCGGGCTCGGCAGCTGGGCCTGCACGCCCATCCTCGAGGTGCGATCAAACACATCCGGATCCAGTTCCAATGCATGCTGGTAAGCAGCGACCGCGGAGTCGAATGAACGCTTGGAGAAATAAGCAGCTCCGAGATTATTGAAGAAGGAAGCCGAGCTGTTATCGACTGCAATCGCCTTCTCGTACTGCTTGACTGCCGCTCCGTATTTTTTCGTCTCGTAGTAAATCACGCCCAGATTATTGTAGGCATCGGCGAAATGGCGATCTGCCCGGATGGCCTGCTCAAAAGACTTCCGCGCCTCCTTGACGCGCTGCATCAAGAGTTCGGTGATGCCAATCTTGTTGAACAGCCGCGCGTCGCCTGGCTTCTTGCTCAACGCAGCGTGGTAATAGTCAAGCGCATCCAGATAAAGCTTTTCCACACGCAAACGGTCGGCCTGCTGTTCGAGGTCGGCTGGGGTTGCGTCAGCTGCCGGAGGATCGGTCGCGCGCATGAGCGGCGGCGAGATCTGTACTTGTTCTGAATGTGAAATTTGTGCGAGTGCGGCGCTGGAAAAAATCAGAAGAACAACCAGGCAGGTCTTCCGGTAGGACATACACACCCCCAAAAGCGACCAATCCTCACGGGCCCATTCTGCCACAGTTTTCGGCCACCGGCGAACAATTTGTTGAACCAGCGGCCGCGTCAGTGCGGCGCGGTTTGGCCGCTATCCGCAGGTTTAGACGGTGGCGCAGAGGATTTGTCATCCTTGAAAATGCCGGCCAATTTGCCGAAAAAGCCCTTCTTTTTCTTGGGATCCTGGTCTTCCTGTCCGTCGGCAGCCTGGGCAGGAGGCGGTAACGCCTTCTCTCCGCCGCCGAAGAAACGGGAGAACAATCCCGCTACGCCGGTTTGCTGGTCGCAGGTCTCACGTGGCTCGGTTCCAGCCACAAAGGCAGCCACGTAATCGTCGGGACAGGTGGGGGTCGCGAGCCGGTTCGTGGCTTTATCCAGCTGCACGTCGACTACTCCGGTCGGTTGCGAGAATTCTTTCATGTCGCTGTATTGCGGCAGCAACGACGCCTTCTTCATGAACTCCGTCCAGATGGGCGCTGCCGTCTGCGCACCGCTCAGGCGCAGATCGCTATAGTCGTCATAACCCACCCAAACGATGCATAACAAATTGGACGCGTATCCTGCAAACCAGCCATCGTGCGAACTGCCAGTCTTGCCGGCGGCCGGAGGAGTGAAGCCGCGCAGGCGGACGGCCGTATAACCGAGTCCGTTGTTGATCACGCCTTCCATCATGTTGGTCATGATGTAGGCGATGCGCGGATCCAGGACCTGGCGCTCATCCGTCTTGAAGTTCGCAATCACGTCACCCTTGGCATTGCGCACCGAGTTCACCAACAACGGCGAGAGTCGCTCGCCGTTGTTGGCAAACGATGTGTAAGCTCCGGCCATATCCAAAGGCGTCGCGTCATAGGATCCCAGGGCCATGGCCGGCGTGGGCTTCACCGACACGATTCCCGCTGACTTCGCCAAGTCCGCTACTTTGTCATAGCCCACTTCTTCTGCCACTTTCACCGTGGCATTATTCAGCGACATAGCCAGCGCATAACGCAGGGTTACGTCGCCGTGATATTCCTCTTTGTAATTGCGTGGCTCATAAATTTGATCGCCGTAAGCGAAGCTGGAAGGCGCGTCCGTCACCGTCGAGGCCGGCGTAATCACGGTCTGCGAACCGTCCAGCGCTGTGTTCATGGCGGCCGCATAAACGAAAGGTTTGAAAATGGACCCGGTGGGTCGTTTCGAGAGCGCGTGGTTCAACTGGCTGAACCCATAGTCCCGTCCACCCACTAACGCAAGAACTGCTCCCGTGTGCGGATCAAGCACCACCAGAGCGACCTGCGCTTGGGGGCCGGGTGCGATGTGCGTCTCCACTTTCTTACCCACCTTCACTCGCTTGGTGCGAATCTTTGTGACTTGTTCATCCACCAGCTTGATTCCCGACTCAACCGCCTGCGCCGCCGCCTTCTGCAGGTCGGGATCAAGTGTGGTGTAAATGCGGTAAGACTCATCGTTCAAATCGTGTTCGCTGAATTTATTGATCAGCGTGTCCCGAACCATATCGACGAAGTACGGTGCGTCGCTGGCCTCCACGTTCGGCGGTGCCAGTTTCAGCGGTGCGGCCTTGGCCCTCTCTGCCTGTTCGCGAGTGATGGCATGAGTGTCGACCATCGCATCCAGCACAAGGTTGCGACGCTCGAGCGCGCGGTCGGGATGGCGGTACGGCGACAACCGGCTGGGCCCCTGGATGATTCCCGCCAGGAGTGCAGCTTCCGGCAGCGTGATGTCTTTTAAATCCTTGTTGAAATAGGCGCGCGACGCCTCAGCAAATCCGCTGATGGCGAATGATCCGCGCTGCCCCAGGTTCACCCAATTGCTGTAGAACTCAAGAATCTGCTGCTTGCTGAACTTCTGTTCCAGCTGTTCCGCGATCAGCATTTCAGTCAGCTTCCGGCGGACGGTTTTTTCCGGCGTCAGAAAGAATCCGCGCGAAAGCTGCATGGTGATCGTCGAGCCGCCCTGCTCGTGCCGTTGCCGTAACAGATCGATCCATACCGCCTCGAACATGCGGATGAAATTCACGCCGCCATGCTCGAAAAAGCGCCGGTCTTCGATGGCGAGGACCGAATCCACCATCACTTTGGGGATATCGTTATATTTCACGATCTGGCGCTTGGAACGCTGTCCGGAGTCAAATAACGCTGTAACCAGCTGAGGTTCCAGTTCATAGGCGGAAAGTTCGTTGCCTTTGCTGGTGATGCGCTCGACTTGTCCATCCTGAAATGTGATGTGCGCTTCTTCCGGACTGTGATAGGACTCTGGACCGGGGATGATCTCGATGCCGCCACTCACCAGCCGGAAGGTGCCGAGCTGCGACTGGCCCTCCTTGTCGGAATATCCCGCGCGCTCAAGCGCGGCGGAAATTTCCCTGGCGTTCGCTTTGTCGCCATCGTGTACAGCTCTCGGGATGGCGTAGATCTTCGCGGAATTGCTGAAGACCGGACTTCGGAAGCGCTGCGTAATAATGCGGTCGTACTTGATGTAGAAATAGCAGAAAGACGCACTCAGGCCAACCGCCGCTACCAGAAATATGATGAGGGCGGTGCGAAGGACCGGATCGCGCGGCAAGCCGCCCCGCGCTTTCCGGCCTTTGTCATCGTTTTTCGGGATCTTTATCTTGATAGCCACTTTTTTGACTCGAACGCCCACTAAAAACCCTAAGTATCAGACGATCACCCGCAGGAATAAGGTTTGAAGGCCGGATGTTCCCCTTCTCGGTTCCCTGTCTGCCGTCCCTTAGACACTCCGTATGATGACGATGTAGTCCATTGTACCGCCGCCACCGGAAACAAAAAGAGACCCGCAATCCATGCGGGTCTCTGATTCGTCAACCAGCACGAGTCCCTTTCCTCAGCAAGCCGGCTACTCCAGTGTTGGGACAAGACCTTTTTACTGTGGATCTGTAACCGCGAAATATCCACCGGTTGCGAGCGGCAAGGTAGAAGCCGATTCAGTTAATGCTCCCGTGCCCAAAGCAACGTTGAGGACACTCAACTGTGGGGCGGTGTCGGCCAGATCGCCGTAAATGAACAGGTAGTCGCCACTTTGATCGAACTGTCCCCAGGGCGCGCTCGTCACCCCTGAAAAGGGTGAGCCTGTGATAGCCGTCAAAGCGCCGGACGTGGAGTTGAGCGCATAGCCTTCGATAGGGTTATACGCCCCCGGGCCCACGCTGAACGAGTACACGTAACTCCCGTTGGTGGTGTTGGGCTGAACCGCAATGTTGGCGGGCGAGTTTCCTGAACTGGTGGCGAAGGGAGAACCGGAGACTTCCGATAGCGTTCCTGCATTCGTCCCGCTCTGTTGAATACTGAAGACATAAATGTTGGGGTCGGCGACGCCCGTGAGGGCCAGTGAATTGCCACTGATCCCAATCATGTACTGACCCGTGGGTTCACCTTGCAGTTCCCAGATATTATACGGAAGTAACGCTGACACAAGCGTGAGCGTGCCCGTGGTTTGGTTGATCGAGTAGGCGGCAACGTGCCCTCCGTTGCCCTCAATACCTGACGTGACGTAGAGGTATTTGCCCAGTCCATCCATGGCCAGGTTCCAAGGCTGCACGGCGCCTACTGTGGATATGGTTGGGCCCGCCGTGAGGGCGCCTCCCGTGCCAATCTGATAGCTCAGGATCTCCCCGTTGCCAGCGTCAGCAACGAACAGAACGGTTCCACTGGGATTGACCACGACGCCGGTTAGATTGGTCAGAGTACTGTTCAAAATCATCCCGCCCAGTGAGGCGATAGTGAACGGGCTGCCCGTCAAGGCAGTAAGATCACCTGTGGTGGCGCCGATTGACCACGCGTAGAGTGCTTGGCTGACAGGGAATATTCCGTAGAGATACTGTTTTTGCGCGATGACCAACTCGGAACTGGGATCGCTGGTAGGCACCGTGGGCGCAGTAAAATTGCTAATGTTTGCCAGCGTCGAATTGGTGCTGGTGAATGCGATGCCGTTGACCGTGCCGGTCTGCACGACATTGTAGGCGAAGGCCGTGGGCGCGCTGCCCCCGCCCCCGCCCCCGCCGCCGCCGAAACCACCTGAGCCATTCCCCGATCCCCCGGCCGTGCAGGGTGATGCACTGAAACCACCGCACGAATAACCATTGCAATTGACTAAAGACATCATTGCCAACACCACCAACAAAGTGAGTAGCGCTCGGGATGTTACCTTGACGAGTGTGTCCACAGTGGCCTCCACTGCTTGCGAACGTTTCAGGAACAGGAAATGGACTCGCGAACGTGAATCTCGCACATTCGTTCCGCCGGCACTGCCTAGCAAGAATCTGATTCGGCTCACGGGCGGGACAAAACTCTTATTCCAATCGAGATAGTAGGTGGAAGGTAACGTGGTGGCAACGTTACGAATGTCACTGGCCCTTACGCGAAAGGAGATAGACATTTTGTAATTGAGTAATTCAGCTTGTAATTGAGTAATTCAGCAATTTTGGTAATTGACTAATATCGAGAGTCCACTCCTGCGGAACACCTCCTTAGAGCCTCAGCCAGAAGCTTCTTCTAATTGAACAATGAGCGCTCGAAGAGTCTGCCATCTTTCGTCGTGTGACCATCGGACGTGACCAATCGATTGCATAGTAACCACACATTTCTCTTGCCTCCATTATTAGAAGCTGACAACATTCGAATTGAACTTGGTGGGACAGTTCTAGGGAGGATTCTTCCAGTGAAACGAACAAACATTCTGGCCGCATTGCTCATCGCCGGGTCGCTCATGTCCACGGGATGTGGCACTTCGGATTACGTGCAGTCAATCGAGCTCACGGCTACAACCTCGTCCGTGGGAGGAGGGTTGTACAACCTCCCGGGCTGGGGCGCGACGCTTCAGCTTCAGGTAAACGCGGTCTACCATAGCGGCAAGACCGTCCCCGTTTCCAATTCTGTCACTTACGCAGTGACACCACAGGGCAACGATGACACTGGGGCTGCACTGCAGGCTCCTCCGAATACAGTCACTATCAACGCGACCGGCATGGTGACGGCGGTCAACCCGACGGAATGCACCTGGGAAAACCTCGGCACCGCAACCACTCCTAGCTGGGTTCTCACCGGATCCTATCAGGTCATCGCAACCTACAAAGGCATGCAGTCGCAGCCGGTTTTTGTCGGCGTGGCTTCAGCTGCTGGCAACAATTCCACTGGCGCTTGCGGTCCGGCGGCAACGACCTAGTCCGGCGGGTGTCTGCTCCCCCTGCAGACCACGCCGAGCCGAGGATACGGACTCGCACCGGGACGCCAGATAACACCTGGGATCAGTTTCCGTTCTGTCCGTGTTACGCTATCTTCAAGCCACTTAGAATCGACACCTAATCTGCGGTTCGATTCGTCCTAAGCAAGACTCCACAGTCTCTGCTCATCACACCAGCGGTCAGCTTAACGACTGCCTTATCTCATTGCGACTTCATCAGGCGACCTAGCATTAACTTACCCGCATACCCAAGAACTTACTAACCGATAAGATGGAAACTACCCTGCGATAATTCTGTGAGACGGGCGTTCTGGCGTGAACCGACTTTGGGAAGCTGCGCGAGCTTATGAAAAACACTCAGGAAACCAGACCAGAACGAGCGACGCTTTGCTTGTCGGCTATCTTCTAAACAAGTTTTCGGAGTTTCAAACAGTGCGGCGTGTTACTAAAAGCCTTTGTTTCCGCTATTTGGATCGAAGTGCATGTCGAAGGAATAGCCCGGAAGGTTAACGGTGACTGAGTAATCTGCCGCTACGTAGACTGCGGAAAGACCGGGGGTATTAAGGCGCTGGACCGTGATTTGCTTCGGATCGATCGGCAGGTCGTGCTCCTTGGCCTTGCGCACTACATCATTGCGAACATCGTCGTCCGTCTTTTGCAGATTGGCGCTGTCCATCAGGGCAACGGTCTTCAGGTCATCCGCAAAACTATAATTGGCCAGCATAGGCGGAGCCACCTGGAACAGGCCTACAACCACGGCCGCGATAGCAAGAAACCCGGTACACGCTTTGATGATTCCCATATTCTGCGTTTGTGCGGCAAAGCCACGGCGCAAACATCAGGCCTAGGCTCGGAGCACGCCTCGAAAATATTCCACTACCGCCGAAATCGTAACATCGCGAACTTCGTGAGTCGAGCGTAGAACGACCTCGACGGTACCTTCGGTAACCTTCTTTCCGACCGTGACTCTAAAGGGGATGCCGACCAAGTCCGCGTCTTTAAACTTGACTCCTGGTCGCTCGTCCCGGTCATCAAGGATTACGTCAAAGCCGGCGGTTTCGAGGCTCTCTGCAATGACAATGGCACCCTTCAGCACATTCTCGTCCTTCACATTGACAGGAGTAACCACAATTTCAAAGGGCGCAATCGAGGGCGGCAGCCAGAATCCATTCTCATCGTTACTTTGTTCCACTGCGGCCGTCAGAATGCGCTCAATGCCGATGCCGTAACTGCCCATGATCGGCGTAACGTCCTTGCCCTTCTTGTCGAGCACCCGCGCACCCATCGATTCCGAATACCGGTAACCCAGCTTGAAGATGTGACCAATTTCGACCGCGGTATCAATGCGCAGCGCCTTGCCGCAATTTGGACAAGCTTCTCCTGCGGTCACCGAGCGCAAGTCGGAGTAAGCCGTGAGATGAAAATCCTTACCCGGCGTGAGATTCTTGGCGTGGTAGTTTTCTTTGTTCGCGCCTCCGATCAGGTGGGTGTGCCCTTCCAGAGCCTTGTCGACCAGCAGGACAGCGCCCGTTGTCTCTTGGTCCAATCTCTCTGCCCATTGCATCCCGACTGGTCCCAGATACCCCGGCGGGGCGTTAAAACGCTTTCGGATCTCTTCTTCTAATGCTGGTGCAAACTGCGTCAATCTTGCAGGTCCCAGCAAGGCCGCGAGCTTGGCTTCATTCAACGAGTGATCGCCTCGCAAGAGAACAACGACGTCAACCGGCCGCTTTTGGCTCTTGATCGGCTCATGCTGGCTCTGAATAGATGATTCCTGATATTCAGTAACCTCGTAAGCCCTGTAGACCAGCGTCTTGATCAAGTGCTTGGGCGATACGCCCAGAAACCGCGCCACATCCTCGATGGTTTTCTGCCCGGGAGTGTGGACGTCGAGCGGCTTGCCGTCGCCTTCGGGCGCGAGATCGGAGACTGCATCGAGTTTGGAGGTGGCTTTTTCCATATTCGCCGCGTAGTCGCAGCCGTCGCAGCTCACGATCTGATCTTCTCCCGCCGGAGTGCGCACCATGAATTCGTGCGACTCTTTCCCGCCCATCGCCCCCGAATCTGCCTCGACCACCATGTACTTCAGTCCGCAGCGGTCAAAGATACGGCAGTAAGTGTCGTAATGCTTCTTGTAGGAAACATCCAACCCAGCCGCGTCGATGTCGAAGGAGTACGCATCTTTCATCATGAATTGCCGCACCCTCAGTAGCCCGGACTTCGGCCTCGGCTCGTCGCGAAACTTCGGAGCAATCTGGTACCAGATCTGCGGCAATTGCTTGTAGCTGCGCAGTTCCTTGCGCGCGATGTCGGTCATCACTTCTTCTTCGGTCATGCCCAGCGCCAGATCCGCACCCTTACGGTCTTTCAGGCGAAACAGGTTGTCGCCCATCAGAGCCCAGCGCCCGCTGGCCTCCCAAATCTCCCGCGGATGCAGCGCCGGCAGAAGAAACTCCTGCCCGATCTTGTCCATCTCCTGCCGCACGATGGCCATGATCTTGTTGAACGACCGGTTGCCCAGAAAAAGATAGGAGTAAATGCCCGCCGCCAGCTGCCGAATGTAGCCAGACCGCACCAGAAACTTGTGGCTGGCAACTTCGGCATCCGCTGGAGCTTCGCGCAATGTGGGAATGAAGAGTTCTGACCATCGATGCATAAGTGTTTGGGTATCGTGTACCGAGTTGCGAGTACCGAGTAAAACAGGCAGCCGCTGGTGCTTAGTTGAATTGACTATTGTAAATGATCGCTTTACAGGACCGGGCGGCAGCGGTAGAGGCAGATAAGGAGTTCTCAGACTCGGTACCCGGCACTCGCTACTCAAGAAGCCAATTGTTTCAGAATCTCTTTCCCCAGCTTCTGGGCTTCGCCGAAAAACTTCTGATACTCGACGAAAAGGCGGTTCAACTCGAGCGACTTGTCGGCCGAGAGACGCTTGCGCAACATCATGTCGCGCACATGCACGGGATTGGGTAGGGTTGCGTCTTCCGTCAGTTCTTCCAGCGCCGTCTTTGGATCGTAGTGATACATATCATCTCCTCATCGAATGATCGGGGCATCGGGGGTTAACTCAAAACGACCTGTCACCCCCGGAATGGCCCGATCGACGATCACACCAACTCGGTGCTCCACAAGTCATGCAAGTGGACAATGCCCCGAAGGCGCGCGTCGCCATCCACCACCATCAGCGAAGTAATCTTTTTGTCTTCCATCAAAGCCAGGGCGGTTGCGGCAAATTCGCCAGGAGCTATCGTCCGAGGGTTTCTCGTCATGGCTTCTCCCGCCGTCAGATCGAGCACATCTTTCCCCCGCTTCTCGAGCAGCCGCCGCAAATCTCCATCGCTGATGACGCCCACCAGTTTTTCGCGTTCCACCACCGCGGTGATACCCAGTTTCTTGCGCGACATTTCATAAATCACGTCCGGCATTTTGGTCTGCGGGGTGACGCAGGGTAGCGCGTCCCCCGAGTGCATCAGCGATTCCACCCTCGCTAGCCGCTTGCCCAATTTTCCGCCGGGATGCAAGTTGGCGAAATCTTCTTCTTTAAACCCGCGTTTCTCACTGAGCGTAACCGCCAGCGCATCGCCCAGGGCGAGCATCGTTGTCGTAGAGGCCGTGGGAGCTAGTCCCAGCGAACACGCTTCCTCCGCGATCGAGCAATCGAGCGTCACATCGGCGGCGGCTGCGAGCGTCGACACTCGTGTTGCGCCGGCACTACAGATCGCGTCTCCCGTCATTGCAATCAACGGCACCTGCAGCCGCTTGATCGTCGCCAGTAGCGCTAGTATCTCCTCCGTTTCACCGGAAGCCGAAAGCGCCAGCACCAAATCACCGCGCACCACCATTCCCAAATCACCATGCAAGGCTTCCACCGGATGGAGGTACAAGGCTGGAGTGCCTATGGAGCTGAGCGTAGCGGCAATTTTGCGTGCGATCAGCCCGCTTTTGCCCATCCCGGTCACCACGACGCGGCCGGCGCAGCAAAACATCAACTCCACGGCCCTCTGAAAGGCCTGCGCCATTGGCCCTCCAATTCGGTCCGCCAGAGAGCGCAGCGCCTCCGCCTCAATGCGCACGACGTTCTCGCCAATGTTTTTCATGGAATCAGAATAGAGGATCAAGATTGAAACTAAGGATGTTAGCACGCACCGGCTCGCCGCATCCGCAGCCACGCTGCCTGCAACGTCCGGCCCTGCGCTCGACTGTTCCTTCCACGAAAGTAACCTGCCTCCTCCCCCTATCCTTCGCTGCCCTGCTGCCAGCGCCATGAATCATTCTTTCGCATATCTGTCGCAAGGCGAACTTCACTTGAAGCTTGGCGAGGGGCCGGTCCGGCCCGTTGAAAGCCGCTTCGGCCAGTCTCTCCGTGACCGCGCTATGCAAATTCAGAACCGCAACTCCTGGAAGACGCAAGGCACGGGAGCACGCTTCATGTCCGGTGGCGCTCTCTGGGGAAATCGGGACAGCGATCCGGGAGAAATGCGCATCGCCATCACGGGAATCTCGTCGGGCTGCCAAAACGGAGAGCTGCTCTACAGCCTCGCCACCGATGACATTGGAGGCGTGTTCCTATTGCGCAACCAGGCGAGGGAGGAGCAGCGCCTGCTTTACACCGCCGACTTCCCCGTCCGCCGCCTGGCCGCTAGCCCAGGACAGGGTCGCGTCGCCTGCGTGCTCCAGCACAAAGGAGGACGTTCCAGTATCGCCATGATGCGCGGCAACGGCACCGACCTTCGCGAGGTCACACAAGGAGACACCATCGACGACGCGCCGCGCTGGTCGCCCGCTTCCGCAAATGAACCCATGTTCCAGTCCGCCCCCATCGGGCGCAACCAGTCGGGCTTCGCCGTCACCCAGGGCCCGTTTGCCATCCACAAACTCGATCTTGACGCCGGAGAAGTCAGCACCCTGGCCGAGGATCCGCAATTCGACTCGCTCATGCCTCACTTGAGCGGAGACGGCACTCTCTACTATATTCGCCGTCCCTATCGCGATCCCAGCCAACCGCCTTCTTTCTGGCGAGCCGCCCTCGATCTGATTCTGCTACCGCTTCGGCTCCTGTTTGCGGTGTTTCAGTTCCTGAATTTCTTCACGGTTCGTTACACCGGCAACACTTTGACCACCGCCGGAAACGCCCGCCAGAAGCGCCCTGACGTTCGTCAGATGATGGTCTGGAGCAACCTGCTCGACGCTCGAAAAGCAGCGGAGCACGACTCTTCGGGCACACCGTCCCTTGTCCCCAAGACCTGGGAACTGATTCGCCGGCCGACCGGCACGGGCGAAGAAGTTGTCGCCAAAGGCGTGCTCAGCTTCGACATGTACGCGGACGGCTCGCTGCTCTGCACCAACGGCAGCGGCGTCTACCGCGTGGATCCGACTGGCGCCAAAGAAGCCCTGGCTGAAGGTGCTTTGATTGAGCAGGTGGTGGCTGTCGAGGCCTGAGGCCCGATGATCCGGCTCCGTCCTGTCGGAGTCGATCCGGCGCGAAGAAAGCTCGTGCAGGAAACCTGGTCTAAATATTCAGAAATGGTCCTCGAGGCCTTGTGGTCGCACCGGCTTCTGACCTAACACGGCCAGCCCTCGGGCTTGAATGGCGCGATCCCAGGGTCCAGCCTGCCAGTTGTCCCGCACCTTTTCGGGATGTTTCCACGGGGGGATCGACAGCATCAGGTTCTGTGCTGTGGAGTGAACGTAAGGTTCGTACATCGACCGCAATCGATCTAACTTTTGCCGGGCCTCTTCACTGGTTCTCAGTTTCAATCCCGCAGCCGACAGCGCCTCCTGCAAGGAATTGAAAGTTTCGTCCGTCAGGCGTTCCGGCGCCTGCGGATCGTAGTGCGCATTCACCACTTGCGCGAGATCCACCGCTGCGTGACGAGCCATGGCGAAGGTCAGTTTGGCCTGGCCCGGATGCACTCCTTCAATGCCGACGAGCACCAGAGATGTCACGTCCAGTATCGTCGTCAGAGCTCCCAGCCAAGATTGGTTGCTGTGCTGTGACCGAAAGAAGCTGAGCACGGGATAAGAAATCTGACTCTCCAGCAGTTCCGCTGACCAGCGCTCCCAGTCGCGCAGGACTGCATCCAGCACAGTCTGTTCAATCGCCGGATCGTCCGAAGTGCCTGCCAGCCGCACCAACAATTCGGTCGCGGTAGGAGGCGATCCGGCCCGGGCGTCGAGCATAGAGATCTGAATCTCGCGCCGGGAAAACGACGAATAGACAACGGGGATGTATCCGATGACCAGCCCGAGAAACGCGAACCCCATGCCCGCTTCCAGCACCGAGACAGCACGAGCAGCCTCCGTGGTCGGCAGAATGTCGCCGTAGCCCAATGTAAAAAAGGTCTGTCCGCTTTGGTAAACGATTCTGCCAAACGTGATCGGCTCATTGCCTAACTGTTCGTGTCCGCCCAAGCCAAATTGCACCAAGGCAAAACCAAAAATCAGGGTTGTGGCCCAGAAGGCCAGCAACATAATCAGGGAGAGCGGACCGAAGTATCCCAGAAAACTTTGCTGGCGCGAAGGCGTTCGAACGTGTTTGGCAACCTTCTGCCAGGGAATCCAGGTGCGCCGGTAAAACCACGCGGTCAGCTTGAACTGCCTCGTCACGCGCCGCGGCAGAACCACGGTCTCGAACGCATCGAGGAACACCACCCACAGGATCACGAGACCCAAGATGATGGCAACGATATGGCCGTGAGGAGTCATGCCGGATTCCAAGGATAATAATCGAGGTGCAATCTTGATGCGCAGGGAAGGTTAACAGATTCCGGCTTCCGGATTCCGGCTTCCCGGTGCAAAGATAGGATTTTCCGGCAGCCGGGAACCGTGCCGCCAGTTTTTCTACTGCGGCTTGGGCTGCGCCGGCGGAGTCTGCCCGGGTGGGGTAGTTGCCGGAGGCGTGGTTGCGGGCTTTTTCGTCGCTGGCTTTTTCTTGACGACTGGCTTCTTGGGCGGCTCGGTATCGTCGACCACAACCTTCTTCGGAGGAGCGGTCGGAATTGCTGCCTGCGCGGTTTTCAGGTCCGCCCGCAAGCGCACGATTTCCTGCTCCTTAGAAGCCGCCAGATTATTCATGCGGTCCGCCAACTGCTTGCGCAAGCCCTCGAATCCGTTCAGCTCGTTCGACAACGTCTGAAAATCATCCTTCGGCCCGAAGGCTCCCACCGATTCCACCACGCCGCTCATCACGTCGTAGAGTGCGTCTAGATTCCGGTAAAGCTTGAAGGTCGCCGGCATGTCTTCCGGCGAGTTCCGCAGTTGCGCAATCATTTCCGGCAATGCGCTCTGCAGATTCCGCTGAATGGAATCCACGTCGCCGAGCGTCTGCTTCTTCGTCGAGCTGTCAGTCTTCCAGCGCTCGATCCGCAGTCTTGCCAAGTCGGCCTGCGTCGTCTTCGAGGTCGCTTCCAACTGGGACAGCAAGCCGTTCAGTTGCGTTACTGAAGCATAAGAAACCGGGCCGCCCTGCGGCGATTGCGGAGCGGTCCCCTGCGCTGAATATTGAGGGTCGGCCTGAGCCGTGACCGCCGGCGGCGCGACCGCGGTTTGACTGAATGCTGTCGCACTCCACAGCAGCAAACACGGTCCAAAAGAACAGGAGAAAAGTTTAGGATTCATGGATTATCGGGTGAGCGGCACAAATACGTCGATCAGGATATCGATAAGCAGAGCATACTACAAGCCGTACACTGGATTGAACTTCTTCACAGCAGCGGTCACACCTACAATTTCGTTATGGAGCGCAAAATCTTCTGGATCGTCTTCCTGGTGCTCGGCCTGCTTGCCGACTTTCTGCTACCCATCTGGTGGGGATTGGCCGCAACCGTTCCCATCGCGTTCATCGCATGGTGGGTCGCTTACCGCAGTGATTGGTTCTGAAATCCCCCTTCAGGTGGCGTTGGTCTGCGTCATCGTGAAACTGCCGCTCGCAGCCACGCAACTGCTGCCACTCCCTGGGACCAGCGCCCAGGTGCCAATGATGGTGACACCACTGAGCAGGTTGCTGTTGTTGACATTTGCCGTTCCTGTTACTGACGAGCTGGTCAGCGTGATCGTATCGCCGGCCGACGAGAGTATCGTGAACGAAAACATGCCGCTAATTTGGTCAGCCGAATTATAGGTCACGTTCAGAGTTCCGGTTGGCGTAGGGCCGACACCTCCATAACAAGTGCCGGTGTTCAGGAGTTGAAAGCTAACAATAGTGAGCGCGCCACCGCTAGAGACGGTGAACTGAGTGTTAAAGAGAAACCCGGACGAAGTGCCTTCCCCTCCCGCCATCACCGACTGCCACACACTGGCAGAGGGGCTCTCCACGGCAGTCGAACTGCCGCAACCGTTCAGCATGACGGCGAGCAGCAGCAGGATCGCAACTTCCTTCATGAATATTCCTTGAATTTTGGGATCGTACACAGAATTCTACTGCAAGACTACAGAGATGCGCCCTGGGTGGTCAATGGATGTAAGGCATTCGACGTTCCGCTCCGCGAGTCCTGATCGCTATTTGACGTGTAGCCGGAAACCTTCCACTTCCCATCTCTATCCAGCATCGGTGTGACGGTTTCGACCGCCGACCGTTTGTGTTCGAAGCTGCTGTCGTACTGAATTACCGCATACTCGCCATCGGGAGCACCCGGCAGGGTCTTGGTATACCTGGCGCTCTTCAGCTTGCGCGAAAGCAATTTGCCCAAGGGATCGCGGCTCGCCCCCAACGCCCTCTGCCACTGCTCCTGGGTGACAGCAGCTTTGAAAATGGGCGCGGCTTCCTGCCAACTCTCCGTATATTTGCTGGAATCCACCAACCTCAGCCCAGATTCCCCGGACTGTTGTACGAGCTGCTCAGACTTCTGCTGAGCCCGAACAGCCGGGCATATCGTCAACAGCACGAGCAAAGAATTTTAAAGATACCGCCAGCTTGACTTTCTTCCGCCACATTCGGACATTCAATTCGGTTCTCCTGGTCACGTGGTTACGCTCCCCGCTTGCCCTTCAACTCCGCCAGCAACTGCTCAATGCGATCTTCTTTCTCCAGCGCCGCCAGGCGGTCTTCCATGTTGTCTCCGGCAATCTCCGACTTCGCCTCGCTCAACGCTTCCGAGTGCGCCACCTTGCGTTTCATGCGATCGAAGGCTGCGGCTTTCGAGCCATCGCTCATGGCCAGGCGGGCCTCGCTGGCCTTACCGACGGCTCGGGCGCGACGATGCTGCGCGATCAGCAGATCGGCCTTGGCCTGTGCTTCGGTCAACTTCTGCTCCAGCTGCCGTAGCGCGGACTTCAGATTCTCCACCTGCGCCTTCTGGTCGAGCACCTGCTGCGTGAAGCTCTCGCTCAGCTCGCGATAACTCTCTACCCGCTGGAGGGACGCTCGAGCCAGGTCATCCTGCTTCTTGTCGACCGATAGCTCCGCCTTGCGCATCCACTCGGCCACTTTGTCTCCGTTCTCTTTCTTTTTTTTCTCCAGCAGGTGCTCGTCAGCGATGGCGATTGCCACCTGCGTCTTCACCTGCAGCAGTTGATTCTGCATGTCGAGAATCACCTGCTTGATCATCTTTTCCGGCTCCTCGGCCTTGTCGATCAGGTCATTGAGGTTGGCCCGAACCAATGTGGAAACTCGCTCTAGTAATGCCATGGTGGACTCCTTTGCTTCGCTATGTTTCTAGCTTCTAGCTTCTACCTCTCGATTTCGTTTTGCCGCTTCGCAGTGGGCGCACGTCGTTCGCCGCAGAGTGCTGCCGATGGCCATTCCAATCGCTACGCCAATCCCGAGCCAGATCGCGATGTGTCCCGCCAGCACCCCGAGGGCTACGCCGAGCGCTGCGCCCAAGGTAATTCCTAGACCCATTCCTTTCGATTTCCGGTTCATAATCTCAACTCCGGTTCCTCCGCTTCGCTACGCTCGGCGGGACAGCCCCTGGGACTTCGCTCAGGGCAAGCGAGGGCGGCTGTCCCCGCATGAGCTTTGCTATTTCGTTGCATTCACTACCGGCGGTTGGGGCCCGTGGTCGCCGAGCTGACGCACCTTGCCGAGCAGCTCCGAGAGTGGCATGCCCGAGAGTGTCTCGAACAATGCCGGCACTTGCGCCGCCATCTTGGCGATGTCGCCGGTGATTTTGTTCATCCCTGAGGCCTCGCCGTTGCCGGTTGAAACGATGGTGATCTTGTCGACGTTCGCCAGCGGACTGGCCAACGCCTTCACCACTTCCGGCATGCAGGTGAAAAGACGATCGATCACCGCCGCCTGGTTGTACTCCTGGTAGGCCTCGGCTTTCACGTTCATGGCCTTGGCTTCAGATTCGCCTTTCTTGAAAATGATTTCGGCTTCCGCTTCACCTTGTGCGCGTATCGACGACGCGTGTCCTTCGGCTTCCGCGATGAGGCGCTGCTTTTCAGCCGCCGCCAGTGTCTCGATTCGCTGACGCTCAATCTCGGCTCCCTTGAGCACGGTTGCGATCAATTCTTTTTCGCGGCGATTGATTTCCGCTTCCTGCACCTTCACCTGCTGCTCTTTCTCGACCTGCTGCACTTTTACCTGCTCGGCGATCACCTGCTGTTGCATGATGTTGGTTTGGATGTCATACGCTTTGTCGGCTTGCGCTTGCTGGCGCTTGGTGACTTCCAGAAATTGCGCCTTCTTCACCTCCAGGTCGCGCTGTGATTCCGCTTGCTTGGCCAGAGATAAGGTTTCCGCCAAGACGCGCTCCTGATCCGCCTGCGCCTTGGCGACAGCTGCTTCCCGCTGCGCCAGGGCACGCTTGATCGCCGTATCACGGTCGGCTTCCGCGGTGGCAACGTCGGCATCGCGCTTGATTCGCGCCACATCTGGCTTGCCCATGTTGGTGATGTATTCGTTTTTGTCGCGCACTTCCTTGATGGTGAACGAAATCACCTCCAGGCCCATCTTGTTCATATCCTCGGCACAGGTGGACCGCATGCGGTCGGATACCATCTCCGGCTGCTTGACGATTTCTTCCACCGTGAGTTGCCCGATGATGCCGCGCAGATGGCCTTCCATCACCAGCCGGATCAGGCCTTCGCGCTCCTGGTCGCTTTTGGTGAGGAACTGCTCGGCTGCGGTCAGAACAGACTCGCGATCGGATTTCACCTTGATCTGCGCCACCGCTTCCACTGTTACTGCTACGCCTTGCTTGGTGTAGAGATCCTGCTGCGGTGCCACGTCGAAAGACATCAGCTCAAGAGATAGGTCGCGACACACTTGCACCATGGGAAGCACCAGCGTTCCATGCCCCTGCACAACGCGCGTCCCGCCCAAGCCATACACGATGAGTGCCTCGTGCGGCCCCGCTTTGCGATATAGCCTGGCCATTCCGCTCATCAGGAACAGAAGAACCATCACTCCCAGCCCGGCAAAAATCCAAATCTCCACCATCCTCGACATCTCGAACATAACGCCTCCTGTTACGAAACTGGTTGAAGAAACCGTTGCCTTTGCGGACCGTTATCCGCGGGCAAGCTGCCCTCGCACGCATGCTGACTGCGGCGTCTGCCGGCCGCCGTGCAGGTTGTACTCTACGATCGAGTTGCTCCCGTACCAGCAGAAACCCAGGCCCACGTAGAACGCGATCAGCACCGGCCATGAGGACCGCGGCTTCAACGCCCGCACGATGTAGGACGCGGCGGTGCACAGGACCAGCATGAAAGTGATCACGCCGAGAGCAAACAGCAGCGAACCTTCCCTTGTGGTCCAGCCGTTTGGTTGCCAGTTCGCCTTGAAGTGGACCGCCATGCGCATGGGCAACCGATCCCAGGCGCGCCAGTAGTTCAGCGCGGTGGTGGGCAGCGCCAGCCAAGCCAGCCAAATCGCCGTTTTGTACCAGTCCCAATTCATCGAGTCCCCTGCGTGACTCTGCAGAGCAGCAACCGCTACTCGTCTCCGGACATCTCGCTCCACAAGCGCACGTACGCAATTCCTTTTTCGTAGCGTGTGACCACAACCTCGGTTCCTTTGGCGATGGCGCGGCTATCTTCGCTGCGCGCGCCACACACGCGACGCGTTCCCATTTGCGCGTAGATCATCTCTCCTGTTCCTCCCGCACGGATCGCACTGGAGATCCGGCCCAGCACTCCGACCATTTCGTAATCGGCGGGGTCCATGTTCTCGTCGTCTGAGATCAACACCCTGCTCAAGAACAGGAACACGACACCTCCGCCGACGAGACCGCTGGTGATGGAAGCCAGCAACCCGAAGCCAACCCAGACTCCGGAGTAGCGCGTGAGCAAATATCCGGTCCCGCCAAACCAGGCCAGGAACGCTGTGAGCGTCACGAAGTTGAAGGGCGAGACACCAGCGCTCTGCGCGGCGGCCTGCGTTCCTGCCTGGTTCGTTCCGGTCGGAGCGTGACCCGCGGCGACCGGGGCATGTCCCGCTGAACTACTCGCCGGGGGAAGATGCGACCCGCCCACGTGCCCGCGGAAGTGCGGCAGATGCAATCGGCCGGTGCGCGCGCCTCCCCACACAAATGAAAAGAAGCTCAGGCAGAAGCCGACGGCAAAACAGATCAGATAAAAATCGGCCCATGTCATGGTGTGGTTCACCGAGTTCGCCTCCCTTCCAGCCCTCTTCCATGAGCGGGGCTCGCGCCGCGACGCCCGTCGCCGTGCCTGCCCGCCATCGCCATCAAGTCCGGTCGTAATGCTTCCAACAACCGCTCGGCCAAGCCGGGCGTATCCAGAATCGCGCCCAGCAGTAGCAAACAACGGCGCGTATCTTTCTCGCGCGCAGCCTTGATCAGAACCTCGCTTACCTCCGGATCGCTGACAAAACGCTCCGAACCTTGCAGCAGCCAGACATCAAGCTGCCCCTCGACGGTCCGTAAATCCGAGGTCAGCTCGGTGTGATAACCCTGCGGGTCATCCACCAGAAAACCGGGATGTACCTTAAAGAACTTCGCTAACAACGCCCGCGAGGACTGCGTCATGTGGCGGCGCGCGCCGCTTTCGATCTGTGACAAGTAGGACTGGCTGATGCTCTTGCGCAGCTCCTGACGAACCGCCTTCACAATCTCCTGCTGTGTCATGGGACGGCCCAGGCCACGCAGGGAACCTTCGACCTCGCGCAGGTAATGAATTTTCTCGCCCAGTTTCATATAGCAAATAGAGATATTTGTATTGCAATATGCGATATTTGTCAAGAAATGTAAACACCGTGCTTTGAGGAGCTTGCAGGTGGGTTTAGAGTCCGACTTCGATGCGCGAGCGGGGGTCGAGGTAATCGCGCAGGGCGTCGCCGATGAAGTTGAACGAGAGCACCGCCAGCATCACGGCGAGCGCGGGAAACAGTACTAGATGGGGAGCGTCGAACAGATGGGCGCGGCCGTCGTTGAGCATGGCTCCCCAGCTGGCGGTTGGGGGAGGCACACCGAGCCCGAGAAAGCTCATGGTGGCTTCGGCGAGAATGGCTCCGGCCATGCCGATGGCCGCTTGCACAATGACCGGCTGAATGATGTTCGGCAGAATGTGGCGGACGATGATACGCAGATCGCTCGCGCCCAGGGCACGTGCCGCCTCAACGAATTCGCGCTCACGCGCGGCGAGGACCTGTCCGCGAACCAGACGAGCGTAGCCGACCCATCCGCCCAGGGAGAGTGCAAGAACTAGATTGAAGATGCCGGGACCGCGAAAAGCGACGAACGCAATGGCGAGAAGAATTCCAGGGAACGAGAGGAACGCATTCATCAGGACGACGTTGACGAAGCGGTCGATGCCTCCCCCGTAGTAACCGGCGATGGAGCCGATGATGAGGCCGAGAACCAGCGAGGTCAGGACGACGCAGCTTCCGACGACCATGGAGATGCGCGAGCCGTAGACGATACGGGAAAAGATGTCGCGGCCCAGTTCGTCGGTGCCAAACCAATGGGCGCGCGATGGAGCGTCGAGTCGCGCGGGAAGGTTGATGGAGGCGGGATCCTGCGGGGCGATCCAGGGAGCGAACAGGGCGAAGATCACGAAGATGATGACCAGCACGACGCCTGTTGCGGCCAGAGGGTTGTGGCGCGCATTTCCTGTGACCCGACGACGGAACGAGATGGTGGCGGTGGACAAGTTAGTCTGTGAATTTCTGGCCGTAATAATTCTGCTTGCAACTGCTTGCGAGGCACCGTGCGGGAGCGCGATTTTCGCCAGCGCGCGTAATATCTCCTCTGCCCTCCCCTCTGAAAGGCCTGCTGGGCGCGGGGTTCACAGAAAGTGTCTGCAAATCTAGATGGCAAAGATCTTAGCGGTCAAAATCCAGAGAACAAGGGACTTACATCCGTTTTGCTCCGGGAGAGCTCTACTCCCTCCGCCTTGACCATAATGGGCTAATTGCGAAGGGATGGCAAGGTTAGATGTCACGATGATGCGGTGGACATTCCGATAGGGCCGACGGCAGTCCGTTAGAAAGTTTACGGCGACGTACTTCATTCCAACCGCCAGGATGTAGCCTGGACCAGATAGTAATATGGCGGTTCGAGATGGTTTCGGTTACGATTGCGGCCGGCTAGCCGTGCGCCGAACTGCACGCCCAAGACTGCGATGATTGGGATCGTGGCGTTGGCGCAGGGCGTGGCGGTGGACTGTCGTGCGCCTCGAGAAGTATTGCGACAAAATACATAGGTCCTTCGCGTGGCGGCTCCCGGCGGCGCTGGAGCACGCGGGGTTCAGGATGACAAGTCTGGGGGTGGCTCTTCAGTGGTGGATGAACTGAGTGGCGGGGGAAAACTCGACGCGGCGAAGCCTGGAAGCTGCCCTTGAGATCACTCACCAATTGTGTTCTCATATGGGATGCTGGGACTGCATTATGGGTCCGCGTGCGCGCCTCAACCCTCCACACTTAGCCTGCATTCTGAGGAGAAAAATCATGAGCAAAGTCTCGTACATTCCCAAAGACTATAACACCATCACGCCGTACCTGATCATCAAGGGGGCGGCCCAAGCCATTGAATACTACAAGAAGGTTTTTGACGCGACTGAAACCGTCCGCATGAACGGCCCGGATGGCAAGGTCGGTCACGCCGAGTTGAAGATCGGCAACTCACATATCATGCTGGCCGACGAAAATCCCAGCATGGGGCAGGGACACACCAGCGCGGACACCATTGGCGCGAGCCCGGTGAGCCTGTATGTATACCTCCCCGACGTCGATCGCGTGGTCGAGAAAGCGGCGGCGGGAGGAGCGAAAATCCTGAAGCCGGTTGAGGATCAGTTTTACGGAGATCGGTCGGGCTTCATTCAAGATCCCTTCGGGCATCTGTGGGGCATTGCTACTCACGTGGAAGATGTGTCGCCCGAGGTGATGAAAGAACGGATGAAGAAGATGATGCAGGCGGCGTGATTGGATTGAACACCAGGCGGGGCGAGCATGTCCCGCCTTCCGCATTTTCGATTGCTTCCCGAGCCTCACAACATAAGGTGTAAGGTTCCGCCGCTACGTAAGGCAAACCACACTGCGTGCTCCCCACCCTTCGCAAAGAACGCGAGCGACGGGGCACGCGACCAGAGTTCTTTTTCACCCCGGCTACTCCGGAGGGGAGTAAACTGGAGCCAATTCACTGGGGTGGGAGGCCATGGCCACTCGAACTGCCTTCCTTCTGCAACCGTTGCGCATCCTTCCAGGTTTGCTGTGCGTAATCTGGCTCCTCGGCACACTAGAGGCGCAACACGGGGGCGGAGGCGGCCACTCCGGGGGTGGACACTTTGGTGGTGGTCACGCTTCCGGCAGCCATTCCGACGGGAGCCACTCGGGTGGGCGCTTCGGGTGGCGGCACTTTGGTTTCGATAAGCACTCGGGCCGGCGTGTGGGATCCGCAGCGTCTTCTACTTCGGACCCTTCTGCCCGTGGGCGGTCAAGTCTTTGGAACGTCCCCACGACGGCTGGCACCCAATCCATTTTGCGGATCCCTTCCACCCTTTTCTGGTCTCCGCCGCTAGTCCCGCGCGGCCAAGCTTCTTTCGTTTCTCCCGCGATGCGCCTTCATCGCAGTTCCTCCTACAACCGCTTTCACCGGTTTTCTTCCTCGGGATGCTTCTTCAACGGTGTGACCCAAGCCTGCTTCTTCGAACCATTCGTGCCGCTGCTTTGCTGCTTTGGTGAGTTTGACTCTCTTGGTTTGGGCTTCGGCGGGGACTCGCTCGATCTCGGCGACATCCTGAATTCCCAGGAGCTCATGCAATCGGAAATGTTCGCGGTCCCGCCCGCCAACCCACCGGATGACGGCACCGCGGCGGGAAATTCGCCGGCGCCACCCGGAGTCATGGTCGGCGGGGCGACCGACAACCAGGCTCCGGGGAGGGGCGTTTTCCTGCTGGTGCTGAACAACGGCGCCAGCTATGCCGTGATCGACTACTGGGTCGCCGACGCTTATCTCGAATACATTAGCGCTGATGGCACACGCAGCCACATTCCGCTCGAAGCTCTCGACCTGCAAAACACGGTGAGCCAAAATGCTCCCCGGGGCGTTCCGTTTGTGCTTCGCTCCGCGCCCGCTCAGAATCGCTACTACGACCCAAATCGCTAGATTCCCAGGGGTAGTTTAGCGTGGGTGGGCTCGGTGAATTGCTTTAAAAAAGGCCAGTCGAGTGCCTACGCGCTGCGCTGTTGGTACTGATGACGCTCGTACCATTCCGCGCTCAGATCTTTCCAAGAAGGATTCATTGACGCGAGGAGGGCTATTTTCTTGATTCGCAGCCAGCCCTTGATGCGTTTCTCGCGTTCGATTGCGTTGCGGACGTCTTCGAAACGCTCGAAGTGAACGAGGCGGTCAAGCTTGTATTTTGCAGTAAATCCCGAGCTGATTCCTGTTTTCTGTTCTCGCAACCTGCGCATGAGGTTGTTGGTGACGCCGGTGTACAGGATCTTCGAGCGGTTCGTCATGATGTAGACGAACTACATAGGCCCTTGGCGTGGTAGTCCCCGGCCGCAGCCGAGCCCGCGGGGCTCAGGATGACAAATTTAGGTTCGGATGGCTGTGATGAATGAACCTTGCGGCGGTGTAAAACCGGGCATGGGACCTACTGTCGTATCCTCGGGTTCGCCACCGAGTACAGCAGGTCTGTCAGGAAGTTTACGGCGACGTACGTTAATCCAATCGCCAGGATACAACCTTGCACCAGATAGTAATCGCGATTGGAGATGGCTTGGATCGTGAGGCGGCCGATGCCGGGCCAGGAGAAGATGGTTTCGGTCACGATTGCGCCTGCGAGCAGCGCGCCGAATTGCAGACCCAGAACGGTGATGATGGGGACCATGGCGTTGCGCAGGGCATGGCGGTAGACGACGGTGCGCTCGGGCAGGCCTTTGGCGCGGGCGGTGCGGATGTAGTCCTGGCTGAGTTCTTCGAGCATGGAGGTGCGGACCATGCGGGTGAGGATTGCGGCGAGGGCGCCGCCCATGGTGACGGCGGGCAGGATGAGGTTGGCGAAGGAGCCGGCACCGGAGACGGGAAGCCATCCCAGCTTAATGGCGAAAAGAAGAATGAGGATGGGGCCGAGCGCGAAGTTGGGAAACGACAGGCCGAAGAGGCTGACGACAGAGAGCAGGCGATCGTCCCAACGGTTGCGGCGCTGGGCAGAGCGGACGCCAGCCGGGATCGACAAGATGATGGCTACGATGAGCGATGCCAGCGTGAGTTGCAGGGTGTAAGGATAGCGCTGGGCGAGCAGGCGCGTCACGCTTTGGTTGTAGCGGAAGGAGGGGCCGAGGTCGCCGTGGAGGACACCCTTCCAGTAGTGCATGTATTGCTCGCCAATCGGGGCGTCCAGACCGTAGGCGTGGCGGGTGGCTTGGATATCGACGGGCGGCGCGCCTTCGCCCAGCATTTGCTGGATGGGGTCTCCGGGGACTAAGTGGATGAGGAGGAACACGAGGCTTACTACCAGCCAGATTACTGGCAGGGTGTAGAGGACGCGTTGGAAGAGTAGGTGCATGAGCTAGAGCGGCTCCCGGCTTCCGGCATCCGGCTTCCGGCCCTGAAGAAAAGTTTCTTTGCGGACGAATCCGTGACGCGGGATCTCCACATGGCGTGAGTTCGGGAGCCGGAAGTCGGAAGCCAGAAGTCGCATCATCAATCTCCGGCCTGCTTGGCGGGCTCTGGTTTGTTTTCGGCATTTTCTATCTTTTCGATTTTCACTTTGGCGATGCGGTGAGCTTCCATTTCTTCCACGGTATAACGATGGCCTTCGTACGTAAAAGACTCTCCGAGATACGGGATGCGTTGCAGGCGGGCCAGGACGAATCCGGCGAGGGTTTCGAAGCCGGCGTCGCGAGGAAGAAGGAGGCCGTGTTGGGTCTCGAGGTCGAGAATATTTACCGAGCCTTCGAGCAGCAGGACGGACTCGTCTGCCAAGGCGGGCTCCGGCGGGGAGACGTCGAATTCGTCTTCGATGTCGCCGACGAGTTGTTCGAGGATGTCCTCGACCGTGATTACGCCGGCGGTTGAGCCGTACTCGTCGACCACGACAGCGAGGTGGCGGCGCCGCTGTTTGAATTCATCCAGCAGTTCCGACAAGACTTTGGTTTCGGGAACGACGAGGACATCGTGCATGATCTGGCCGATTTGCGTGCGGGCTATGCGCGAGGCCAAGGGTTGGCCGAGATTCACCAGCCGGAGGCGCACCCAGCGAACGAGTTCTTTGTAATAAAGGACGCCGACGATGTGTTCCGGACCGCGTTGGGGATCGTAGACCGGAATGCGCGAGTGCTGGCCTTCGACGACGCGATTGAGAGCCTCATCGAGGATGAGATCGGAGGGCAGGGAAAAAATATCCGGACGGGCCACCATGACTTCGCGGACGGTGATGCTGTCGAGTTCGATGGCGTTGTGGATCATTTCCTCTTGCGAGGCCGGAATCTGGCCGAACTGACGACTGGCGGTGACGATGAGCTTGAGTTCGTCGGGAGAGTGAACGGCGCCGCCGCGGCGGGTTTCGCGCGCACCGAAAAGCCTCAGTACGAGGCCGCCGGAGCGGCGCATGAAAAAAAGCAAAGGGCGGGTGATGGTGAGGAACGCTTCCATGGGAGCGGCCACGGCGAGGGCAATCTGCTCGGCACGCTGGAGGGCCAGAGTCTTGGGAACGAGTTCACCCAGGAGGACGTGCAGGTAGGTGATCAAGCTGAAGGCGATGACGATGGCGATGCCGTGGGCGTAGACAGCGGCATGCGGGATCTCTTGGACAAAGCGAAGTGATCCCACCAGTTGGGCGACCATGGGTTCACCGATCCAGCCCAGGGTAAGGCTGACCATGGTGATGCCGAGTTGCACGCCGTTGACGACTTCATCGAGGTGCTGATGGAGGCGTTGCACGATGCGGGCGCCGATGCGGCCGGAGGAGATGAGTTGCTGAATTCTGGTGTCGCGAATGCTGACCAGGGCAAACTCGGCAGCCGCGAAAAACGCATTTGCCGCCACCAGGAGAAGGATCAAAAGCACCCGGAGCAGCACGAAGGCGATCATGGATGGGTAATTCTAGCACTGCAAAACCGGGGCGATGGACTGGATTCTCTTCCGCAATCCCGGATAGGCCGGCGGAGCGGGCGCGGATTCCGGAATTTGAACTCGGAATGCGCTACCCTTTCAAGGGGTTGACGGTCTAACTGGGAGAACAAGTTAGGCTGCAATCGCCTAGGGGCGTCATTCCAGTCAGGTTTGAATGTCTGGAACAAATTCCTTTGCAGGCGCGTAATAGTAACCAGACAAGGGGCGGCTGCATTTCCAGCTCGTATTCAGGAGGCGGTTGTGAACGGAAACGGAAATAATAAGAAGAAGCGTCGCAGACTGTTTATTTATGGCGGCATTGGGCTGGCGATCGTCCTGCTGATTGCGATCGGGGTGTTCGCGGCCACGCGAGGCGGGACGAAGATTGATCCCACAAAGCTGGCGAAGGTGGAAAAAGGCGACCTGGCGAAAAGCGTGGTGGCGACGGGCAAGGTTACGCCGATCACGAAGGTCGAGGTGAAGTCGAAGGCCAGCGGTATTGTGAAGAAACTGCTGGTGGATTACGGCGATCGAGTGAAAAAGGGTCAGCTGCTGGCGCAACTGGACAAGGTGGAGATTGAGGCGCAGGTAGCGCAATCGCGCGCCGCTTTGGATGCGGCCGAGGCCAACCTTGCCAGTTCGCAGGCCGACTTCGAACGCGCCAAGGTGGACGCGGAAGGGCCGGACGTGCCGCTGCTGAAGCGCGCTTACGACCGCGCGGAAGGCATGGCGAAGGATGGAGTGGTGTCGGCTTCCGCCCTCGACGACGCCGAGAAGAACTATGAGATGTCGTTGAATAAACAGAATGTGGCCAAGGCGCAGGTGACGGTGCTGAAGGCGAAGATTGCGCAGTCCAAGGCGCAGGTGGCGCAGGATCGCGCCAATCTCATGCAGTTGGAGGAGCAGCTCAGCTATACCGACATTGTTTCGCCGATCGATGGCATTGTGCTCTCGCGTGATGTGGAAATGGGCGACGCGGTGAGTTCGATTCTGGTATTGGGATCTTCGGCGACGCTGGTCATGACGCTGGGCGATACCAGCGAAGTCTATGTGAAGGGCAAGGTGGACGAGAGCGATATTGGCAAGGTGTATCTCGGTCAGCCGGCGCGGATTAAAGTGGAATCGTTTAAGGACAAGACTTTTACCGGCAAGGTGACGAAGATCTCTCCGATGGGCGTGGAGAAGGATAACGTCACTACCTTTGAAGTGCGGGTTTCAATTCAGAATCCGGGCGGCGAACTGAAGGCCGAGATGACGGCCAATGCAGAAATTATTCTCGAGGAACACAAGAACGTGCTGCAGATTCCCGAGGGCGCCATTCTTTACGACAAGGATAAGAAGGCATCGGTGGAGATTCCTGATCCGAAGGGGAAGGAAGGTAAAGACAAGATTGCGGTGAACATCGGAATCTCGAATGGTGCCAAGACGGAAGTGCTGAGCGGGCTGAAAGAGGGGGATCAGGTCGTGCTGCAGTAGGAAAAGCGGTTTGAACAATTCAAAAAGGAGCGATTTGCGCATGAACCACCAGTGCCCTTCCAGAATCAGCGAGAGGGTTCGGAATCGGGTCCCAGTTCTCACAATTGCGGTAGGGTTGTTTCTGTTTTCCGCCGCGGCTTTCGCTTCTACGCCACAGGGGACGTTCGATCGGACGTTTCAGGTGAGCGGGCCGGTGGATCTGGAAGTGGAAACTCGCTCCGGGGACATCATTGTACGAAACGGACCGTCGGGATCGGTTTCCATTCACGGCAAGATATTCGTCGGGGATCACTGGCTGTTTGGAAACCGGCATACTGATGTAAGCGACATTGAACAGCATCCTCCGGTGCGGCAGGAGGGGAACAATATCCGCGTCGATTATGTAAACGCGCACGACATATCGGTGGATTATGAAATTGTCGTGCCGGCGGATACGAGGATTCGCACGCACAGCGGCTCGGGAGATCAGATGATTGAGGGGACCCATGGGAACGCCGATTTGCAGAGCGGATCGGGAGACATGAAGCTGTCGCGGATTACGGGAGAGATTCGTTTGCACACGGGTTCGGGCAATGTACGGGCACGCGAGATCACGGGTGCGGTGCGAGGCGGTGCGGGCAGTGGTGATATCGAGGTGGAAGAAACGGGAGCAGGAGATGTTGATCTGCATACCGGGTCGGGAAACATTACGGCTCGCGGCATGCAGGGTGGGTTTCACGCGGAGGCAGGAAGCGGCGATATCACGGGCGAGGGCACGCCAACCGGTGCGTGGGAAATCCGCACGGGTTCGGGGAATGTGCACGTCCGCTTGCCCGCGAACGCGGCATTCGATGCCAACCTTGCCACAGGTTCCGGCGCAGTGGACGTCGGTCCTGCGATCACGATGACGGTGCAAGGGCGAGTGCAGGAGACGCGCAAGCAGATCATCGGCAAAGTTCATGGTGGCGGGCCGCTGCTGACGGTGCGCACGGGATCGGGCGATATTCATATTGAGTAACAGTGGTCGGTGGCTAGTGGTCAGTAAGAACCTGATCAGCTACTGATCACTGAACACTGGCCCCTTCTTCATTATTACCTCCGTTCCTTGACTGACTAGCTACCCAGGAATTAGTTTCGAATCACCGGGAAGTTTCTGTCTTCCATCCGCGAGGTAATTTTGGCGTACCGTCCGATTATCACTCTGACCACCGACTTCGGCTCGAACGATCATTTTGTAGGCGTCATGAAGGGCGTGATTCTGGATATTGTGCCGGAGGCGCAGATCGTCGATATCTGCCATTCGGTGCAGGCTTTCGATGTGCTGGATGGGGCGCTGACCATTTCGCAGGCGTATTCCTATTTCCCCACGCGAACGGTGCATGTGGTGGTGGTGGATCCGGGAGTGGGTACGGCGCGGCGGCCTATCCTGGCCTCGAGCGATAAGTATCACTTTGTTGCGCCCGACAATGGCGTGCTGTCGCTGGTTTACGCACGCGAAGAGCGAATGCACGTGCGCCACATTACTTCCCAGCATTATTTTCTGCAGCCGGTAAGCAACACGTTTCATGCGCGAGATATTTTCGCGCCGGTGGCGGCATACCTGGCAAAAGAAGTGGATACGTTAAAGTTTGGCGAAGAGGTTGAGGAATACGTGCGCTTTTCGGCACCAAAGCCGAAGGCCGTCGATGAAAACCAGTTGCGCGGAGTGGTGCTGAAGGTCGACCGGTTTGGAAATCTGATTACCAACATCACGCCGCAGGATGCACCCATGCTTTTTGGAGCCGCAGCCGGCGGGTTCAAGATTGTCGTGGGAAGCCGAGAGATTACAGAAATTCACAATGCTTATGCCGAGGGCGCGCCGGGAGAGGTGTTCGGCGTTCTGGGCAGCATGGGGTTTCTTGAAATTGCGGCCAACCGCGGAGCCGCAGCGCAATTGACGGGCGCTGGTAAAGGAACGGATGTGAGCATCATCCTGGGTGGCGCTGCCGCTGCAGGCAAGGGCGCGTAGAGCAGATTTCAAGGTTTCAGAGTTTCGCGCGTGGTAGAAGTAAAACCTCGAAACATGAAACCTTGAAACTTACGAATTTTTCGGCTTGGGGTGAGCGTAACCCTCCATCTCAGCCGTCCACTTGAGAAAGCGCCAAAGATTTGTGCGTTCCCGCCAGAGAAAGTCCCAAAACTCCAGGAAACCGATTTGCGTCATCTTGACGCCGCAGTAGGTCTCGATGCGCCACAGCAGATAGGGACTGCGCCAGGGAGCCAGGCGATGGCCTTTGGTGGCGTTCCATAAGAAGCGGAGCGGATAGCGCATGTGAGCATGATAGCAAAGGCAGTGGCAGTGGCAGCTCTCAGCACTCAGCTCTCAGGAATGCCCCAAGGGTCGAAACGGGAGACGTGGATGCAGGACTGGTTGGCATCCCAACCGAAAACCAGAAACTCTATCCATGTTAGAATCCTGTCTCCGCCAGGGAATTCCTGCCATGTCCGACGCAAACGCCCGCCAGAAGGCCGAGGATCACTACTATGCTGCGCTTGACCTGATGGGCGACGGGAAGTTGGAAGAGGCTGTCACCGCGTACCGGGAATCGATTGCCGCGGATCCTAGTTTTACCGAGGCTATGCACGGATTGGCGCGGGCGCTGCAGGATTTGCAGCGCTACGACGAAGCGATCGCAGTGGCCCAGAAGATTACAGAATTGGATGCCGATGATGTGCTCGCCCACACCAGCTTGTCGGTGCTTTATCAGAGAAAAGGGATGATTCCGGAGGCTGAGGCTGAGGGAGCCAAGGCCCGGGTGTTGGGGTGGAAGCAACAGTTGAAGAAGGGTAGCTCCTAGCTTCTAGCGCTAGCTCTTTTGCAATGGCTTAGTCAGAAGAGCTAGCCGCTAAAAGCTTTCTACAGTTCGTACTTCTTCATCAAATGGCGGAACGAGCGGTAGGAGATGCTGAGCAGATCGGCAGCCTTGGTTTGCACGCCGTTTGAGCGGTCCAGCGCGGTTTGCAGCAGGGTGCGCTCGATGCTTGCGACGTAACCCTCCATGCCCACGCCTTCAGGCAAGACTGCCCCTGGCGCCACATCGAATGTGCCTCCCGCAACTCCCGCGGCCGCGGCGCGTGCTTTGGGACGTTCGGCCGGCAGTTCGACGTGCAGCTCGTTGGTCATCTCAAGAGCGACGGCGCGCTCGATGGTGTTTTCGAGCTGGCGGACATTGCCGGGCCACTCGTAATCACAGAGGGCGCCCAGCGAATCCTGGTGCAGGCGTAGGATGCTTCGGTTTGCCGCCGCCGCGTATTTTTTCAGAAAATGATTTGCCAATAAAGGGATGTCTTCGCGACGCTCGCGCAAGTCAGGCACGCGGATGGGAATCACGCTGAGGCGGTAGTAGAGATCCTCGCGGAAGAGATTTTCGGCGACAGCTTTGTCGAGATCGCGGTTCGTGGCGGCGATGACCCGCACATCAATGGAAATCTCACTCGTGCCGCCCACGGGCCGCACGCTGCGTTCCTGCAAAACGCGAAGCAATTTCACCTGCATGGCCAGCGTCATCTCACTGATTTCGTCGAGAAAGATCGTGCCGCCACCGGCTACTTCGAATAGGCCGCGTTTGTTCTGCGTAGCTCCGGTAAAGGCTCCCTTCAAATAGCCGAAGAGTTCGCTCTCCAGCAAAGTTTCCGGAAATGCGCCGCAGTTCACGGAAACAAACGGTTCGGTGGCACGCGGCGAACAGATGTGGACAGCGCGCGCCACCAGCTCTTTACCCGTCCCACTTTCACCGTGAATCAGGACGGTGCTGGCGGTGGATGCGACGGTGCGAACGGTCAGCTTGAGTTTTTCCATCGCCGGACTGGAGCCGATGATGTTGTCGAGCGAATTGTGCGAGGCGGCGTCACGTCGTAGGGCAAAATTCTGTTTGCTCAGAGTGAGTTTTTCCAGCACACGGCTGATTGCGAGCTTGATTTCGTCAACCAGGCCGGGGCTCTTGCGAATGTAATCGGACGCTCCCCCCGCTTTTACCGCTTCCACGGCGGCTTCGTAGTCATCGACCGCAGTGATCAGGATTACCGGAGAATCGGGAGAAACGCGATGGGCGTGGCGAAGGACTTCGATGCCGTCGATGTTTGGCATCTTGATGTCGGTGATGATGACATCATAGAGAGCGCCATCAATTTTACTTTTGGCAGCCTGGCCGGATTGAACGGTTTCAACGCGGTGTCCTTCGCGGCGCAAGGCAATGTCGAGCATTTCGCAGATGGAGCGTTCGTCGTCGCAGACCAGAATGTTAGCCATGCCGCCTCCCTTCCGCTGCAGCCGCCAGTTGCGGGGGCTCAGCTCTCGGCACCGGAGATGGAGCCGCGTTTTCAGCTTTGTGCGAGCCGGTCGCGGCTCGTTCTGCGTCGAGACGCCGGAGCCTCAACACGAAAGTGGTTCCCTGCCCGGGCTTAGAGCGCGCCCAAACCTTGCCTTCGTGCGCCTGCACGATCTGGTAGACGACCGCCAAGCCGAGACCGGTTCCACCCTCGAAGCTTGATTGGAAGGGTTCGAAAATTTTTTCCGTCTGCTGCGGAGACATGCCGGTTCCGGTGTCGGCAAAGCTCACCTGCCAGTCGTCGCCCAGACTTTCAATGCTGACCTGGAGTGTGCCGCCGCTGCGCATGGCCCGCACAGCGTTCTCACTGAAGTTCCAGAAAACCTGTTTGATTTTGTCGCCGTCAGCAAGGCACCAGGCTTCGCGAATGGAAAATCGGTTTTCAATTTTGATACCGGCACTTTCCGCGGCCATGCGGTGCCGCATTAAGGTAAGAGTGTCTTCTAACAATGGAATAAGGTCGGTCTTCCCGAAGCGATACTGTTTGCCGCGAGAATAGGCCAGAAAATCCGTGATGATCCCGTTGAGCCGCTGCGATTCGCGGGTGACGATGTCAAGCAGTTGGCGATGTTCAGAGCTCATATCAGGAACACCGGAGAGCATGCTGACCGAGCCCGCGATGGAAGTGAGCGGGTTGCGGATCTCGTGGGCGATGGCGGCAGCGAGGCGGCCGACCGCGGCTAGGCGGTCCTGCATGCGGACTTCCCGCTCCAGGCGGCGGATCTCGGTGAGGTCGTCGAAGGCGTAGACGTATCCAATCGCACCGCGCTCCGGCACGTTCAAGGTGGCGACTCGGACTCGCAGCGTTTTGCGGAAGCCATTCGCAGCGTCGAATCGAACTTCGGCGTGTTCCTGTGATTCCGCGTTTGGTAGCGCGTCCAGAAATAATTTACTGACCGGCGTTCCCAACAACTGACCCGGCGTACGCTCGATAAGTTTCAGCGCCGCGCTGTTCGCGAGGGTGATGTGGCCATCGAGACCGGTAGTGATCAATCCGCTGCTGATGGATTGAATAATATTTTCATGGAGAATCTGAAGGTTCTCCAGAGCGCCACTGGCGTGTTTCAATTGCACCCGCGCCTGACGCAACTTGGTAGTCAGCAGGCCAGCGAGGTAGGCGACCGCCAAATAGGCAAACAGGTTTACGAAAATGATTGCCTGCAGCGTTTTCAGTTCTGGATGAGTCGTGCAGTAGGACGTCACGACACCGTAGTAGTTGAGTTCAATTACAGTTCCGTAAAGAATGAATGCTAGGGCAGCGACCAGTTGCGCCCAAACCCGGGGAAGGAGGATGCTGGCTACGATAATGACCAGTGGATAGAGAAAATTCAGGGAACTGTCCCAGCCTCCGGTCTGATGCACGATCAGGCTGACGAAAACCAGGTCGGTCAGGACCTGTAACAGAGCCTGCAAACGGTGCTCTTGCCAGAAGGAAAGCAACAGGGCACAGAAGATCGATAGGCCGAACCACAGAGCGATCGTGCTTAAGAAAAGACGCAGAGGCAGTGAAGCGGGTGCAAGGTGGGCCACGGCCAGCTGGATGGCGAGCAGAAAGGTGAGGATCAGAATGCGCGCTTTTACCAACCAGGCTAGCCAACTCCGCTCATCGAACGTCGATTGCATTCAGGTCCTGATAAATCTGGAAAAATATCCAGCTGCGGATTTTGATTTGGCGAACCCGCCTCTGTCCGCCCACGGCTTTTTAGAAGCCAGGAGCCGTTTCAGAGAGAGAAGCAGCGGCTCCTGGAGCGTTGTGCTAGCCTGCCAGCTTGGCGATCATGGCGAATAATGGCATGTAGAGCGCTATCACAATGCCGCCGATCGCAAGTCCCAGAGTGCTGATGATCAGGGGTTCCAGCATGGCCAACATGTCCTTGGTAGCCGCATCCACTTCTTCTTCGTAGAAGTCAGCGATCTTCTGCAGCATGTTGTCCATGGCGCCGGTGGCTTCGCCGACTCCGATCATCTGGGTGACCATGTTGGGAAACACGCCGCATTCCCGGAGGGGATCGACGATCGTTCGGCCCTCTTCGATGGCTTTCCGCACCTTCATCAACGCTTCTTCGAGAACGGCGTTGCCGGAAGTCTTTGCGGTGATGGCCAAACCTTCCAAGATGGGCACGCCCGAAGTGATCAAGGTGCCCAGGGTACGAGTAAAACGTCCTACGGCAATCTTCCGCAACAGCGTACCGATGACTGGCAACTTGAGCAGCATCTTGTCGAAGTAATAGCGGCCTTGCGGGTGCTTGCGGATTTGCTTGATGCCGAAGATCAGGCCGATCACGGCCCCGATGACAACCCACCAGAAGTTCTGCACGAACGCGCTCAATCCCATGACGATGCGCGTGGGGAGCGGGAGGGCAACTCCCAGGCCAGCGAACAGATTGGCAAAGATGGGCACCACCCACTTGAGCAGCGCGCCGACGATCAGAGTCGCGATGCTCACAACGGAGATGGGATAGATCAGGGCTGACTTGACGGCGGATTTCAAGCGCACGGCTTTTTCTACATACGTTGCCAGGCGCTGCAGAATGATGTCCAGAATACCGCCCGTTTCGCCAGCCTCAATCATGTTGGTGGTGAGGTCATCGAAGACGATGGGGTACTGGCGCATGGCGTTGGCCAGAGTCGCACCGCCTTCTACGGTGGTGCGGACGCCGGTCAGCGTCTTTTGGAAAGCCTGGTTCTCCTGGTTCGCAGCCAGAATTTCAAGGCACTGCACCAGCGGCAAGCCAGCATCGATCATGACCGAGAACTGGCGAAAGAAGATCGCGATGTCCTTGGTCTTGACCTTGCTGGATCCGAAGGTGGGCAGGGAAAACTCTTTGCCTTTTTCCCGGATGGCCCCGGGAACAATTCGCTCGCGTCGCAACTGCTGTCCAAGCGCCTCTTTGTTGGGCGCATTGCGTTCTCCGGAAACCTTCTCTCCGGAGGCATCCTTGCCGGAAAATGTGAAAACTGGCATGTGGTTAACCTCTCCTCAACTCGTGGTCGCTGATTGCTGAATTGCTTTGCGGCCCAACTGGCCGATCGTGCATGTTGGCGTCGCTCTCAATGCCTCTAACCCTTCGACGCTCCTCGCGCCATGCTTGCCCCGGAGGCTCCGCCTCGGTTTGTCAAGCTGGCGCCGCGATTAATCATTTCCTGCAACTCGTCCGGATTGCTGGACCGCTGCAGAGCCGTCTCCAGCGAAACCTGCTTCTGCAAATAGGCCGTGGCCAAGGCTTGATTAAACGTTTGCATACCGAACTTGTCTTGCCCGGACTGCATGGCCGAATAGACCTGGTGAATTTTGTCCTCGCGAATCAGGTTGCGGACCGCGGGGTTGGGGATAAGGATCTCCATAATCATGATTCGACCCTTGCCGTTCACCGTTGGCAGAAGGGTTTGGCACATGACCCCTTCCAAAACCAGCGAGAGCTGAGCACGAATCTGCGGCTGCTGGTGAGCCGGAAAGACGTCGATGATGCGGTTGATGGTGGAGGTAGCCGAATTGGTATGCAAGGTGCCGAAAGTCAAGTGGCCGGTTTCCGCAATACGGAGGGCCGATTCTATGGTTTCCAAATCGCGCATTTCACCGATGAGCACGACGTCGGGATCTTCCCGGAGGGCGGCGCGCAAGGCGTCGGTAAAGCTCCTGGTATCGGCATGCAGTTCGCGCTGGTTGACCACGCAGTTCTTGTTCATGTGCACGAACTCGATCGGATCCTCAATGGTGAGGATGTGATCGTGCCGCTCGCTGTTAATTTTGTCGATCATGGCGGCGAGGGTTGTGGATTTACCAGAGCCGGTCGGACCCGTCACCAGCACCAGGCCGCGCGGTTTGTCGCAAAGCTTGCTGACCACCGGAGGCAGGCCTAGCTGATTGAAAGACTTGATCTCAAACGGAATCAGACGAAATACGGCAGCGGTGGCGCCGCGCTGGTTGAAGACGTTGGCGCGGAAGCGGGCCAGGCCTTTCAATCCGAAAGAGAAGTCGAGTTCGAGGCTTTCCTCGAAGCGGTGCTTCTGCGAATCGGTCATGACGCTGTAGGCGAGTTGTTTGGTCTCGGCCGGAGTCATCTGCGGCAAATCGAGTGGCACCAGATGTCCGTGCACACGGATCTGAGGAGGCGAGTTGGTGGTGATGTGAAGATCACTGCCGCTCATCTCCAGCATTCTTTTGAGCAGATCGCTTAACGACAAACCCATAATTGTTTCCTTCCTTCAGACCGCGAATCAATGAATGGTTTCGCGAGCAACTTCCTCGAGAGTGGTCATGCCCGCTGCAACTTTGATCAAACCACTTCGGCGCAGCGTAATCATGCCGCGTTCGATCGCTTTCTTTTTCAGTTCAACCGCAGACGCGCCCACCAGGACCAGTTCCCTGATCTCGTCATCCACTTCCATCACTTCATACAATCCGCAGCGGCCTTTGTAGCCGGTGTTATTGCAGATGCCACAGCCCTTGCCCTTCTGAATCTTGATGGTCTTGGCCTCTTCTGGCGAAAATCCTTCTTCGATGAGGGTTTGAACCGGGACTTCGACCACTTCCGCGCATTCCTTGCAAATTCGCCGAACCAGGCGCTGGGCGCAAATCAAGTGGACTGACGTCGCCACCAGGAAAGGTTCGATTCCCATGTTCATCAATCGGGTGATGGTTTCAGGCGCCCCATTGGTATGCAGAGTGGAGAGCACGAGGTGGCCGGTGAGCGCGGCTTTAATGGCAATTTCTGCGGTTTCGAAGTCGCGGATTTCGCCGACCAGAATGATGTTGGGATCTTGCCGAAGGAAGGAACGCAGAGCCGCTGCAAAATTCAATCCGATCTGCTCCTTCATCTGCACCTGGTTGACGCCAGCCAACTGAAATTCGACGGGGTCTTCGGCCGTCATGATGTTTGTATCGGGCTGGTTGAGACGCGAGATGGACGAATACAGAGTGTTGGTTTTTCCGGAACCCGTAGGACCTGTGACCAGCACCATGCCGTAAGGTTTAAGAATGGCCTTTTCAAACTTGACCAAAGACTCCGGCTCGAAGCCCAGCTTGGTCATATCGAGCCGCAGGTTTTCTTTGTCGAGCAAGCGCAGGACGATTTTCTCGCCCCACAGTGTGGGCAGGGTGCTGACACGGAAGTCGAGCTGCTTCTTGCGGCCGCCAATATTCATTTTCAGCATGATGCGGCCGTCTTGCGGGAGGCGCTTCTCGCTGATATCCAGCTTCGCCATGATCTTCAGGCGGGAGGTAATGGCGTCCTTCAGCTTCATGGGCGGCGACATGATGGACTGCAGAACACCGTCAATGCGGAAACGGACGCGAAACTCCTTTTCGTAAGGCTCGATGTGGATGTCGCTAGCGCCCCGCTTCACCGCATCGCCGAGCACGATGTTGACTAGCTTGACCACGGGAGCTTCGTCAGCAGCTCTTTCCAGCTGTGACAGTTCCATCTGCTGTTCTTCCGCCTGCAGTTCGACGTCGCTTTCATTCATCTCCGACATCGACTGCATTACGGTTTCGAGATCTTCTTCCTTCTCTTTGGGGCCGCCGTAGGATTTTTCGATGCCCGCGAGAATGGAGCTTTCCGAAGCAACCACCGGCTCGATGTTGAAGCCAGTCATGAACTTGATATCGTCCATGGCAAAAACATTGGTCGGATCGACCATGGCGATGGTGAGAGACGCGCCCACGCGGCTCAAAGGAAGGATCTGATATCGCTTGGCGGTTTCAAAGGGAATCAACTTGACGACAGCGGGATCGATTTCAAAATACGAGAGGTTGATGGCGGGAACGCCATACTGCCGCGAGAGAAAATTGGTGACGTCCTCGTCTGTAAGGAAGCCGAGCTTCACCAAAGCGGAGCCCAGGCGGCAGTTCTGCTCCTTCTGGGCTTTAGTCGCTTGTTCCAACTGCTCTGGGGTAATGATCTTCTCTTTGACGAGAAGGTCACCCAGCCGTTGAGACATACGTCGATCTCCTATCCACCGAGTGGAACGATGCCTGGCGATGTGACCGGCATTTGCACAAAGCGCCGCTTTTACCAATGGGAGGAGAGCAGCGTCTTCGTGTTGACACAAATTGTCAACGCAAGTCGATTACCGTACCAGTTACCGTGGTACTTGGACTTGTCGCTGATTTCACCACGGAGTGAACCAAGCCCTGAAACCCGCGCCAGATGAACCTTTTTCTAGATAAACAGGGAAACTGCGGCCGGAGTACATGCACTTCGGTAAGTACGAGAAGCCCCTTCGGAAGTTGACCTGTCCTCCGTCAAACTCCGGGGTACACTCAGGCCTGGGGAGATGCAATCTTGCTCGACAGCGCAAGGAAGAACCAGATCCGGATCTACTACCGCACTCTGTTTCAGGCTTGGGGACCGCAGAACTGGTGGCCGGCGCGCTCGCGCTTCGAAGTAATCGTGGGCGCTTATCTGACCCAGAACACAGCTTGGACGAATGTGGAAAAGGCTCTGGCGAATCTTCGGTCGGCCAAATTGCTCAGTGTAAAAGGCCTTCGGTGCGTGCCTTGGGGGGAACTGGAGAAGTTGCTTCGGCCCTCGGGGTACTTTCGTCAGAAGGCCGAGCGGCTGAAAACCTTCATCGCGTTTCTGGATCGAAGGTACGACGGTTCATTGCGGCGATTGTTTTCACGGCCTACGGCCGAGCTTCGGGAAGACCTGCTGCAGTTGAATGGGGTTGGCCCGGAGACAGCCGATTCCATTCTGCTCTACGCCGGCAATCATCCGGTATTCGTGGTGGACGCCTACACGCGGCGAATTCTAGCGCGGCATGCGATCCTGCCGGAAGAAGCCGGCTATGAAGATCTCCGGGAACTGCTCGAGCAGGCTCTAGCGCCTCTGGCAGAGCCGATTGCCGGATCTCGCGAATGCTCGACGCATAATCTGGCCGCGGGCCCTTCCGGAGCCGCGCATCCTCCGTCGCCGATGAGCACGTCAAAGCGCACTGCTCTGACGCAGGTGTACAACGAAATGCACGGCCTGATTGTGGGCGTGGGGAAGAACTATTGCAGAAAATCACGGCCCCTTTGTGACGGATGTCCTCTACAACCCTTCCTGCCTCGTCTGAAGTGAATAGTGGCTCAAAAACATCGGGCGAGATTCATGAGAACTTATCGGATTGTGCCGACCGTCTTGGTGGCTGACAGCGCTCGGGTTACAAGTTCACATCACGGAGCTTGACGTTTCTCTACCGTTGGATTCTGGTGGAAGGGTTCGAATGGAAGGTCGAACCAATCAAGCGGAGGTCTATCCCGGTATCGTCCGAGCAAGCCTGGACAATGCCGGCTGCACGGCGATACCGACTTGGGGATTCAGGGACAAGGATTCATGGATGGGTTCACGCTCGCGTGGCGCTGGCGGCGAGGCGCTGCCTTTCGACCGAGCGTATCAGCCGAAGGCCGCCTACCCTGCCATGTTGGAGGAGATGTTGGCGGGGCGTCCTCGCGGGCATTGATCTGGGCAGCCGGTCGACCGCGATGGCGTTCTTGTAGCCCGGAAACGCCTTCAGCATTCCTCCCACGTTCCCAGCATTCACCAGCATCTATAATGAATCCGGTATCCAGACATGCGGAACGTGAATGACCTGCGTGGGCTGGACTGCTGACGCGTGGCTCAACACGTTCCAACCCGACCTCCGAAAAATTCCAACCGAAAGCGGCTGATCGTGCTGCTTGCGATTGCTGTGTTTCTTTTGTTCGCCGTGTTGGTCTCGCAAACGGCGTTTAATCAAACCATACTGCGTCCCGATACCAACCAGCAGGTCGTGGTTTTTTATGCCCTTTCGCTGCTGATTTCTCTGCTGTTTGTTGCGCTCACGTTCGTGCTGGCGCGCAATCTTCTTAAGCTGTTTGCCGAGCGGCGTCTGGGAGTGCTGGGGTCGAAGTTCCGCACGCGAATGGTGGTGGGCGCACTCCTGCTTTCATTCGTGCCAGTCATGGTGATGTACTGGTTCGCCTATGGGCTGATGAACCGTTCGATCGATAAGTGGTTTTCCACTCCGGTGGAAGAGGTTCGCGCGGATACGGACGCCATGGCTTCGCTGCTGGCGGGGTTTGCAGCACAGAACGCGCGCTCAGAAGCCATTACCATTGCGGCTGAGCCGGAGACGCAGAGGGCTTTCGCAGGTCATGGATTCGCCGCGACTGTGGAGGAATTTCGGATTCACGAGCCCACTCTGCAGGGCGGATTTACTCTCGCCATACGAAATGGAGTAGAGGAGGCGAGCCTCGGAACTCCCGCGCTGTGGCCGGTTTTGAAGGAGCGATTGCCGCTGGCGCAGGCCGCGGCGGGTCAACCTGCACGTTTCGTTTGGGCGCAAACCGAATACACATTGGGCAGCGCACCCGTTGGCAAGGACGGGTTGATTCTGGTGGCGATCCCGCTCCCGGCGGAGTTCTCCAGGACCGTGAAGCAGATTGAAGCCAGCCAACTGCGTTACCTTCAGCTTAGCCGCGAGCGCAAGCACGTGCGCCAGACGTACATGGGCCTGCTCCTGTTGCTAACCATGATGGTGCTGTTCGTGACCACGTGGCTGGCGCTGTTTCTCTCGAAACTGGTGACTCGTCCGCTGGCTGCGTTGGCGGAGGCGACGCAGGAAATTTCCCGTGGACGTCTTGATTACCGGATTGACGTAAGCGCTGCCGACGAAATTGGAGACCTGGTCCGCTCATTCAACCGGATGGCTGAGGAGTTAGAAATTAGCCGGCGGCAGATTGAGGCGTCCAGTCGCGATGTGAGCGCTGCCAACGCCGAACTCGACCAGCGCCGCCGCCAGATGGAGACGATCCTCGAAAGCATCCCGACTGGAGTTCTATCCCTCGATGCCGGCCGGACGGTCACGCACGCGAACCAAGCTTTGCAGCGCATTTTTCATCCCGAGGGATATGCGGACGCGAAGCGCATGCTGCGCGGGGCGCGCCTGGCGGACGTATTTCCACCGGAAGTATTGCAGGACCTGGAGCCGCTGCTTCGCCGCGCTGATCGCATGGGAATGACAACCAGCCAAATGGAGATGCCGCTGCAACGCGCGTCACTGAATGTAGCGGTGACCGTGGCAACGCTGCGCCGCCAGCATGAGCAGTCGGGATACGTGATCGTATTCGAAGATCTCTCTGATCTGCTGAAAGCACAGAAACAGGCAGCATGGCGGGAAGTGGCACGCCGAGTGGCGCACGAGATCAAGAATCCGCTCACGCCGATCGCTCTGTCGGCAGAGCGGATTCAGCGCCATCTGGAGCGGGCTACGACTCCCGACCAAGCCTCGTTGGAGATCGTCCGATCATGCGCTCAAACGATTGCAGGCGCGGTTGAAACAGTTCGCCGATTGGTGGACGAGTTCTCCTCTTTGGCTCGCTTTCCCGCGTCCAATCCTCATCCGGCGGATATCAACGAAGTGATCGAGAATGCCCTTTCTATGTTCCAGGGAAGATTGGACGGCATCGATGTGCACAGGTCGCTTGCTTGCGATCTGCCGAAGGTGATGGCGGACGCGGAAGCGATCAAGCGGGCGCTTGCCAACCTGGTAGACAATGCTGCCGAAGCTATGCAAGATTCATTGGTGCGCGAGATCCAGATTTCGACATCGCTGGTGGCAAGCCGCGATGCAGTCGAGATCACTGTCGCCGATACTGGACACGGGGTAACTCGCGAGTTGAAGGAAAAACTGTTTCTTCCTTATTTCTCCACCAGGAAAAGAGGGACCGGACTTGGCTTGGCAATCGTAAGCCGGGTCATCGAAGAGCACCACGGATCCATTCGCGTGGAGGAGAACCAGCCAGTAGGGGCGCGCTTCATCGTGGAGTTGCCAGTTGTTCCCGAAGCTGCGCTCGCCTCTCCCACAGCTCAACATGCGTAAAATTCTCGTGGTTGATGACGAATCCGGCATTCGCGAATCGCTGCAGGGAGTACTGGCAGACGAAGGCTACGAAACCGCTTGCGTGGCGAGTGGTGAAGAATGCCTGAAGCTATTGCGGCGCGAGCACAACTACGAAGTGGTGTTGCTCGATATCTGGCTGCCCGGCATTGATGGCCTGGAGACGCTGGAAAAAATTCGCGAACTCGATACCGCGCCTGAAGTGATCATGATTTCGGGACATGGCACCATCGAAACGGCTGTGCGCGCCACCAAACTGGGCGCCTATGACTTCTTGGAAAAACCTCTTTCCATCGACAAGACCTTGATTCTGGTCAAGAATGCGATCGAATCGAAAAAACTGCGGCACGAAAACGTTGACCTAAAGAAACAGCTGCACGCCAAGAGCTTGATTGCGGGCGACAGTATTCCGATGAAAGCGTTGCGCCAGCAGATCGGTCTGATGGCGCCCACCAACGGCCGCGTTTTGATCTACGGCGAATCCGGAACGGGGAAAGAACTGGTCGCGCACGCGATCCATGCGCAGAGTCTGCGCAAGGACGAGACCTTCGTCGAGGTTAATTGTGCGGCAATTCCCGAAGACTTGATTGAGAGCGAACTCTTCGGTCATTACAAAGGATCGTTTCCGGGTGCAACCGTAGACAAGGACGGAAAGTTTCAGAAGGCGAACGGGGGAACCCTGTTTCTCGATGAAGTGGGTGACATGAGCTTGAAAACCCAGTCCAAGGTGCTGCGTACGCTGGATGAACAGCGGGTTACGCCACTGGGCAGCGACGAAACCATTACCGTGGATGCACGCATCATCGCTTCGACGAACAAAGATCTGGAAGAGGAAATCTCCATTGGAAATTTTCGCGAAGACCTGTTTTACCGGCTCAATGTGATTCCATTTTTTGTGCCGCCCCTGCGCGACAGGAAGGAAGATATTCCGCTACTGGCGCGCCACTTCTTGAAAGATCTGGCTGCGACTTACGGGCGGCGTCCGCGCGAAATTACAGACGACGCCATCGAAGGGCTGATGCGTTATTCATGGCCGGGAAATGTGCGCGAACTGCGCAACGTGATTGAACGAATCGTGATTATGAATCCCATGATCACACGATTGGACCGCAAACACCTGCCTCCGCTAGTTTATCGCGATGGTCATCGACGCGCGGCGCGAAGCGAGTTCTCCACATTGCATCAGGCGCGGGACGCCTACGAGCGCGATTTTATTTTGAAGAAACTCGACGAGAACCACGGCAATGTAACGCGCGCGGCTGAAGTGCTGGGATTGGAGCGAAGCCATTTATACCGCAAGATGAAAACCTTGGGTATTGTGGTGAACGAGTAGGACTGGGGGCGGAGTGCGACTACCGCTTCACCATGCGGATTTCAGTACCGTTCTTTCTGAACTCGACTTTGTCCATGAGCTGGTTGATGAGAAAAATCCCGCGGCCGTGGTTCGAATAGACATTCTCTCCAACCGTGCAGCCCGGAACTGCCTCGGGAGTAAATCCTGCACCCGGGTCACGGACCACGATCAGAATGCCGCGTTCCTGGTCGCTGCTCACCAGACATTCCACCACTTTCGTGGGATCTTCTTTTGCGCCATGAATCACGGCGTTGGCTAGCGCCTCTTGCAGAGCCAACTCGATCGCGTCTTCCTTGCCGTCCACGCCGTTCATTTGGCGGACCACGGCCATCACTTCCTGTACCACGGGATCCACGGCGTTGCGGTCGGCGGAAAGGGTTACGCGCAAAATCAAAGTTAATTGATCGGGGTCGAAATCTTTCTCGGGAAGAGGTTGTTCGGGAGAATCCGGCGATGACATTATTTTTTCGGCCCGTTAGGTTCGTTCGCTATTTCAAGTCCTGCTCTTGACTCGCTTTGGTTACCGATCGAATCGCTCTATGCAAATTCCGATCAGCAGGATATCACGCATATGTCTTCTTGGACGCTTTCGGCAGCTCGACGCTTCCGCCGGTCAGATGTTCCAGCTGCCTTCTCCAGTCGAGTTCTTCCACGAAGCCACGCGATTCGCGCCAGTTGGGCTGCACCTTAACGTAAAGCTCGAGAAAAACTTTGGTGCCCAGCATGCGCTCAATCTGCAGTCGTGCCGAAGTGCCAATTCGTTTCAACATCTGGCCCTTCTTGCCGATCAGGATGCCCTTCTGGCCTTCGCGTTCGCAGTAGATGGTTGCGGAAATGCGCGTCAACTTCGCGCCTTCTTCGAAATTATCAACAATTACGGTAGTGGCATAGGGAAGTTCTTCCTCGGTTTCGAGCAACACGCGCTCACGAACAATCTCTCCAGCCATGAATCGTGCCGGCTGATCGGTGACCTGATCTTCCGGAAATAGAGGCGGGCCGACGGGCAAAGCCGCGGTCACTTGCTTCAACAATATCTCGAGGCCATCACGCTTCAATGCGGAAATTGGAATGATTTCGTGGAATTGGTGCAGCTTTTTATATTCCTCGATCAACGGCAGCAGCTTGGTTTTTCCTCCCCGCAACAGGTCAACCTTGTTAAGAACCAGGCTGACTTTCGTTGACGAATGCTTCAACATTTGTATGGCGAATTCGTCGCGCTGATCGAGTTTGCGGGTTGCATCCATGATCAGGAGGACGAGATCACAACCCTCAAGGGCTTCCCGCACCTCGACCATCATCTTGCGGCCCAAGGAACTGTCAGGCTTGTGCACGCCGGGTGTGTCGATTAGAACAATTTGCGCGCCGCCCTGGCCCTTGCTTTTGGGCAGGTTGACGATGCCTTGAATTCGGTTGCGTGTGGTTTGCGGCTTCGGGGAGATGATAGCGAGTTTCTCGCCGACGAGCGCATTGAGCAGCGTAGATTTGCCGGCGTTGGGGCGGCCGAGAATGCAAACGAAACCGGAGCGGAAGGGCATGATAGGTCTTTGGTCGTGGGGCTTTAGGTCTCGGTCTAGGATTTTGGCCTAGCAGCTGACACCTAAGACCTGACACCTGTTATATCAGTTTCAACTGCCGAGGCTGAACTGTGGTGATTCGGACGCGTTCTACCTTGCGATCCGTGGACTCCAGAACTTCGAAACGCAGACCGTCGTCATCCACGGTTTCGCCCTTCTGCGGAATGTGGCCCGCTAGCTCGCTGACCAGGCCTGCGACCGTTGCCGATTCCTTGCCTTCTGGTTTCGTGCCAAAAAGTTCGGCGAGGCGGTCTACGTCCATGCCTCCCGAAACGATGTACGAATCAGGATTCTCTTTGACGATTTCTGGCTTCTCATGCTCGTCCCGTATCTCGCCCACGATTTCTTCCACCAGATCTTCGATGGTGACCAGGCCGGCCACGCCACCATATTCATCGACCACAATGGCCATACGAATATTGTTTTTTTGCATTTCGCGGAGAAGGTCGCTGCCGAGTTTGCTTTCGGGTACGAAATAGACATCCCGTCGCATGAGCGTTTCGAGAGTTTTGGAAGCCTCACTATCCGGAACTTGCAGCACATCCTGGGCATAGACGATACCTTTGATGTTGTGGATGCTTCGGTCGTATACGGGAACTCGGGAATAGTGCTTGGTGCGCAGCATTTCGATGAATCGTTCGACAGTGGTTTCCATTGGCACGGCAAACATCTCCGGCCTTGGCTTCATGGCTTCGCGCACCGTCTTGCCGCTGAATTCGACCACGGACTGGATCAGGTCGCGGTCGCCTTCCTGAATAATGCCTTCTTCCTGGCCGGCTTCGATCAATGCATCCACGGCCTCGGAGGCGCTCTCCGGCTCCTCGCGTGTATTTTCGCGGGTGAGGGATACCACGGATTGCAAGAAACCCAGGACGATCGTCACCGGCAGCACAAGGTAGATAAGGATTCGCAGGAGCCATATCCATCGGATGAGCCAAGCGCCGTTGGTGCGCGAGAAAAACAGGAACGGCAAAAACTGGTTAAACACGATAATGATTAAAACCAAGCTGATCGCGGCCTGCAGGATTTCGTACACGCTCCAGCGGGAATCTCCAAAGAGCGCGAAGCCTACCAGCAAGGAAATGGTCGCGGTGGTCAACTGCTTGAGTACAGCCATGGAGAGCGACGCCCGCGCGCGGCTAACGCCGAGAGAGGGTTCTACCTTCTGCTCGAAGACGTCGATGTTGTCCTGAAATTCGCGCGAAAGAAATTTCCCGATTTCCTGGTAGACACGGTCGACGTAGGAGGCCAGCGCCAACAGCCCCAGCAGCGGGATAAGCGCAAGTGCAACTGCCCAATTCATAAGGTTCCACGCCGTGCGCGGGACGCGTGCGTACGAAGCGACTTGCGATCCAAATGCTGACTTGGACGAGTTTCCATCCTCTCGATCAGCCCCACGTCCAAGTTCAGGCGCTGTCGTAATCGTGTCTCTTCCTGGGCCATTTTGCCATTATCCTGCTCGTGATCGAATCCGGCCAAATGGAGAATACCGTGCAGTACTAGAATTTTTATTTCTTCTGCCACCGAGTGGCCTATGCGGCCGGCATTCTCTCGCGCGATGTCCGCGGAAACCGCAAGCTCGCCGGCCATCTGTTTTGTTTGACGCAGTCCCAGCTGCGGGGATGGAAACGACAATACGTCCGTGGCTTTGTCTTGCCCGCGGAAATGCCGGTTGAGAGAGCGCAATTCCTGGCTGTTTGTCACCAGCACATTCACGGTGTCGCGTAAGTGGACGGCTCGCCTCGCACGCAGGACAAAACGTTCGAGGGTCAACGGGCTCAGCCCCGTGATTTTTTTTCGAAGGATAACCAACTTTCGATGCACGGATCCTATTCTCCCGCGGCTTCACGGGGTCTGGTATTCAGATCCTTGGCCTCCGAAATCTTAGCCTCGGTACTTCTGGATGCTCCGCCCGCGGCTTCGGCGCTTTTTCCGCCGGACAACAGCAGCATCTGCTGCTCAGCGACATGCGTTCTGTGCTCGTCATAGGCCCGGACGATGCGCTGCACCAGGTGATGCCGCACGACATCGGATTCGTCGAAGTGAACGAAGGTCAGGCCTTCCACTTTATTCAATATGTCGATCGCTTCGAGCAGTCCGCTGCGGCGCGCGTTGGGCAAGTCGATCTGCGTGACGTCTCCGGTGATCACGGCTTTGGAATTAAATCCGAGACGGGTCACGAACATCTTCATCTGCTCGGAGGTGGTGTTTTGCGCCTCGTCGAGAATCACAAAGGAATCGTTCAGCGTACGGCCGCGCATGAATGCGATCGGCGCGATCTCGATGACATTTTTCTCCAGATAACGGTCCACCTTCTCCGGCTCGAGCATGTCATAGAGCGCGTCATAGAGAGGGCGGAGATAGGGATCGATCTTGTCCTGCAGCGTGCCTGGCAGGAATCCCAGCCGCTCGCCTGCTTCTACCGCCGGCCGCGCCAGAATGATGCGGTTCACCCGCTTGGCGAGCAGCGCAGAGATCGCCATGGCTACGGCCAGATAAGTCTTGCCTGTGCCGGCGGGACCGATTCCGAAGACCATGTCGTGCTTTTCGATGGCCTCGACATAGCGGCGCTGATTGACGCTCTTGGGTTGCACCATACGGCGCCCGAGGGAGCGCTGGCGACCAGCATCGGCTAGTCCGCGCAGGGTTGCGGTAGGATCCGCGACTAAGACGCGCAGCATACTGTTGAGGTCACCGTTGTTGAAGGCGTATCCCGAGCGCTGCAGGGTCTCGTAGTCGGCAAACACTTGCTCGGCCCGGGCTACGTCTCGTGCCGCGCCTTCCAGTTCAATGGCGTTTGATCGCAGGTCGATGGTAACGTTCAGCCCATCTTCCAGCACACGCACATTCTCGTCGCGGGTGCCGAAGAGCGTTTCGATGTTGGGAGTTAGCCCGATACTTTTCTTCATTCAGTCTCTTTTTTGAACCATGTGCGGGCAGGATGGACCACGAGGGGGTTAGCCGCTGGGATTGCCGCGCGCGTTGCAATGCTCACACCATCATGTGCAGACAAAACAGGATTATGCTCAGAGACGGGACTAGCCGGGACGCTCATGCCCAGGGGGCAAGTCACTACCATGTGGTTAAAGCGTACCCCGGGCCCGGATGGGAGTCAATGGCAGCGCAAGCGTTTGACCAGCCGAGACTTAGTCTCGTAGAATAAGCTTTCGGCTCTCACCGAATAATCTCGCTGTACACACAAAGGGTACGAACCAAACATGGCTAATCATTTTTCGGCGCTGAAGCGCACCCGTCAAACCACAAAGCGCACTGCCACGAATCGGGCCAACGCGTCGCGCCTACGCACGGCTCTGCGCACCTTGCGCGAGACCATTGAGAAGGGCGATAAGCAGGCTGCTGAGCTGACTTACCGCCAAACTGTCTCCGCGCTCGACAAGGCGATCCAGAAAGGGACGTTGCACGGCAATACCGCCGCGCGATACAAGTCGCGCCTCGGCGCTCGCGTTAATGCCTTGAAGTAGCTGTTGGCTTTTACCTCTTAGCTGGGAACGGCAGGCGGAAAAGGTCTGCCATTGTCCGTTTCAAGCAGTCATGATTCCGAAGTGCTCCCGTAGAGCATGGTTCCGTTCTTTCTCGGAGGCAAGCCTAGTTTCGGTCCGTCCTCTGTTGCCGGTGATGATCAGTTTCATGTCAGACAGTGTGATGCGGCTGTCGCCTGTGGCCCGAGTGCAGATCTGCTTCGTCGTGAAATGCGACTCGGGAGAGGTCTGATGGTGATGGCACATTGCGGCGAACTCATGCAGACGGTGAGCCTGCAGCGTGAATGAGTACTGCCTCTTCCAGTCGCCATCGAACTCCACCCTTTCAAGTTGCAATCGATCGCCGCTTTGCCCGATTCGGAAAGTGCCAACTGGATCGGAGTGGTCAACCCTGGTCTGCAGCTTCAGTGGTTCCAGAACGATTCCCCAAAGCCAACGTCCACAAGCCATGGTTCGCTCCAAATCGGCTCGCAGGCATAAGTGGTTGAACTCCGGTCCTTCCCCTTCATTTCGTGCGACCCGTGCCGAAAGCAAACGAGACATGGAATCGCAGAGAGCGCAGCAGTGCGGCAAATGCACCGTTCAAGGTGAAGGCGCTCGAATGTTTATTGCTTCACACCGGCAATTGGTCTTGCATCCAGCCTGGCGATTCCAGCTTGGGCTCGGTGGTCAAATCCATTACCAGCCGTTCGAGCACCATGCGTTTGCTCACGGGATTGGAGCGCAGAGCCAGATCGGCCTTGGCTACGAGACGAATCGCGCGTGTCAGATCACGGCGGGATTTGTAGCGGTGGGCTTGCTTGATGATGTCATCGGCAGCGAATGGAGGCACGCGGAAGCCCTGCCACAGGGCTGCCCAAAGCATACGCTGGTCCCGCACGTTGCGTTCCAGAATCACCAACATCTGGCGGAAGGTTTTGGCCAGCATGTAGATGTGACCGATAGCGGCTTCTTCGCCATCGCCTGAAGACAGTATCGCGTCCAGCACCTCCAGGGCGCGTACGCGGTCTTTGGAAGAAATGGCATCGGTTAACTCATAGAGCGAACGCTGCTTGGCGGCGAGCACCATGGTTTCGACGTCGCCGAGGCTGATGTGGTTGCGGGGGCCGACGTAGAGCATGAGCTTCTCCAGTTCATTGGAGATCATCATCATGTTGCCACCTAGTGCGTCGACCAATTCGCGGGCGCCGTCGGCGTCGATTTTCACGGCGCGAGAGGTGCAAAACTCGGAGATCCAGCGCACCGCTTCGCCTTCTTCCACGCGGGCCAGTTCAACGATGCCGCAGTACCGGCCCATGGTCTCGCGGATTCGCTGGTAGCGCTCTTTGTCCTGCATTTCCATGCGGCGAAGGTCGGCGGGAATGCTGATGTGGTCGGCGACGAAGACCAGGAGCGCATCGGGATTCGGGTTCTTGCAATAGTCTTCAATGGCGGCGAGCTTTTCCTCGTTCGAGCCGCGACCGAAAAGAGTCTTTACCCCGCGCACGAAAAACACCTGGAACGGCGCCATCAGGGACGGCGTACGGGCACGGTCAAGCACTTCGGCGAGATCGTTCTCGGCTAAATCGAATTCGAACAGGCCGAAGTCTCGCAGATCAGCGGGAACCAGATGCTCGATGATCGCGTCGCGGAAGCGCTTACGGAAGAAGGCTTCGTCGCCGACAAAAACGTAGGCCGGACGCAGCTTGTGCGACTCAAGCTCGTTGACGAACCGCTCGGCCTGGGCGAAAGCCCGCACTAGAGCTCCTCCGCAAGGGACACAAACTTCGCTTCAAACTCTAGCATCTAGAAGCCCTCCAGGATGTTAGAGACCAGGGTTCGTGCGAAGTCCTGGGAGAGCCGGCGAAAGGCGGGCGAGTCTTCCTCGAAGAAGCTGGCCAGATCCTGGGAAACTTCATATTGCTCGCGAAATAAATAGGAAGGATTCTGATAGAGCACCTTGCCCTGCCGATCGGTGAGCGAAACTCTCATGCTCACCACCACCAACACGCTGGCGGCCTGGCCGGTTGCGGAATTGTACGTTAGCGGAGTCGAGGAGGTGGAGAGCACAGTGCCGCGCAGGGTTGCGTCGGCAGTTTCGCTCGGGTCGTTCAGGATGTGATAGTGAGTGCGAGTCGTAAATTCGCGCACCACAGAAGCAGTCAGCATCTGTTCAATGCGATAGGTGGTGGTCACGTTAACGAAGGCGGGTATGGCAATCGTCTTAACATTTTCCGGAAGCTGAGCGGTGTGGCCGGCTGTGTGGTATCCGCAACTGGTCGCTCCAGCGAGCAACACCAGCAGTGCGGCGGGCCGCCACCTCATTGGATTTTTCCCACCGGACGCGTAGCAATCATGCTCTCGGCGCATTCCACGGCGGTTATGGCCGCGACCCGAAGGTTATCCGCAGCCGCCCATAGCCAGATTCCATTGGGCCGCGAAGCCTCCGCCTTCGGCGAAACCAGGATGTTCGCCTGACCCGCCGTGTTTACGTTGCTCGGCTGCGAATCCTCTTCGGCTCCGGCGACGGTTACATGGTCGCCACAAAGAGCTTGCGAGATTTTCTCCTGATCTACGGCTTGCGCCATCTCCAAGAAGAGGGCGAGTCCATTGCCGTGAAAAACTGGAGGCTGAACGGCCAACAGCGCCGGCTGAGGCGCGGCCATTCCGGCAAGCTTCTGATAATGGCGTCGCACGCGGGCTTCCAGGGAATCCAGCGACAGCTTGGAGTTTGGGCCGTAGCGCGCAACCATGTTGAATGCCACCTGCGTATCGAACACGTCCTTGGGCAGAGTCTGAAACGACAACAGATTGACGGTTTGCTGGTGCAATTCGTCCATACCTTTTTGCCCTTGTTCGGAGGCTGGCTCGAAAATCGTGGCCACCGCGCTGCGAATCGCACCGGCCTTGCTCGCGCGCAGCAGCAGCAGCGCGAGAGCAACAGCCGCGGGATGGGCTACAACGCACGGAGCGGGCTGCAGGTCCGGCTGCCATGTCTGTCCGCGCTCGCGCTCCACCCAGAGAGACCGGACCGTGGCGCCCGGTTCCTCTTCCAATGCACCGGAAAGATCGACAATGGCGCTGCCGGCATCGCGGGCGCGCTCCCAGTTCTGGCGAGTGCATTCCGCATCGGCGGCAAAGAAGGTGAAATCCATTTTGGTGAACTGCTCAGCGCGCACACTCTGGATGAAGTTGATTTCGTCGCCCGTGGCTTCCAGCTGTCCGATGGACTCGTCGTCATCAAGAAGGCGTACATCCAGGGCAGGAAAATTGCGTTCGCTGAGCATCTCGGCAACTTCCTTGCCCTTGAGCGTGGCCGCACCTACGATGGCCGCCCGATAAAGCTGCCCGCGGGCGGAAGAGGAAGCGGACGGTGCTGCGATTTTGAACGGACTACTCATGGAGTCTGCGCAGCCTCCTTGTAAGTGGGCGGCGGAGGCTGGCTCCGGCGGCGGAAGATCCACTGCAACCGCCAGAACACACCGGAGAATGTATAAAGCAGCGCCACTCCGAACAGCACCGGCTTGGAAAAAAACCATACGCCGGCGAACAGGCCGCCAAATAAGATGATCAGACGGAAAGGCCGGCGGGAAGAAAAATCAATGTCTTTGAAGCTATAGAATCGCCAGGTACTTACCATCAGATAGCCGACGGCGGCAACCATTGCGAGCCAGGTGATAGCTGTATACCAGGAATCCAGCGGAGCTCCTCCCTGAAAATGAACGATGGCTGCAATGACGCCAGCGCCGGCCGGAATGGGCATGCCCACGAAGTACTTCTTCCCCGGCCGACCGGGATTGGAAGGCTGAGGGTTCGTCGTGATATTGAACCGCGCCAAACGGCTGGCTCCCGCCATCAGGAACAAGAAGCTGGCAATCGCGCCCAACTGCGTGAGCTTAATGTTCCAATCCGTCAGCGCGACTGGCGGCATCAAGTGGAATCCCCAAGTCCAGGCCAACATTGCCGGTGCCACGCCAAAGGTGATCACATCTGCCAGCGAATCGAATTCCTTGCCGAAATCGCTGCTGGTCCCGGTCATGCGGGCGACTCGTCCATCCAGTCCATCGAATAAGACGGCAAAGCCGATGGCCTTGGCAGCGTTGTCCAAGTGCCAGAAGTTCGAGGCGCTGGCGTGGACAACCTCAAGAATGGCATAGAAGCCGGCCGCCATGTTCCCGGTAGTGAATAGGGAGGGGAGAATATACATCCCTTTGCTCATGCGGCGGCGCGGCCGGCGCTGGTCCATAGATTGATCCGGGCGTTGCCCAAGTTCCATTATCGCGCCCCTTCTCTGGCCGACTGTCGCGCAGCGGCCGCCAGTTCTCCGCTCGGCTGCAAATAGGCCAAAACGCTTGACCCGCCACGAACACGGTCTCCGACCTTCACTTTTACGCTGGCAGTAGAGTTAAGGATTACGTCGGTGCGGGAGCCAAACTTGATCAATCCAACACGCTGGCCACGCTCCAGACGATCGCCCACTTTCGGATCGAAGACGATGCGCCGCGCCAGCAGTCCCGCAATCTGTTTGAAAACGACCGTTTGACCATCGCCTTCCACGCGGGCGATGTTCTGCTCGTTCTCTTCGGCTGAAGTTGGGTTCATTGCATTCAGGAATTTTCCGCGCTGGTACCGTATCTCGCGGACGAAGCCGGCGATCGGCGACCGATTCACGTGCACATCAAAAACACTCAGAAAAATGCTGATGCGGAGGCGCTTTTCTCCGTCAGCGGTTAGCCAGGAAACATCCGTTACCTTACCGTCCGCGGGCGAGACCACTGCGTCCGCGGCGTCGGGAATTGGTCGCTCAGGGTCGCGAAAGAACCACAGGAAAAATAGCGCAAGCAACACGGGGACGAGGGCCCAGATCGGCCGCGCGACCCAGCCGACCAGCACTCCTGCAGCAATCAAACCTAGCGCGTAGTAGTAGCCGTCACGAACCATGAGAGCAGATTTAATTATAGAGCAGGGGCGAACGATGATGGCTTAGCATTAGCCTAAGTCCAAATAAAGAAAGGCGCTGATCAGCGCCCATGAGCAGAAACAAAATTCCCTGGCGGCTACGGCCGCGCCTTCAATGGTCAGAGACTTTATGCTACGTGCGTTCCGAACTGCTGGCGATACTGCCGCTCAATCGATTGCATCTGGTCTTTGAGCCGGAGCTTCAGCTTCTTGAGCCGCACTTCCTCCAGCTTTTCATCTTCGCTGAGGTAACGTTTTTGAGTGAGAGAGTCAAGACGGGTGGAATATTGCATGTGCTCCTGAGCCAGCTTGCGGAATTCATCATGCGTGCTCAGGAGAGCGTCATTCGGAGTCAGCATCCAGGCAGACCTCCAACGGGGAATTTATATCGCCAAAGTACCACAGCCCTAAAAACGGTTCAATGCCGAAATCTTGTGCAGTCTCTTTGTGAGAAACCCTAAGAAATGCGCCGCCGGTACAATATGGCGCTCTCGGGCGGGTTGCTGTAGTAGTTCCTTCGGACGCCAGTCTCTTCAAAGCCCGCCTTCCGATATATGCTGCGGGCGACATGGTTGGATGCGCGGACCTCGAGGAATATGGCGCTGCCATTTTCAAGGCTTACATGTTCTATGAACTCGGTCAAAAGGCGGGTACCCACGCCGCGTCGTCGAGCTTTCTCGGCGACCACGATGTTTTCCAGCTCCCACTCGCCATCGATCTTATGCGCTATCAAGAAGCCCAGGAGGACGGTCGGTTCAGTTGAGACTTTTTCTTGCGCTGAGGATTCAACCACCCATCCGCTGCGTTGGAACGCCGGATCATCGGTTGCGAACATGGCTTCATGTTGGGCCTGGGACCAATCGGCGGCGCTTGGGCTTTCCTGCTCGATAAGCATCATGGCGGGAATATCAGCCGAGTTGGCCCGTCGGAGGTGCACGCTTAGGAGCCGATTCTCTCGAGCATTTCGGCATCGGTGCGGCGAATATAGTTAGCCTCTAACTGCTCGGCTGTTACGGTCTCGCTGGACTCGAGCCTGCGCCAGCCTAGACGGGCAACGGCAGCCGCTGAAAGGAGCGGCAAGCTTAGCACTAATAGTCCGGCTGCAGTAGCCGCTTGGGCGAGCGCAGGATCTGGAGTTACGACTGTCCGCCCTTGTGCTTCTGCAAGGAATTCTGTGCGTGTCAGGATACGCTCGCGTGCAATGTTGCCAGCTTCGACCGGGACTTGATACTCCCCGGCGTATACCTCAGTCCGGCCCGCATCGAGAGCAGCCATCACTTTGCCTCGAGCCCCACTTGTAAAGGCGCACACTTCCAGCAGCGATACCGCCGCAATCGGCTTGTCTAGCACCTCGGCTAGAGCCTTCACCGCGGCTAAGCCGATTCGAAGGCCTGTAAAGGATCCCGGCCCGGAGGCCACCGCAAAAGCACCGATCTCGCGCTTGGTAAATCCGTGACTGGAGAGCAGAGCGGCGATCTGCGGAACTAGCTGCGCGGAAAAAGTGCCGCCGGCCAAGGGTACGGTTCCGATCAATTCCACGTCGTTCAGATCGGCGGATCGCTCCCCTGTTCGCGCCAGGGCGATGCTGCCGTGCTTGCCGGAGGTATCGATGGCGAGGAGGAGCATGAGAAATGTAATTGATCTATCCGTGAAAAATCCGTGGAGATTCGTCCCCGATCTTGTCCATCTATCCCTCCACCAATTCCAGCAGCACGCCGCCCGCGCTGGCAGGATGTACGAAAACATATCGGTGCCCGCCCGCGCCAGTCTTAATTTCCCCTGAAACCAAGCGCACTCCGGCTTTCTCCAGGCGCTCGACGGCCGCCGGCAGATCGGGAACACGCAGGCATACGTGATGCAACCCTTCCCCCCGCTTGGCAATAAACTTGGCTATCGTCGAAGTGTCCGAGGTCGCCTCCAACAGCTCCAATCGGCTTTCGCCTACGGGAACCATTACCAGGCGCACCTGCTCCTGCTCCACGGTTTCCTCGGGAGAAACGACAAGGCCGAGTTTCTCGTAGATCGATTTCGCCGCTGCCAGCGACTTCACGGCTATGCCAATGTGATCAATCTGGGTCATCAGCGTTTCCCCACGTTGGCGGCGATTTCCTCGACCAGGCTGTACGGATCGCGCTTGTGTTCCGCTACTTCGGCAGCCATCCGTGCCAGGCTGCCGTCAGCGAATTGTGTTCGCGCCTTCTCGAGCATGGCGTCGCGCAGCATTTCGATCAAGCGCTCCTGCCAGTTCTCGACACTTTTGGGGAGCGCCAGATTTTCCTTTTGCAAATGCGCTTCGTAGTCCGAGATTGCATCCGCCAGTTCCTGGATTCCCACTCCATGGCTGGCGGTTGTCTTAACGATCGGAGGAGTCCAGCCGTCGTTGCGTATGGCGAGCGATTGCAACGTGCGAATTTCGCGCTCCACGTGTTCGGCGCCTTCGCGGTCGCTCTTATTGATTACGAAGATATCGGCAATCTCCATGATGCCGGCTTTGATGGTTTGCACATCATCGCCCATGCCCGGAACCAGAATCACAACCGTGACGTCGGCCAGGCGCACGATATCCACTTCGTCCTGACCTACGCCCACGGTCTCAATCATGATGAGGTCGCGGCCGGAAGCATCCAGCACCGTGGTGACATCGGCCGTGGTGCGCGCCAGACCGCCCAAGCAGCCACGCGTGGCCATGCTGCGAATATAAATGCCGGGATCGGAGAAATGATCCTGCATGCGGATGCGATCGCCCAGAATCGCTCCGCCGGAGTACGGGCTAGTAGGATCAACGGCGATAATCCCGACCGTGTGATTGTCTTTGCGATAGAGACGAGCAAGCTGATCGACCAGCGTGCTCTTCCCCGCCCCCGGCGACCCGGTCAGGCCGAGGACGAGCGCCTTGCCACTGTGAGGAAATACCGCCTTCAGCAACTCGGACCATCCTGGGGCGCGATTCTCCACGGTAGAAATGGCTCGGGCAAGCGCTCGGACGTCGCCGGAACAGAGCTGGTCAATCCATGTCTGGATGTGTTGGCTCAAACCGTCAGTGTAAAGCAGAGGAAGAAAAAGATGAAATGCTAGCCGATTTCAGTCTTTAAGCAACTGCCTCGCTATCACCAAGCGCTGAATCTCGCTGGTGCCTTCCCCGATCGTGCACAGCTTCACATCGCGGTAAAACTTTTCTGCCGGATAGTCTTTGATAAAGCCGTAGCCGCCGTGAATCTGCACGCCTTCATTGGCGCATTTCACCGCAATTTCGCTGGCATACAGCTTTGCCATAGAGGACTCCAGAGTCGTCTTCATGCCAGCGTCCTTCATTGACGCCGCGCGCAGGGTTAGCAAGCGGGCGGCGTCAATCTCCGTGGCCATATCGGCCAGCTTCCACTGGATCGCCTGAAACTCTCCGATGGCCTTGCCAAATTGCTTGCGCTCCTTGGAGTAGTTGAGGGCGGCTTCATATGCGCCCTGGGCCATGCCTAGCGACAGGGCCGCGATGGAGATTCGGCCGCCATCGAGCACGCGCATTGCGTCGATGAAGCCATCGCCTTCCTTGCCCAGCAGATTCTCTGGGGGGATTGTGCAATCTTCAAAAATCATTTCCGCGGTGTCACTCGCCCGCAAGCCGAGCTTGTTCTCTTTCTTGCCTGGACGAAATCCTTTGGTATCTTTCTCGACGATGAATGCCGAAAGTCCGTGCGTATGCGCAGTGCGGTCGGTCACCGCGAGCACGACGATCACGTCGGCGTAGTGGCCGTTGGTACAGAAAGTTTTCGTGCCGTTGAGAACCCAACTGCTACCCTTGTGCCGCGCCGTCATGCGAGCGCTGCCGGCGTCCGATCCGGAAGAGGGCTCAGTCAATCCCCAGGCACCTAGGAATTCACCGGTCGCAAGTTTGCTGACGTATTTCTTTTTTTGCGCCTCGTCTCCGGCGAGAAAGATGTGATTGGAGCAGAGGGAGGTATGTGCGGCGACAATGATGCCAACGGAGCCATCGACGCGGGACAACTCCTCGATCGCAGTGGCATATTCCACATAGCCCATGCCCGCACCGCCATATTCGGCGGGAAAGACGGTTCCTAACAATCCAAGCTTGCCCAGTTCCTTGACGGTGGCCAGAGGAAACTCGGAGGCCTCATCCCATTTCATGACGTTGGGGGCGATCTCGCGCTCGGCGAATTCCCGAACGCTCTTCTTCAAATGCAGCTGCTCGTCGTTCAGTTGAAAATCCAAGGACTCCTCCACTTCTGCGACCGCATGCCGGGTTGTTTCCGGCCACAAAAGGCCGCAGCTTCGCGGCTTTCTGGATTAGAACATAGCGGCGGAAAGGGAAAAAGTTACCTCGGGCGGCAGAAAGGAAACGTGCGCGAACCCGCGTCACTACTGGGGATCATGAGTATGAAAGCCAGCAGTCCAACCGACCGGACGGCCCGCCAGTTCATGGTTCCAGCAGATTTCTCGCCGCAAGGCTCACCGTGCCACCCCATCCGCAAGAATGAACCGCTCGAACACTTCATTGGATAGCAATCGCCCGCGCGGAGTCAAGCGGATGGATTCTCCCGCCCGTTCCATCAAGCCGCCTTCGATAAGATCTACCAGCGCGGCACGAGCATTGTTGACGGCTTCCAAGCCGAATTTGGCGGCAAGGTCAGATAGGCGAACGCCGCGGCTTAGCCGCAGGCCGAGGAACCAATTCTCCTCCAAAGCGGCTTGCGGCGTGACCACAGTTCGCTTTGGCCCTTCGCCACTCGTATACTTTTCCAGGGAATCAAAGGCTGCGAATCGAACGGCTTCCATGTCTGGAGTGGCGGATTCCAGCATGGAATGAGCGTCCACGCCAAAACCAAAGTAAGGCTGCCGGGTCCAATATTTCAGATTGTGTTGTGACTCAAAACCCTCGCGCGCAAAGTTGGAAATTTCGTACTGCGCAACTCCGGCTGATTGCAGCCGTTCACAGGAGGTGAGATAGAAATCGGCGATCGCTTCTGCATCCGGGACGAAGTGCGCATGATAGCGCGAGCCGCCAGCCATAAGCTCGCGTCCCAGGCGGGAGTCTTCGTCCACCTCGAGCATGTAGACGCTCACGTGCGGAGCGTCGGTTGCAATGGTTTCTGCCAGAGAGAATCCCCAACTTTCGGCGGTCTGATGTGGCAAGCCCGCGATCAAATCGATATTGATATTGGTGATTCCCACGGCTCGCAGACGGCTTATATCTTCCAGCACAGTCACGCGCTTGTGCAGGCGGCCCACCCCAGCGGCTTCCTGATCCACAAACGACTGCACGCCGAAACTGACGCGGTTCACACCGCAGCGCAGCAAGGTCTCCAGCATCGCGGTCGTTAACGTACCGGGAGCACATTCGACCGTGATTTCTGCTTGCGGACTCACATCGAATTGCCGGCGCAGCGTGGTGAAGATTCGTTCCAGTTGCGGGGCCTCGAGCACGGTCGGAGTTCCCCCGCCAAGATAGATGGAGTCCACGGCGCGCTCAATTTTGCCGCCCATATTGGCAGCAACCTGCGGAGCGTTCTCAATGTCGGCACAGACCCGATTCACGTAGAGTTCGAACGCCGCCCGCGAGAAGACGTCAGAAGCGAAGTTGCAGTAGCTGCACTTCGTACGGCAGAACGGCACGGAACTGTAAACGCCGAGCGGCATGCGAGACCATTATCCCACCTGCACGGCCAAACGTTTTCCATCCTCGCGACATCTCTGGCCATCTATTTGGGTTACCCTGTTAGCAGCACCATTGGCGAGCTTCACCCGGGCTCGCCAATGAACAGATCGTCAAGAAACCCGATGTCTCAGGAAGAAGAAGTATTAGGCAAGGCGTATGACAGCCGGCTGATGGCGCGGCTGCTGAAGTATTTGCGTCCCTATCGCTGGCAGGTGGCGATCGCCCTGGTTTCGATCTTGCTGAAGTCTTTCGCCGACGTGCTGGGGCCGTATCTCACCAAAGTGGCGATTGATCGATATCTGTCTCCCGCCCAAGGTTTGTCTTCCGGCTTCTGGAGTTGGCTCAGCCCGCGAGCGATCACCGGCATTGCGCAGATCGCATCGATTTATGTTGGACTGCTGGTCTTCAGTTTCCTGCTCGAGTTTCTGCAAACCTATTTCATGCAGTGGACGGGGCAGAAGGTGATGTTCGACCTTCGCCGCCAGATCTTCCGGCATCTGCAGCGACTGCACGTTGCCTTCTTTGACAAGAACCCGGTCGGCCGGCTGGTGACGCGCGTTACTACCGACGTGGATGCGTTGAATGAGATGTTCACTTCCGGTGTCGTTTCGATTTTCGAAGATCTGTTCGTGCTGTTCGGCATTCTCGGCGTGATGCTTTGTATGAACTGGAAGCTGGCGTTGATCACGTTTGCCGTGCTCCCGTTCATCGTTTACTCCACCAAGATTTTCCGGGATCGGGTACGCGACTCCTACCGGCGCATCCGGGTCGCTATCGCGCGCATTAATTCCTACTTGCAGGAGCACGTCAGCGGGATGGTGGTGCTGCAGCTGTTCAATCGCGAGCGCAAGGCATACAACCGCTTCTCGGAGATCAATCGCAATCACATGGACGCGTACAAAGACGCAATCATGGCTTATTCGGTTTACTACCCCGTCGTCGAGATTCTCTCGGCGATCGCGATTGCCTGCGTCATCTGGTTCGGGGGCGGGGACGTGATGCGAATCGTTCGCGTGAGCAGTGTGGCCGTAAGCTTCAATTGGAAAACGCTGATTGCATTTCGCCTCGTACCAACGGCGGTGTCGCTGGGCGTGCTGGTAGCGTTCATCCAGTACGCGCTGCGATTCTTCAGGCCAATCATGGACTTCAGCGAAAAGTACAACATCCTGCAATCGGCGATGGCGGCGAGCGAACGCATATTCAAATTGCTGGACACCCCCGTTCAGGTGGTCTCGCCCGCCGTGACGAAGCGTCCGGAGGGAGCGGGACGGATCGAATTCGATCATGTGTGGTTCACCTATCGCGACGCGTCTGAGCCAGGCGACGGTGTAGGAACTGACTGGGTGCTGCGCGATGTCAGCTTCTCGATCGAACCCGGCGAAACCGCGGCTATTGTCGGGCACACGGGCGCTGGAAAGACCACGCTCATCTCGCTGCTACTGCGTTTCTACGACGTTCAGAAAGGAGCGGTCCGGATCGACGGGGTCGATGTGAAAGACATGGACCTCGCCGATTTGCGCGGCCGATTCGGCGTGGTTTTGCAAGATCCATTCCTGTTCAGCGGGACGATCGGCGGGAATATCCGCCTGGGCACGCAGCGCATACAGGACAAAGGGGTCGAAAAAGCGGCCGAAGACGTGAACCTTGCCGACTTCATCCGCGCTCTGCCGAAGGGGTTCGACGAAGAGGTTCGCGAGCGGGGATCGACGCTCTCCACCGGTCAGAAGCAGCTCATCTCGTTTGCACGCGCCCTGGCCCATGAACCGAAGATTCTAATTCTGGACGAGGCCACGTCGAGCGTGGATACCGAAACTGAATTTCGCGTGCGCGATGCGCTCGGCCGGATGGTGGAGGGACGCACCTCGGTGATAATCGCCCACCGGCTGTCGACTGTGCAGAGAGCCGACAAGATCATCGTGATGCACAAGGGCCAGCTCCGCGAAATGGGGACGCATCAGCAGCTTCTCGCCCAGCGCGGGATTTATTTCAAGCTTTATCAGCTGCAGTATAAAGATCAGGAGATTGCGGCCGGGCTGCCGGTTACGGTCGGGGACGACTAAGTCTCCCCGCAGCCTTACAATGCTCTCTTGCGAATACTGATCTCAGCGGGCGAGGCTTCGGGGGAGATGTATGGGGCACAGCTCATCGCAGCGCTGCGCCGATGCGATCCACAGCTTGAATTTTTCGGCGTCGGCGGCAAGCGCATGCGCGCTGCTGGGTGCGAAACGGTGGTCGACTCCAAGGACCTCTCCGTCGTCGGCATCACCGAGATTCTCAGCCATCTGCCAATAATCTACGGGCTGTACCGGCGTCTGATCGCCGAAGCCGACAAACGAAAACCGGATCTCTCTATCGTGATCGACTCGCCAGCGTTCAACTGGCGGGTGGCGCGCCAGATGAAGAAGCGTGGGATTCCTGTGGTCTACTACGTGGCGCCACAGTTTTGGGCCTGGCGGCAGGGACGAGTTCGGCTGCTGCGCGACTACATCGATAAGGCGCTGGTGATCTTTCCGTTTGAAGAGAAGTTCTACCGAGAACGCGGAGTGGATGCGACGTTTGTCGGACATCCCCTGGCGGACTTGCCGCAGCCGACAATCGAACGCAAGGACTATGCGGCGCAGTTTCATGTCGATCCGGGCAAAACTTGGATCACGGTCATGCCTGGAAGTCGGGTCAAAGAAGTACGCATGAATTTGCCGACGATGCTGGAGGCAGCGGCTCAGCTTGGCCGCGATTACGAATTTCTTTTGCCGGTCGCACCCACACTCGATGGCTCGTTCCTTACGAGTTTGATTGAGCGCCACCGCATCACGCTCGTACCCGAATCGCTGCCTGCACTCCGGCATTCTCGTGCGGGGATCATTGCGAGCGGCACGGCAACCGTGGAAGCCGCAATGATGCGGACTCCATTTGTGATGGTCTACTGTGTGTCATCCCTCACTTACCTGTTGGGCAGGCCGCGGGTGAAGGTCCCGCACTTTGCCATGGTCAATTTGATTGCTGAAGAAGAGGTCGTCCCTGAGCTTGTGCAGCATGACTTCACGGCCGCGAACGTCGTCGCCCAACTGCAGAAGATTCTTCCAGACGGCACCCCACGCAACCGCATGTTGCAGGGTCTAACACAGGTGAAGGCAAAACTTCGCGCGCCGGAAGGCGCCATTCCAGGTCCGCTGCAACGCCCGGCAGACCGCGCCGCCGTAATTATTTGGTCGATCGGAAATTCAATAACATCTCACAGCTAGCCCGTCCTCGAATTCGTGCATCAGACATACAGAGATAAAAGGTAACTTGGTGGAGAGGATATTCTTGGCTACGCTTTCAAGTGCGGCGGTTTGCGCGACTGGGATCAAGTGGGCCACGCCGTGATCTTGACAAAACTTCACACAGAAAAAGGGCAATTTGGGTAAGGATTAAATTTGACGGGTTGGAAAGAGAGTTCGCGCATCCCCTGCATAGGCAATCATCTGCGACATTCGGTCCGCGCCGCAAAGTGGATTGCAGTGTGGATAACGGCCGCTGCGATATTGAATAACCTCTCGGCTCTAGCTCAGACGCAGGAGGTGCCTGCGGAAACACCAACGTCGATCCGGCTAAACGAGCCTCCTGGGCCAAAGTCCGGAAGCATCAGCGGTATCGTGGTTGATCAAAGCGGGGCCGTGGTCGCTAACGTGAAAATAACCCTGGCGCAGCAAGGTATGGTCTCGAAACGAGAAGCGCTTTCAGACAGCAATGGATACTTTCTTTTTCTCGACGCGGCTCCCGGACCGTTTCAGATAGCCTATGAGGCATCCGGCTTTGCGACGGTGCAGACTTCTGGAGTCCTTCAGCCCGGCGAAAACTACATTGTCCCCCAGATCACACTCGCCATCCCCAGCGCCAATGTAGACGTGGAAGTAAGGATGTCCTCGGAGCAAGTCGCGGAAGAAGAGGTGAAGGGGGAGGAAAAGCAGCGGGTGCTCGGTGTAATCCCGAACTTCTACGTCAGCTACGTGCCGAACGCGGCTCCTCTCACGACAAAACTAAAATTTCAGCTGGCGTGGAAGTCGACGATCGATCCGTTCTCGTTTTTAATCACCGGTGCGATCGCCGGAGTTCAACAGGCGGAAAATGACTTCAGTGGATACGGGCAGGGCGCAACAGGGTATGCGAGGCGCTACGGGGCGGCGTATGGGGACTTTGTGTCGGGAACATTCATTGGCGGTGCGATACTGCCGTCGTTGTTAAAGCAGGATCCACGCTATTTCTATAAGGGGATTGGCAGCCGAAAATCGAGGTTTTTCTATGCCATCGCCAATGCAGTCATTTGCAAAGGCGACAATGGCCGCTGGCAGCCAAATTACTCGGGTATCATCGGCGGACTTGCCGCAGGGGGTATCTCCAACCTGTATTATCCGGCCGAGAATCGGAACGGGGCGAGCTTAACCTTTGAGAATGCGCTCATAGGAATTGGCGGGGGTGCGGCCAGCAACATCATTCAGGAGTTTATTGTCCGTAGGTTCACCCCCCATCTTTCCGCTCAAGACCCGGCTAAACAATAGAGTTCTCGGCATGGGCAGAGTCTTAAACTCACTAGCGCAGTTCGTCAGCCAGCCCGGCACTTTTTCGCTAACCCTTGTGCTCACAGCATCTTTTAGATGAGAATCTTCATCATAGGAATGGTTAGGCCCATTTCCCGGAGAATCTCCTTAATGCAGAAACAGCTTCGGCGCGGGCAGAGCGTCCTGGTGGGTCTCTCTGCCCTGCTGCTGTTGAGTTTTGTCTCGAACCTTTCCTGGGCCGCCGAGAAAGCCCGCCTGCGAGTCGATGATTACCAAATCGAAGTCGAGCTCACACCGCATCTCCATCAGATTTCGGCGCGCGCCAAGGTCAAGTTCACCGCTCTTCAGGATCTGAGTACGGCCATTTTCGAATTGCATAACGGCCTCCGCGTCACCAAGGTTCTCGACGACCAGAACCAGCCGCTATCGGCAGAGCGGGTCACGCAGGATTCGACGGTACGAGTTCCGCTTCCGGCTGGCCTCACGAAAGATAGTTCCACCACCCTGACCTTCGAATACGAAGGAGAAATCGAAAGCGCTGATGACAGCCCGGTCCCGGGGCTTAAGCTAGCCTACATCGGCGATGACACTAGCTACCTGCTCTACGCCGGACGCTGGTTTCCGGTAAGCGGCTACGGAATCAACCGGTTTACGTCTACGATCAGCGTTACCGTGCCGGCGCACATGCTGGTAATCGGCACCGGAAAATCGACGGTCACCGATAATCCGCCCTCGAAGAAACCGAACAGCAGCGGGCTTCCTACGAAAACTTTTACTTTCGTCGATGACAAACCGAGTTTCCCCGGCACGATCATTGCTGGCATCTTTCAGGAATATAAGAGCGACGAAGCGGGCATGAACCTGCGTGTCTTCTTTAAGCCCGACCACCAGAAACTGGCCCCTGAATACACAACTACGGCCGTTCAGGAATTTACTTACTTCATCACCCTTTACGGCACTCCCTTGTCGCAACGGCTCAGCGTTGTGGAATTGCCGGGCGATACGGTTCCATACGTGTGGGCGCCGGAAATCGCGGGTCTGGCTGGGCCCTCGATCACGGAAAAGACGAACTATCGTCTGCTGGCGAATGCCATTGCCCATCAATGGTGGGGGGTATCGGTGAGTCCGGCAACGAAGGATGACTGGTGGCTGGTTGACGGATTCTCGCGTTATTCAGAAGCCATGTATGTCGAGAGCGCAGCCGGCGCCGCGGGTCTGGAAGAAGCTATCAAAGATATGTCCGTGGGAGCGCTGGCTTACGACAACATTCCGCTTTCCAGTGCCAGCAAGCTTGATCCGTTCTCCACCGAGTTTCAGTCGCTGGTGACGGACAAGGGTGCGATGATCCTACACATGCTGCGCTGGGTGCTGGGCGAGGACAAATATCTCAAGACGATGCGCGAGTTCGCCGAGACTGATTCGGGCAAATCCGCCACCATGGACGATTTCCGTGCCATCGCCGAAAAGTATTATGGACAACAGCTGACATGGTTCTTTTCGCAATGGCTGGACTCGACCGGCGCGCCCGAGTTCAAGTTGAAGTACACGGTCTACCGTCTAGGCAGCAACAAGGGATTCCGTGTAACGGGCGCGATTTCGCAGGATCTCGATTTGTTTCGCATGCCGGTAGACTTGCGTATTGACACAGACGGCAAAACGGAAGACAAGAAGCTCGAAGTGGTGGGTACAGACTCGGCTTTTACAGTGGAAACTTTCGGCCGGCCGCGGCGAATCGCAGTCGATCCCGATCACCACGTGCTCACCAATTCGTCCGATGTAAAACTGCGCGCATCGATTCTGCGAGGTCAGGCCCTGCAGCAGCAGGGCGATCTTGCTGGCGCGTTGGCGGAATTCAACAAGGCACTCGACCTCAACAAGAACAGTTCTCTCGCCCACTACCGCGTGGCGGAGATTTTCTTCCTGCAGAGAAATTATCAGTCGTCAGCGAACTCCTACCGATCCTCCATCAACGGCAACGGTGAGCCGCGCTGGACAGAAGTCTGGAGTCATATCCAACTAGGCAAGATCTTTGACATCACCGGCCAGCGCGAACGCGCGATCAACGAATACCGGCAGGCCATCCAGACCAACGACGACACTTTCGGCGCGATCGAAGAAGCGCGCAGGTATATGCAAAAGGCTTATGAGCGGCCAAAGAACAAAGAGTAATTAAAGACACCTCAATCGCTTTTTGCTCCGGTTCCCAACGCCTTCATCTTCTTTGGCCCGGAGAGCAATCTAGGACTTTGATTCAATTGTTGCGAAGCGACGAACGGTAGAACATCACGCGGCAGGGTTTTGCGGCAATCCGCGTCATCCGCAGGGGTTGTGAAGCGGCGCGTCTCGGCAAGCCGGTGAAGCAGGTATGGAGCCAGCGAATCCTGTTCCCAGCGGTCGTAAGGAGGAGTGACCGCCTCGAGGCGTACTTTTTGAATGGCGGATTCCCGTAGCGACTCCGCTCGCAGTCGATCGACGACCGGTTCGCTCTCGCGGCTCAATTGCCTGATCCGCGCTACGGCGTGCTGGACCATGCGGGCGAACTCGTCCGCATCTCCTTTCTTACGGCCTTCCCGCAAATGCTGCTTTGTATCCTCCACAGAAAACCAGGTGCGGTTACGGTTGGACTCTTTCGGTTTGCTCAGCCGTAGCACCTGGCAAAGATGAGCGCTGACCGCGAGGCCTTTCGGGGAAGAACTGGCAGAACTACCTGAGGCTCTGTGCTTTCGGCTAAAATACCGGGTGAAGGAAGCTTCTTCGATCCGTCCGTGGACCCCGGCTTCCTCGAAGGCCTCGATTGCCGCTGCCTGAGCATGGCTTAGCCCAGGTTCGGCGCTGCCCTTGGGGAATGTCCAGCGCCCGCTGCCGCGAGTTTGAACCAGCAGAAATTCGATTGCACCGTTGCGGATCCGGTAGCAAACCGCGGCAACCTGTTCGCACTCGCACATCCGGCAAAGTTGCGAGATTCGCACCGACCTGACCGACGAGCCAAGTTTGCCGGCTGTCGCCGGCCTGACGGTTAACCGCGAATCTCGCAGATTTCTCACGGCAGCTTTCATCGCAACAGAGTGCACGATGCCATCCACTTCTGCCTAGAGCACAGCTTGGTTCGCTTGATTCGCTATGGCAAACGATAGTTCAGCATTGTGCGCTGGAATCTTTCTGCATACTTGCACACCGATTCAGAGAAAAGACAGTATTGATCCTTGGCGGCCGCACCTGGCGTCAGGAGCACTCGTGGAGAATATGTACTGTCTGCGCTGCAATCGCGCGATTGAAACCGGACAAAAATCCGTTGCCGTGTATCTGTTTGCGCAGACCGTCGGAATCAAGCCCAGGCAAAAATCGGCAGCACAGCGAATATGCTTTTGTCCGCAATGCTCGGTCTCCCTAGCAATGGGACCGCCCCCGGAGGGAGCTCTTAATCTGGCCGCCTGGGACATGATTCGCGAGCTCGTCGCTTCAGACCCCGCTTTGAATCAGGCAGCTTGGGAGAACTTGACCGCTGTTCTGGGTGCACTACCGCCGACGGGTACAGCTGGCCCTCGTCTGTCAGCCACATCCGGAGGGTACTTCGAGTTCTGATCGATACCCTGGGCGAATCAGATGATAGGAATCGCCAGCCCGGCGGATTGTCCAGTCCGAAGCTAACCTTTCGCTCCTCCACACTGTCTAACCACCTAGCGACAGCGGGGAACTTCGCATGCCGCAGCTGCGTATTACTGATCAGATGGTTAGGCGGGATTGAGACCCCTCGCCTGAACGTTACCCGGTGCCCTCACGCCCCTCCACGGAGGCGTGGGGGCACATTTCTAATCACTTGCTATGCGAATGCTTCTCGACATCGTCCGGCAGTCGCTCTCCACGCTGTGGGCGCACAAGCTGCGTTCCTTCCTCACTATGTTCGGAATCGCGTGGGGCGTAGGCTCCCTGCTGCTATTGGTGGGATTGGGCGAAGGCTTCCGCAGCGGTCAGGACAAGAATCTGGCGGAACTGGGTCAGGACATCATGTTTGTTTTCCCCGGCCGCGTTCCGGCCATAGCCGGGAGTTTCCAGTCGGGACAACCCTACTACCTGACCTACGGCGACTATTTCGCCATTCGCGATCAGGCCAAATTCCTGCGCGCCGTTTCTCCGGTGCTGGAGCGAGATGACATTCGTGCGGTCAGCGATTATGGATCCACGAACGGCCAGGTCTTTGGCGTGGTTCCCGAATACAGCCAGATTCGCAACATGCCGATCGAACCCGGGCGCTGGTTTAATGATGAAGACAATGCGCAGCATCGGCGCGTGGCCGTGGTGGGATGGGAACTGTTGAAGAATATGTTTCCCGGCCAGCCTGCCGTGGGCAGCACGATTCTGCTCAACAACATGGATTTCAAGGTTATCGGCGTGATTCCGAAGATCGGCAAGGAAGGCGAGAACGGCACCAACCATCGCATCTTTGTGCCCTTCGACACCATGCGCATGCTTTTTCCGTTGAAGGCGAAGAATACGGAGAATGCGATTTCCTTCCTTAACTACCGTCCCTTAAAGAAAGAGTTGCATGTTGAAGCCAAGAATGAAGTTCACGCCATTGTTGCGCGACGGCACGGATTCGATCCCGGTCTCGATGACGCATTCATGGACTGGGATACCGTCGACGGAGCGATTCGCGTGGGAAAGATTTTTGACGCCATGGATTATTTTCTCGGCGTCGTGGGACTAGTGACGCTCGGCCTGGGCGCCATCGGAATCATCAACATCATGCTCGTTTCGGTCACCGAGCGCACGCGGGAGATTGGTTTGCGCAAGGCTCTCGGCGCGACGCATCACAACATCATGACGCAGTTTTTTGTCGAGGGCGCATTTCTCACAGTGTTTAGCGGGGGCATCGGTCTGGCAATTTCGGGAGCATTCGTGGCTTTGTTGGCGCAGTTGCCGTCACCCGAAGGGTTTGACACGCCGCGCATCGTTCCCACGTCCGCCGTAGTCGCGATTGTTTCACTGTCCGTGGCGGGAATCGTCGCCGGCCTCTATCCGGCGCGCAAGGCCGCGCTGCTTCCTCCCGTGGAGGCGCTGCGGCAGGAATAGCGATTTGGGACTTAACCAGCTAGGCAAAGTTATGTTTGGTGAACTGGGCAAGCAAGCGTTCAATGCGCTGAGACATAACCGGCGGCGCTCCGTGCTCACCATGCTGGGCATGGCATGGGGCATTGCCACGGTTGTGTTGCTGCTGGCCTACGGTTCCGGATTCCAGAACGCTCTGATGATCGCCTTCCGCACTTTTGGCGGCAACCTGGTGGCGATTTTTCCGGGACGCACTTCGATCCAAGCGGGAGGCACCAAGGCGGGCGTGCAGGTTCGCCTGACTCGTGACGATCTTGAGTTCGTTCGCGCGGAGTGCCCCATGCTCACGCGTATCTCTCCGGAGGTCGACAAGCAGTCTCTGATAGCGTTTGGCACGCGCAGCGCGAGTTATGGCGTGCACGGCGTGTACTCCACCTACGAGAAGATTCGTGCTTTGGATGTGGGCGAAGGCACCTTCTTCGGCGAGCGGGAAGATTTCACCCATACTCGCGTGGCGATCATCGGGTCCGCGGTGAAGAAGAAACTTTTCTCCGGTCAGAATGCGCTGGGGGAGAGTATTCGGATCGATGGCATTTCCTACAAAGTAATCGCCGTTCTCCGGCACACGATATCCAATGGCGACGAGGATATGAACTCGCTGGTTTATGTGCCGTACAGCGCGATGAGCGACCTAAAGAATAGCTACTACCTTGACGGTATCATGATGGATTACGAAGGCGACCACAGCAAAATGGTTACGGCTGTGCGCAACTCGATGGCTTTTCATCACGGCTTCAATCCCAAGGACGATCGCGCCATCTTTGTTTTCGACGCCGTAAAAGATCTCGCCGATCTCACCGTCATCACGGTCGGCATCAAGCTTTTGCTGGGCTTTATTGGTCTGCTGACGCTGGGCATTGGCGGTGTGGGCCTGATGAACATCATGCTGGTTTCGGTAACGCAGCGCACTCGCGAGATTGGCGTGGAGAAGGCCCTGGGCGCGCATGGCTGGCACATTCTTTTTCAGTTCCTGGCCGAGGCTTTGGTGATTACGGCTCTCGGCGGACTGTTGGGCGTAGTGCTGGCTTATCTCGTCTCCTGGTCCGTCGGTTCGCTTACCCTTTGGAGCGCATTCATTGAAGATGCCAGCGAAGGGGATATCCATCTCTACATTGATAGCGCCACGCTAATTTGGTCGACGGCGATTCTGAGCTTCGTCGGCATCATCAGCGGGATGTTGCCCGCCATCAAGGCAGCGCGGCTGGATCCGATTGAGGCCCTGCGCTACGAGTAGGGTTCAACCGTGCCTGTCATCCTGCGCGGAGTTGTAGCTTCGCGAAGCGGGGCAACAAAGTAGTCGAAGGATCCTTTCAACTCCGCACTCGGTGACTTGTCTTACAATCCATGGATGCCCGAAACCGCCAACGCCCGGCTCGACCGGGTTCTCGACCAACTGCGTTTGTACGAGCATCCGCTTTTAAACTTCTCCGCTCGTGCCAAGGGCGAAGGCGTGGAAGTTACTATCCGCTTTAAAGACGAATCTGTGCCTGTGCACACCTATTTCTTTGACCTGCATCCTCGCGATCTCGACCACCCACAGCTTGAATGGAACTTCCAGCGGCAACTCTACGACGCGCTACATGATTATTTTGTGGAAATGTTTGTCCGCACGCCGCAGGACCGCGCCGAGCGTCGTCAGAAGGAACTGTGAATCCCCTCCGCCAGAAGATCGAGCAGGAAATCCGGGAGCGAGCACCCATCCCCTTTTCACGCTACATGGAGCTTTGCCTCTACGATCCAGAGCTGGGGTATTATTCTCGAAACGCGGAGCAGTTCGGCAAGGCTGGCGACTTTTACACGTCGAGCGATGTGCACGCAGTTTTCGGCCGATTGCTGGCTCGCCAATTCGATGGGATGTGGCGGGCCCTGGGCTTGCCCGAGCGCATTGACCTGGTGGAACTGGGGCCGGGCCGCGGCTTGTTTGCGCAAGACGTGTTTGGTTGGTCGGAAAAAACATTTCCAGATTTCTTTTGTGCCTTGCGCTACATGCTTGTTGAGAACTCGCCGGCTTTGCGCGAACGAATTAGCGACACTTTGAGGTCTCGCCTCGATTCCGGAAAATCGGTGCTGACCGCGGTCTATCCTCAGGAAGAAGCATCATCCGCCGATATTCCAACCATCATCTTCGCCAACGAGTTCTTCGATGCGTTGCCGGTTGAAGTCCTGAGCGCCAAGGGTACTCTTCGCATCGACGCACGCGACGGCCACTTCGTAGAAACCTGGGCTCCGTCTACTTCCGAAGAATTGGAATTCCTCGACCGCTATTCGGTTCATCCTGAGCCGGGCGAGCGGGTTGAAGCGCCGCTTGCGGCACAACAATTCATTGATCGCGTTGCCGCCAGCGTCAGCCGCGGATTCGTGATCGTAATTGACTACGGCTACACCCGCAACGAACAACTCGCGGGACGCCATCGCGGAACAGTAAAGGCCGTGCGCCAGCATTCGGTGAGTGCCAATCCGTATGAAGCTCCCGGCGAACAGGACATCACGTCCGACGTGAATTTCAGCGCGCTCGCAGCTGCCCTCGAGAAGCGCGGAATGCAGACGCACAAACTCATCACCCAATCGCAATTTCTGATGGGCATTGGCGAAGCGAATCAGTTTGCCGACGCATTTGAAGAGTGCCGCGTGCCGCAGGAACGGGCGAAAGTCGCCTTGCAACTCAAGCATCTGGTCACGCCGGCAGGCATGGGCGAAAGCTTTCACGTACTGATTGGGAGTAAGGAGGTCGAGGGGGAGAAGATGGAATCTTTATCCGGGTTCGCTTTCGGCCGCAGGTCAATTGCTCGCTGATCGCCAGTTTTAACGCTTAGCCCCCGCGAGCGCATTCTCTTTGTCGGCTAGGGGCGCGGCGGTCCTGGGTTCTGGCGCTGCAACGTCAGGGTATTCGAACACTCCACGCCCCGACTTGCGTCCCAACCTTCCCGCTTTCACATATTGCACCAGCAGCGGCGCCGGACGGTATTTTTCTCCAAGCGATTTATGTAGGTACTCGAGAATGTTCAACCGCGTGTCGAGGCCGACAAGATCCACCAACTCGAACGGTCCCATGGGATGATTCAGTCCGAGCTTCAGCGCTTTATCGATGTCCGCCGCGGAAGCGATCCCTTCCTGCAGCATGTAGAAGGCTTCGTTGCCGATCATGGCGTTGATGCGGCTGGTGATGAAGCCGGGTGACTCCTTAATGACTACAACTTCCTTGGCCATGCGCCTGCCGACTTCGGCGGCGGTGGCGAGAGTGTCGTCATCCGTTTCCAGAGCTCGCACCACCTCGAGCAGCTTCATTTTGTGCACAGGATTGAAGAAGTGCATCCCAACACACTTCTTCGCGCGATAGGTCACGCTGGCAATCTCCGTGACGCTGAGCGAAGAGGTGTTCGAAGCGAGTATCGTGGTCGGGCGGCATATCTTGTCTAACAAAGTGAAAATCTCAATCTTCGACTCCATCTCTTCTGGGACGGCTTCAATCACCAGATCGGCTTCGCGCGCTGCTTCATCCACTGATTCCGCATATTCCAGCCGTTGAAAAGCCGCGTCGGCATCAGGCGAGGACACTTTTCCTAACTCAACGGCTTTATCGAGATTAGCCCGAATCTCGCTTTCGGCTCGTCGCAGCGCTGTTGGCAACAAGTCTTCCAAAATCGTTCGATAGCCGCCCAGGGCGGCGGCGTGTGCGATGCCCCGCCCCATAATGCCGGCGCCGATCACCGCGATGGTTCTTATCTCCGCCACTACTGCGCCACCACTCTTTCTTTTTCCAGATCTTTGATCGCGTCATTGAGTGCACTGCCAGCCGCGCGCAAACTGTCGGCCAAGCGTTTGCGCTCCTCTACATTCATGGCGGGAATCGCAATGCAGATGCGGCGCAACGTGGTCGTGATGTCGTCCACGTAGTTCATCGAACGAATTAGTTCACCAGATGCAAGCATGATCACTCCTGTGTATTTAGCGACTTCGCCCCGTCCCCACTCTCAGCCTACATGTCGTGGGCGGAACTTCTATTCTGGACGTGTCCGGGAATTTAGTAAAGGCACGGCGAGCACCCGGTTCTTCGATTCAAGATAATGCTTTACGCGACTGTGATTCGTTTTTTCGTTTGTTAATAGGGGGCTAGCGTGCGAGGCTTATAATTCCTATCGATTCTTTAAATGGGCCTTCTGTTCTCGCCGCGAATCTAAGGGTCATATGGCTGATAAACTCTTGAAACGTTACATTTTTGCAAGTGACTTTGACCAGACGCTCACCTTCAACGACTCCGGCTACGTGCTGGCCGAGTTGGTCGGCATTCCTACTGCGGAGTTCGAACGCAAAGCCAAAGGCATGGCGAAGATCAACCTAGTGCAACAGGGAGCTGAACTGGCGTACCTTCTGCTGCACGACCCCGAGTTCAAAGCTAAGGTGCGAAAAGAGCATCTTTACGAAGTTGGAAAGCGAATCCGCCTGAAGGGTGACATCAAGCTGCTTTACCAGATTCTGGCAAATGGCGTGGATGGACACTTCTTTGATTTTTACGTACTTTCCGCCGCTCCTGTGGAAGTGATCCACTCTGCTCTCGAAGGTATCGTCCCCAGAGATCACATCTTCGGCACCGAATTTCTGTATAAGCCTACCGGCGAGATCGACAGCATTGTTCGGGCCACGGCAGGGTACGGCAAGGTAGCGGTACTCAACCAGTTACTCGCCGAGCACGTCACCGGGCCTGATCACGTGATTTATTCAGGGGATGGCAGTTCCGATATTCACGTGATGTTGCAACTGAATGCGCGCGATGGACTGACGATCGCAGTCTCTGAGTCGCCCCATGTTTCGCAGATCGCCAAGCGCACGGTTCTTAGTAGCAGCGCGTTGGCAGTGCTGGCGCCTATTCTCGAAGAAGTCTTGGGCTGGGAGCGGGCACGGATTCGGACTTTCTTCGAGGCCAATGGCATGCTGATTCAGGAGTGGGAACGCGTGCGCACCGACTGGCTGACGGTGCGTCCCGCCGTACCGGACGATTCGGAACCAGTGACTGTGGCGTGATGACTTGCTCTTACCCTCGGGCGCTTTGGCGGGATCTCAATGCTTCGCAATAAGAGTCTGATTCCTCTGTCTCACCAGCACCAGCGAGCGTTGGCTCTGTGCGTGCGGATCGATCGTGCGCAGCCAATTCCTGACGCAGACGTGGAAGATTGGCAGGCGGAGATTGAGCAGCAGTTCGAGCGGGAAATCAGAGTTCATTTCACTGCCGAAGAGGATGTCCTGTTCCCCGCAGCGCGTAACTTCCCGGAGTTGCTCGAACTGGTGGAAGAGTTAAGCGCTGAGCATACGTCGCTTCGCGAATTGTTTGCCGATGCGCAGGCTCGGCGGATGTCAGCAGAAGGATTGCTTGCGTTTGCAAAAAGGCTTTCCTTCCACATCCGCAAAGAAGAACGCCGGCTTTTCGAGTGTATGCAGCAGTTGATGGGTCCAGAACAATTGACGGATTTGGGAAGAAGTCTAGAAGTTGTTCTCCAGGACCCGGCGCAGTCCTGCATATTGCCGAAAAACGCGACGAGGCTGAAAGCGAAAAGATAGTCGCTGCTGGCTTACGATTTGCAGCCGTGGTGCTGCCTGAATTCCGTCGCGCCTTCTCTTCCCATGTAGCGTTCCAGCACGGCCGGTTCGGTTTTGCGCAGGTCAACCATCACCAGGCCATCGAGCACATTGGAAAACTTACGGTCCACGTTGAAGGCGAGCATCTTGCCGCCGATCTTCGCATATTGCCGCAGCAGGATGGGCAATCCTTTACCGTCGGTTTCTACATCCGCGATGGGCTGCGCAAGGTCCTCCAACTCTCGCAAGGCGGCAAACATGGCGTGGCAATCCCAGGGTCGCAGGCCAGCCGGACGAAAGGGTCGCCGTGGTTCGATCATCCCCGCCAACTCATCTTCTCGCATGCGCGCTTCAAAAAAGCGGTAAATCATCTCGCGAGAAGCCTTGCTGTAATCGTTGCTGATGCTCACAGCGCCGAACAATACGGGAATCTTGGCTTGCGTCGCGAGCAAACGCGCAATTCCTTTCCATAACAAAAGCAGCGGAGCGTATTGGCGCTGATACTCCGGCCGTATGAAAGACCGCCCTAGCTCCAGCGCTGGACCAAGCTTTTCGAAAACCCGCACATGGTAACGAAAGAGCGTGCTGGTGTAGAGTCCGTTCACTCCGTGTTTGTCGAGAATTTCGGCTGTGTTGCCTGCACGGTAAGCGCCGACAAGTTCTTGTCTGGTCTTATGCCACAGCAAGACATGCCAGTAGTAGTTGTCGAAACGGTCGCGGTCCCGTTGTTTGCCAGTGCCTTCGCCGGCTTCGCGAAACGTCACTTCCCGCAGCCGTCCCAGTTCCTGCAACATTCGTGGCGTCTCTTGTGCTTTCACCAGATAGACTGCCAGCTCGGCGTTCTCCACCAGGCAGCGATCGCCGGCGAGACGCCTCAACTCCTCCGCCAAAGCTTGCGCTGGCTCTGCGGCAGCGACCGGTTCCTGAACCTTCTCATCGATTTTGGAACGCACTGCCTCTGGCCAGGATTTCTCAGTCCGGCTCCGGCGCGCCAGAAGGTAAGTGCGCCAGCGCAAATATTCAATTGCCTCTCGATCATCCTCGATGCCAGCGACGGAGTCATGTAGAATCTCGCTGCCCACACGGACTTCCACCGTTCTTCCGGCTTGCTGAAGAAATTCCTGCAGCAGGAAGGCAGTTCTCAGGCGCGGATGGATCATCCCGAATAAATGGAAGCTCACACTGTTGCGCCCGCAGAAATAAACAGGTAGGGCGGTCGCGCCCGTGCGTCGAATCAGACGCACTGTTGTATCGTTCCAGCCCGGATCTGCAATCGGTCCTTGAGGAAACTGCCACTGCGAAACTTCTCCTGCCGGAAAAGCAGCCAGCATCCCACCATTTCGCAGCCAGATAAGCGCCTCCCAGAGCGCGCGGCGGTTGGTCTGAATTCTGTCGGCTCGTGGGGCGTCGACACTTTCAAAAGGATCCACGAAGATGCAGTGCTGCGCCAGTTCGGGCACATCACGCAGCAGGTAGTTGGTCATCACTTTCACGTCCGGACGAACACGAGCCAGCAGGACTGCAAGCAGCGCTCCATCGAGCATCCCAAATGGATGATTGGCTACGACGACGACCGGGCCCTTGGAGGGAATTCGTGCCGTGTCAGCCGCATCGACGCGCAGTTCCACCTGCATTTCCGCCAGCAGGTTCTCCAGCCCGAAACCTTCGGGAGATCGCTGCACCCGGCGGTAAAGTTCCCGCACTTTCTCTACAGGAACAAACTTCTCTGCCAGAGCCGGAATGCCAGGAAATCCCGCAACGTGCGCCAACACTGCGGGCCGCGTCCCTTCCCCGTGCAATTGGTTGGATGGCATGTTAAAGGAATAGCGCAGGCGTTTTGCAGCAGGATGAAGAGGAGGTTAAAAGCTGATGAAATATGGCTGCTCGGGAAACTCAAAAGTAACCGAGAGTAACTAAGTAGTGGCCACTGTTCGGTGTTCAGTGGTCAGCCGAACAATCTTGCGCATTGCGAACGACTGATCACCGGTCACGGCTCACTGCTCTTCTAAGTCTCAAGCCGGAAGCGAGTCTCGGCCAGGGCATAGAGCTTGCGCCAGACCAAGCGGTTGATTGTGACCACGGTGGCCGCCATCATCATGGTTGCGGCCAGTAGCAGATCGAAGTTGCCGCTATCGGTGGCTTGGCTGATGGTCGCCCCTAGCCCGGTTGTGGTGTAGATTTTGCCTTTGAAGTGAAAGTATTCGGCGACGATGCTGGCATTCCACGCTCCACCAGATGCCGTGACCAGGCCTGTTACCAGATACGGAAAAATTCCCGGAAGGATCAGCTTCTTCCAGCGCTCGACGCCTCGCAGCTGGAATACAGAACAGCATTCCTTTAAGTCCGTCGGGATGGCCATCGCCCCGGCGATCACATTAAACAGAACATACCACTGCGTGCCCAGCAGGAGGACGATGATCGATGCCAGCCCAAGCCCTCCGCCGAGCCGAATCAGCACGAGCAGAATTACAGGGAGCAACGCGGTCGCCGGAACCGACGCCGCAATTTGCGCCAACGGTTGAGCGATGCGCGCCAGTCGAGGATTGAAGCCGATGGCCACTCCCGCGGGGACAGTCCACAGCGTACCGATCAACAAGGCGAGATTGACCCGTAGGAAAGTTGCGCCCAAGCCCAAAGCGGCCTGATGCAATTCAGCTTTCTGCAAGCCACTGAGAATGATCGCTACACGCACCACGCCGTAGCCAATCCCAATCGATGCCAGCAAGGCCAGCGCGCTCACCAGCCACTCCCGCCACGGAGCCGCCGGTTGCTCCGGCACTTCTTCTGAATGCTTCCGCGAAAAATGCAGGAGCAGACGTTCTCCCAGCGGCTGCAGTGTCTTTTGCCGAATTTTCGCGAGGCCGCTGGAATGCTCAACCAGGTTGAGAACCCACGAGCGCGGACTGTCGGTGCTTTCCACCTGCTCCACTTTGAATTTTTCCGCCCACGCGATCACCGGCCGCCAGATGAATTGATCCAGCAAAACGATCACGGCAATCATCGTGGCCACTCCCCACAAGATGGAACTCATGTCGCCGGCGCTGGCTGCGGTTTGCAAATAGGAACCCAGGCCCGGCAGACGAAAATCGCGCGGACCCAGTACGAACATTTCGCAAACCATCAGCGCGAACCATCCGCCAGCCACCGACATCATGGAGTTCCAAACTAAGCCGATTGCGGAAAATGGCAACTCCATCTGCGTGAAGCGCTGCCACCAGCTGAAGCGATAAATCTTCGCCGCCTCCCGCATCTCGTTCGGAATGCTTTTCAGCGAGGCGTAAAAACTGAACGCCATGTTCCATACCTGACCAGTGAAGATGAGCAGGATCGCGCCTAACTCCACGCCCAGTTGCCTCCCGGGGAATAGCGCAACCATCGCCAGCATTACTCCGGGAAGAAAGCTAAGCACGGGAATCGACTGCAGAACGTCGAGCAGCGGAATCATGAAGCGCTCGGCACGGTGGTTATAGGCTGCCACATATCCGTAGACGAGCGTGAACCCCAGGCTCAAAACGTACGCGATGGTGATGCGCAACAGCGAATAACCGGCATAAGCTGGGAGCGCCCGCAGGCTGCGAGAAATCTCTACCGAAGGCGTGAAAGGACCGAACCACCCGCGACCAACCGTCACCACTCCATAAAAAAGCGCGATCCCCGCCGCGAACATAATGACATCGGGCAGATGCGAAGTCTCGAGACTCGGCAGTTGGGACCACAGGCGATATGCCGAGAATCCCCGCAGGCTGATGCTCTTTTTCATGCGATGGCTTTTTCTTCCAACTTCAATTCTTGATCAGGCTTTCGGCGCGGGAGCTGAGTCCTGTTTCTCGGTGTGGTCTGATGTTTCGGTCGACGCAGATTCGGTTTGCGTCAACCGGCCGCTCTCGCGGTCGTAATCGAAAATCTCGGCATAGCGGCCCCAGTTCATGGCGGTATCCAGCTGCCGCTGTACTTCCTCTTCGGCGAAATGCTCGTCGAGAATATCGTGAAAAAATTCGTCGGCGATGGAGTGATCCGATTTGCGCTTCAGAATGCTGTCGATCTGCTTCAAGATCGTGACATGCTCCAGTGCCGCTTCGCGGAACAAAACTTTGCGCCGTTGAATGTCGGCATCGGCGAACGCTGCCCCTTGGGGGGAGAGTTGGACGTCGCCCTCCTTCAACCACGCGAAACCCAGCAGCACGCAAGCTTCGAGAATCGGCAACAGATCTTCAACGTCCATGACCAAATCTTCACTTAGCCGAAATAGATCTTCGCGACCGCCGCGGTCGTGCAGCAACTCAAGCAGTCCCGCGATTCCGCCCACGCGGGCGTGGGGCAGTATCTGGTATTTGCTGGTCCGGACCGGCGGTTGACCTCTCTTCAATCCTCCCGGGGGAACGACAATCTCACCGGTGCTCTCCGGATCCGGCAAAGCATGTTCGATGTCCGGTTCAGTCATCACTTTGTAGATGTAATCCACCAGTTCGACGAAGCGACTGGACTTGCGATCGCGGGGATGCGAGAGCTTCACGTTGAAATCCGACCGGATGCGAGCGGGATTTCTTCCCAGCACGACGATTCGGTCTGCCAGCATTACGGCCTCCTCGATGTTGTGCGTCACGATGAAGATGGCGCTGGTCGGCATCTTCTTCGTAAGCCAAAGCTCCAGTAGTTCGCCGCGCAAGTTTTCCGCCGTGAGGACGTCGAGAGCGGAGAATGGTTCATCCATGAAGAGCACTTCCGGTTCGACTACGAGAGCGCGCGCGAAGCCTACGCGCTGCTTCATTCCGCCGGACAATTCTTTGGGATAGGCCGTCTCGAATCCGTCGAGGCCGACAGTGTCCAAAGTGCGGAGTGCGCGTTTGCGCCGTTCTACGGCAGGCACTGCCCGCGCTTCCAGTGGAGCCTCCACGTTCTCGAGCACCGTCAGCCAAGGAAATAGAGCGAAGCTCTGGAATACGATCGCCACGTTGGGCGCTTGACCGTTCAGGGGCTTGCCGTGCCAGAACAGCGCGCCCGAAGTAGGTTGCGAAAGACCGCTCAGAATGCGCAGCAGTGTCGATTTGCCGCAGCCGGATGCGCCCAGCAGAGCAACGATCTTCCCGGGCTCAATGGTGAAGTCCGTGAGTCCAACCACCTGGATGCGGGTTCCATCCGACTGCGGGTAGGACTTCTCAATTGCCCTGGCTTCGATAATGGGTTCGTTCGCCAATAAAACTCTCCGTAACTTCTATACACGATCCCGAAGAAGGCGCAAAGCCCCGCTAGCCGTGTAACCCTCCTTTAACAATCGGTGGGACCGCAGGTGAGTGATTCAGGCCACGAAATTGCTATCTGGAGAGATAGCGAACGGCTGCGGCAATCGGTCTGTCACTTGTGCAAGATGAGCAAGTTTTGCTGTCAATTCCGGCGTGAACTGTCCAGGCGCAAGCCGCCACTTCCAATTCCCGCCATCCCGACTCGGAGTGTTCATGCGCGCTTCGCTACCCAGACCTAGCACGTCTTGCATCGGGATGAGAGCAAGGTTGGCGACCGAAGTTTGCGCGGCTCGGATGAATGCCCAATGAATGCCGTCGTCGACGCGGCCGAGATAGCATTCCGCGTTGCACCGTTCATGTTCCGCAGCCGAGGCTTGATACCAGCCGGCCGTCGTATCGTTGTCGTGCGTTCCGGTGTAGATCACTTTGCCTGCGGCGCGATGCGGCAAATACATGTGCGCGCCCTCGTCGCCGAAGCCAAACTGCAATACCGCCATTCCCGGAATCTGCAGCCGTTCGCGTAGAGCATGCACTTCCGGCGTAATGTAGCCCAGGTCTTCCGCGAAGAAGGGCAGCCCTCCGAGAGCTTCGCGCAGCTTATGAAACAGGTCATCCCGCGGACCATCCACCCAGCGTCCATTGATCGCTGTTGGATCCGCCGCCGGAATCTCCCAGAACTGATCGAAGCCCCGGAAGTGATCGAGACGGATGAAGTCACAGTTTCGTGTTGCCCAGCGCAGGCGCTGAATCCACCATTCATATCCCCGTGCTTTCATCACATCCCAGCGGTAAAGGGGATTGCCCCAGCGTTGGCCCGTCTTGCTGAAGAAGTCCGGTGGCACGCCGGAGACTACCTCGGACTCGAGATTCTCATTCAACCGAAAAAGATCACGATGCATCCAGACGTCGGCGCTATCGTAATTTACGAAGATGGCCACGTCGCCAACGATGCGGATCTTGCGCTCCGCGCAATAGCGTCGTAACGCCTGCCATTGCTCATAGAAAGCAAACTGCAGCGCGCTGCGGATTTTCAAATCATCCGTCAGTTCCTTGCGGGCGCGTTCCATGGCAGAGGATTCACGACGAGCTAGCTCTGCCGGCCATTCGTTCCAGCTTGCCAGCTTACTCCGGGCCCGCAGCGCATCGAAAAGGACGAAATCATCCAGCCACCAGGCATTCTCCGAACAAAACCGTTCGAAGCGGTCGCGCGCACTGGCCGAAGCGGAAGCGATAAAGCCGCGGGCGGCTTCAAAAAGGAGCGGCATTTTTGTGGCGAACACCCGGTCGTAGGCCACGGGACCAGAGTCCGAAAGAAGAGCGGAAATCTTGTCCTGATCGATCCAACCGCGGCTGGCCAGGCGTTCCAAGCTAATGAGCAGTGGATTACCGGCGAACGCGGAGATTGAGGAATAAGGCGAATTTCCGTAGCCTAGCGGGCCGAGTGGCAAAACCTGCCAAAGCCCCTGGCGAGCCGCGGCAAGAGAATCTGCGAATTGATAAGCGGCTGGACCAAAATCACCGATGCCCCCGCGCGAAGGCAGTGACGTGGGATGTAACAAGATGCCGGCGGCTCGGGGAAACGACATGCGAATCGATTACTATCTCAGAATCTCAGATTCCCGGTTCGCTTCCCGAACGGGTTAGCGCCTTCATTTCTTCCTGGTTGATCTTGATTTTGCCGGACTTTTGCATCTGATCGCGTAAGTTGGTCACGAATAATCCGAAAAGCTCTTGTTCCTTGTTCTGCAGGAGAGTATCGCGAATCTGGTCGCGCTTGGCGGCGAAATCAGCCTCTGACGGAGGTTGCACCTCCGTCACAGCTATCACCACTCCATTGCCTCCGCTGTTGATCGGTCCGCTAATGTCACCCGGTTTCATGCTAAAAGCAACCGCAGCCTGCCCGGTCATCGACCCGACATCCGGAACCTGACCATCAGGCGCAACAAGTTCACTCGTCTTCAGCTCGGAACCTAACTCCTTTGCCGCTTTCTTCAAGTCATGCGCCGACTTGGCACGGTCGGAGAGTTCCAGCGTCTTCTGCGACAACAGAATGCTCGAGCGCTCGTTCCTGAACTCCTCTTCAACCCGGCTACGAATCTCTTCGAACGTGGGCGTCGATTGCGGCTTCACCGCTAGTAGATCGAACACGGCGAAGCCCTGCGAAGTCGCGGCCAATTCCGGAGGCGACTTCTCGGCCGTCGTGAAGACGGCGTCCATAAATTGCGGCGAAGGCCCTAATCCCGGCACGATATCCTTGCGACTGAAAAAATCGGAAGTGACGACGGCCACGCCCTTGGCCGCTGCCGCAGGATCTAATCCTTGTTTCTTAGCCTGCTGAAGCAAATCTTCCGCCTGCTTCTGCGCGAACTGCTGCGTCTTCTGCTGCCTAATGATTGGCTCGATCTGACCTTTCACTTCATCGAGCGTCTTCATGTGGGCGTCCTGCCGGTCATCCACGCGAATGATGTGAAAACCGTAGCTGCTCTTCACCAGGTCGCCGATCTGCCCCTTGGGCTGTGAGAAGGCGGCTTTCTCAAACTCGGGAACGGTTCGGCCTTTGCCAATCCATCCCAGAGATCCGCCTTCCTTCGCGCTGCCCGGATCCTCGGAATACTTCTTGGCCAAATCTTCGAATTTGGCGCCCGCCCTGAGTTGCTTAAGGATGTCTTCGGCGCGCCGCTGCGCCTCCGCAACGCCCTTTTCGTCCACTTTTCCGTCGGGCCCGGGAAGTGGTGTCTTGATCAGAATGTGGCTAACCTTGGCCTGCTCCGGTACGCGGTACTGATCACGGTGCTGGTTGTAATACGACAGCAAGTCGTCGTGCGTCACCTGAACGCCACTCTCGATTTTTGCGAGGTCGATTACGGCGTATTTCACCTCGCGTTTCTCTGCAATGGAATTCGCGTAGGTTTTCTGGTGGCTATCGTAAAAGGCCTTCAACTCTTCGGTCGTTGGATGAAGGCCCTTCTTAATGTCGTCCTGCTTCAGGACGGCATACTCAAACTTCACCTTCGTATTCTGCTTGTCGAACTCCTGCCGGATGGCCGCGTCGCTCACCGAGGCGCTGCCGGTAATCAGCGCCTGCAGCTTGCTGATCAGAATTTCTTTGCCCACATTGCTTTCGAACGCAGCGGTGGTTAAGTTGTGCTGCTGCAGCAGGCCTTCGTATTCCGCCTGGCCGATGAAGTTTCCACCAGGAAAGAAAATCTCCGAATAGCGTCCGTGTTGCAGTTCGTCTTTTATTTCCTGGGGTGTGGCTTTTAATCCGAGATGTTGCGCTTCCGCCACCAAGGCTTGCCGGTCCACGAGTTGGTCAGCCGCTCTTTGCGCAAAGAACGGCAATAGAAGCGAAGCATTCGCGCCCAGCTGGGCGCCTTGCTGTTGCAGCATCCCGCGCGCCGTCTCTCGCACTTCCTGGGTGGTAATATCCTCGCCATCCACTTTCGCCACAACCCCGGCGCCAGGTGTGCCAGACACATCGGTGCCGATGCCCGGGACAAACGCGATCACCATGGCCGCGCAAATAAGCAGCAACAGACCACTGAGCACAATTTTCTTGAACGGTCCTTCAGTTTGCAGAAATCGAATCATCTTCTTGTCACTCCGGAAGTGGAAAGCGGGATCAATAATTATAAACCACGCAGTCGCGTGCGACGGTCTCGCCTCTTTACTAACTTCACGGCCCGGCCTACGCCAACTGGAAAATCATCTATTGAAACGTATCAATAGACGTGTTATCCATCTTGTTCCGGACCGAGGTCCGCGGATCGGCATCTGCACGCGCGACCAGCGACCTCGCGCCGATGGAGCGACATGAACTCTAAAAGACAGTTCTTCAGATTCTTCTCGGCACAATTCTTCGTGACGATATTCGTCGCGTCATATTTTTGGCTAACCCTTGATCGCATTGATTGCCAGTCGTTGGACCAACATCCTGCCGTTCCGAAGACCGAGAAGCTCCTTCTTCGCGACGACTGGACTCTTCAATCCTCGGTCAAGGTCGAAGCCAAGGGCGAAGTCATTTCGACCGCGGCCTTTGTTTCCGAGGGCTGGCATAAAGTCACCGTTCCGACCACCGTAGTGGCCGCACTGGTGAAGGATAAAACTGTTCCCGACCCGTTCTTTGCGATGAACCTTCGCCAATTCGCCGGTGTGATCTACCCCATCGGCGGAAATTTTTCCAACATCGCGATGCAGCCCGATAGTCCCTACGCGGTCTCGTGGTGGTATCGAAAACAATTTGCCGCGCCCGCGTCTTACTCGGGGAAAACAATCTGGCTGAATTTTAATGGGATCAATTACCGCGCCAATGCATGGCTCAACGGAAAACAGATCGCTAACTCCCACGACATCGCCGGTGCCTGGCGCACCTACGAACTCAATGTTACCGAGGCAGTGAAACCTGGTGCTGAGAACGTTCTCGCGGTGCAAGTCTTTGCCCCGACCGAAAGCGATCTGGCGATCACCTTTGTTGACTGGAACCCTGCACCTCCCGACAAAAACATGGGCCTGTGGCGTGAGGTTTACGTCAGCACGAGCGGACCGGTGGCACTTCACTATCCCGCTGTCATATCAAAGTTGAATTTGCCAGCGAACGATTCCGCTCGACTCACCGTCACGGCGCAGCTAAAGAACGGCACGAGCCATTTCGTCAAAGGCAAGCTGAAAGGGCAGATCGAAAGCGTCGCTTTCGAGCAAGATGTCGAGCTCGCCGCAAACGAAAACAAAGACGTCGCTTTCACTCCCGAGCAGTTCCCGCAACTCATTTTGTCGAATCCGCGACTCTGGTGGCCTGCCCAGATGGGCAAGCCGAATCTTTATCCCCTGACCATGGAGTTCGAAGTGGATGGCGTGGTCAGCGATCGTTCGCAAACGCGGTTCGGCATTCGCGAGGCGACGTCCGAACTCAACTCGACGGGCGGCCGCGAGTTTCACGTCAACGGCAAGAACATCCTGATCCGCGGCGGCGGATGGACTCCCGACATGATGCTTCGCGAAGACTCCCAGCGGCTACACGATGAATTCCGTTACGTCGAAGACATGGGACTCAATACTGTCCGGCTCGAAGGCAAACTCGAAACCCAGGAGTTCTTCGATCTCGCCGACGAGAAGGGCATTCTGGTGATGGCGGGTTGGTGTTGCTGCGACTTCTGGGAGCGCTGGCCGCGCTGGAAGCCGCAGGATTTTGAAATCGCGCAGCAGTCCTTGCGCGATCAGATCTATCGCCTGCGCAGCCATCCCAGCTTAGTGATGTGGCTGAATGGCAGCGACAATCCTCCCCCACCCGACGTCGAGCAGATGTATCTGAACATCGAAAAGGAACTCCAGTGGCCCAACCCAGTCGTCTCTTCGGCCACTGGAAAAGCTACGACGGTCACCGGCGACAGTGGCGTTAAAATGTCGGGCCCCTATGAATACATAGCTCCAAGCTATTGGGAACAGGACACTCCCGCAGGCCAACCGAACCGCAAACTGTGCAATGCCGGCGGCTGCGGCGGCGCTTATGGCTTCAACACCGAAACCAGCATGGGGCCCGCCGTTCCTCCCATCGAAAGCATCCGCAGCATGGTTGGCCAGGATCATCTATGGCCCATCGACGACGTATGGAACTATCACGCCGGCGGCGGCGAGTTTAAAACCATCAAGGTCTTTAGCACGGCGCTTGCCAACCGTTACGGTGAATCGGACAGCGCGGAAGACTTCGCCTTGAAGTCGCAACTGCAAACCTACGAGGGCGTTCGCGCCATGTATGAGGCGTACAGCCGTAACAAGTATCAATCGACAGGCGTGATTCAGTGGATGCTGAACAATGCATGGCCTTCCATGATCTGGCATCTTTACGATTATTATCTTCGCCCCGCCGGCGGCTATTTCGGCGCCAAACGCGCCATGGAAGCCCTGCACCCGCTGTACGGCTACGATGATCATTCCATTTGGGTCGTCAGCAGCCAATATGAGGATGTGAAAGCCCTGAAGCTGACGACGAAGATTTGCAATATCGACATGACTGAGAAGTTCTCTCGCGAGAACTCTCTCGACGCGCCGTCCGACAGCACCGCCAAAATATTCACGCTGCCCGAAGTGCCGGGACTCAGTCCCGTCTACTTCCTCATGCTGCGGCTCACCGACGCAAAGGGCAAAATAGTAGGCTCGAATTTCTACTGGCTATCCACAAAACCCGAGACGATTGACTGGGCCAAGTCTACCTGGTGGATGACTCCGACCGATTCCTATGCTGATTTCGCTACTCTCTCTCAACTCGCCAAAGTAAAGCTTAAAGTTATCGACCGCACCGAGCGCAAAGGAGAAGAGTCCGTCACGCACGTCAGCATCGAAAACCCAAGCAAGAGTCTGGCCTTCTTCGTGAGGTTGAAGGTGAACAAGGGCGCGAACGGCGAAGAGATCCTACCAGTCGTCTGGGAAGACAACTACGTTTCCCTGCTCCCCGGAGAAAAGAGGGAGCTAACCGCAATCTATCGCACCAGCGAACTGGGGTCGGAAAAACCTGTGGTGCAAGTGAGTGGCTGGAATACCAATTAAGGAAATGCAGCAGCGCTAGCATCGTCTGGTCATCGCGCAGTTCTCGCGTTACCGGACGTGTTGGGAGATGGAAAGTATATTTCCGTCCCGGTCCTTGAACCATGCCACCTTGTCGCCGGCTGGTGCGGTCCAGATCCCGAGTTCGTCTTGCTCGAGGAAGCCGAATTTCTCACAGCGGATGCCCTTCTCCTGCAGGCTCTCAACCGTCTTTCGGATGTCGGCAACTTCCCATCCCAGAATGGTAAACTGTGCCGGAGTAAATTGGGGCACGTTCGCCACTCTGACCATGATTCCGTTCGCATCGAGCACCGTCGCAAAGCCATCATCCCTCACAAAACGAAGTCCCAATAATCCTTCGTAAAACGCTCTTGCCTTCGTCGGGTCTTTGGTCGGAACAAAAGCCACGATGTTGGTTGAACCTAACATTCTTCCTCCCATACCTCTCATTCTTCGGGCGGCAATTCGAAGTCGACCAAGTTGCCTCGAAAGCCCTTGGTCTTCCATGCGCCTACGGCAATTCCCACCGCCATCCAGATCGCCCCAAACACCAATGCTTTCGGGCTCAAGCTAATCCAGAGACAGAAACAGATTACGAAACCGAGGACAGGCGGAAGCAGATTGCCAAGCTTTTTCCCCGGTTCATGCAAGTAGTAGCGGACGAATGCCGCCGCGTTAACGCCCATGAAGGCAATAAGGGCACCGAAATTAAGCAGGTTTGCCCCCAGATCATAGCCGGTGGTGGATCCAGCCAGTACTGGAAGCAGAAATGCACCCGCTAAAGCGAGTGCGCCGACAAACAGAACGTTGTTGCGCGGAACTCTTCGCTTGGCATCGATTGCGCCGAAGAAGGACTTCGGTAAAGCATTGCTACGCCCCATGCCATAGAGCAGGCGCGCCGCACCCAGTTGCGCACCCATGGCGGAACCGAAGTTCGCCACCACCAGCGTGAACCCAACGATGGCAAACAGGGGCGCCCAAGCGCGTCCCGCCACGAAAGTAAAGGCCGTGTCCATATTCGGATACGGTTCCGAGGCGGGCCAGATAAGCTGCGCCGCATACACCTGGAAGGCCGACAGGATCCCAATCACGACACAAACCAGTACCGTCGCCAGCAGAATGTTTCGCCGCGGATTCTCGGCTTCCTCCGAGAGCGTGGAGATGCCGTCGAAACCGATATAGGTGAGCACGGCAACTGAGGTACCGCCCAGCACCGCTTTCGTATTCCAGCTCGCGGGATCGTAAAAGGGCCGAGTAAAGAATGCAGCGCCATCGTGAGGGTGGCCAAAAATGTAGCGCGCCGCCGCCACGAAAAAGATCGCAATTACCACCGCCATTCCCGCCGCCAGTGCCGTATTCACTCGAGCTGAAGTTTTCACGCCTTGAACATTCAACGTGGTAAACACCAGCGCGAAGAAGACCGCCCATGCGGCATAGGAGACACCGGGTGCGAACACATGCGCCTGCTGGCTGATCCAGATAAGGCAGATCATCGGATTGAGAAGGTAATCCATGACCATGCTCCAGCCCGTTACATAGCCGAGTGCGGGATTGATCTCCTGGCCGACATAAGTGAAGGCCGACCCAGCGCTGGGATAAGCGCGCGCCATCCGCCCATAGCTGACCGCTGTGAAAAGCATCGCGACCATGGCGATCAGAACCGTGGTGACCACGTGACCATGACCGCGATTGCTAAGCACTCCAAACACAGACATGGGCGCGACTGGCTGAATCACGATTACGCCGTAAAGAATCAGATCCCAAAGTGTGAGCGTACGGCGGAGGCGAGGGGCAGACGACACAGCAGGAGCGGATGTGAATTCCATGAGTCCGCCTATTGGATTATGGGTAGGGCAAAAATGTCAATATTAAAACGATTTTATAGCAGCAAATTGCTCCCCTACTTGGAAACCCCATAGTCGAACCAGTAGCCGCGCTGCTCGTTTCCAGACATGTGCTGGGTGTTGTATTCGAGAAGATAGTTCACGTGCGCGTCATCGAGCGGGAACGACTGGCCGGGCTGATACGGGTAGTCGCCCATTCTGAGGAACGGCAGCGGCGCCACAAAGTTGCCCTCGGCGGCGTAGAAGTCCATATCTTTCTCATAGCCCTTAGCGGCAAAGAAGTAATCACGCACCCAACCAGCCGGCGGCGCCGGCAGCTTCGACGGATCGAAGTCGAGGCGCACTTCATCGCCCGAGCCAAAGACCACGAACTGATCGTCCACCGCTATCAGGAGCGGCAACACATCGCCGTAGCGGGTGTAGCTGCCGGCCGGGCGCGTGTACGGCCCGGTCGCACTCACCTTTTCGTAGATGTACTGCACGTTGCCGGGCGGCGTACCCTCGATCTTGAGCGGGAATCCGTGGAAGCCGAGATCCGCGCGGACCAGCGGAACCGGCGTTAGACGCACATTCTGGCCGTTGTTTTGAGGATCTTGAGGCGTTCGGCTCACCACAATGCCGTCCCAATAGATCTGCAGATTCGTCGTGATTCGAATCTTTTGCGTGCCCAGCGGTAGCTTGCCGCTGAGGTCGGCGGTCATGGTCCGCGGGCCTCCCGCAGGGAATCCCATATCGTCGATCACGCGCACCCACTGGCCGTTCGCGCCGAGTGCTTCCACATAAGGAGAAATCGCCTGCACCCCCGCTTGCGATGCAGCGTACATGCTGTTTGCCGAAAAGTATTCGACTTCGCCGTGCAGCAGCAACCAGAGTGGTCCACCACGGTAAGCTTCATCCAGGTCGAGGAGCAAACTATGCGGCTGGGCAAAACCCTGAAACGGCGTCAATGCAAAATCGCCGACGTAACGATGGGCCAGAAGATCGGGCAACACATTGTGGCCCTGTTCATCCCACGCTCCTGCGAGTGGACGCGCATCGCGGCTGACCACCACCTTGAACGGCGGATACGGCGGGTTCGACGCAAAATATTCATTGGGATAAACCTCAAGATCAGCCGGGTGGTCAACCGCGAGTAATTGCGCTTGATCGAGATAGACAGCTTCCTCCAGAGGCTCCATAAAGCGAAAGCTCAGCTTTCCATTCTTTTCTCGAATCGCATTGCGATCGATCTTGATGTATTCGACTGGCCGCGGAACGTCGCGCTGACCCGGACCAACCCAATGTCCAACCACGCCCGCGCCCAGCATATCGCCGACGAGTTCATAGCGCTCGCCATCCCAGGCAAACAACGTAGGGCAGGAACTGCCGCGACGATCCATCTCGAGATAATCTTGCTGCTTGTCGCCCGCGACATTGATTTCGTCTTGCAGCACGCCCGTGGGCCACATCATGCGCACGATGTCGGCTTCTTTCGCGTCGCCCAGGCCGATCACGATGCCGGTGGAATTCTGGCCCAAGTATCCGTTGGAACCGGCGAGCTCAAATTTCTGCCGATTGCCGCCCGCGAACACTTCGACCTTGGTGCCGATAGCGCTCTTGTTGTCGGCCAGTCCCTTGAGCGAGAGGCGCAGCCAGTGATTCTGATTGCCGCCTTCATTGCGCAACAACACAGCCGGACCGTGATTCTGCGTGATCAGCAGGTCGGTCGCGCCATCGCCATCGTAATCGCCGGTGATGATGGCGCGCGGCTCTTTGAGCTGAATCCTGTCGAGGCCAACGTCGGCGGTGACGTCCTTGAAGCCATCGGCGCCGAGATTGCGGAAGAGGCGCACTTCTCCCTTCCCTTCTTTGTTTTCGCCGACGGTGACAAGGTCGACCCAGCCGTCGTTGTCGTAGTCGAAGGCGGCGATTCCGAAGGCAGCGGCCCAGTTCGTCTCGGGAAGTTCTACTCGATCGAACGTCTTCCCGTGATTGTTACGCCAAAGCGTGATGCCGGGTGCGCCCAAGTGCGTGAAGGCCAAATCCATCCAACCGTCGTGATCGAAGTCAAGAACCGCGACCCCCGCTGTCTGGGATGGCACCGGGGAAGACCAGAGTTCACGTCGGATGAACTGTCCTTCGCGCGGGTTCTCGTAAACCAGGGTTCCCATATAACGGTTTAGCTTGGCATCGACAGGTCCACTGCCAGTACCAGTTGTGACTATATCGACGGCGCGGTCGTTGTTGTAATCAAAGCCGACAGCGGAAATGTTCGGAGTATTACCGTTCAGTGCGAGAGACTCAGTGACGTCAGTAAATGTTCCGTTACCGTTGTTACGAAACATCACGTTTGCCCCGGTTAGATGCCCGGGAAGCGACCCTGGCTTTTCTCTATTGCCCGTGACGAAGAGATCAAGATCGCCGTCGTGATCGTAATCGATGAACGTAAGCCCGCCGCCTCGCACGTCGCTCTTTATCCCAGCAGTCTCCGTTACGTCCTTGAAGGTTCCATTTTTTTCGTTATGCAGGAGGAGCAGACCTCCCTCCAAACTCACCGCTAAGTCGACATAGCCGTCGTTGTCGTAATCACCTGCGGCGCAACCGACGCCGTGGAGTTGCTTGTCGAGGCCCGCACGGACTGTATCTTCTTCGAACTTGCCTCCTCCCAGGTTGTGGTAAAGAGACATGCCTCCGTCTTTGCCATTGTCGGGCAAAAAAATATCGGGGCGGCCATCGTTGTCGTAATCGATGAAGCAAGCGCCGGGAGCCAGGCCAGATTCCAAGCCGTCGCTTCTGTGATTCGAAATCTTTGGTGTCAGTCCAGCGGTGCTCGTCACATCCACAAACCGCACCTTGATCTGCGCGGGTGCTTTCAAAACCGCCGACGGCGACTCGACGGCGCGCGAGTATTGTCCCTGCTCGCCGTAAGCCAGGCTCATGGGCGCACCGATTTTGTTTTGCGTGATGTATTGGAACTTTTTCAGGTGCTCCCGGGCCTGGTCGATCGCAGCGGATTGCTGGTAGGCGCGCGACAACCCGAACTCAGCGGAGGCGTGCAATGGGTTGAGTTGCAGAGCGTGCTGGAAGGCATCGATCGCCTGTGGAAATTCTTTTGCCTGCACGAACGCCGTACCCAGGAAATACCAGGTGTCCGCATCATTCGGATCGATCTCAGCTACGTGATGAAAGGCCTCAATGGCGGATTGAGCGTCGCCGGTATTTTTTGCCAGCAGGCCGAGGTTGTACCACGCGTTGGAGTTCTTCGGATCCCGCTTGAGCGCATCCTGCAAAACCACTTTGGCTTCCTCGATCTTTTGCATATTCAACAAGGCGATGCCTTCATTGAGGCGGGCCATGGCGAGATTAGGATCGAGCTCCGCTGCTTGCTGGAATGCCCTGAGTCCCTTCTCGAAGAGCTGCTGGTTCAGGTAGGCGGCGCCGAGATTGTTCAGGCGCGCCGCTTCGACGGGATTCGCCTTCGACTGAGTTTGCGGAGCGGTCGCGAACAGGCCCAGGGCGGCAGCTAGTATGCCGGCTAAGGCGACTGAGAGTCGGGAGATCATCTGATTCAAGATTTAAACACAGCGGACACAAGGGAACACACCGTAAAGCATTATCTGGAGGATTTCGACGAGGGGCCGTAGGCACGGGTGCTCACAATACCCTTCCCTTCCTGGACGGTAACGGTTTGTCCGGCATTCAGGTTCGAAAGTTTATCCACCTGGCCGCTGGGCCACTGAATTTCAATACCGTCGGCTTTGGTTTGCGCGCCCAGGCCGAATGTGAGCACGAGTTCGCTTTGCGAAAGATAACTCGAACCGGAGCGCAGCATCTTCCATTGCTTGTCTTTGTTGTCGTCGGAGGTCACCTGCACGACGGCGCCGATGCCGTCGCGGTTCGATTTTGTGCCCACGAGTTTCACGCGCAGGCTGTGATTTGCTCCGCCTTCGTTGCGGAATAAATATGCCCGGCCTGCGTTTGTCGTAATCAGAACATCGAGAAAGCCATCGTTGTCGATATCGGCATAGGCCGCGCCCCGCGCCAGTCGCGGAGCGGCAAAGGCTAGCCCCATCTGCGCCGTCACTTCCTGAAACTTGCCTCCACCGAGGTTGCGGAACAGATGCGAGGGCTCGGCATACCTCACGCGTTTCTGCACCCGTTCGATCGCATCTTCGATATGGCCGTCGGCGACGAAAATATCCGGCCAGCCGTCGTTGTCATAATCGAAAAAGAAGCAGCCGAATCCGAGCGTGACCAGCGTGGCGCGGCCTACTTCGGATTGCGGAGCTTCATCCACGAACAAGCCGTTGCCTTCGTTGTGATACAGCGAAGCCATCTGATTCGCGAAGTTGGTGATGAGGACGCTGGCGTGCCCACTGCGGTCGTAGTCGGCGGCGTCGACCCCCATTCCGGCGCGGGCAACCCCGTCTTCACTGAACCCAATCCCAGCCGCCACACCGCGCTCTTCGAACGTCCCGTCTTTCTTGTTGAGATAGAGTTTGTTGGGCTGAGTGTCGTTGGCGATCAGAATGTCGGGCCAACCATCTGCGTTGTAATCGAGGATGGCAATGCCTAAACTTTTCGAAGTGGGATCGCCGAGGCCGGCCTTCTGCGTGGCATCTTCAAACTTTCCGTTGCCCAAGTTGTGCCACAAACGTACGGACGTGCCCTGATACGACTCTGGGGTGCAATAAGATTTATGCGCGCCGTCGAGGGTGCAGTAGAGGTCGGTCTGCTCGGTCCAGCGCACATAGTTCGCGACCACGAGATCAAGTTTGCCGTCGCGATCGTAATCCACCCATGCGGCGCTGGTTGAGAATTCGTTCGGCCCCAGCATTCCGGCAGACTTGGTTACGTCTGTGAAGGTACCATTGCCATTGTTGTGGAAGAGATGGCTTTGTCCTAATGCCGTGATGAAAAGATCATCGAAGCCGTCATTGTCATAGTCTCCAACGGCCACTCCGAATCCAAACATGGGCACTGCGAGGCCGGCTTGGCGGGTTACGTCTGTGAAGGTTCCGTTGCGATTATTGCGATATAGCTTTGGGGTCGTCGGCCCGGAGTGCGGATGCCCGGGGAAGTCTTCGCCATTCACCAGGAGAATGTCGGGATAGCCATCATTGTCATAGTCGATGAAAGCGCAACCCGGCCCCATGGTTTCAGGCAGCCACTTTTTTCCGAACGCGCCGTTGTTGTGCATGAATCGAATGCCCGCCTGCGCCGTGATGTCGCGGAAGTTGATTTGCTGGGCTTGGCTAGTGGCTAGAGAAAAAGACATCCACCAAAGAGACGCAGAGACACAGACGAGCTTTGTAGATCGAAGCGCAAGCCGGCAGTTCATCTCGATGCCCCGGCGGAAGCGGTAGCGGGCACAAGCTGGGCTTTGCCCGGCCGCACAGCCGAGGCGGCTGTGCCCACATGACTCCTGCGCAGCGTCGGGAGCGGGACGGAAACATGCTCATGCACGGCCTGCCGTTCGTTGTTGTCTTCAGGATGCGACTGTCGATAGGGCCCGGTGATTGCCTGGGAAGACTCATCGGCTTTGAAACGCAAGTAACGCGTCTCGTGTTCCTTTGCGAGCTTTTCGTTGCCCAGACCGCCGTAGCATAGCATTAAGTTGTAGTGCGCCTGCAGGTCTTCGGGGTCAATCGCCAACACGGATTCCAGAGTCCTCACTGCCTCTTCGTATTTTCGCTGCAGAAAGAGGACGCGTCCCAGATCATTGAGCGCGACGCGATCACGTGGATACTGGCTGAGCACAACACGCAACCGGGCGGCGGCGACCTCGTAATTGCCGTCACTGCGCAGCACGCGAGCATAGAAATAGTTGGCGCGCGCCAGATTCGGGGCTAAGGCCAGCGCTTTCTCGAGGACGACCCGGGCACGTTCCATGTCGCCTTCCTGCACGGCACACCGGCCGATATTCACCCAGCCATCGGGATTGTTCGGATCAGCCTCGGTCACTTTCTGGAACGCTAACGCCGCGGCCTTCAAGTCCCCCTGCAGAAACAGGCCGATTCCGTAATCATTCCAGCGCTGCCATTCGTCCTTAAGGGTGACTGTTCGCGGTGGAGAAGCGGGAGCATTGTGTGCGATCACAGGCAGCGTCACTTCGTTCTCCGCTACGGTAACAATCGGTAGATCGGGAATTATTTCCTGTTTGGCCGAAACGCCGCTCAGCGATGCCGTGAACACCGTCGGACGATCGTCGTAGTCGGGGGTAACCGAGTTCGGCGATGTGGGGTCGGGTTGCCCGGCGAACGCTTCATGCGTGCCATACCATGAAAACTTCCGGTAGCAGAGGCGCGCATGCAAGGTGATCTTGTTTCCGGTGTTTTCGGGAATCTGCATGCGGTAGTGCACGGTGTCGGCCGCGCCCGGTGGAATCAGGCGAACATAAACCACGGCCCGCGTGGCCCAGGCGTTGCGCTTGTTGATGGGATTGCCGTGGGCGTCGATCTGCAGCGAACGATAAAAATGCGCCCCTTTCTCCACCGGACCTTTGCCATCGCCTTCGACCATGCCGCTCCAGAAGATCGTCTGGCCTTTGTCGTCGGTGCCTTTCAGTTCGAGCCACGTGTCGTAGGCATCGACCGTGCCGCCGGGGAAAAAGTGTCCGACTTTCTTGGTGCGAACGACGACATCAACGCGGACAGTATCGCCCCGGCGCAGCGCCGGCTGCACGCGGTTCAGCGGAGCAGTGGCGGGCGCAACTTCGCCGCCCGCGTCGGGGGTTATTTTGGTTTCCGCTTCTTCACCCACGGCGAAGGTTGTGGCCAGATCGGACTGGCTCGCCGCACCCGTTTTCAAGGGCGCCTGTGCAGGCGACAACGCAAAGATATCCACCGTGAGAGCGCCGCTCTTCAGGAATCCTTCGGTAAGCTTCAGCTGTGCGGTATCTTGGTTCGCCGTTGGCACTGCAGTGTTCGCGCCGGGGAAACGATGCGAGTGCACAAACCCGTCCACGTTGCCAGCATCTTTCGAGGCTTCGGCGGGCATGTGGCAATCGGCGCATTGCTGCGGCTTGGGCGGGTAGTAAAAGGATCGTGCTCCTTGCCCGGAAACTCCGCTGGCCTGCCAATTGTCGTATTCATTGAAGCCGCGGAACCAGCGATAGTGATTCACGGGAATGTCGAGATGGACTTTGTGGCAGGTGGAACAGAATTCGGCTGTCTGTGTTTTCATGAACGGTTTGAGAAACACACGCCGGTGTGGCTCAGGATTCAGGCGAATCAGGAAATCGTGCAAGGCACGCGCCACCGGGTTCTGCGCGGCGGCAAGTTCGTGCAACTTGGGATACTCCAGATAAAAATCCGCCTGGCCCATGGTGCTTTTCACGTCGGCGATGGAGTGACACATCATGCAGCCCAGGCCAGCCTGCGATTCGGGACGATGCACGATTTGCTTGATCGGAGTGTCCATCAGGCCGCTGTACAGCACGGCGGGATCGTGGCAGCCGCCGCACCATTTCGAAGGCTTGGTGCCGACCGTATCCTGCATGTACTCGATGGCCTTGCGGTACCACTGATTGTTGAACGAAGAAAAATGATGAGCCGAGCTGAACCACTGGTTGTAGATATCTTCATGGCATCGCTTGCAGGAATCAGACTCCATGAAGAACTTGCTGGGAATTTTCTGTTTGCCGTAAACCTGCGCGGAACTAGGAAAGAACGAGCCCTCAGGCCCATCGCCTTCACCATTCATGTTGTCGGGCGGCATGGAGGGATTCTGGATGGGGGCACGCGTCTGCCAACTTTCGCGGATGTGGTGTGCACCGTAGACGAATCCTGACAGCAGCAGCAGGCAAACGGCGGCGCGCACGGCTGTCACGCTCGCGCTCGCGGACAGCCAGCCGAGCCTTCCGAGCTTATCGGCGATCAGAAGACCGACTCCGGCAAGCGCGATCAGGATGTGCAGATAGAGCCACTTCCACTCGTCGCGCGGGGTACCAGTCTTGATGAGAATCAGTCCGAGAACCGCCCCCACCGCGATGAGAAACCAACCGGCTCGCGCGCTGATGGTTCCGTTTCGCAGAAGTTGAAAAAGCGCGGGGATCAGCAAGATGGTTGCGATTACGCCGGCGAGCGCGTGCAGCAGCACCACAACGGCGTAGAAAATATTGGGTTGGGGGAAGGTGTAGAGGTAAAAGGCCGAGATCACGAGGAACGGCAGCAGCCACGAAAGTGCCCGACGTATGAATCCCTGGGATGGTGAGCTTCCAAGCATTCCGAAAAGACTGAGACACCTAGGGCACGGATTTCAACCCACAGTGCGTGAAACCGTGTGCGAATCAACTTACTCATCTGCAAGCGCGCAGGGAATAGTGCAAAAATACTATGCTGAGAGACTCAGGACGATTCCCGTGCCAGCGGCGGGATCCTCCACGCGCCACATTCGACCTCCAGCGTAGCAGCAACAGACAATACTTGCTCTTCTTCCCAAGGGCGTCCAATGATCTGCACGCCAATGGGCAGCCCCGCGGATGAGTGGCCCACGGGAACTATTGCGGCGGGATTACCTAATAAATTGAAGAACTCGGTATAACTCCAGGCATCGAGATAGTCGACGGTCTGGCCCTCAATCAGCCAACTGCGCTCGCCGTGGCGGAAAGCTGGAATGGCGGCGCCCGGACAGAGCAGGATTGGGTACTGCTCCATCTGGCTGAAAAACTGCAGGCGGACCGTATCCCGGCGGACCCAAGCATCGAGCAGGTCCTCGGCGGAGAGAACCGGTTCGGTTGCAGACTGTTCCAGAAACTGCTTCAGGATAGGACTGATGTCGGATTCGCGGTCCTTGAACATCGGCTTGATGAGCATCCCGCCGGCGACGACGAAATACTTCCGCCACAGTTGACGCGCTTCTTCGAGCTCTTGGGGCTGAAAAGGCTCCACCTGGAAACCCTTGCTGCGCAGGGCTTCTGCCGCTGTGCGAACGGCGGCTCGGGTTTCCGGGGTGACCGGAGTGCGGCCGTCGTCTTCGAAATAACCAACTCTCAGCTGCCTGGTGTCGACTTCACTCGGCCAGCGCACGGGCACCGGTGCGGCATTCGTGTCGCCAATGTCTGGACCTTGCATCATCTCGAAAAGAATTTTCAAGTCGGCAACGGTGCGAGCCATGGGCCCTACGACGCCGATCGATGCAAACGGACCCACGGATGCGGGAAAATGGCCGGTCGAGGGAATGCGGCCCGGCGTTGGCTTCAAGCCGCAGATGCCGCTAAAGTGGGCAGGTACGCGAATCGACCCGCCGCCGTCGCTGCCAACGCCACCAGCGGACATGCCCGCGGCAATCGCCGCGGCCTCGCCGCCGCTCGAGCCGCCGGGCGTGCGCTCCAGATCCCATGGGCTGTTGGTGCGACCATAAAGCAGGTTATCTGTCTCCCACGCCATCAAGAGCTCCGGCGCATTGGTTGTACCCAGGATAATGGCGCCGGCATCCTTCAGGCGTGTGAGGAGCGGCGCATCCTGGTATGCGACAAATCCTGCGCGCAGGCGGGTTCCGGCCTCGCAGAGCAGGCCGGCTGCGCTGATGGAACTCTTGATGCTGAGGGGAACTCCGTGCAGCGGGCCAAGCGGCGAGTCGCTCATTGCAAGCGACTCCGCTTCGCGAGCGGATTGCAGGGCACGTTCCGCATCGATTTGCACGAAAGCGTTTAGTTTTGGATTAAGCTTTTCGATCTGCGTCAAATGAGCGTTCACGAGGTCGACTGGAGATATCTTCCTGTGACGAATCTGCTGGGCCATCGATGCGGCAGGAAGAAAGATTAAGTCGTTCATGAGGTTCTGTTTTGCATTGCGCGGTCGAGCATTTTCTTCTCTCGTACGATTAGAGCGCGGTACTCACCTTTCGCGAGATCGCCCAGCCGTAGTGGGCCGATGGCGACCCGCACCAACCGCAAGACCTCGAAGCCGAGAGCTTCGATCATGCGCCGAATCTGGCGGTTCCTTCCCTCATCCAGCATAATCTCGAGCCAGCAATTTTTCTGGCCCGCGCGCAACCGACGAGCCTGCTTCGCACGCAACACTTCCCCGTTTGTCGCTTTCACGCCCATCACGAGGGCCCGGACAGTCTCCTCATCTGCGATAGCTCCTATTTGCACATGGTACGTCTTATCCAGATGCGTTTCAGGAGCCGTGATGCGGGCGGCCCACTCGGAATCATTGGTCAGGAGCAACAAACCTTCACTGGCTTTGTCTAAGCGGCCGACTGGGGCAATCCAGGGCAGGCTCTCTCTGGGCATGAAAGCTGCGCCTACCGAACATGCATTCAATACTGTGTACACCGTTTCTCGACCCTGTTCATCCGACCCAGTGGTCACGATGCCGCGGGGCTTGTTCAGCATGAGATAGATTTTGTTTCGAGACTCGATGACAATGCCATCGACGGCAATCTGTGGGTATTTGCCGAAAACAGACGCTTCCGGATCGCGATGGATCTTTCCATTCAGACTCACCCGTCCGGCGCGAATGAGGTCTGCCGCTCGCGCGCGCGAGCAATAGCCCAGTTTCGACAGAGTGCGCGCCAAGCCGACATACCGGGTCGGTCGATTCTCCCTCACGGGTTCATGCTAACTGAGAAATCGACGGACACGATGCACAAATCCAACAGCACTTGGTAGGATGTTACCGCCGACAGAAAATAAGGAGATCTCATGGCCGTGCAACATCCACCGCGCTTTCTGAAAATTGTCAACGACGCCAAGACGCGCGTACGCGAGACGAACGTCGAGAAAGTGAAAAAGAAAATGGATAGCGGCGAGAGGTTTTTGTTGGTGGACGTACGCGAAGAAAGCGAATTCGCCAAGGATCATCTGCCAGGGGCGATTCACCTAGGCAAGGGCATCATCGAGCGCGACATCGAGGCGCGGGTGCCTGACCTCGATGCAGAGATTGTGCTTTATTGCGGCGGCGGATTCCGCTCGACGCTGGCAGCCGACAATCTGCAGAAGATGGGTTATACCAACGTCATCTCGATGGACGGCGGCATTCGCGACTGGCGGGAAAAGGGATATCTGCTGACCAAGGGGAGCTAGTTCTCAGTTTCTTGTTTCCAGTTTCTAATCTAGTCTTGGCGTGCACACGAGGAATGGTGACATCAGGTAAGTACCGTTCTCCCCACTTATGAACGCTCGCATCTTCTTCTGGTCGCTCACCTCGGCACTCGCGGGGTTTCTCTTCGGATTCGACACGGTCGTAATTTCCGGTGCCGAAAAAACAATCCAAACGCTTTGGGGTCTGAGTCCCGGATTGCATGGCATCGCCATGGCCTCGGCCCTTTACGGCACCGTAGTCGGTGCACTGGCTGGGGGTTGGCCGGCTGACCGGTTCGGCCGCAAGGCCACACTGCTCTGGATCGGCGTTCTTTATTTTGTCGGCGCCCTAGGGTCGGGACTGGCGCCCAACGTTGCCACATTTATCGTCGCCCGAGTCATCGGTGGACTGGGCATCGGCATCTCCACAGTGGTTGCCCCGATGTACATCTCGGAGATCGCACCGGCGAAGCATCGAGGGCGACTCGCCGGCATGTTCCAGTTCAATATTGTTTTTGGCATCCTAGTCGCCTACGTATCGAACGCGCTGCTCTCTGGGATCGGCGACAACGCCTGGCGATGGATGCTGGGCGTGGCTGCGTTTCCGTCGCTGCTCTATGCGATATCTTGTTTTGGCCTCCCGGAAAGCCCCCGCTGGCTCCTCAGTCGGAAGGGGGATCGGGAAGCTGCACTCGAGGTGCTGCACCGCATCGCGCCCGAGGCTCCGAAAACACAGATCGTGGCCGAGGCCGATGAGATTATGGCTGCAACCGCATCGGAACAAAAATCGTCCTCTGGACATTTCTGGACGATGCGTCTTCGTAAACCGATCCTGCTCGCCATCCTGATTGCCTTCTTCAATCAAATGTCCGGCATCAATGCGATTTTGTATTTCGCGCCACGCATCTTCGAACTTACCGGCCTGGGCGCAAAAGCAGCGCTGCTGCAATCAATCGGAATTGGGTTCACCAATCTGATTTTCACTTTCGTCGGACTCTGGCTGATCGACCGGCTAGGCCGGCGCACTCTTCTTTATATCGGCTCGGTGGGATACATCACTTCGCTTGGCCTGGTCGCGTGGGCCTTCTTTACCGGTCACTTCTTGATCGTGCCGGTTTGCATCTTCGCCTTCATCGCGGCACACGCGATCGGCCAGGGAGCCGTAATTTGGGTTCTTATCTCCGAAATATTTCCCAACCGCCATCGCGCCGAGGGCCAGAGCCTGGGCTGCGGCACGCATTGGATCTTCGCCGCCTTACTCACCACTTTCTTCCCGAAGATGGTCTCCGCCTTCCCGATCGGCTACGTTTTCTCGTTTTTCGCCGGCATGATGGTGCTCCAGCTTCTCTGGGTAATGACAATGGTTCCGGAGACGAAGGGCGCGTCGCTGGAGCAAATCCAGAGACAACTAGGGATCGAATAAGGGCGAGTTTTTTGGTTCGGGCACTCCGTGAGTGCTATGGCCGTGGCGGTTGAAAAGTCCATTTTCTTCGAAACCGCGAGAAATTGGGGATAAGAGAATGTATAGGAAAACGGAGAACGTCGTTTGTAGAGCATCCTGACGCGATTTTATTTTTGCGAATTTCGCGGGAAGGAGTTTTTCAACAGCGTAGGGCCCGGCCGGTGGTCGGGGCAAAGCGGAAAGGAACTTGTCTTGGCTGCGCCATTTCTGCATCCTGAGATGGAGCGACAGGCAATGGGAGTAGGCCGTAGTGGCAGTGGTGGATTTTAGAACACCGAACAATAGCTTCCTTAGGCTTGTGCCTCTTGCCTATTTCGATGAAGTTCTTGCCAGATTCTCCGCAGTGATTAGGTAAACCATCTCGTTCCAGATGCGGCACGGACTGAGCGAGCGGTAAGGGCAGTGATGGCCGTCGGGAGAGCCCAGGACTCAGTTTGATTCACTCCATTTGGTTATCAAGCCGCGCCAAGGTTTCATCGCTGTAGTTGCTCAGGATGCGCTAGAATTGCGGCCATCGCGCGCAGGAGTAGCTTCGCTCCCTTTGAGTTCGCGCGCAGGAGCAACCACATGTCTTTGGTGATTGAGAATCTCCCAGAGGCGATCCGAACTACGAAACAACAACTTTGGGCAGCGTTGCCCGAATACAAAGAGGTCTTCCGCGAGGTAGCGGCGAAGATGCGGAGACGTGTGGAAGAAATCGTCACCGAGCGTGAATCGGGACACGTCATTCCCATTGTCCAATACCCGGATATTGCATCCGGGAAGGTGGAGGCAGAGCTCATCGGGAAGGTCCGGTCACGCGGAGCCTGCGTTGTGCGCGGCACTTTCAGCAAGGAAGTAGCCGTCGGATAGGATGATGAGATCGCGGCGTATGTCGAAAGGAACAACCTGGACGCAAAGCTCGCGAATCGCGCTGAAGATAAGTACTTCGGAACGCTGTCATCGGCCAAACCTCAAATCTATGGAATCTATTGGTCACGCCCCCAGGTCGAGGCGCGGCAGTCCGAGTCACTAACTAACGTCCGTGTTTTTTTGAACAATCTGTGGCAGTCGGAGAACGAAGGGGTGCGTTTCATCAATCCGAATGAGGCTCCGGCTTATGCCGATCGCATCCGGCGCCGGCCGCCCGGTTCGGCATCGCTCGGTCTTTCGCCGCACGTAGACGGCGGCTCCGTCGAGCGTTGGCTCGAGGAGAACTTCCGCAAGGTCTATCGCCACGTGTTCGCAGGTCAGTGGCGGAAGTACAGCGCCTTCGACGCCGCCTTTCGTCCGCAGGTGCAAGAAGTGGACTCGCCTGCGGTGTGCTCCATGTTTCGCACGTTCCAGGGGTGGACCGCTCTTACGTGCCAGGGCCCGGGAGATGGAACCCTGCAACTGATTCCCATTGCCGAATCGATGGTCTATGTTCTGCTGCGGGCCATTCAGGACGATGTGCCCGAAGATGACCTTTGCGGCGCCGAACCGGGAAGAGCTCTTTCGGTGAACGATCAGTACCACAGCCCTCTGCTGAAAGCGCTCTCGTCGATCCCGCTGATGGAACCCGGGGACACGATCTTCTGGCATTGCGATGTGATTCACGCCGTCGAAAACGAGCACCGGGGAACCGGCTACAGCAACGTGATGTACATCCCCGCGGCGCCGGGCTGCCCAAAGAACAGCGCTTACCTCGAAAGACAGACGCGCTCCTTCCTCACCGGAAAGACCCCGCCGGATTTTCCTGCCGATAATTTCGAGGTCAATTTTGTAGGGCGCGGCACACTGGCGGATTTGGACGAACGAGGCCGTTGCCAGCTTGGAATCACCGAGGCTGTCTACCAGAGCACGATAGTCGGCATTTCTGCCTAACGTTTGGAGACTGGGTCTGCGGGCCCAATCTCCAAAACCTCGGAGGTGAGGAATGGACATGGCATCGAGGTCGTTAGTTCAAACCTTTCGAACGCCGCGAGAGGCGGGGTAGCCTCTCACGTGGCACTGCAAGCAAGCGAAACGCTTCACCGCTGCGGCAAAGCAGGCAGGGCGATTTTGTCCTTGATGCCTTGGCCCTCGACCGCCGTATAGATGAAATCTGCGCGGACGTTGCGCAGAACTTCAGTTTCGCCATTGGGCCACCGAATACTTACTTCATTCATCTGGTCGCTGGTGCCCAATCCAAAGTGCAGGCGCAAGTCGTTCTGAGAAAGATAGCTGGACCCACCACGAACTTCACTGAACTGCACCAGCGTTCCTGCCTTCACCGTGACGCGCGCACCGATGGCGGCTTTGTTGCTTTTCGTTCCTACCAGCTTGAAGAGCACGCGATGGTTCGCACTGTCGTTATGATTCAGCAGCAGCGAAGGCGGCTCACCCACGTTGAGCACCACGATGTCGATGTTGCCATCGTTGTTGATATCACCAAAAGCCGCGCCACGCCTGGATTGTAGGGGCATGGCCGCCAGCGCCTGGGAAACATCGTCAAAGGTTCCGTCGCGATGATTGCGGAAAAGCAGCATTGGTTGCCGATAAGGTGTTCCCCCGGGAATTGTATCGACCTGGGGATAGACATGGCCACTCGCTACGAATAAATCCAGCCAGCCATCGTTATCCATATCGAAAAAAGCGGTGCCCCAACATACGAACGGATAAGTCGGCCTCATCAACTTGGCGCGCACGCTGACATCGGCGAAATTTTCCTTGTCAAGGTTGTGGTACAGCGTGGTACCTTGCTCAACAAAGTTGGTGACCAGCATCGACAGACGGCCTTCGTGGAGATAGTCGCCCCAGTCGACACCCATGGAACCTTGCTCCATGCCATCGCCACTCAGAGCGACCCCGGCGAGCAGGCCAACATCCTCAAACGTTCCATCATGCTTGTTGCGATATAAAAAATTCGGGCCAGCGTCGTTCGCCACGTAAAGATCGGGCCAGCCATCATTGTCGTAGTCGCCCCAGGTCGCGCCCAACCCATAGTAATGATGCGGATCGTCGACGCCGGCCTTCTTCGAAACCTCTTCGAAAGTGCCGTCGCCTTTGTTATGAAACAGCAAGTCTGATTCACCGGGCATTCCCCAAGGCCCGCACTGCACCAGCACTCCCTTGAAGCGGCAGAAGCGCGGATCGTTGCCGAACTGCGGCAAGTCATTCATATCGACGTGGACATAGCGAGAGACAAAGAGATCGACTTTGCCATCACGATCGTAGTCGGCCCAGGCAGCACCGGTGCTGAATCCGGCTGCGCCCACGCCTGCCTTGTCAGTAACATCTTCGAACTTGCAACTCCCCAGGTTGTGATAGAGTGCATTGCCGCCATAGCCGGTGACATAAATGTCCTGCAGGCCGTCGTTATCGTAATCGGCTACCGCTACGCCCATCCCCCAGCCCTTGCGCGTGAGGCCCGCAGATTTGGTGATATCTGTGAACTTGAGATCGTCGGTCTTGGGATCGGTATCCTGATGGTAGAGCGTGATCATCAAGTCGCCGCCTTCCCGGTATCGCTGTACAGTGGATCCATTCACAGCGATGATGTCGAGCTTGCCGTCGTTGTCGCAGTCGATCAGACCGACACCACCGCTCATCGACTCGACGATGTATTTCTTATCGGGAGTGGAGATATGCGAGACGACAAGGCCGGCCTTTTGGGCGACATCTTCGAATTGCGGGGGTGGTGTTTTTGTCTTCTGCTGTTGAGCTTGCAGCGACGGCGAACCCGCCGGACGAACAGCTTGTTCAAACAGCAACGGGGCTAAGAGCAATCCCGTCCACAAGAGAAGCAAGGCTCGCATAGGCAGGACATTGATTATACCGTGAAGATTTGGCGGTGGCTGGTCTGAGAGAAGTAGGAAGTGTCAAAAGGCGCCAGAATTAGTCCACTTTTCTACGCCTTCGTGAATTGTGATATAGCAGTCGATGGGGAGATCTGTGAAGTGTTGCTGGCATCCGCTGGATCCAAGCCAAATGATCTCATGGCAATCGATTTTCGCGCGCTGGCCAACCCTACCACCATGCGTGGATCGTGCGAAGAGAGGTGACCGCCTCCCCCCGATTTCTTTTCGACGTCTCTTCAAATCACCAGCTGCCTGATAGCTGACACGCGGACAGCACATCTGACGTTTTCATTGTAACGAGCAGTATGATGACCATGAACGACGGAGGAGGACTTTCACGCTGCGCTTCATGAGAACACCCGTTCCATTTTTCTTGATCTCGTTGAGATACCCTCTCGCTCGAGTCGCGAACCGAGGACGAGCGGCTCAACTACTCCTCTTCCTCCACTTTCGTAGGAGTTCCTGCGGCGTTTGGGTTGGACACACTCATCAAATAACTGACCACGTCGTCCAATTCATTCGGACTTAGGGTGGAAGCATAATCCATGTGCATCGCCGTTTGCGAGCTGAACGTCAGCATCTCGCTATCTGCTTTCAACAGGAAGTGAAACGTACCATCCAGCGTCTGCAATTGCAGGGAGAAATTATCCTCATTAAGAATTCGGCCGACGTATTTCTCACCGCCGCGCATGGTCGCTGTCACCATTAATGGCTTCCGGTTGCCCGGGCTGGGACTGATGATCGCGGTTCGAGTTTGTTCGACGGCATGACTGCGAGCGTACCCTGACAAGTCAGAAGCGATAAAGCCACCCTTTCCGCCAATCATGTGGCAGCCGGAACATCCCGCTTTTCTAAAGAAAATTGTTTCCCCGCGCTTCGCATCACCGGGCAGCTTGACGGTCTTCTTTGCCCCTTGAAGGGTACGAAGGTAGGTTATGACCCCGTTGATATCAGAATGTCCAAGGGAGCGAAAGGCGGGCATCCCAGTGCCAGGCAGGCCGTTCTCGATAATACGTGCGATCTCTGCGTGAGAAAGGCGCTGCACTCTTGGATTCTCCGCAATGTTCGGCGCGCGTTCGCCACCTCTGCCATCCAGACCGTGGCACCCGGCACATGTCGAGGAGAAAGTTTGCTTGCCGCGGGTCGAAGCAGTATTGACGTCTTGCTGCTGGGGATTTTGCCGTCGAGTTTGTGCACTTGCGACTGTGCCATTCAAGCCCCACGTCGCTACCAGAACGGCTGCGAGCGCATAGATGGGCTTGGAATTTGAGAGCATCCGAACAACCAAAACAGAACAGCGAGCTAAGCTGCGGCTAACTCGGTCTTCAAAACAAAAACTTCAAACCTAGCTGTGGAATGCGTCCTGGCCTCGCTGACGTAACGAGCCCGAACTGACGAGAGTTGATTTCGCCAGTGGGGTTCGTGAACCCCCACTCGAACTTCATCTGGTGAAACCTATGGCTCGATTCTGAAAAGTTCGTTTCCACGTCGGAATGAGGGTTTATCTCAAATCACAGTAGGCATGTCAACCGTTTTGTATGCTGAAAGCAGATACCTGTTCCACCAAGGACAACTCACTTCTGCTTCACGGCAATAGCGGAGATCTCAATTCGTGCATTGTTCACCAGGGCCGCTGCCTGAATCGTCGCGCGGGCCGGCTTGGGATCAGGCATCACGCTCTTGTAGACCTTGTTCATGTCCGGGAATTCATGAATATCGGCGAGATAGACGGTGACGTTGACAATGTCCTTCATTTCGAACCCAGCAGCCTTAATAACCTTCTGAATATTCTCGAGTGCCGCGGTCGTCTCGGGACCAATCCCCCCAGCGGCCAATTTGCCAGAATCATCCGTACCCTCCTGACCCGCTATGTACAGATTATTTCCCGCGATGATCGCGTCGCTGAAAGGAAGTCCTCTGGCGGCCGATAGATTCACCGCTTTCCTTTCCTGGCCATCGGCACTCTGCCCCATAACGCCCAGGATTAGTGCAATGGCAAAAGCATAGAGGAAGAGACGAGCAGTATTCATCCGGGTGGTAGTTTTCATTTCTGTTCTCCTTCGTGATAAAAGATTGGCTCTTCCACGCACCGAAAAACAGTGTTAGAGTCCGCGCACATATATACATTGAGGAGTACGCAATGAACAAGTTTCGTCGCCTTGTAAAATCCCACACCACCGCGGCATTCGTCCTATCCACCGCCTTTTTGGCTGCCATCTTGTGCGGAGCCGCACGGCTGTGCGCGCAGGGAGGCACAGAGCCAACGGATGCCCGAGCCGACGATGCCTTGATTGCAGATTTTCGAAGGGTCGAAGTGGCTTCGGTCTCGGATGCGCTGGAGCAGTTGACCGGCAAACGCATGTATATGAGCCACCGCATGCATCCGATTTTCACCACGAAGTTTGCCGGCCTTGCGCGGACCGTTCTGCTCAAGAAGGACGAAGGCAACGCTGATCCCGCCGGGTTGGATGGAATGCTGGAGGCCATTGATCAGGGTTCAACCGATTCCGTTTACGTGATGGTGGTCGAGGATGGCGAGGACATTGCCGGCATGGGAGGACTGATGGGCACCGCCATGGCCGCACGCGGCTATGCCGGAGCTGTGATCGATGGAGGGGTGCGCGACGTGGCGTATTTGCGAAAGATCGGGTTCCCCGTGTATGCGACGGGTATCGTGCCTTCGACTTCTGTTCATCACTATCGGTTCGGGGGGGCCCAGATTCCGGTGACCTGCGACGGGGTGAGCGTAAATGCAGGCGACATCGTGGCGGCAGACAGCGATGGGGTCGTGGTCGTCCCCAGAGCCAAGGCTCACGAGGTGTTATCCCTCGCGCAACAAATGGATTTCAAAGAGCACTCGATGTATGCCGTCATCGAACAGATGAAATCGATCGTACAAGCGGTCAAGAAGTTCGGAAGGCTCTAGGACACAGAAGATATCTGCTTGCCAAAAATTGATTTTCATCAGATAATTCGCACTTTCATTCTGCGAATTTTTTAATTGAGCTGCTACTCATGGCTGTTACTTCCGATCGAACTACAACATCACCGCGCTCTTGAAACCCCGATCCAGATCGACGCGGTTTATCAGGGAGCTGCCCGGAAACTGGTCCTACAAACAAACCGCAATGGATACGTATACGTGCTCCATCGCACCGACGGAATGTTCCTTAGGCTTTTCGGGAGGGCCAAGGCAATTACTCGACCGGACTAAAGCGCATCCCCAGCGAGACTTCGCAGAAGGTTCTGATGGCCTTCAATCTGGATACGAATTCGATTGCGGGGACGTATCCACAAACGGGCGCAGCTCGCGCTTCGGGAGGAACCATGGCCACGTCTAGCGGCTTGTTATTTTTTCGGGGACGATGCCGTTCCTTCGAGGCCGCAGACGCGCGACCCGGCAGGCCGCTGTAGCACTTCAATAATGAACAAGAAATCAGCGCGTCTCCCATAGGCTATGCCATCGCGGGCAAGCGGTACGTCGCCACTGGACGCAGGGAGTGACATTTTCAGCTTCGCATTGCCTTGAGTTGCACGCCGATGCAGAAGGCTAAATTTGAAGGAGGAGATCTATGAACTTGACCTATACTCGCAGAACGTTTGCCATGCGGTGCGCTTCCTTGCTTTCCGCTTTGGGATTTAGTGCAGCCGTGTTGCCCGATCGAGTAATGGCTCAGAGTTCCGCCGCGTCGGATGCGGGCGGAATCCGCAAGCTCAATAGCGAAGGCAAGCCGGGCAGCGAAAAAGACGTCATCATGCCGGTGATTGTCCATAATGGTTTGATTTATGTCGCCGGGCAGGGCGCCCACGATGCGCGAGATCCCAAAGAATGGTCGATCGAATCCCACACCAGCATGGTCATGGATAAGATCAAGAAACACGTGGAAATAGGCGGCGGAGACATGGACAGCATTCTTCAAGTAAGTGTCTTCCTTGTGAAGATTGAACACTGGGACGGAATGCATAAAGTCTTCGCGACCTATTTCCCCCACGGTGGCCCAGCGCGCACAACCGTAGCAGTTGCTGCCCTGCCGGGAGACTCGTTGGTGGAAATCAATTGCATCGCGGCCGTCATCCGCAAGTGAGCGGCAAAGGAGCTTCGTTCATGCGTCTCAACTCGAAATGGAGTCGTCGCAGTTTTCTCGGCAGCGTGGGAGTGATTGCAGGCTCAATTCTGGCTCCCCGTAAATTATTCTGTTGGAATCAGCCCGCCGCGGGGGCAAGCGCGCGCGTGAGCGGTTTTGGACAGACCGGCAATCCCTACGAAGAGCTTGGCGTTACAACGGTGATCAATTGCGAGGGAACCATGACTATGCTGGGCGGTTCCCTCCCCCATCCACAACTTGAAGCTGTCATGACAATGGCCGGACGCCACTTTGTCAGCATCCCGGAGTTGGAAGTAGCTGCTGGAAAACGTATCGCGGAGATGCTCAAGTTACCGGATGGTTACACCGCGTTGGTGACGTCGGGCGCTGCGGCGGCGATTCAGTCGGGACTCGCGGGCATTCTGACTGGCGGCAACGAAGCCCTGATCCGGCAATTACCCGATCTCACCGGCATGAAGTCGGAGGTGATTATTCAGAAGTCGCATCGCAACCCGTTTGATCACCAACTTCGATCCACGGGGATCAAGCTCATCGAAATCGAAACGGTAGATCAATTGCGAGCCTCAATCAATGACCGCACGGCGATGATGCACTTCACCAACTTCGCCAACGCCGCCGGACAGATCAAGGTTGACGAGTGGGTCAAGCTGGCCAAGCAGTACAACATTCCCTGCATGAATGACGCGGCAGCCGATACGCCGCCAGTGTCTCATCTTTGGGACTACACCCACATGGGTTATGACCTGGTGACCTTCAGCGGCGGTAAAGCGATTCGCGGGCCGCAGTGTGCTGGCTTGTTGCTCGGCCGCACCGAGTCGGTAGCGAATGCGCTGCTCAACAATAGTCCGCACGAGGACACGCTGGGCCGCAGTCAAAAAGTGGGCAAAGAAGAAATCGTCGGTATGGTCAAGGCGCTCGAACTTTTTCTCGCGGAAGACCATGAGGCTCTTGCCAGAGAATGGCGGAACCGGCTGGAGTCGATTTCGAACGAAGTCACGAAAGTTCCTGGGGTGAGCACCTCGTTCTTTGTGCCGGACATTGCCAATCATGTGCCGCACGTTAGCATCACGTGGGACGCGGCCCGCATTTCGTTGACGCCCGAGCAAGCTTCAAAGCTGTTGCGCGGCTCCAAGCCGAGCATCGTGATGGGAGCCGGCGAGGGACGACCCGGGCTGGCCATGAACTCGTTCATGCTGCAACCCGGCGAAGAGAAAATTGTGGCCGAGCAACTTTCGCGGCTTCTGCGCGAACACGCGGCGTGACCGATGAAGAGTCCGCTATGACCCGTCCTACCACGAGCCGCGTGCGCTGGTTCCTGGTCTTCTTGCTGTTCATTCTCAGCGCCGTGTCTTATCTCGATCGGGTAAACATTTCCATTGCCGGCGGGTCCATCGCCGAGGCCTACCATCTCAACGATGTGCAACTGGGCAAAGTGTTCAGTGCCATGCTGGTCGGCTATGCGCTGTTCCAAACCGTCGGGGGCAGGCTTGCTGACCGTTACGGGCCGCGTCGTGTGCTTACTGGGGGCGTGGTCTGGTGGGGAATCTTCACTGCCCTGACCGCGCTGGTTCCCGCGAATATTGCAGGGGCGCTCTTCGTTTTTGTTGCCGTGCGCTTTCTTCTGGGCGCCGGAGAAGCTGTCATCTACCCATCGGCTAATCAATTCATCGCGCGCTGGATCCCGACGACGGAGCGCGGCATTGCGAACGGTTGGATCTTTGCCGGCGTGGGAGCGGGCGCCGGCCTGACGCCGTTAATCATCACCTACATTATGGTCCATTATGGCTGGCGGTCTTCGTTCTGGGTTTGCTCCATCATCGGATTCGCCGCCGGGGCGATCTGGTTCCTGTGTGCTCGCGATACGCCCGCCGAACATGCCGGTGTGTCAGCTCCTGAGTTGAATTTGATTCGTTCCGGTCTGACGCAATCGCAATTGAATCACGATCGGAAAGCGCTGGTGTCCTGGGGGTGCGTCGTGCGAAGCAAAGAAGTCTGGGCTGTTACGCTTAGCTACTTCTGCTACGGGTACGTCGCATGGATTTTCTTCAGCTGGTTCTATCGTTATCTCGCCAAAGTGCGCGGCCTGGATTTGAAAGCGAGCGCGTTCTACACCATGTTGCCGTTTCTGGCCATGCTGGTGTGCTGCCTTTTGGGAGGAGCCATCAACGATCGGCTCACCAAATGGCTTGGACCGCGCGTTGGACGATGTGGTCTTGCGGCATTCGCAATTACAGTTGCCGGAATATTTATCGCTTTCGGCTCGCAGGTGCAAAGCGCGCGACTGGCCAGCGTCGTACTCGCAGGCGGGGCAGGGGCGCTGTATTTGTCGCAGAGTTCTTTCTGGTCGGTAACGGCCGATATGGCCGGTGCGTCTTCGGGCTCTGTATCAGGCTTTATGAATATGGGGAACCAGATCGGAGCGGCGCTTACAGCGACTCTGACTCCGTGGATCGCAGCTCGATTCGGTTGGAAGACGTCGTTTCTGGTGGCGGCTGGGTTGTGCATCGTTGGTGCGCTGAGTTGGCTGTTGGTAGATCCGTCGCGACAACTCACGGCTCGGACCTGCCAAGAGTACTGTCGGGATCAAAGGAGTTGATGGCATGTCCGAGCGTCGCATCGACGTGAACGGTCGCAGCCTCCGGTTCCGCAGGGGGGCAGTTCTTTCGCGGGTACAACCTTCAGTAATTCTTTCGCCATGCGCCGATAGGGCGAGACGCTAGCCAAAGAGGCACAGGCCCGTCGAAGTCAGGCTGCCGCAGCGACTGCATTTCAACTGTACGCGCTGACGCACGAGCCGATGCGGTCCCATCTGACAAAACAGAACGCGGCGAGCTCTTCACGTATTTTCAAACCCCGGAACTGATAACCGAAGACATTATCATCACCGCATTTGAAGCGCTGGGCTGAAGGCGTCGTGTCCTTCCGGCAAGGCTGCACACTTCACCCGGCTGTAGTTGTCAATATCGGCCTTATGCGCGGCAAGGCAAAGAAAACCGACGACGAATGAGGCTATCAAAGTCCTCAGTTCACAGCCCACGCTGCTGCACGCCGTATCACACACGGAATTCGGTATCGCCCAGTGAGATGGCGAGTTCACCAAAGTACAGGCAGTAGAGCTCGTGGCTCTGATCCATATAGAGCTTCTGGCGTTCGTGAGGCGGAAGACTGTCGAACTCGCAAACATTCAGGGCGGGAGGCAGGACCAGAGCCACGTTTGGGGTAGCAGAGAAAGTCCTTTTTAGCAGCGCATCAGCGGGCGGCTGGGTTGAGGAGTGCACGAAACGGTGAACATGGGCAGGACCGGTTACCGCCCAGTCCGGATCGAGGAAGGCCGCGTCCACTGGTGGCAGCCGGTTCCACGTCTTCTCGTCCATGATGTCCGCTAACACGAACACGACGCGATCTGCCAGGCCGGCCATTGCCAAGTTATGTTTGGCCTGTACTTGGTGGGCTGGTTCAATTTCCACCGTCACTATATGTGCGGCGACCCGCGCCAGTGCAATTGTCGTAAATCCCCCTCCGGTGCATGTTTCCAAAACGCGGCGCCGGCAAAACCGCCTTGCCATTTCCGCCGTAAAGCGCCGATCGATGCCCATTGTGAAAGTGCGTTCCGTCGCAAGATAGTCCAGGCCGAACTTTGCGCGAGTTGCTGTCCTGTCCATCCTTCGGGTTTCCTCGGTCAATTGTGCCTTGATACGCCGAATGCAGCCCTTGGTCGCCGGTTCATCTTCGTTTTGCGTACACATGGCCTCGGCATCCGACATTCAAAGCTTAGTGCAGATTATGTTCCTTTCCTATTCGTGAGAACATCCGTTTTGTAACCACGGAACGCCTTCGGAGGTTTTCGCGTCCTTGGCCAAAAACCCTGTCAGATTCTTGGTTGCGCGAGGCCTGTTTTCCGGCCATTTTCGCGTCCGCCCGCGTATGGCCAAAGAGGATTGTTTCCGGCCAGGTGCGATTTATCATAACTGGCTCTTGCCCTCTCCGGTCTATTTGTTCTATATTGCATAAGAAATGAAGCGGGGAGAACTTCTCGGATCTCTGGAACACATAATCCTGCTCGCCCTTGTGCGTCTGGATGGTAACGCTCATGGAATGATCGTGCGACGCGAGATTGAAGAACGTACCGGTCGCAATCTTTCTATCGGCGCCGTGTACGCGACTTTGGAGCGGCTCGAGGCAAAAGGCTATGTCAGCTCATTTACTGGCGACCCGACGCCGGAGCGCGGGGGCCGTGCGAAACGACTCTTTCGCGTCGAGGCGGCAGGCAAACGGGCGCTGCAAATATCCAATCAAACTATTCGCAGCATGACGGCTGGGTTGAAAGGCCACTGGGGGACGATATGAGGCGCTGTTCGCCGCCGACTTTCGCTTGCTGGCTTCTCAAATCTCTTCTGCCGGACCCCTATCGAGAGGCTGTATTGGGCGACCTGATCGAAGAATACAGGCTTCGCATCGAATCCCCATCGCGATTCACCGCGTCTCGTTGGTTTTGGAGTCAAACCTGTCGTTCGGTGCCGTCCATGTTCTGGTGCTCGCTGCGGAGCAGAGGTTGCTTCATCAGCATGAGCATCGCTGTGGGCGTGTACATCTTCATGGGAACGCTGAAGTTTGCTGCGGACTGGATAATCTGGAAGTTAGTTGCCCCAGATCAAGCGACCTATGTCGTTCTTGCGCCGATTGTGTTCCTCACGACAACCGCAATCGGTGGTTGCGTCGCTGCTCGAATTCGCCGTGGTACAACGACTTTTCTAGCGCTGATCGTAATGATTACGGTTGCCATTTTGATCGACGTAAAGGTTTGCAGCATACCGGTGCCGTGGTGGTATCAGTTTGGATTTCTCACACTCGGGCCTCTGGCGGTCATCATCACGCCGACACTTCTTGCACACTTAAAACGACCAGGAGCTGTTACGTAGGGACTGGCTCGGGACCATTGAACCTCATCGCGGACTCAGCATTTGCTGCAGAAAGGTAGCTATGAAAATCAACTTTTGGAAATTGAACCGCTGGACCGTTTTCGGTATCGGTCTGGTTTGCTTCGGAGCCGGATCGCTCGTGACCGTCCGCTTGATGCACGTGAATCAAGTGAGGGCCGATAGCAATCGCGTCTTCGAGCTCCGCGTTTATCATGTTGTGCCGGGGAAACTGCCGGCGCTGGAGTCCCGATTTCGCGACACGACTTCAAAGCTACTTGCCAAACACGATCTGAAGGTTGTGGGTGACTGGGTACCCGAGGGTGCTCCCGATTGGGACAATACATTCGTCGATATCTTGGCTCATCCCAGCCAGGAGGAAGCGAAAAAGAACTGGAACGCGATGATGGCCGATCCAGAGTTTCAAGAAGTGATCAAATCCGAGCAGGCCAACAAGCTGGTGGAAAGAATGGACTCGACGTTCATGCGTCCGACGGATTTTTCGCCCATGAAGTAGTGCCGGATCCAACGTAGCTCTTAGAGTAATCGTTCGACTTTGCCTTACGAGTTGTGTTCCGTTGTACGGGTTATTGCTTGTTCGCAGAAACACACAGGAGAATGAACCTATGAAGACCCACCTCAAACTGGCGCTGGCAGCGCTGGCTGGCCTCTCGATGGGTGTTGCTGGCGCCGGGGCGATTCACGCGCAGCTAGCGAAAAGGCCACCTGGCTACGTCATCGCGGAAGTCGAGGTGACGGACCCCACTACCTTGCAAAAATATGGTGAGAAGGCGCCGCAAATAGTGGCGTCTTTCAATGGACACTATGTCGTTCGGGGCGGCGATGTCCAGGCTCTCGAGGGCGAACCGCCAAAGGGCTACATCGTGGTAATCGGTTTCGACAGCGTGCAGAAAGCGCGTGAGTGGTATGATTCGCCAGCCTATGCGGCGATCAGGCCGTTCAGGCAAAACTCAACCAAGAGCCGCCTATTTATTGTCGAAGGCGAGGCCCCCCAGTGACGAGGCAGGTCAGAGTGGTTTCAGATGATTTCAAACGGCATCTCACGAAAGACTGGGCGACGGGAGGGATGGTCCCGATCATATTTGGCGCAGGCATATGCTGGGGCTTATCGCCTGGTCGACCGGATCGCTCATTCCCTGCATACTCGGTCACACGCTGATGGATTTTGGCCTGTTCGCCTACGGCCTGATTAATACCGGCAAGAAGGGCTGCTCGATGTTCGTTTCCGAACTCCGTTGTCCAGAAGCGAACAACCCTCAAAACAGTTTGCCTTCCTGTCTCGCTCCCTTATCACGTTAGTGCTGCATCGGAAGCGAACGGCACGACGGTTCCGGTTAGCCTCGACCTCGGGAGTTCGCTTTCGATACAGCCGTCAGAAGGAAGCCGCTCGCGGGTGCGGCGGACGCGGGGTGCTATGGGAATTCAATCGATTTCTGCCTGACAAGCCCTGCCAGACGGGGACTTTGGCCAAAACGACATTATTGATTTTCGCCATGTAGCAGTTCTCGCAACCACCTGCGTCGTCCTACCTCCGGCCCCATCCGTTCTTCAAAAGGACAGTTCCGACGCTTGGCTCTATGCACGCGGCAGCGTGCGCCGCGCGAGCGGCTTCGTTTTTACGGGCTAACCGGCAGTAATCCGCCCTGGACGAAGGAACGAGGACTTGCCGCCTGAGAATTTGCTGATAAAGTGGCGAAGTCACGCTGAGCTGGGGATTCAATGTGTCAACCATGTGTTTGCTCTTACACTTACATTTCCGCGAACTCTCTGTTTGCGGGTATGTGAACTGCTGGGCAGGAAACGTGAGCTCTACCGGATGCTCCGAGTGTGAGTCGAACTCAATCGGATCCATCGAACCTTAGACCGCACAATCAGCAGGGTGAACCGAATAAGAATCACATCTTTTGGATCATCCCGAACTATCGCTCGGACGAAAACCCGGCTGAAATAAACCCGGCAACGCCTGGCGAAAAGATGAAGGTTTCATTGGACGACTCTTTCAATCCGTCAGCATTTCTAGTGGCTGGCATTTTTGCAGGGACATCCATTGGCGCAGCAGCAGTACAGCTCTTTCGTACGGGAGCACAGGGGTTTGGCAAATACTACGCAGGGGCATTTGCGGATCAAGCAATCGGCAACATCATGACCGAGGGTTTATTTCCAGTCGCCCTCCATCAGGACCCTCGCTATTTCATAAAAGGCGCCGGCGGCTTTTGGAGGAGAAACTGGATATTCCATAGGCTGGGAATTTATCACTCCGGGCGATGACGGCCGCAATCATTTCAACACATCGGAACTGGCTGGAAACGCCGTAGCCGCAGGCATTTCCAACCTCTATTATCCGGCCGCAGATCGATCCTTTGGAAACACGGCGAACAAGTGGGTACAACAAATAGCCCTGGATACGTTCTTCAACGTGACAAAAGAGTTCTGGCCGGATGTGCGCAACAAACTGTTTGTGCATTGAGCCCCAAGAGGCTGACGCCTTTGGTTAACGCTGAGTTGCAGCCAGTCGAATCGGTGACAAGAATCCGGAAGGGAGTGAGGCCATGCATGGCCAGCGAATCAACCGCGCTAGCGGCAAGATTCTAGTCGTCTTGTCTCTTACAGCATTGCTTAAGGTGCTTATCGGGTACACTCAGCCGCCCCAACCCGACGAAGGCACGGCAGCACATATCTTTCAGCTGTCCATCGTAGCGTTGGTGCTGGTGGTACTACTCTTCCTTGCGACCCGGTAAACGGCGACTGGACCGTTGATCGGGTGGACGCTTGCCCGTCGCCGAGCTGTCAGCGGAGGGATTCGCGACGCAAGCTGAAAATGTCTCGCGTTTATGCCGCTTGGAGTACGCTGATCGGCAGCGACAAAGTTACAACAGCTCCGCCTCCCGGACGATCGGAGACCCACGCGCCGCCGCCATGCGCCTGGGCAACTGCATCCACGAAGGCAAGTCCTAGGCCGTGGCCGGGAGAATCTTTTCCTTTTACGAATCGCTTAAAAACCCGGCTGCCGATATCAGGTGGGAATCCCGGACCATTGTCTTCAATCACTAATTCTGCTGACCCTTGTTGTGAGCCTAGCCGGATTTTCACTCGGCATCCCGCTGGCAAATGCGTCAATTCGTTTTCAAGCAAATTGCTCACCACACGATTCAGCAAGGTTATGTCGGCATCCACAACCACATGCTCTTCGATGTCAGTCGTCACTTCGTGACGGTGCTCGGCCATGGCCGGTTGGTAAATGTCTACCAGTTGTCGCACGACATCGGAAAAATCAACTGGCCCGCGATCGATGTGAAGCGCGCCCGCCTCCGCTTCCGCGAGATCCAGCGTGGTGTTCAGCAAGTGCAGGAGTCTATCCAAGTCTTCGATCGCCTCCCCAACCGAGTCACGCCACCTTTCATTTCCCTCATTACATAATGCGGATTCCAGTGTTCCACGAATCAAGGTCACTGGGCTCTTGAGGTCGTGTGCAATACCGCCAGTAACCGTGCGAAGCTGATTCACCGAAGACTGGAGCCGGTCCAGCATGTGATTAAAAGTCTTGGCCAGTCGCGAAATCTCATCCGAATTCACTGGTTCAGGCAAGCGTTCCTCTAAACCTTCGGTGCCAATTCGGGCGACAGTTTCCGTAATCCGCTCCACACGGTGCAGCGTACGACGTGCGCTCCAGTAGGAGATTACGAAGCCGAGCAGGAACATGCCCCCCCAAAGCATGAGAAAACGGCGCGCCAACGTGTGCAGCAGATGTTTGGCACCACGATCCGATAACCCCAGATAAACGTTCCTTCCGTTTTGCGCTTTCACCACCACTCGAAAGGTTTGTCGATATCCTTCCACGGTTACGGTCTTCGGAGGTCCGGGAATCAGCTTCGCCCGCTGAATTGCGGTAATAAAAGCATCCTTCGAGCTGGGGCCTACCCACAACGGAGCCTCGCTGTTAAGAGGATCGGTTGCCAGGAAGAAGACAGAGTTCAGCCTTTCGCCGCGGGCATTGCGTTCATCTGGTACTTCCTGAGTTGCAAGCTCAGCCACCTCTCGCACGATCCGCTTGTAGAGATGGTCGCTCGGAGTATCGGCTGAGACCTGAGCTAGAACCTCAGCCTCGCCGCTAAGCCAAGTGTCGCTCCGCTCCCGCAGACCCTGTCCGACAAGGAAATAAACGATGGAGAAGGCCCCGGCGGTTCCAAGCGCGAAGGCCAGAGTTGTCCAGATCGAAATCCGCCATGCGGCAGTGGAGCGTAAGTTCTTAGGCATGTTTGAGAACATAGCCCACGCCACGAATTGTGTGGATCAGAGGTCGAGGCGTGTCCTGGTCCACTTTGCTGCGTAGACGATAAATATGGACGTCCACAACGTTAGTTGCGGGATCAATCCGCATCCGCCAAACGTGGTCCAGAATCATGGTGCGAGTTACCACGCGACCTTCATTACGGCAAAGATATTCCAACAGAGAAAACTCCTGTGGAGTCAATTGCAGCAAGTGATCGCCCCGTCGTGCTTCGCGACGAACCAGGTCAAGTTGCAAGTCAGCGGCCTGCAGATGCACAGAGTCAATCTGTGGAACCGCGGACCTGCGCAGAAGATTTCTCAGTCTTGCCAGCAGCTCCGGTAGAGCGAATGGTTTCGTAAGGTAGTCGTCTCCCCCCTGTTCCAGTCCCCGGACACGCTCGTCGACAGAACGCCGGGCTGACAGGATTAAAACTGGTGCCGAATTACCTTGGGCGCGGCAACGGGCAATCAGGTCCAACCCATCCAGGTCCGGAAGGCCAAGATCGATGATGAACGCATCGTGAGTACCTTCCAAGGCGGAGGCTTCCGCCGCTTTCGCAGTGCCCGCCGTATCCACCTGATATCCGGCCTCTACAAGGGCCCGTTTCAGAAACTGTTGAATGGATACATCATCTTCTACAACCAACAATCGCATAGGAAAGTCTCGCCTGCATCAAGAACTTTACACCCCAAAGTGAGATGCAGGAAAGTCCTCGAATGGTGAATCGCCCTCAGAGGAGGCCCTAGTATAGTGTCCCAGTTATAACGTAAGCGTGTTTCGACCGTCTATCCGGCATGACGGATAATCGAAGCTTGCTCAAACTGATGCCCGAACAAAGAGAGGACTTACAACGCTGGGCGCAAT
>JBEKRE010000006.1:0-120179 GCA_049519055.1 Candidatus Sulfotelmatobacter sp. | reverse complement strand
GTTGGTTTCGTTGCTGGATACCCACCGACGCTTCCAGTCTGTTTCATGAACCGCCGGATGCCGAACGGCACGTCCGCGTGGTGTGGGAGGACGGCGGGAGTAATCCCGCCTCCTACCCGATTAAGTTCTCGCGTCGCGCTTAAACGCTGAAAGATGAGCCGCAGCCGCAGGTGCTCTTCACGTTCGGGTTCTCGAATTTGAAGCCGGCCCCTTCCAGAGTCTCGACATAATCCACCAGGCAACCGTTCAGGTACATCACGGAAGTGGCGTCAACGAAGACCTTCAATCCGTCCATTTCGAAGGTCTTGTCCATCATGCCAGCGGCGTTCTCGAACTGCATGGAATAGGAGAAACCGGAGCAGCCACCACCCACCACGCCGATGCGCAGACCAGCGGGCACTGGATTTTGCTGTCCCATAATCTCTTTCACTTTGGCGACAGCACTGGCGCTAAGCGTAACCGGCGCGCTCTTCTTCACTTCGGGGATGTTGGTTGTAACTCCTGGAACGCTGGTCGTAGCCATTTATCTCTCCTTGGGCTCTGGAATCTACAAATTATAACAGAGGGGGAAAGCCGTGGCCGATCACAATCGCAGTCCCTAGCCCCCCGAACTTTCAAAACCTCAGCCTTTTTGATGCATCCCAGCCGCTTGCGTTGCAGTTCCCCCTTGTGGAATTGAATCAGGGTGGGGAAGGGCGATTCCTCCGCATGGCTTGCCAAGCGGGGCTATAATGGTTTCGTTAAGGCCTCCCCCGAGGTTCCGGACGCAGGGTAAGAACTGCATTCGCGATTCGGAAAGGTGCCGAACAGATTTGCAATCTGTCGAGGTGGCGCTATGACCTGGACGTGGACTCCTCTAATGATTGGGCTAGCAACGGTGTGGGGTGTTTTCACCGTCGGCCTGATTCTTCTCTTGATCTATCGCAGCACGCTCACCATGCATGAGGACGAGCAGTTATATCTCGACGACGCAAACTCGCACATGCAACAAGAGCAAACCGAATTGCTGGTGAAAGTAAACCGGCTCACCAAACCGGTCTGGGTTTTCGGCGCCGGCTCGGGCGTGCTGTTGCTCGTGCTTTTAGGCATGTTCATTTATCAGGGACTGAACGCAGTTCAGTAGCTGCTGCGGCCTCGAAACCTAAGGCGCAGCTGGCGCGACAAATTGCATCCTGGCTGGTAAGTGTCGTCCTGCCTCAGCCGGTCCCGCGGCAATAGCTGCTGCCGTGGGCAACAGCAGAATTGTCTTCCTCCTCGAAACCTCCTCGAGGCATCCGTCCGCTTTGTATAATTGCTCTAGTGCGAAAGTGGCGGAATTGGCAGACGCACCAGACTTAGGATCTGGCGGGTAAAACCGTGGGGGTTCGAGTCCCCCCTTTCGCACCAAGAGTTTAGGGCCGAACTGAATCGGCCTTTTTCTATTGTGCCCACCCAGGTTCATTAGGCCTATTCTCCTCGACCGGAGCCGACGGAGAGATCACATCTGAACTTTCAATCTGTGCCAAGCCAGCACTGCCACCGGACCCATCGCAAGAACCGAGATTAGCGTGCAGGTAATGAGAATGTTCATCGTTATCCACTGTCTTCCCGTAGCATCGATCACTGCAGTTGGAAACAACCCCTCTCTGAAGATCAAGAGATTTCCGAACGCGCAAACTCCGTAGCAGAGGATAGCGGCTCGCCAGTAACTGCGAGAATCAGGGGCTGGCTGGACCGGGGTAAATCGGCAGTACAGTGCAAAGGCTTGATAGAAGAGGTATGCAGTAAAATACCAGCCGAGGAAGTTGCTGAGAGGAAAGCCGAAGAACATCCCGCCATCGCGCCATATCCATGCTCGGTCGATGGTTGACCAGATCGCTTCCATCGAGAGGTCCCACGCAAGCATAATCAAACTAGCAAGCACAGGAAGTGCGATTACGCGAGCTCCGGTGAGAGGCTGGTTGCGATATCCCAGGATTAATAGACCGAGTATCCAGGAGCAGTAGCCCATTCCCAGATATGCCAGGATCAGCAAGATCGGCACGTGAAAGACTTTGGGGCCCATGAGACTTGTGAAGTAGTAATGCCCGAACGGAAAACCCGTGCAAAGACTGAGACTCTCGCAAGTAGCTCCTGCTCCAAGGCAAGAGCCCGTGAAGGCCGCCATGCCTTTAAGCGTATAGAGGATGCTTCCGTGGATCAGAGCGAAGACCGCGGGCGGCGCGACCTGCAAGAAGACAATCAGAAGGATCGAAATCTTCTCGGGGTAGAGCTGGCAAACGCGGCCCAGCGCATAGAAGAGTAGAACAGACGTCCACAGAACGGCTGTCTGAGACCTGGTTATACCTGCGTTTGTAGTCATCGATCTGCCCGACGACAATGAGTCTACCGGATGCGGAAGCTGCTATCCGATGCGATTGGCAGGGGCTCTTTACGGAGTAAGCGACGCGGCTGCGCCCGAAAGCGGTGTCCATCCGCCCCCGGCAAGATCCTGCGCTGCGCTCAGGATTCCTGCTGCGGGCGTGACGCCCGCAAAACGCCTCAAGCTGCTATCCTTCGTATACCGTTTGAGCGTACCTGCTCACCCAGTTCGCCATTACGTCCAAGTCCCTGCGGGCAAACCAGAGATTCTGGCTGCAGCGACCGTTTCCAGCATTAAAGGTGAACGCGAAATCCGCCAACCTCCAGTGGGTTACCCGAGGTTCGCGGACCACTCGCACAAAAAGCTTGGGAGAGATAAACCTGACTATGAGAACAATCCTGAAGAAGTTCAGCTGGTGCAGCGTTGTGCTTGCGCTCGCCATCCTCGTTCCGCAAAATCACGCATCCGCTCAAGATCAAGACGATCCGCCAGGTCGCGTCGCCCGCCTCGGTTACCTGGAAGGTTCCGTGTCCTTCCAACCCGCCGGCGAAGACGACTGGGTTGGAGCGGTGCCCAACCGGCCCATGACCACAGGCGACCAGCTCTGGACCGACCAGGATTCCCGTGCCGAAGTGCAACTCGGCTCGGCCGTCATCCGCCTCTCGTCCAACACCGGCTTTTCCTTCCTGAACCTCGACGACAACACCGTGCAGGTCCAGCTCACCTCCGGGGCAATCTACATCACCGTGCGGCGCCTGCAGGGTGGCGACGACTTCGAGATCGATACACCCAACCAAGCGTTCACCATCTTCCAGCCCGGCCACTACCGCATCGAAGTGGGCGCGGATGGAAACGATACGGTTATCAGCGTTCGCGAGGGCGATGGCGAATCCACTGGCGGAGGCCAGAGCTACGAACTGCGCGGCGGCCAGCGCGCCACACTCAGCGGTACCGATCAGCTTTACGCCGATGTAGAAGAGCTTTACGGCCCGGATAACTTCGACACTTGGTCCGAGTCACGCGATCACCGCTACGACTATTCCCGTTCCGCGCAATACCTTTCGCATGATGTTGTCGGCTTCGACGATCTCGACGACTACGGCGACTGGCGCGACGACCCCGGCTATGGACACATCTGGTTTCCCAATCGCGTCGATGCCGGTTGGGCTCCCTATCACGAAGGCCACTGGGCTTGGATCTCTCCCTGGGGATGGACCTGGGTCGATGACTCATCCTGGGGCTACGCTCCATTCCACTACGGCCGCTGGGTAAGTGTCGGCGGGCGCTGGGGATGGGTGGCCGGCCCGGTTGCAGTGCAAGCCGTCTACGCTCCGGCACTGGTGGTATTCATCGGGGGAGGACCCGGAGGCTTCGGCGGCAACGTTGGATGGTTTCCCTTGGGGCCACGAGAAGTCTATGTGCCTTCGTATCACGTGAGCGAAGCGTATGTGACTCGCGTGAACATTAGTAATACTACGGTGAATGTCACTCAGGTGACCAATGTCTATCACACGACAATCATCAACAACACCACCAACATCACGAACGTGACGTATGTGAACCGGACCGTGCAAGGTGCGGTGGTGGTGGTTCCGCAGCACGCCTTCACGAGTGCACAGCCCGTAGCGCAAGCGAGGGTTACTGTGAGCGCTCAGCAGATCGCATCGGCGCCGGTCAGCGGGAGGGTTGCGGTCGCTCCAACCCGCGAGAGCGTGCTTGGCGCGAAGGCTGCAACCGCGGGTCACGTGACTGCGCCGCCTGCGGCAGTTGCAAGCCGGCAAGTCGTCGCCAAGAAAACGCCGCCTCCACCGCCTGTGCCTTTTGCGAAACAGCAGCAGGCGCTGGCCGCGCATCCGGGACAGCCGCTGGCGCGGAATGAAGCGCAGAGCCTGCGTCCGGCGAATACAGCTGCGGCGCATCCCATGGTAAGGGTCGCCCCAGTTGGCAAACCGGCGACTCCAACCACAGGCCATCCCGCCAATGTCGCGCGACCGGGTCAACCCGCATCCATGCCGCCGGCCAGTCGGCCGGGCAACGCACCCGCTGCGAACGAGCGCCCGGCGGAAGCAAATCGACCCACAGCAGCGCAGCCCCCCAGCCGTCCTGAGGCGAGCCGCCCGCCGGCACCTCAGCCAAATGATCGTCCGGAGGCAGCTCCGAATCGGCCCGCGGAGCCCCCAGCGCAAACCGATCGTCCAGCCGCCACTCAACCGGCCAATCGTCCTGAATCGACAGTACCCAATAATCGGCCACCGGCGGCGCATCCCGCTCCTCCACAGCCGACTCCAAAACAGACGCCTCCTGAGAACGAGCGTCCGCAGCAGCGGACTCCGCCACCTGCAGCGGCAAAGCCGGCCCCGCCCCCACCGAAGCAACCCGGCAAGCCGCTAACGCCCGAGGAGAAAAAGAAGCAGCAGGAAGAGCAGAAGCGGCCTCAGTAAAGGGTGACCTCAGTTGGAGTGAATCATTCACGCACCCTGAGATTTCTCAGGGTGTTTTTTTTAGTATGTGAATGTCGTGACGATTACTGCAGCGTGTGACTGGAAGATTCAGAACCCGGAGCGCCGCGGATGTTGTAGCGTTTGAGCTTGCGATAGAGAGTTGCTCGGCTGATGCCCAGCATGCGTCCGGCAAGGGCTTTGTCGCCTTTCACTTGTTCGAAGACGCGCTGGATGGTCGCGCGTTCGATGTCTTCAAGATCGGTGGTGGAGAGTGGCGCTGTGGTCGTTCCGCTGGAATCAACCTCGCTGCTGTTTCCGAGGTCAGAAACCAGCTCGGGCGCAGAATCTGGTAGTGGGCGAGATGCCGGCGAATCCAGGACAGCGATGGACGGAGGAAGATCGCCGAGATCGATCAGATTACCGTTGCCCAGAGCCACCGCGCGCTCCACGCAGTTTTCCAGTTCGCGCACGTTGCCCGGCCAGTCGTAGTTCATGAGCGCCTTCATGGCGACGTTGGAGACGCGCAGGTCCGCACCGGGAGCATAACGCTCGCAGAACCAGTTCACCAGCATGGGAATATCGCTGCGGCGCTCGCGCAGCGCTGGAACGTGCACGGTGACCACATTCAGCCGAAAGTAGAGGTCTTTCCGGAAAGTTCCATTCTTGTAAGCGGCTTCCAGGTCACGGTTGGTAGCGGCGATGACGCGCACATCCACTTTGACGCGCTGATTGCTGCCCACGGGACGTACTTCTTTTTCTTGCAACACGCGCAGCAGCTTGGCTTGCAGCTCGAGCGGCAGTTCTCCGATTTCGTCGAGGAAGACCGAACCAGTGTCGGCCGATTGAAACAGTCCATGCTTGGATTTCAGAGCGCCGGTGAAGGCCCCTTTTTCGTAGCCGAAAAGTTCGCTCTCAATCAGCGTGGGCACAAGCGATCCGCAATCGACAGCAACGAAGGGACGATTGGCAAAGGCTCCGCGGAAATGAATGGCCCGGGCGATCAGTTCTTTGCCGGTGCCGCTTTCGCCGGAGATGAGAACAGAGGTCCGCGTATCCTTGAGTCGCGAGGCCACGCGCAGCACCTCCTGAATCTTGGCGGAGGATCCGATGATGCCGTGAACAGCGGTTTCAGAATCCATGCGCTGGCGCAGGAATTCGTTCTCCTCGACGAGGCGGACTTTTTCCGCCATGCGCCGCAAAAACAGCCGCAGCTCATCGAGTGGAGAAAACGGCTTGGTGATGTAGTCGTAGGCGCCCAGCCGCATGGCTTGCACGGCGGTTTCGATCGATCCGTGCCCGGTCATCAACGCAACTTCCGTGCGCGGCAGAAGTTTCTTCGCTTTCTCCAGAAATTCGAGTCCGGACATGTGAGGCATGACCATGTCGCTAAGAATCATGTGCACGGGTTGCTCTTCGAGCAGAGCTAGAGCGGATTCACCGCTCTCGGCTTCCAGGCAGATGAAACCTAATGCTTCACCCACGGTCATGCACAGCTTGCGAATGCTTTGCTCGTCGTCGACGACGAGCAGACGGACGCGAAGCTCCTCTTTAGTTAAGGCTGGACTCACCGGGCTTTCCCCATAGTTTTTTCGACGGCCGAGATCAGATCCTGCACGCGGAAAGGCTTCTCCAGATAGAGTGCACCAATCTTGCGCAGGGTGGTTACAGTTTCTTCATTGGCGTAGTCGCCGGTAATGATCACAACCTTATCGATGAGATCGGGACGATTGGCGGAAATCCAGGAATGAACCTGGGCGCCGTCGACTCCACCCGGCGTCCGCATATCGGAAACCACGCCGAGGTATTGCCCCTTTTCCAGCAGGCGCAAGGCTTCGGCGCCGGACTCGATGCACACCACCTCGTAGCCATTGCGCTCCAGTGTGGCGCTGACTAGTGCCATGATGGAAGGCTCGTCTTCGATGAGAAGAACTGGCAAAGTGGCTCGTGGAATGGTTGGAGTTGTCATTTTTGTAATACTCCTGCGGCCACACCCAGGGAGGCAGTGTGGGGCGCTCCGGGAAAGCGAACGATGAATGTGGCTCCCTGCCCGTCGCTATTGTTATGGCAGAGAATCTCACCCCCATGCTCCTTTACGATGCCGTAGCAGATGCTCAGGCCGAGGCCGGTTCCCTTACCAACCTCTTTGGTGGTAAAGAAGGGATCGAAGATACGATCGGGGTGGGATATACCGTGGCCATTATCGCGGAAGGAAACTTCAACGCCGTTGCCGGCCTTGGTGGTCATGATTTCGATACGAGATGGGCGGCCGACTTCGTGCACCGCGTCGTAGGCGTTGTTCAGGATGTTTAGAAACACTTGCTGCAGTTGATGAGCGTCACCGATGACATCGGGAAGATCTTCATCCAAGTGTTCGACAATATCGACACCGTGGCTATTGAAATCGTAGGAGCGCAATTGAATCGTCCGGCGCAGGATGAGATTCAGTTGTACCGCGTTACGCTGCGGTGGCATTTGCCGCGCGAAGCTGAGCAGATTCTGAACAATGGTTTTGGTGCGCTGGGCTTCCTGCAGAATGACGCGAAGATCTTTACGAGCAGACTCCGGAACCTCAGGATTCTCGAGAAGCAGATCTGCGAAGCCCAGGATCGCGGTTAATGGATTGTTCACTTCGTGGGCGACGCCGGAGACTAGTTGCCCGACAGCAGCCAGTTTTTCGGTGTGAACCAGTTTGTCGCGCAGTTCGGCGGAGTCGGTGATGTCGGTCATGACTACAACGATGCTGTTGATATTTCCCTGCTCGTCGCGCATGGGACTGAGGTTCACGGAAAACTGACCGACATGGCCGTTGCCGCGCATAATCTGTAATTCGAGATTGTCGACCTGCCCGCCGCGCAGAATGGCTTGCAGCGCGTCAGAGAGCGGGCGCACGTAGCCGGGCGCGGCCAATTCCAGCAAAGGGCGTCCCAAGAGTTCTTTCTGTTCAAAACCAGCTTCATACCAGCGTCGGTTGGCGTAGCTAATGAGGCCGGCGGTGTCGGAAACCAGGATGAGGCTCTGTGTGTTGCTCAGAATCTTTCCGGAGAAATCGCGCTCGCGTTGCAATTCCGATTGATAAGTGTGGAGGCCGGTGACATCGAGCATCAAGCCACGAATCTGTAGCAGCCTTCCCAGGCTGTCGTACATGCCGAAAGCATTGATGAGCACGTAGATGGGAGAGCCGTTTTTTCGGCGAAGCGTGGCCTCATAGTTCCGCATGTGGCCGTGCTCTTCCATCGCCTGACTATGAAGCAACCGCTGCTCAGGAGAAAAGTAAACCTGCGTGGGGATATCCACCTGCAGGAGTTCTTCGCGGCTGGAATAGCCGAGCATAGCGACTAGAGCATCGTTGACCTCGACGAAGCGGCCTTCCGGAGTACTGAAAAAAAGTCCTTCCTGAATGTTGTCGAATAATTCGCGATAGCGGCGCTCCGCTTCGCGGCGGTCGGTGATGTCTTTAAGCACGTGGATGGTTTGCAGACTCTCGCCAGAAGCGCCGTGAACCCGCGAGGTGGAAACCAGGTACGTGCGATCGAGGGCGGGATGAACGAATTCGTCGGTCTCTTCCCCCATGGACCGGCAAAACGGACAAGAATAAAGTGTGGGCTCACTGGTAAGAGCCAGAAGAGCCCGCATGTTGACGCCGATTAATTCATTGGGCGCGACTCCGATCATTGCGGCGAGCGACCGGTTCACGCGCAAAACCTTGTCGGTTTCGTCGTGTACGACGATCAAATCGGTGATGGCGTCAAAAATTTCCAGCCAATGGCGGTTGGCCTGCTCAATGCGAGTAAACAGGCGCGCATTTTCCAAAGCCATGGCAGCGTGGCTGGCGATGGCTTCGAGCAGGTCGCGGTCTTCGCTGGCAAGCGGGCGAGATCGTCCGGAAAGACACAGAACGCCGGCGAGTTCTCCCTTCGAACCGAGAAGCCGTACCACTACACAATCCTGCCAACCGAGACTGGAAGCTAAGTCTGTTCCCAGCAGGTCGGACGCAGTGCCGGAGAGGATGGCATCGGCGCGCTGGCTGGCCAGTTCAGTAAGCGCCTGCGCTAACTGTTGTTGGAGGAGGTGATCTTCGCCGCGGGCACGAGGGTCGACGGCTGAGTTTTCCGCGGAACGATTTTCTGCAGAACGATCATGGCTTGGCGGATTCTGGTGGAGAGGATCTTGACCAGGATCATCATGACTTAGACGATGATGATCCGACGGGACGCCAGGATGAGTGTTCTCAGAAATACCGGCCAAGCCGCGATGTTCCGTCGACTTAGGAGGAGGGATTTGCGGCACTGGATGCAGGGCAGCCGTCTGGAACCGCCCGTCCTGAAACAGGGCCAGGGCGCCGGCGCGCGCTTCCGTTAGTTCGATGGCCCGCTCGACAAATTTGTGGGCGAAATCCGGCAGTCGCAGCAGGCCATCTATTTCGCGCGCGAGTTGCACCAGGACGTCGGAGCGACGGCGATTGAGTTCCGATTGGTGCAGATTATGCGCGACTTCCATGACCACCGAAACTTGCGCGGCCAAGGTTCGGGCGCGGCGTATGTCCTCGCGCGAAATGCCAGTACCATCGAGGCGATCGAGCACTCCAAACATGCCGAGCAGGCCGCCATCCGCACCCAACAACGGCACAGCCAGCAATTGCCGGGCTTGGTAGCGATCGATGATTTGTTGGTTGGCGCCCGCCTCCTGGCTGACGTCATCGGACCAGAAAACTTCCTTGGCGCGCAGGGCCCGCGTGGTGATTCCCTCGGGAAAAATGTTATCGACACGCTGCGACTGGCCGCGAATGACCGTGTGACGCACGCGAAACTGGCCGTCTTCAAGCAGGGCGATGAAACAACGGCCGAAGCCTAGGAAATCAGCGGCGCGGACTACGAAGGCCTGCAGAGAATGCTCGAGATCGCCACTGGAGCTAAGCTCGGAGGAGATCTCCAGCAACTGGTGAAGTTCCTGCGCCTGCCCCTGTGCGGTGGAACATAACTCGGCGTGGGCCATGGCTACCGCGCCGAAGCCGGCCACCGCAGACACCAACGATTTTTCTTCGGCGGTAAAAACACCCTCGCTGCGGGGATAGACCAAGATCGCCCCTTGCGTGCGGGCCGTACGGAAAGGAGCTGCGATCAACATGCCGGGCGAGATCACGCAACCCAGCGAGTGTTGATCGCTGCTAACCGAGATGGTGATGAGTTCTCCCGCCGACACGGCGCGTTGCGCCAAGTCGGCGGCGAAGCGAATGGTTTGGCGATCATGGCGGGCCCGGAAAGAGGTGGCCAGCTGAGGGGTCTCGGCGGAGACAGCACGCAGCTCGAAAGGCCCCTCACGTCGCAGAAGAACCGAGACCAGCCGCGTACGCAGCAGGAAACGGAGACGGTCGGCGAGCGCCTCGGTGACGGCATCTACGTCTGGAGTTCCGTGCAGCACCGTGGCAACCTCGGCCAGCACTTCGGCGCGACGGTGCTCCTCGCGGGCGACTTCACCCAGCCGGGTCGCCTCCAGCAGGCTACCCAGTTGTCCCGCAAGAATGGTCGCTTGGGCAGCGAGGTCTTCACTAAAGAACTCATCCTCGGAATCATGTAAGAAGGTCACTGCGCCGATAACTTTATCGAACACCACCATAGGTGCAGCCATGAGCGAGTGCGCGTCGAATTCCTGTGCCGCCGGGAAAAGAGCGGACGAGACGTGATTCACAAAGGTTGTTCGCTTGGAGCGAATCACCGCTGCGGTGACGGCGCTTTGCTGAGGAAGGAGACGTAAACCGATAAAACGTTCGACCAGTTTGCCATCGGCCTGTTCTCCGACAAGTTCCCCACCCGCGTGGCGCCGCCAGAAATAGACGCCGCTGCATTGAAAAAATTCGCGCGCAGCCTGGCAGAAAAACTGGATCAGGGCGTTGGGATCGGAACCTTCCGCAGCCTTCCCCGCAATCCCCAGCAGGAGTTTCTGGAAAGCCTCCTCCGAATGGGTCTGGGGCCGGGCCTCTGGCGACGAAGTCGAGTTGCCTCCTGGCATATTCAGATCGTCACCGATTGTCGATAGATTTTACTGATTCTCACAAGTGATTGAATCTAATGGAAAACTAACCCTTGATCTCAATTTGAGTCAAGTGAAATGGAAAGGAGGGGTGCCAAGGTGGGAAATCCAGCGAATTGCGGGGTGTGGCGCTCTCAGTTTGAGAATGACCTGCACAGCTTCCAAGATGAGACGCCATTGATGCCGATTGGCGATCAGGGAAAAGGTGGAGATTTGCGGCTAAGTCTTTGGTTTTGCAGTAGATCCCAAGTGTGACTTTGGTTTTTCCGAAAGATGACGCATGGCCCCGGCGTTGCTCCGAAGGAGTCACCAGGATTATTGCCAAGGAGGAACTGTGTCTTTCGGACGGACTGGAGCGTTGCTGGCAATAGTTGCCGTGGTCGCAGGGTCGGGCTCCGTAAATCTTCGAGGTCAGGATTCCGGCGGTGAGATTCTGCGTCGCGCCAAGAGCAAAGTGCAAGCAGTGTATCCCGAGTTGGCTCGCAAGATGAACATCACGGGCACGGTGAAAGTACAGGTGGTGGTCTCCCCAAACGGCACCGTGAAGGAAGCGAAGGTTGTCGGCGGGCATCCGGTACTGGCCAGCGCTGCGCTCGATGCCATCAAGAAATGGCGGTTTGAACCTGCGCCGGTAGAGAGCACGGGCGTGGTGGATTTCAAGTTCGAAGCACATCAGTAGATCTTGATCAGCGGGACCAGGGGCAGATAGCCGCCGGGAGGAAACGGCATGACGATCGGCAAGAAGCTTTATAAGAATTTTGGATACATCCTCAGCTTGGTGGTGGTGCTGTTCATCGTGAACCTGCTGGCGGTGCAAAGAGAGCACGCGGCCAAGGCGGCGGCCACGGCTTCGTTGCAGTTGGCGGACGCCACGAATGAAGTTCGCTTCCAGATGATGCAGAACCGCTTGTACCTGAGCAATTACCTGCTAAGTGGTGACAGCCGCGAAGTGGACCGGATGAACGAAGGTCTGCGCACGCTCACGGAAAGATTGCAGCAGGGCAAGTCGTTGGCGAATTCGGAGCAGGAACGCTCCGCCCTGGAGAAGGTAGAACAGCTGGAACAGGCCTGGAGCAAGGAGTTTGCTCAGCCTCTGATCGAAAAGCGCAAGGATGTGGACTCCGGCAACGCCACCGTTGCGGAACTGCAGATTTATTACCTTCAGAAAGACGCGTCCTCGTGGGTGAAGAATTCAACCGACGCTCTGGACGTGGCGGACGTGGAAAACCGCAAACTGGTGGATGCGGGGCGCAAATCGGATGAAACCGCCAGCGCGCTGACCATTTTCTTCTCCGTAGTAACGCTGCTGATCGCTTTGAGTGTAGGCACCTGGGTCGCGATTACTACCGCGAAGTCCATCACCGGACCGCTGACCAATCTGATGACCGTGTCGCGGCAGATCGGCGACACTGGCGATCTGGAACATAACATTGACGTAACCCGTCAGGACGAAATCGGAGAACTGGCCCGCACCTTCGCCAAGATGGTCACTTATCTCAAGGAAATGGCAGCGATTTCCGAGTCCATCGCGGGCGGCGATCTCACGGTTGAGGTGAAACCGCGCTCTGCCCACGACACACTGGGCAATGCTTTCGTGCGGATGGTGGAAGGTTTGGGACGGCTGGTGCGCAGCGTGCGCGACGCTTCCGCTCAGGTGGCCAGCGCTTCAGGACAGGTCGCGAACGCTTCCGACGATTCTGCGAAAGTCGGCCTGCAGGCTTCCTCGGCCATCGATGAAGTTACCAGCACCATGCACGAGATGAGCGTGAACGTGCAGAACATGGTGAAGAGCACGCAGGTGCAGGCTTCCAGCGTGAGCGAGACTTCCGCCTCGATCGACCAGATGGTCGCCTCTATTCAACGCGTGGCGGATACGGCAAAAGTCCTGCTCGACATCTCCAACCGCTCGCGGGAAGAGGTGCACAGCGGCATTACCACCATGGAAAAGGCCACGGACGGCCTGAACCGTATCAACGCAACCATCACCAGTTCGGGAGAGATCATTGGAGCGCTAGGGCAGCGCGCCGACGATATTGGAAAGATTATCGAAGTGATCGACGATCTGGCTGAACAAACCAACCTGCTTGCTTTGAACGCGGCCATCGAAGCGGCGCGCGCCGGCGAGCATGGACTGGGCTTTGCGGTGGTTGCAGACGAAGTGCGCAAGCTGGCGGAAAAGTCCGCGCAGTCGACCAAGGAGATCTCCGAACTGATCCAGAGCATTCAGAAGGAAGCGCGCAAGGCGGTGGAGAACATGGACCGCTCCACCGGAATCGTGAACGAGGGCCTGGATCTGGGTGGCGAATTGAACGCGGCGCTGCGCAAGATTTCGAACGTGGTCACCGAAGTCTACAAGTTTGCCCAGGAGATCGGCGCGGCCACCAATGAACAATCCCACGGCTCATCGCAGATTGCCCGCGCGACCACGCGGCTGAACGAAATCACCCACGAGATCAACTCAGCGGTGGAAGAGCAAGCCTCGGGAGCGCAGGCCGTGGTGAAGGCCATGGAGCGCATGCGCGAACTGGTGCAGCAGTCAACTTCCGGGTCCACCGAACTGGCGGCTTCGGCCGAGCAGATGTCGAAGATGTCGCGCGGCCTGCTCGACTTTATGGACCGCTTCACCCTCGACGAGGCAGCATCGCGACGGTCGGCGGAAGAGAAATCGCAGAATGCGAAGCGGGCGGCAGCAGGATCGCGTTACTAAGCCGCGTACTTGAAGATAAAGGACCAGCGATGAGTCACGAACTCCATATCGTGGGCTTCCAGGTCGGTCGCGAGACCTATGGCGTGCCGATCACGTCGCTGCACGAGATCGTGCGCGTGCCTGAGATCACCGCAGTCCCCGACGCGCCTGACTATCTGGAGGGCGTGATTAACCTGCGGGGCAAGATCGTCTCGGTCATGGACCTGCGCAAGCGCTTTGGCATCAAGCAGACTGCTCTGAAAAAAGGAAACCGCATTCTGGTGGTGGAACATTCCGGAAGGCTGGCAGGGCTGATCGTGGATTCGGCGTCCGAAGTGGTGAAAATCCCTGCCGAAGACGTGGAGCCCCCGCCCGCGGCATTCCAGGACGGTGGGCTGAACTGCGTCACGGGGCTGGGCAAAGTTCGAGGCCGCCTGATCGTGTTACTGGACATGAGCAAGCTGCTGGCTCCGGCCAGTTTGCTGCAAGCGAAGGCCGACGCGGAAGGCAAAACATCCGCCGCCGAGGCACGCGCAGCGGTAGCCAAGTAATTCGGATGGAAGCCTGAGAGGCGGAGTGAGCGACACGGGAATGAGGCGAGACCAAGCATGAGCGCATTCGGAGCGGCACCGGCTCCCATCCTGACCGAAGCGGAGCTTCGTCTTCTGCAATCCCTGGTGTATCAGGAGTGCGGCATGCATTTTGACGAGCGCCGCACCCACTTCCTGCAGGACCGTCTGCTGAAACGCCTGAAAGAGTGCAAAGCCGATTCCTTCTACGCCTATTACCGTCTTCTGATCAGTCAGGACGGCAAGACGGAACTCGCAAAATTGGTGGAGAATCTCACCGTCAACGAAACCAGTTTCTTCCGCCACAAGGCCCAGTTGGATCTCTTCCAGAAGTATGTGCTGGAAGACATGCTCAAGCACAAGCAGGCGCACCGGGAGTATTCCATTCGCATTTGGAGCGCGGGCTGCTCCACCGGGCAAGAGGCCTACACGCTGGCCATGATGGCCGTCGATTCTCTGGCATACTACTACCTGCGCAATCCCCTGCCGGTGGAGATTGCTTTGCCCAAACCGCTGATTCCGCCGCCCTGGCGCGTGGAAATACTGGCCAGCGACATCAGCTACTCGGTATTGCGCACGGGCCAAGAAGGCGCCTACAACGAGCACCAGATGGGCGCCGTCGATTACGGCTTCCGTTTGCGCTATTTCGACAAGGTCGGCGACCGCTACGCGATCAAAAAAGCGCTAAAAGAAATGGTCCACTTCGACTTTCATAACCTGAAGACGGAGTACCTGCCGCAGCGCAATGACGTGATCTTCTGCCGGAACGTGATGATGTATTTCGACGAGGCGGAACAGAAGCGTTTGATCGAAAAATTCTACCGCTGCCTGAATCCCGGCGGCTATCTGTTCGTGGGCCACGCGGAAAGCTTGCTAGGCCTGACCGATAAATTCCAGATGGTTCACCGCGATAGCGGAACCGCTTATCAACGGATTGAGGTGCGGGAGTGACCGACTCACCCGACGAGCGCGGAGCAGAACTGCGGGAGTTGTTCTTTGAGACCTCGCAGGAATTGCTGCAGGCGCTGAACGAAGAATCTCTGAAACTGGAGAACCATCCCGGCGATGAGGAGATTGTGCGCTCGATTCGCCGTACGGTACACACGCTGAAGGGCGATTCGGCGGCTTGTGGACTGCGCGAACTGAGCGAACTGGCGCACCAGTTCGAGGATGCGCTTTCGCTCGAAACCGCCTCCGCGCATGGAGCGTTGGCGGAGATTGCTTTTGCCGCAGCAGACGTTTTCGCGACCATGCTTGCGTCATACCACGGCGGAAGCCCGCTGCCCGCCACCGATGCTCTCCGCCAGAGAATCAGCGAGCTGACTTCTGCTCCCGCCGCCAAGACATCCCGGCGCAAGAAAAAATCCACAGGACTAAGCCTGAAGTCCACTAAGGATTGGACAGACATAGAAAAGCGCGCCATGGCGCAGGCGCAAGCCGCCGGCTTGGGTCTCTATGACGTGGTAGTCAAAATCGATCCCCACTGCACCATGCCGATCGCGGCCCGGCAGCTGATTCAGAATGCCATCAGCGGTATCGGTCAAGTGCTGGTGGTACGGCCGGACGCAAAATCGCCCGCCGCCACCAAACAGGTGGAATTCGTTTTTGCCACTTCGCACTCGGAAGAGCAAATCGCGGCTAAGAGCCGTATTCCGACGATTGCGGTAGATGTGATCGTAACCTTGATCGCAGCCGCTCGAGCGCAATCCTCCACCAGGGTGGATGCGTCTCCGGCAGACTCACCGTCGTTGCTAGAAGCTCCAGGCGTGACCAGTGCAATCTCGGCAACCCAATTCTCTGCCGTCGAGGCCCAGCCCTCCCACCCCGAAGTGCAGAGTTCAGCGCCAGACCCCGCGGCGCCACCAATCACGGAGAACATTCTGCGGGTGGAAGCGGGACGGATCGACAGTGTCCTCAATCTGGTGGGAGAACTCATCATCGGCAAATCGATGTTGCAGCAGGCGCTGAATGAATTTGGCAAACGCTATCCCAAAGAACTGCTTCGCGGCAAGTTCGCCGACGCAATGGCCTTCCAGGCGCGCGTCTTGAACGATCTGCAGCGCTCCGTGATGAAGATCCGCATGGTGCCCGTCGATCAACTGTTCCGGCGGTTTCCCCGCATTGTCAGAGATTTAGCGCGGCAGTGTGGGCGCGAAGTGGATCTGGAACTCAGCGGGCAGGAAACCGATCTCGACAAGGGCATTCTCGACGCCATCGCCGAACCGCTTACACATCTAGTTCGAAACGCGGTCAGCCACGGCATTGAACCGCCAGAGCAACGCCGAAGTCTGGGCAAGCCGCCGCGCGGAAAGATCCGGCTGCATGCTCAGCATCAAGGCAATCAGGTGGTGGTCGAGATCAGCGACGATGGTCGCGGCATCCTTACACAGAAAATACGCTCCAAGGCGATCGAGTTGGGAATGATCGGTGCTGAAGAAGCGGCTCGCTTAAGTGAAGCCGAGACCCTGGAACTGATCTTTCGGCCTGGATTCAGCACGGCCGAGGAAGTCACCGAAGTTTCAGGACGCGGTGTTGGCATGGACGTGGTGCAGAGCGTGCTGCACCGGCTGAAGGCCACGATTCACATTGAAACTTGTCCTGGTCAAGGCACAACATTCCGGCTGAAGCTACCGCTCACGCTGGCCATCATCAAGGCTCTGATGTTCTGGGTGGAGCAACGTTTGTACGCCATTCCGCTGAACGCTGTCAGTCACATCGCCCGCACCAATGAGGCCGAAGTTCATCAGGTGGACAACTACGAAGTTCTGCAATTGCGCAATCAGGTACTGCCCTTGCTGCGCCTGGGGCGCCGCGCCCAGGAAGGGGGCGACCGGAAATCCAGCAAGCTTTTTGTGCTGGTGATCACGGTGGGAGAAAAGAAATATGGACTGATCGTCGACGCTTTGGAAGGAGAAGAAGAGTTGGTGATCAAAGGTCTGGACGAGCAGACCTTCGCCACCGACCTGGTGAACGGGGCGTCGATTCTTGGCGACGGAAAAGTCGTGCTGATCTTGAATCTGGCGGCAGTCGTCGAACACGTTTCGCGGTCGCGCCCCGAAGAGCCGGGTGGGGCTAACTTTGGAATATTGCTGAACCAGAGCGATCGAGCACGGCTGGCACTGAGTGCAGTGGGAGGTCAGGCGTGAATCTGAAAAGGGTGCGCGTACTGGTGGTCGACGATTCGGCCTTGATGCGGAAGCTGATCCCGCAGATGCTCGAAGCCGACCCGTCCATCGAAGTCGTAGGCACCGCCATGGACGGAAATTTCTGTCTGAAAAAGATCGAGGAATTGCAGCCCCACGTGGTCACGCTGGATCTGCAAATGCCAGGCATGAACGGCATTGACACCTTGAAAGAAATCATGCGACGGCGACCATTGCCCGTGATCGTGGTGAGTTCGCACTCCACCGAGGGAGCCTCCATCACGTTCAAGGCTCTGGGACTCGGCGCTTTCGACTTCGTTACCAAGCCGCAGGACGCCTCGGTGCACATGGCGGAAACGGCGCGGGAATTGATCGCAAAAATCAAGGCAGCCGCCGATTGCAGAGTGGTGCGGCCTGGAACTTTGCGCGGTGCGCCGCCACGCACAGAAAAGAGTACATCCGCCAGATCTGGCCCACCTCCCACCCGGATTGTCGCCATCGGAATCTCCACGGGGGGACCGCAGGCTCTGGAGTTCTTGTTGGCGCAACTTCCGCCGGACTTCCCTGGAACCATCCTGGTGGTGCAACACATGCCCGAAGGGTTTACCGAAATGTTTGCCCGCCGGCTCGACGAGTTATGCGCTCTACGGGTGAAGGAAGCCCAATCGGGGGACGTGCTGCAGGCGGGACGCGTGGTGGTCTGCCCCGGAAGCCGCCACATGACGATAAAGCGGCTGCCGATGGGTAACGTAGTGGTGCTCAATGATGACCCTCCGGTGAACGGGCATCGGCCCAGCGTGGACGTTCTGTTTCGTAGCGTTGCGGAGCAATTCGGCAAGCAAAGCGTCGCCGTGTTGATGACCGGCATGGGCGACGACGGAGCCGAGGGTCTGGGAGCCGTGAAGAAGGCTGGAGGCATGACGATTGCCCAGAGCGAAGAATCATGTGTGGTCTACGGCATGCCCAAAGCCGCAATCGAACGTGGCTATGCCACGCGGGTCGTCGCTTTGGACGTGCTTTCTTCGACCTTGCAGGCGCTTTGTGGCCGCAGCGATGGTTATGCAGACGGCGGCTCAAACAAGTCCTTCGGCGCGGGGCGCTGAACGACGTGCTGGGAAAAGTTTCAGGTCTGGTGACTTGAGTCATCTGGCAGGCGGGAAACCGCCGTGTTGAAATGAGAAGGGGAGGTTGCTATGGAGCAGTTCGCAGCAGTCAAACGCAGCAAAGACGGCCAGGCGGTGCGTTACCTGATCGTGGACGATTCGGTATTCGCACGCAAGAACCTGGCTCGCATGATCGAAAGCTTCGGCGGACAGGTGGCGGGCGAGGCCGGCGACGGGTTGACGGCGATCAGCGAATTCGATCGCACCCATCCTGACATCGTGCTCATGGATATCACCATGCCGCAGATGGAAGGCATCGAGGCCGCCGAGAAGATCGTGCAGGCGCATCCCGAAGCCCGCATCGTGATGGTCTCCTCGGTCGGATATCAGGAAAACATTGTGGCCGCTTTGCAACGCGGGGCGCGCCATTTCGTGCAGAAGCCGGTGAAGCCGGAAGTGCTGTACGAGGTCATCAAGTATGTAATGGGAGAAGACGGCGCCGTCGTGAACGCGGCCGGCGCGGGAGTCTAGTCGCATGAAGATGGAGCTGATTCAGCCTTTCATCAATGCAGCCGACGCCGTGTTGTCGCAAGGCTTGCAGGGCACCACCAAGGTAGGCAACCTTTCGATGGAAGAGGAAGGTTATCGCCGCAAAGGTGTGGCCGGCATGGTGGCGCTCACCGGCGACATCGAAGGGCGAATCATTCTGGACCTCGAACCGCAAACCGCCGTGCGCGTAGCCAGCTACTATGCGGGTGCCGAATTACCCGAGTCCGATTGTCTGATCAAAGAAACCATTTACGAACTGGCGAATCAGGTAGTCGGCAACGCCGTTAGCGCGCTCAACGATCAGGGCTTTCACTTTCGCGTCCATCCCCCTCTCTTGCTGACGTCCACGGAAGGCGACAAAACCAGCGAAGACGTTGAGGCTCTGGTGATCTGCTTTGAAACCTCTCTGGGCAATGTGTATATGAATGTCGCGTTGCGCTACAACAAGCGCCGTATGGCGGACCACGCGGCTGCAGGAAGGTCGTAACCCGTCATCAGCCCGGAATTTTTTCTAAGCATTCGTTGCCCCTGAACTTTGCTTGCGTCTAGGTCTCGCTTCGCCTCCGCTTGCTGCGGACTTTCTGCACTCCGTTCCGCGACTAAAAGCATTGCAACGCTGAGAACAAGGAGAACGTCCGCGGAGAGCGCAGATGAAGATTAGACTTCAAGCCAGCAGCGACCACTGACCACCCGAATTCTCGCCGGCGCCTTGTGCAGAATCGGCGAACCTCTTAAGGTCCGGATATTTCTCGATCAGCGTGGGCGGAGCCAGTACTCGCCGATTGCCGATCATGGCTTTCAACTCCAGCGCATTCACGCCCGCCTTGCTCTCGAAGTGATTGTTGGCAATCACGTACGTGGTTTGCGCCCGCTGCGCAACGCTCTCAATTCTCTCTTTCCAACTTGCGAGTTCTTTTTCGCCGTACAGATAATTGTAGCGATCATCGCGATTGTCGGAATTGAACCACTGTTCGTAATTGCGCCCATGCAAGCGGACGTAGCCAATCGCTCCGGTCACATGCTGGGTGGGTGCCAACGATCGTCCCAGCAACGGCTGGTCGATATTGCAGAAACCGACATTTTTCTGGGCGAACGCCGCCAACGTTTCCGCGTTATTCCAACTGGAATCCCGCACTTCGACTACGCGCGGATATTCGATGAACTGCCTAAGCAAGCGATCGAGATATTCGCGATTGAGAGAAGTGTTCTTGAACGAAACGGGGAACTGAATGAGTAACGCACCCAGCATTCCTTCGGTTGCAATTGCGTCGAGGCCTTCGCGAGTGCTCAGCTCGTCTTCGTCGGTCGGACGAATCGTCGCCGCCGACGTAGGCTCCATCACCGCGATGGGCGAGTGCGTGAAGGCACGGTAAAGCTTGGCGGTAAAGAGAAAGTTCTTGTTCACGGCTGCGACCTTACGACACCAGAGCTTCGCCAGTTCCGGCTTCAGCGGTCCATAAAACGAAGTATTGATTTCCACGGTATCGAAAAATAGCGCCAAATATTCCAGCGGATGCTGCTTGCGGCGCTGCATCCCCGGAGGATAGAAGATGCCGTCCCAGTCTTTATAAGACCAGCCAGCCGTGCCAATGCGAATACCGCTCGACTGGACCTGAGGCAAAGGTTCCATGGGAAAACCGCAGACGGAGGGCGAAGCCAAGGTTAGCACAGGCAGATGTCGCCCTCAGTCCAGCGACAGCACCACCCAATAAACGCCCGAAGGAAATGTCTCAGTGTGGGCGTAGCACGCACCCACCGAGTAGGTGCGGAAATTATGGCTGAAAAGGACGTGGCTGGCATTTTCCGGCAGCGCTTCCGGATGGAGGCTGGTATAGGTAAACACCGTGTAGCGCCGGGCAAGCTGATGAACGGGGGAGGTGCCAAGCTTATCCGCCCGCGCCATGGAGCAGGCCGCATCGTCTGTCGCAGGCAGGTCGCGGCGGGCGAGGTCAGGCTGGTTGGCCTGGCGCCGTGTTCGCACTACGGCTGCCGCGATCCGCCCCTTCACTTCTGCCGCGGAATAACTGGGGAGGGCGTGACCAAAATCTTGCACAATGTACAACCGGTCTCCGCTGCGGACTACGCCCAACCCGACCACGTTATAAGCCGGGTTGAGCAGGTTCGAGCGATGCGGGGGTGAAAGCATTAAATGTTGCTGGGCCGCAGCGGCGTCGAAATCGAGCGCAAGGTTTTCGCCTTCCTGATCAAGTTGCGTGTGCGTGGCCGCCGCCAAGCGTTGCGGCAGGGAGGGCTCACCATGAAACCGGTGCGATAGTTGCCGAGCCGCAAACATCGCTTCCGCGTGCGCGCGGGCAGCCCGGCTCATGCCCGCATCGAGAACTAAAGCTGGAGCTCCGGCTTGGGCTCGCGCCTGATTCGCCAGATCTAGAAGTTGTCGCTCCGTCTCGGAATCGTAATCGCTAAAGGGAATGTCGGGCGCGGTTGACGAGGCCGATTTTAGAGTTGCGTGCTGCGCAGACTTGTCAGCATCCGTGTTTCCATCGGAAGAAGCCATCACCCGGGTCGACGGCGAAATTGAACCCGAGCTCAGGAACAGCAAAAGGACGACTGCGAATCTTACGCCGATGGCTCTTTTGTCCGTCGATTTTCTGTCGCTCGTTCTAGGAACGCTCAGCATTGGCTGCGCCTACTAAACTCGATCCCAGGGGAGGAATGCAGATTCAGTCTCAAGTTTGTCTGCTGGTGCTACGCTAGAAGCTAAAATACACATCGAGAAGTTACCTTCGCTATGGAACCAGGTGTCATAGGGGTCATCGGCCTATTGTTTGGAAGCTTGCTTGCTTGGCTGGCGTTGCGCTCGCGTACCGCCGGACTGAACGCCCGTTTGTCCTTGATGGAAAAGGAATTAGCAGCTGAAAAGGCCCAACTGGCGCGGCTTCAGCAGGCTCACACGGAGCTGGTGGCAGGCAAGGCCAGGGTGGAATCCGCTTTGGAAGCGGAACGAAAGACCAGCAACGAAAAGATTGAGTTAGTCACTCGGGCCAGCGAAGAATTGCGTAACGCCTTCAAAGCTATGGCGGCCGACGCGTTGAAGAGCAACAATTCGTCTTTTCTGGTGATTGCGGAAGAAACCTTAAAGCGCTTCCAAAGCCAGGCCAAGGGCGACTTGGAGTCCCGGCAGAAAGCGGTCGCGGATATGGTTGCTCCGGTCCGCGATTCGCTGAATAAAGTGGATGCTCAGATTCAGCAGATGGAAGTAGCCCGCGGCGACGCCTATGGTGAATTGCGCGCCCAGGTGCAATCCCTGATCACCACACAGAAGCAGTTGCAATCCGAGACGGGCAATCTGGTGCGGGCGCTGCGCACGCCTAACGTGCGCGGGCGTTGGGGAGAGATTCAGTTGCGCCGCGTGGTCGAGATCGCGGGCATGCTCTCCTATTGCGATTTTGCCGAGCAGGAATCGGTAACTACAGAAACCGGAAGGCTGCGTCCCGATTTGGTGGTGAAACTGCCCGGCGGCAAGCACGTCGTGGTGGACGCGAAGACCCCGCTGCAAGCCTTCCTTGATGCCTTCGAAACCACAGATGAAGACGCGCGGCGCGCCTGCCTGGCCAATCACGCGCGACAGGTCCGCGATCACATGAACACTCTCAGCGGCAAGAAATATTGGGAGCAGTTTGAAGCGACGCCAGAGTTCGTCGTCATGTTCCTTCCCGGCGAAACTTTTTTTAGCGCGGCGTTGGAGCAAGATTCCGGCTTGATCGAACACGGAGTTCTGAACCGTGTGATCCCCGCGTCGCCGACCACTCTGATCGCGCTGCTGAAGGCCATCAACTACGGATGGAATCAGGAGAAACTGGCACGCAATGCGCAACGGATCAGCGAACTGGGCAAAGAGCTGCACGACCGTCTACGTCTGCTTGCCGGTCATATCAGCTCCGTAGGAACCGGCCTGGACCGAGCCGTCGAGTCCTATAACAAAGCAGTCGGTTCGCTGGAAAGCCGGGTGCTAGTGTCGGCTCGCAAGTTCGCCGAGCTGGGGGCGTCGGTAGCCGAAGATATTCCAGAACTGGAGCCCATCGAAACCACCTCGCGGGCGCTTTCGTTCGAGTGGGACGAAGACGGCGCCTCCCCCGCCGCATCGGAAGAGCGGAAGGCCGGCTAGATCGCTCTAATTAAGCTGCGAAGCAGTTTACTGGCCCTTGCGGTGAGAGTCTCATCCCCATTCAAAGGTCTGTTGATCAGCGCTACCCTGGCGCGCCTGTTTCGATATCCCGCCGGTCCATTCTCCTCCTAAAGCCCGCTGCCCTCTCGCCAATAGCGTAAAAGATGAGGCCGCGTGGCAGCGCTTGTCCCTTTTTTCAGAGAATCATGGCCAGGAGTCATGAGTGGCGACGCATGCTGCAACTCCCCTCGTCAACGCAGAGATCACCAACTTTGCGAACGCGGTCGATAACAAGTCCCCCAATCCCCCAATCGAAGATCGTGAAGTTTAACGCCGCCGCCGAAAAAACGTGATTCGCGTCAGCCTGGGGGGGACAAGCACAGCAAGCCCCCTGGCCTTCGTAGCTCATGCACTCGGAATCCAATGCGTCTTATGTCCCCAACTCATTGAACGGTCAGGGTGGGGAATGGCGGCGCTGGTCTCTGCTCCGACCTGCCGCTCCATCCTTCCAGCCGAGTGAGTCCGAAAAAGGCTAACTTACCGTATGGCAGTGGGATACAGAATTCCACAGAAACATCCAGAAAGCCGTAATCGTTGTTCGAAAATCCATTTATAATCGCGGAAGTGCTGTGGATGCCGCACTTAAGCATTTCCGAAGCGGGAAAAGACATGGCAGCGAAGTTGCTCATTGAGGATCGGCGGGACGTGATCGCCACGCCGATCCAGCCCACTAAGGGTTCGGGACCGCCGCCGAAGCCCATGAATCGGGAAAGCCAAGTCCGTTTCGTTGCCGTCCTTCTGTTCCTGCTGACGGTAGCTGCCGTCGCATTCGCCGGTTTCAATTTCGATGCGGAATGGCGAGCCTCTGTTCCGGACGACGGAGTCTGGTGGCTGGAGCACGGCGGGCGGCTCACGGCCGATCGCGTCGATCCGAACGGACCCGGCGCCAAGAGCGGCATTAAGCCGGGCGATCAACTGGTTTCGATCAACGGCCAAGAAGTCCAGAATATTTCCGGGCTGGAGCGCCAACTTTACCGCAACGGCGTGTGGTCCAAAGCGACATATTCCCTGCTGCGGCAAGCCGTTCCCCTCGATTCCAGCGTCATTCTGGTGCCAGCGGAACGTTCTCTCAATAACTGGCTGCGGCTCATCGCTCTCATCTACTTGGGTATCGGCCTTTACGTCCTGCTGCGGCGGTGGACCGCTCCGGGATCCACCCACTTCTACATTTTTTGTTTGGTATCGTTCGTCGCATACTCTTTCAAATACACCGGCAAGCTGAATGACTTCGACTGGACCATCTACTGGGGCAACATCGCCGCCGGAGTCTTGCAGCCAGCCTTGTTCCTTCACTTCGTTCTGACCTTCCCGGAAAAGCGCCAGACGGTGCGGAAGCATCCCTGGCTGCTGGCTCTTGTCTACGTGCCAGGAGCGATCCTGCTGGCCATCCACGTCGGTGCCATGCACTGGTTGCAGGCCAGTGAGTGGCTGCGCTGGAATCTCGACCGCATGGAAATGTCCTACGGCTCGCTGTTCTTTCTAGCCGCCGCAACCGTGCTTTGGTACAGCTACCGGCGCGCCAGCACTACGATTCTGAGGCAACAGCTGAAGTGGGTCACTCGCGGCACCGTTCTGGCCATTATTCCTTATACTCTGCTTTACGTTGTTCCTTACCTGATGGGCACACTGCCCGGCGCGACGATGAAAATCTCCGCCCTCTCCCTGGCCCTGTTGCCGCTCACTTTCGGTTATGCCATCTTCCGGTACCGCTTGATGGATGTGGACCTCATTTTCAAGCGTGGCGTCGTCTACACCTTAGCCGCAGCCATCGTTGTGGGAATGTACTTCGGGTTGGTGGCCGGCGTGGCTGAACTCGTGCACATGCGGCAGCCCAGCAGCGGTCCGGTTGGTCTGATTCTCGCTGTAGTGGTCACGGCGCTTCTGTTCGATCCCGTCCGCAAGTGGATTCAGGATCGCATCGACCAGTTCTTCTATCGCACGCGCTACGACTATCGCCGCACCCTGCTGGAGTTCGGCCGTGAACTCAGTTCAGAAACAGATCTGAATGCTATGCTCTCGTCGCTGATGGACCGATTGTCCAGCACGCTCGCGGTCGACCGCATGGCCGTTTTCCTTGCCGGCGAAGATGCGGAGCGATTCGTGCTCGCCAAATCCTTCGGCTTGTCCGCGCCGGCTACTCTCGACATGTCGTTTCTAAGCGCGCCGCGGCCGGAACCGGCCGGTCACTTGTTCTTCGAGAATACGCACCAGGTGCCGCGCGAGAGCCCCGGAGCGCAGCAAACCATCGCCCGTCTGGATCTCAACTACTACATCCCTTGCCACGCCCAGCAGAAGACCATTGCTGTGCTCGGCCTGGGCAAGACCACGCAAGGCGATTTCCTCTCCAGCGAAGACATGGAATTGCTCGAAACTCTGGGCGGATATCTCGGCATCGCCATCCAGAATGGCCAGCTCTACGCTTCGTTGCAGCAGAAAGCCGCGGAGTATGAGCGGCTCAAGGATTTCAACGAGAACATCGTTGAATCCATCAATGTGGGCGTGATGGCTCTCGATATGGAGGATCGCATCGAGAGCTGGAACGCGCAGATGGAAGTGATGTACGCAGTGCCGCGGTGGCAAACTCTGACTCAGCCGCTGAAAGCCATTTTCCCGGCGGAGTTCGTCGAGGAGTTTTATCGCACGCGGCAGGACGCCGGCATCCACAATCTGTACAAGTTCCGCCTCAAGACACCGGCTGGCGAAGTTCGCACCGTCAATGTGGCCATTGCGCCTCTGGTTACGCGCAAGTTCCAGGTCATCGGCCGGCTCATCATCATTGACGATATTACCGAGCGCATCGAGCTCGAGGCGCAGCTCTCGCAGGCTGACAAGCTTTCGTCCATCGGCTTGCTCGCAGCCGGCGTGGCTCACGAGGTTAATACGCCCTTGGCCGTCATCTCTTCTTACACCCAGATGCTTTCCAAGCAACTGCAGGGCGATCCGCAAAAATCCGGCTTGCTGGAGAAGATTACGCGCCAAACTTTCCGCGCCTCTGAAATCGTAAACAATCTGCTGAACTTCTCCCGCACCAGTGGCAGCGAGATCGGCGATGTCGACGTGAACAAAGTGATCGCCGACACGCTGGCTCTTTTGGAACATCAGTTTAAGGTAGCGAAAGTGGAAGTCGAACACGCGCCAGCACCCAAGCTCCAGCCCATTCAAGGAAATCCCGGGCGGCTTCAGCAAGTGTTCTTGAATTTGTTTCTCAACGCCAAGGACGCAATGCCGGGCGGTGGCAAGCTGCGTGTGGCCACCATGAATGGCGATAGTGTCAGCGTTTCCGTGTCCGACACTGGCTCCGGCATCGCCCCCGAGCATATTCAGCGCATTTACGATCCGTTCTTTACCACCAAGACTTCTCCTCGGGAAGGCCAGTCGCGCGGCACTGGCCTAGGCCTTTCTGTCACCTACGGCATCATTCAGGAACATGCAGGCAAGATTCGCGTGGAAAGCCATCCCGGCGCCGGGACTACGTTCACTCTGGATTTCCCGCTCAGCAGGAAGGCGATCCATGTCTAAAGCAACCATCTTTAAGCCAAGCACGTTTAAGCAAAACATGTCTCCGCCAAGCACGAAACCCAATATGCCTGAGGTCGAATATGTCTGAAGTTGCAGTGATTCCGCGCACGGCGTCGAACGGAAACCCGGGTCTGGCGGGCGCGGTGCTCATCATCGATGATGAAGCGGAGATTCGCGAATCTCTGCAAACCCTGTTGGAACTCGAAGGCTTCGCCGTCGAAACGGCAGCGACCGGCGAAGCGGGATTGCAGCGCATTGGCGAACATCCTTTCGATCTGATTCTGCTCGACCTTACTTTGCCTGGTCGTAATGGCATGGAAATCCTGGCTGAGATTCGCGCCCACGAAACCGGTCTGCCGATCATCATGATCACAGCCTTTGGCACGGTGGAAAATGCCGTGCGCGCCATGCAGGGTGGCGCCGTCAATTTCGTCCAGAAACCCTGGGACAACGAAAAACTTCTGGCTGATGTGCGCGCCGCCGTGGGATGGCGCCGCGCCGAAGAAGAAAATGTCCAACTGAAACGCGCGCTCAAACAGCGCTACAACTTCGAAAACATCGTGGGCAAAAGCGAGCCGATGCTGAAGATTTTCGACCTCGTCGCCCAGGTCGCCAACAGCCGCTCCACCGTGCTGTTGCAGGGCGAGAGCGGAACCGGCAAGGAAATCATCGCCAAGGCACTGCATCTGAATTCGCCGCGTCATGATCGCCCTTTCGTTCCGGTGAATACCGGCTCCATGCCCACCGACCTGCTCGAGTCCACGCTCTTCGGCCACGTGAAAGGGGCGTTCACCAGCGCCATCGCCTCCAAGAAAGGACTGTTTGAGATTGCGGATCGGGGCACGTTGTTTCTCGACGAGATTGCCACCATGAGCCTGGAAACCCAGGCCAAGATTCTGCGCGTACTGCAAGATCGCAGGTTCATGCATCTTGGCGGAGTGCAGGAGATGCAGGTGGATGTGCGTATCATTGCCGCCACCAACATCGATCTGCGCCAGCTGGTCCGTGAAGGCCGATTCCGTGAGGATTTGTTTTACCGCCTGAACGTGATCAACATTGAATTGCCTCCGCTGCGCCAGCGCAGAGAGGACATTCCCTTGCTGGTGCAGTTCTTCCTGAAAAAATATGCGGAAGAAAACGACCGTCCCGTGCGCCGCATCACGCCGGAGGCGCTGCGTCCATTGATGTCCTATTCCTGGCCGGGGAACGTTCGGGAACTGGAGAATGTAATTGAGCGTGCGGTCGTTCTCTCCTCTGGCCCCGACATCACCATCGACCTGCTGCCCGACAATCTGCTGGGCCGGGGCTCTGCGCTAACGCTACACGATCCGCCCACCGACGCTTCCCTGTTCGAAATCGTGGAAGACGTCGAGAAGCGCATCATCAGCGACATGCTGGAAAAATGCAACTGGAACCAGACCGAAGCCGCCGAGCGCTTCAAAGTGCCGCTCTCCACGCTGAATCAGAAAATCCGCCGCCTAAATATCGAGATCAAGAAGAAGACACGGGGATAAAAGTTCACGTCCGCCTGGCTTATCCACTGCCATCTCTGCACGGTTGTGCGTTCGTGACAGTCTCGACAGGATACGTCGTGCCTAAACTCGAATATTGGGCGATAGGGTTTCCCTGCTAAATTTCCTCGACTTTCCAATCTCGGTTGTAGCACTCGGACTAGGCTGGCATCATCAAGTGCTTGGACTGGCGTTTTACGCTCTCGTCGGAACCCTGTGGTGGTTTTACTTAGGGCGCAAAGCTGACGGGTTTCGCATGGAAGTCACGAGTGAGGGAAACTTCTCCCGGTTCATACAAAAGTGGCGCCCACGGTGCTCCGCCTGAAGAGCGATAGCTTTCTCTGCTATAGTTCGAAAAAGCGTGGTTCAGTTGGCCTCGCTTCCAGACCCGCATGGAACTGATCTCGCCCACTGATCTCGCCAAAACAAAAGTCCAGACGGTTCAGGATTACGTTCTGTTTTGCCTACAGGCGGTCGCCAATCTCTTCCGCAAGCCCTTGTATTTCGTTGATATGCTGCGGCAGGCGGATACCATCGGCGTGGGATCTCTGCCTATCGTCGTGCTCACAGGCTTCTTCACCGGAGCCGTGCTCGCGCTGCAAGCCTCCAATACTCTGGAGCGCTTCGGTTCGATCACCCTCGTCGGGCAACTGGTCTCTACTTCCATGGTACGCGAACTGGGGCCGGTACTCACCAGCCTGATGGTGGCAGGACGCAATTCTTCTGGCATGGCCAGCGAACTTGGATCGATGATCGTAACCGAGCAGATCGATGCCATGCGCGCCCTGGGCACCGATCCCATGAAAAAGCTGGTGACGCCGCGCGTGGTGGCCACGGTGTTCATGCTGTTTTTTCTGGCTATCATTTCCGATCTCGTAGGCTTGGTCGGGGGTCTTGCAATCGCCAAGTTATTGCTGCGGCTCGACGCCCGGCAGTACTGGTCGAACGCGTGGGAAACCCTGGTCTTTCAAGACGTTTTTATGGGACTGATCAAGCCAGTGATCTTCGGCTTCATTATTGCGACGATTGGTTGCTTCTATGGGATGAATGCGCGCGGAGGAACTCAAGGAGTGGGCCGCGCCACCACGCAGGCGATGGTGGCAGCTTCAGTTCTGATCCTTGCAATGGACTTAATCGTCACGCGTTTCCTGATGGCCACGCTTTCTTATCGCTGATCTCATGTCTGCACCGACCTTGCCGCTCGATTCCGTCACTTCGCCAAGCAAGGATAGTTTCGCGCCCGTCATTGTCTTCGAAGACGTCGTACTATCTTTTGCGGACAATGAGGTGCTGCGAGGAGTTTCTTTCCGCCTGCCTCGCGGCGAGACCAAGGCGATCTTCGGCGTGGCCGGCTCCGGCAAGAGCCTGATTCTGAAGTTGTCACTCGGGCTCATCCGGCCAGACTCCGGTCGCATTGTTGTTCTAGGTGAGGACGTAACCCAGATGCGGGAAGGGGAACTCTTCCAGTTGCGCGGGCGAATCGGGATGGTCTTCCAGGAGAGCGCGCTGTTCGATTCTCTCACCGTGCGCGAAAATGTTGCGTTCCGCCTGCTGGAGGAACACGGCATCTATAACGAGAATGTCGATCGCAGAGTGCGCGAGGCATTACGCTTCGTTGAACTAGAGAACACGCTCGATCTGTATCCGTCGGAGTTATCCGGCGGCATGCGCCGGCGCGTAGCCATTGCTCGCGCTCTGATCACGCAACCCGAACTGCTCCTCTATGATTCGCCCACAGGTGGCCTGGATCCAGTGACTTCCAACACCATCATTGAACTGATTGTGAAGCAGCGCGACGTCAATAGCACCAGCGCCTTGCTGGTAACGCACCGCCTGCAAGACGCGTTCACCATGGCCACGCACCAGTTCGACAAACAGGCCAACCACCTGCTCCCGCTGCCCCCAGGAAAGCATTGCGAGGTGCCCATGAGCTTTCTGGTCCTGCGCGAGGGCAAAATAATCTTTGATGGAGACCTGCACGAGCTCGCGAATTCGCAGGACGAATATATTCGCGAATACATCTCATAGAAAACATGCCTCATCCACAATTAACTGAACCTCAGATTCGACAACTCGCAAATTGGGTTGCGGCATATATTTCGGAGCAGAGAACCTCACTCCTAGCCAAGGCTTCGTCAATCGAGCCGCCTCCTAGATCCGCGCTGCAATCGTTCTTTCCCGCGGAGGTGCTGGAAACGGTAAAAATCGTGCGCGGAAGGGCGAGTGGGCCGGCGTTCTATGCTCAGTTGCGAAGTATTGGGATCACAAACGCACCCCGCTTCTCGGAGATGGCAGGCATCACGTTTCAGGATGTAGTGGTGCACGTCGAGCCGCTCACGCGCCAAGTCCTTTTTCACGAACTGGTGCATGCGGTGCAATACAGGCAGCTCGGCTTGCAGGGCTTCGCTGAGCATTACGTTCGCGGATTTCTTGGCGGCGGATCCTATGAAGAGATTGCTCTCGAGAAGCAGGCATATGAACTCGGGGGGCGATTTGTGAAGCATCCAACCGACTGCATCTCTGTCGACCCAGAGGTGAGGCGGCGGCTAAAGCTGCAGCAACTCTAAGGCAACGAACTCGTGCTACTTTCCGCCCAGCTCTTTCTCCACATCTTCCGCTTTCGACGGTAACGCAGCGCTGAGTTTGATCAGCTTGCCGTCGAGATCCACGTAATAGTCATCTTCGATCCGCACGCCAAGACTTTCCTCGGGAATATAAATCCCAGGTTCGATCGTGAAGACTTGCCCAGGCCCCAACGGGACGGTGGGATCGGTGGAGTCATGCACGTTGAGGCCGACAGGATGACCCAGACCGTGTATGAAGTATTTTCCCAGCGCATCGCCGTGCAGGTCTTTGCCGTGCGTATTGATGTAGTCGTAAGCGACCTTGTAGAGCGAGTCCGGATCGTCACGCTTCATATTGGATTTGCCGGACTTGAAAGCGGCCTCGGCGGCCTGTTGCGCTCCGCGAACGATGTCGTAGATTTCGCGCTGGCGCGCGGTAAAGTGGCCATTGATGGGAAGCGTGCGGGTAATGTCGGAAGCGTACATCGAATACTCGCCAGCGGCATCGATCACCACCACATCCCCAGCCTTCATCACACTAGAATCGTCAGAGTAATGCAGCACCGTGGAATAGAAACCGGAGCCCACGATGGGGGCGTAAGCAGGCCGCTCGCAACCGCGCTTTCCCCACTCATATTGCATGAGAGCCGAGATTTCGCGCTCGTTCACGTTAGGCTTCACTGCTTTGAATGCAGCGAAGTGCGCTGCCACCGACGCGTCGACCGCCTTGCGAATCAGGGCCAGTTCCCCAGCATCTTTGGTGGTGCGCAGTGAATCGATCATGGGTTTCACGTCCTGAAAACTCAGGAACGAATTCACGTCCTTCAAAAATGCAAGCGGTTCGGTGCTGGCCGAAGTCTGATCGTGCGACGCAACGTCGGTGTAAACCACCGGTCGTACCCCTGAGGTCACTTTCATGACCTGCTCAGGGAGTTTGGCCATGTCTTCGACATGATCGAAGCCCGTGATCTCCGGTGCCTCGGGATTTTCCGGGCCAAGTTTTGGTCCCGTCCACTTCTCCTGCGTCAGATTTCGCGGAGGTAGAAAGAGAATTTCAGTGTAGGAGCGTGCCGGCTTATCGCCCTTGGCCTCTTCCGCCGGTGCAATCAGTATTGCCGCTCCTGGCTCGGTCGAGCCGGAAAGGTAGTAGAAGTTGTCGTCCTGTCGAAAACCGTAGAGATCATTCGGCCCTTCACTCTCCATCGGCGCGAACAGAACTACAACACCTCCAGCTTTCTTCGCCAGGGCCTCGCGACGAGCGTGGTAGTCGGCATTTGGCTGGCGGTCGAGCGTGAAACCCGCCTCAGCTGTAGCAGCAAAAAAAAAGAAGCTGGCGAACAAACTCGTCAGACAAACTACAGGCCGCGATTTTCGCATGGTGTAATTCATCCGAAGATTCTAGAGTAGCCGTTCCCGAGTAGGCATCGATTAGACGGCTCGCCCATCAAAGACCGACCCTTCCCACATTTTATTTCTGCGTGCCGGTCGCGCTCTGCTTTGACTGTAGGAATGACTCCACATTGCTCCTGTCGATGAGCGCAGAACCAGTATCCACAAAGGCAGGGATCGGCGCAAAGCTGTCCTTCGACCAGTCGGTCTCAAGCGAAGGCGGCTTGTGGTGATAGAGGTTGTCGAGCATCTGCATGCCGACAAACGCCATGGTATATGGCTTCTGGGAAATGGTAGCGGCGATTGCTCCGCTCTGGATAAATTGCAGGGTCTCTGGATCGGTGTCCATGGCCATCACCACTTTGCCCGTAATGTGGTAGCTGTTGAGCACGCCGGCCACTTCCTTTCCCGACTGCGCCTCGAGACAGACGAAAGCATCCACCTGATCTTTTTCTTTGCCGATGATTTGCGTCGTGGTATCGAATGCGATGCGAGGATCACCCTGGATATCGACGACCCGCACGATTTTGATGCCAGGAGTGCGTTCGAACGCGTCGCGATAGCCGTGCAGACGATCTTGCATATTGTGCTGGTCGGGCATGGTGAACACCACAACGTTGCCCTTCCCCTTCAACTCCTGCGCCAGGCGCAGGCCGCCGCTGATGCCAACCTGATAATTGTTGGTGGCGATGAAGAAGAGTCGCTTGCTGGCGGGAGCGTCCGAATCCATGGTGATCACCGGGATTCCGGCGGCGATGGCCTTGTCGATGCTGTCCTTAAGCAACGCCGGGTCGGTGACGCCGAGCAAGATGCCGGTAGCCTTCTGCTGCACTGCCTGATCAAGAGCGTCGCGTTCGGCTTTCGGGTCGTAGTTGTTCGGGCCAACGAACTCCGCGCGCACCTTGAATTGCGCCCCCGCCTTGGTGAACCCTGAGCCGGCCGCTTGCCAATAGGGTACTTGCAGATTGGCCGCTACGAACACAAAGTACTCGTTGGAATCATGCGGACCGCAACTAATTAGCGAGCTAACAATAAATGCCAGTCCTGAAAGAGACCATAGCCTGTGTGAGCGGAGCATCGGAACCTCCTGGGAACCGCGAAGTGCTCGCGACGTTCAAATGGCGTGCCGGGCCCGATGAGAAACTTTTGGCGACTGGATTGTACCCGAGTGGTCAAGCGAAAGAAAGCTCACACCGGAGACGTTCGGAGTCTACACTCCCACGGGAAATGGTTTGGTGTGGGATTCCGCACTCAGCGCCACACCGGAGAACCGTCCCTGCAGCAGGGACATCAAGCCGGTGTACCAATAACCAACCACGAACAGCAGCAGGAATGGAATCGTAACGTAGTTCTCGTTTTCGATAGCGTAGAAAACCGTCAGCGCAAAGTAAGTGCCGATCACTAGTTCCAGCCATGGCACCCAACCCAGGCGTTTGCGGTACTTGGTCGATCGAACTTTGTCTTTCTTCGACTCCACGTGATACTTGGGTGTGCGTGCAAAAGCGCTCTCCTTGCCGATGAGCGCCTCGATCACCGCTTTGGTATTGGTTATGGTCAGCCCGATGCCGAGGGCCATCAAGAACGGCAGATATAGCAGCGCCCGTGGCCAGCTCTTAGGAAAAAGCTCACGCTGCGAAACCAAATAAAAACTTGAAATAGAAAACGTCGACGCCATAAACAGCGGCAGATCGATAAACAGCATCTGAAACCATCCCTGGTAAAAGCGGATGATCATCGCGGGCAGCATCAGCACCGAAAGCACGATCATGAGCGGGTAGCTCAGATTCGCAGTGAGGTGATACCACGCTTCCACCTTGGTACGCAACGGCACATCACTGCGCAAAACGCGCGGCAGGATTTTCTTTCCGGTCTGGATCAGTCCCTTGGCCCAACGTGCTTGCTGAGTCTTGAACGCGGTCATCTCGACCGGCAACTCGGCCGGGCATTCGACATCCTGCAAATAAAGAAACTTCCACCCTTTGAGCTGCGCGCGGTAAGAAAGATCCGTGTCTTCGGTGAGCGTGTCGTGCTGCCAGCCGCCGGCCTCCTCGATTGCCGCACGCCGCCACACTCCCGCGGTTCCGTTGAAGTTGAAGAAAACGCCACTGCGGGCGCGTCCCGAGTGCTCGAGCACGAAGTGCCCGTCGAGCAGGATGGCCTCCACCTGCGTGAGAAACGAATAATTGCGGTTGATATGCGTCCAGCGGGTTTGCACCATGCCGATCTTGGGATGGGTGAAGTGGTGGATGGTGCGCAACAGAAAATCCTCCGGCGGAGTGAAGTCGGCATCAAAGATGGCGACGAATTCACCCTTCGCTGTCTTCAGTCCCTCGGCCAGCGCCCCCGCCTTGAAGCCCGCGCGCTTGCTGCGCTGATGGTAGGTGATAGGATTCCCCAGCGCCGCGTAACGCTCTACCAGGTTTCGCGCCACGTCCACCGTTTCGTCCGTGGAATCGTCCAGCACTTGAATGTCGAGCTTCTCACGCGGATATTTCATCTTGCAGATCGAGTCCAACAACCGCTCCACTACATACTGTTCGTTAAAGATCGGCAGCTGCACCGTGACTCGGGGAAGTTCTTCGAACAGCGCAGCCGGCTCAGTTGTGCGATTCTTCTTGTGCTTGTAATACAGATAGACCAGAACGTAGCGGTGCATTCCGTAGCCCGCCAGCAGCACGAGCACAATGAAATACGGAATTAGTAACGCGCGATCGAACGCATCAGTGTGGTAAAGCCCCTGAAAAGTCTTGTCCAATAAGTGCTGGCGGAGATAAGGCCCAATGCCCTTAGGGGCAGACCATGCGGCCAGTGTCGAAGACAGGATGAGGTGAGAAACCAGCAAATCGGTCGGCTGAAAACTTCTATTCTACCGGATTCCAGCGGCCGAGCACTTGGCCTGAAATTTAAGCAGCAGCCAGAAAGAAAACCGCTTGCCAAGCTAGTAGGAATTCGACTCCCGTCCATTGTCGTTTTCCGTGCCCTGCAACAAGGGATCAATGCACCGCTCAGCCCTATCCAACAGAATCTCGAGTTCGAGCGCGAAGTCCTTACGGGCCTGGGCTTGCAACCGCCATTGATCCTGCACCGGCGCGCACACGCTCGGAATTAGATTCTCGAAGCGCTCCAGCGCTCGCGTAAAGTAATCAACGTCCTTCTTAAGCAGGCGAACGAATTCTGCATCGCTCATAGTGGACATACGCTACCTCCGAATACGCGCTGTGCTAATTGCAATTCACATGCCAAGCTCGTCAATCGCCTGTGGAAGCGGATAAAGCACCACATTTTCAGGATGCTAGTCGACCCAGATTCTCGACTGCATATCAAAAAACGGCCCTTCTGAGTCTGCGGACACATGTAAAAATTGCGGCAGCGTCCGAGAGTGCGCTTATGGCTCGTCTCCAGAAGTCAGAGCAACTCTCACTTGCACTCGCAAGAGATCTCCCTCGTTTACCTGCAACGCTTTCCCCTGCCCTTCGTAGCTCTTCAGAAATTCGGGATTGTAGTAAGCTTCACCGTCCACCCTATCCCACGCGAAGATTGTGTAATTGCCCGGAGACAAGCCTCGCAGCGTGAAGTGTCCACTTTGATCGCTGATGGCTTTGCGATAGCGCTCCGGTCGGCCGCGAAAGCGCGATTCGGGTACGGCGACAACCACCGCGTCGTTGATGGGTTCATCCTTTTCATTTGTGGCTACGCCCTCGGTGGTCGCTCCATTGGCGCTGGCCAGTAAATCCAGCGGCGTGACGCCTCCGCTTAGGCTGAAACCCGAATCCAACGCTTCGCGCCCGCCCGCCACCACGGATTTCAGAAACCAATCCGGCATTCCGCTGGCCTCCGCAATCTGAACGGAGTACCGACCTGCGGGAACATTCTTCCACTCAAAGCTGCCGTCCAGGTTGACGTGCGCCAGCGTTGGAGAACCTTGCCCTGCGTTGACCGCACCCAACATCTCATCATCGCCATCAAGCTCGTGCAGCAAAAGAAACATCCGGCTGGGATCGAGCCGGACGTTACCACCAGCCTCCGTCCGAAGCCGCCCGCGAATCGTTCCGCCGGTTTGAGGCGCGAGCCGCAATCCGTCAACGCTTTCCGCAAGCTGCAACGATTGACGCGCCATCATCGGCATGGCAACGTTATCCACCGTCGCCAGAATCGTATAGGCTCCGGGAGAAATGTCACGAATCTCGAAGCTGCCGTCTTTGTGCATCTCCGCACCGTTCAATACCAATCCGAAATCTTTGGATTGCAGCACAATCGCCGCAGAAGAACCAGTCGGCAGATTCACAACCGAGCCCCGAATGGTCAAGCTGGGACTCGGCGTCAACGAGAAATTCATCGGAAAGTCCTCGCCGGCATGCAACTGGATTGTCGCCGCCTGCCCACGATCGCGCGTGCCGGGATAATAAGTTGTTTGGTAGGCCGTGGGCGTGGGCTTGTCAAAGGCCGCGGCTGGATGGGTCACCGCCGAAGTGCTGCTGGTCTCAATCAAACTTCTAAAGTCAGGCGGCGGCGTCACCGACACAAAATAGTTACCGGCCGCAAGCCCCGCAATTCGGTATTCGCCAAGATCGTTCGCGCGCTCGGCCCCCACCTGCTCCCATCGACTGCGGCCCGCGACAAAAGTCTGGCGCAAAACCGTAACTTGCGCTTCCGCCATGGGATCTCCCTCTTCGTCGGTCACGCGCCCTTCCACCACCGCAGCGGCCTGCAGACGAATAACAAGATCCTTCAATTCCTGCCCCGCATTCAGGGTGAGCTCGCGCCCATCCGTCCTGCGGCGATGCTTGTCGACTTCCTGGTAGCCGGTGCGCTCCACGAACAAGCGATAGCGTCCCGGCGCAATGTTTTCAATGCGAAAATTTCCATCCGCGCCAGTGAGTGCGGTGTAGTTTCCACCTTCGCCCTGACTCTCGGCGATCAGCTCGATCAGCGCCTTCTTCAAGGGCTCACTGCCTGGATCCTTGGTGACCATCCCTTGCAAGCTGGCCTGGTGCGACTGTGCAGATGGAGTCTTAGCGGCGTCCTGCGCCCTGAGCACGCCGGGAACCAGCAGCGCCAACACAAATGCAACCGCAAGTTTCATCGTAGGTCGACCGTCAGTTCGCGTTCCAATGCGCTTCTCGACAAATTTGGTAATGCTGTGGGGGTCTTGCCTTAGACGCCGACCGTGAGGATCGGTCGGCCTATTCCTCGCTCTATTCTATCCCGCTCTGGCCTGCTGCCCAAGTCTAAAACGGCCAGGCGTTACCATTCAGCGACTGCTTGCCAACGCAGCGGCATGCAAAACAAAAGTTCCCGGTTCGACACGTTCGCGCCCCATTCCGCGCCCCATTCCGTTGACGAGCGCATTCCCGTCCGTAAGATGGAGCGACCTGAGGGCGGGCAGGCATCATCGAAATGATCGATCAGACCAATTACGAAATGTTGCCTCAATCTCCCATCGCGTATTTCCAGTGCTTTACGTTGCCTCAGTCCGCGTGAGAATCTCTCAGTGTGCAGGTTTCGATGAGTTCTAAGACATGAAATAAGACACGGAGAAAGGCTACCGAGGGGTGATAATCGGCACGTTCGCAGTCGTTGGTGCGTAGGGATCGTACGGCTCACCCATAATAGCCACAAGATTTACGCTCTGTGTGACCTGAGCACCCTCGACAAGCTTGACCCAAACGCGAGTTGCGGATTGCGACCGCTTAGGAATTACGAATGCCTTGTCGGAAGAGATGATGTCATGAAAGCCCCGATGCCCCTAACGATTCTACTTCACGTATTTCACGGAGATCTGTCCTGTCACTTCCCGAGCGAAGATCGGTGAGATGCGGTTGTCAAGGATGAGATTGTAGATGCCTGGGCTGGCGATGCTTTGATGAATCTCGCAGGCTCTTTCTCGACAGGAGAAGATCGGTCGTCCCTGATACGACAGCATCAGCGTGATCTTTCCACCCGCACCGCCGACCGAAGAAATCTGACCATCCAGTTCAGCATTGCCCTGGCTCTGATTGATCGGTATGTTCCAGCTTCGTACTTGTCGAGGGGGTACCGTCATCGAGCCATTCAAAACGAGAGCAAAGTTCACGGTTGAAGTTGCAATAGCAACCTCTTATGTCCGTTATCAAAACTGATTTCAACTTGGCTTAGGGGAAAAGACTCTTCTTCAGCAGTCCCAGTTCGCAGGGTTACGCAGAACTGGTCGCAGTTCGCAACAGAAACGCTCACGTTCCGACGCCACTCTTTCTTTATCAGTGGGTATCCGGGCACGGACAGTGTGAGTTGGACTACGGTTATCTCTTTCTCCTTCCACTCAAGGATTCGAGCAGCCTTACTGTTTCTTTGTGCTATCAGTTCTGAGTACTGTTCTTCGGAAGCCTCAATACTTTCTGAACCCCTGCGGACATAGGACAGCCCAGCGAAGTGAGGGCGTGACTCGCTACCGGGAATGATGACTGCGAGTGCGTGGCGTCCGTTGTCGCTAATGGACGCCTGAATCAGCGAAACCGATTGCGAAGGCTCCTGTGAAATCAGCGGGCATTCGGACCACCATCGAGGATGTCAGCAATGATGTGAAAGCGAAATCGCAGGGACTATATCGCCAACTTGACCAAGCAACAGGCGGACGTTGGCAGCGATACGAAGATCAGATCAAGAACATCGAATCGAAGATGGATGAAGTCAACGGAGTCGATGATGATGCTTACGACCGTTTGGAAACGAAGCGGAACGACATCGAAACATCACAGGCTCAGGCCATCGAAGATTTGAAAGCGAAAGGTATTGATCCTAAGATTGCCGACGACGCCGTCGCACACTATAAACAAGCGATGGCCCTCCGTGATTTGGACAAGGCGGTGAAGATCAGCACGACAGGCGATGTTCGAGTAGGAACAAGCGAGAAAGTCAACCCGAAGATGTTCGTTACTCGTGTTCAGAAACTGTATGACAGTGGACGCCTTAGACAGGCTCTTGGGGATGACGGTGCGGATGTTTTGCTGAAAGCCGCTTATGATTCGAAGAATGCACAGTCGATTCGTAGATGGGCACTAGCTGTCGGCGGACTCGTAGCGGCGGCCAGCGGTGTCGGGCATACGTTCGGTGTTGCGAAAGCGGGGGCTGAGGCAGCAGCCGCACTCTAGCGTTTCCCCGCCGCATCCTCGTTCGCAAACTCCAGCGGATTTCCATTGCGGTTGATGAAAGCCCAGAGTCGATCTCGCTCGGCGGTCATCAGGATCGCCCTTGAAGATTGGCTTATCTCCAGGGGGAAGAAGTGAACGACGACGAACGTTCGCCGTGTATTCGCCCCGTAAAGCCTATTGAAGCAAAGTAACACTTGTGTTACCATCATATTCGATGTGGACGGCTAGAGAATATCAAGACACAAACGGGAGAAGTCCCTACGCACATTGGTTTAACGATCTTAACGCTCCAGCGGCGGCGAAGGTGATAAAGGCTGTTGCCCGCATGGAACAAGGCAGCTTTGGAAACGTCAAGGGAGTTGGCCCCGGAGTTTTTGAATACGTCGTAGACTTTGGTCCTGCCTACCGGATTTATTTCGGCAAAGATGGAGATCAGATCATCATTCTTCTTGGCGGCGGATCGAAAAAGAGGCAACAGAGTGACATTAACCTAGCAATTCAAAGATGGCAAGACTACAAACACCGGAAGAGACTAGGAGAAAAGTGATGGCTTTAACAAGAGATTTCAAAGAAACAGTTCGTGCCAGAGTGCAACGTGACCCTGCTTTCCGCAGAGAACTTCTTCGTGAGGGGGTGGAGAGTTTCATTGAGGGGGATGTAGAAACCGGAAAGAGTATTCTGCGGGACTACATCAATGCCACAATCGGCTTCGCCGGGCTGGCCCAGAAAATCACAAATAAAGACCCTAAGAGTTTGATGCGGATGCTAGGCCCCTCAGGAAATCCTTACGCCCGAAACCTCTTCGAGATTGTTTCGTGTCTTCGGGAGGAGGAGGGTGTTCACTTCGAGGTTAAGGAATTGGCAGCGGCGGCGGGGCGTTAAGAGCGTTCCTGAGGGCACGATTTTTTAAACAACCTACAAAGCATCCGGGCAAAACCTGGATGCTTTGATTTTTCGGGTAGGAACTACCAAGGTCTCACGTTCTCGGACGTAAAGCCTGCTGTGCAATCCCGTCGATCTATAATCTTCTGATGTGCGGACGCTACCGATTGTCGCGGAGGAAGCAGCTTGTCGAGGAGTACTTCGACACGGTGTCTGACGAACCTGAGTGGAACCCCCGCTACAACATCGCACCAACCCAGCCTGTTCGCGTGATCCGCCAGAACCCGACGCAGCCTCGCCGGGAGTTGTCGATGATGCGTTGGGGACTCATCCCATCGTGGGGGAAGGACTCAGTAAGCGATCTTTTGATTCTGTGAGAGCTTAATTGAGGAAGCACTGCCGATAAAGCGTGTCTCTCTGCGCGGGACGGAAGCCGGCATCGCGGATGATGCGGCGCAGCTCTTCTTCCGTGGTGCAGTTGGTGACGCCAGCCGCTCGCACCACGTTCTCCTCGAGCATCACTGAGCCAACGTCGTTGCCGCCAAAGCGCAGTCCCATCTGGCAGACCTTGAGTCCTTGCGTGACCCAACTGGACTGCACGTTCAGGAAGTTCGAGAGATACTGTCGCGAGATGGCCAGCACTTTCAGATAATCGACGGCTGTGGCCTCGTCCCAGTGACGGCCGCCTAGTGCGGTGTTCTGCGGCTGAAAACTCCAAGGAATGAATGCCGTGAACCCGCCAGTCTCTTCCTGCAGATCGTAGAGTTCCTGCAGGTGATTGATACGGTGTTTGTAATCCTCGCCGACGCCGAACATCATGGTCGCAGTGGTGCGCATTCCGATCTGGTGCGCCGTGCGATGCACGTTGATCCAGTCGCCGGTCAGGCATTTCAGGCGGGCAATTTTGTAACGGACTTCGTCATCGAGAATCTCCGCACCGCCTCCGGGGATGGAATCAAGACCGGCATCGCGCAGGCGGAGAATCGTATCGCGAATGCTCAGGCCGCTGTATTCAGCGATCGCAATAATTTCGGATGCGGAATAGCAGTGCAGATGAACTTGCGGAAAACGCTGCTTGATTCCGTTCAGCATTTTTTCGTGCCAGTCAATTTTGAGATCGGGATGCAGCCCGCCCTGCATCAGCACACCCGTGCCGCCGAGTTCGACCGTCTCGCGAATCTTTTCGTAAATCGTGTCGAAATCGAGAATGTATCCTTCCTTCGCCGCCGGCCCTTTCAGCGGCCGATAGAAGGCGCAGAAGGTGCAATATTCGGTGCAGAAGTTCGTGTAATTAATGTTGCGATCGATGATGTAGGTGACCGTGCCTTCGGGATGAAGCTTGCGGCGCACCGTGTCCGCCTCCATCCCGATGCCGATCAGGTCATCGGACTCGAACATTTCCAGGGCTTGCTGCTTCGTCAGGGACATATCCGCACCTAGATTCTACTGGAGGATGCTTGCCGGCTCCAAATGCACTACATATCCACTACGCCTTTCTCATGCGCTTATATTGGATAAGACTCATCACCGCCCCGATAACCGCCAGGCCGATGAGTATGGCCATCGCGGGCTTGTAGTAGTGGCGAAAGAAACGCAGGATGTGGGTGCCATAGTGGAATCCCAGGCCGGCGGCGATCGAGTAACGAACGCCGCGGCCAAGCGTTAATGCTCCCAGAAATTTCTTCGGCGAATACTGCATGGCGCCAGCGGCCAGCAGAAATGGGACAAAGGGGAATGGTGGAGGCATCAGGGCGGGAACGGCGACTGCGAAGAACCCCCAGTGTTCAAACGCTTGGGAGACCTGTTTTGCTCGTTTCTTGGAGAGCTTGCGCTCCATCGTTTCTTTGCCGCCCTTGCGCGCCAGCGCATAAGTAATGTAGCCACCGAAGACCGCACCCAGCGTCGCCATGAAGGCGTAATAGGGCCAGGGCTCGCGATGGCGCGCCGCCAGCCAGATCGTAAGAACATCCATGCTTCCGGTGAGCGGAATTACCGAGTTGTCGGCTATGCCCAACAGGAGCAGACCCGGTCCGCCCATGCGGCGCAGGTGCCGCCAGACAGACATCGCCAGCCAAGGATGAAGATGCAGAAGCATTCAGGTTGTAGGAGTTTACAGGTTAGGTTCTTGACTGTGCCATACAGGGCTTTGCCGTGGTAAGAAACTTCACCTCCGGAGCGACCGGCAAAACACCAATCTCCGCCGCATAGCGATAGAACAATCGCAGGCCTTCGAGGCAGGGCGCGTCCAGACGGTAGTAAATGTTTTCCGTAAGGTAGGAACGAACGTCGCCCTCACTGATGCCGAGTTTGGGAGCCCACTCGCTGCTCATCCGCTTGAGGCTAGCGGGTTCAAGACCGTGGTCGCGCGATTCTTGGAAAACTGCGGGCAGGTGCAAAGAAGATTCCGTCTCCCGCAACGCATCCTGACGCACCGCCCAGAAGGCGAAGACAAACGGTTTGCTAGTATAACGAATCCATTCTTCCGCGAGATCGAGTGTGAGATAGCGCGAGCGGTCGATTCGCAGAGCCGGATCTCCAATCAATAGTCCGGCGTCGTGCTGCGCGAGCATTTTGTCGATATCCGGAGCCATCGAGGTAAACGTCCGTCCGCCGCCCAGCCATTTTTCGAACAAGACTTTCGTCAGCGCCACCGAGGTCATCGAAGAAGTATCCAGAGCGACGGTGCGAATCTTTTCTACCGGCACTCGGCTCACCAACAGGATGGAACGTACGGGCCGTCGCGAAGCAATCGCGACATCGGGCAACACCATCAGTTGTGGAATCTGCGCGTAGGCAGCGGCCGGAATAATTCCAATGTCAGCGGTCCCGGCCTGTAGCTGCCGAGCGCAAGCCGATGGCAGCGTGTAAGAAAGGTCAAAATCGCTGCCCGCCTTGCCGTGCTCGAAGTCCCACATCAGGGGCGCGGTATTAAGGTAGGAAATCGCAGAGATGCGCAGACGTCTCATTCCTCTCTTGATTTTAACAGACCATTTTCCCAGCCCTTTGTGACAGCTTCCCTTGACACTGTCTTCCGCGAATGACTACAGTCCGCCCAGTCATGAAAAACTGGAGCACAAACCTGACAATTCCCGTCGCCGTGCCGCGACTCGCCTTCTCGAATGGCTCGCGATCTCCGACTCAGGACCAGGGTCCCACCAAGGCGCGGAAACTCCTGGAACATTTCGGCAGCGCGCAAGCAGTCTTCCACGCTTCGCTAACGGAATTGGAAGGCACGGGTATCCAGACCGTCTCGACGCAGTCGATAGCCACCGGAAAATGGGCGGAACTCGCCCGGGAGGAGATCGCGCGCGCCGCGTCGGAGGGAGTGATGGTGCTCTCCGGTGAAGACCTCTGCGACCCGCCCCGGCTGAAGGAAATTTTACGATCCGCCGCTGGTGCTCTAGGTTCGCGGCAATCCCGATCTGCTGACGAAGCCCGGCATTGCCATGGTTGGCACGCGTCATCCCACGCCTTCCGGTTCGGGAATGGCCGAGCGACTGGCCTGCGATTTGGCGGCGCAAGGACTGGTCATTACCAGCGGCATGGCCGGGGGGGCGACACGGCCAGCCACCGCGGCGCGATCACGGCAAAAGGCAAAACCATCGTGGTATTCGGCACCGGTGTTGATGTGATCTATCCCAAAGAAAACTCACGTTTGTCGGAGCAGATTCTGGCGTTGGGGGGAGAGGATTGATCTCCGAATTCGCCATCGGAACCTTTGCCGCGCCGCAGAATTTTCCCATCCGCAACCGAATCTTGAGCGGCATGTCAGGGGGAGTCCCGGTCGTGGAAGCCGCCGAATATTCCGGAACCCGCATCACGGCTCGCTGTGCGCTGGAACAAAACCGTGACCGGATCACGGTCCCCCGGCGATGTCACTAACAAGAGAATTCCTGGGGCCCGACTACCCTGATCGAGCAAGGCGCGAAGCTGGTCGCCACCTGGGAAGATGTTTGGGAGGATCTGCCGCCAGAAGCGAAGCTTGCATTGACCCCGCCACCCTCGCCTGAATCCGGCGGTCCGTCTTCCGCATCTCTATTTCCGGACGAAAGCCTTCCTCCACGTCTGGGTCAAAGCGGCGGGTTGACCTTAGGCCGTGTGTCAGAAGACGCGCGCGTTTTCCCGAAGGAAGAAATGTGCGGGCTCGCGAGCCAGTTGCGCCGTGCTTCTGCTTCGGTTGGTGCGAACATTGCTGGAGGTTGCGGCCCAAGATCAGATGCAGAGATGAAGCGGTTTATTCAAATCGCCCGCGGCTCTGCCGATGAGGTGGAATACCACCGGTTGCTCGCTAGGGATCTGGATTTAGGGATCGCCGACGAGCGCAAAATTGGAAGCGAAAGTTTTGGAAATCCAGCGCATGCTAGCCTCGCTGGCCCAGGGGCTGAGGGTCACCGTTGCAGCTAGCAGCCAGCAGCCAGGAGCTAGAAGCCGCCGGGCAGTAACTTGTTGTCTTCGTCCCATTCGTGCTAGTTTCGGAACTATTCCTAGGAACTGAGGGTCCATTGGTAAAAAGTCTAGTCATTGTCGAATCGCCGGCTAAGGCGAAGACCATCCAGAAATATCTGGGAAAGGGATTTACTGTCGAGGCCTCGCTCGGCCACGTGAAGGATCTGCCCAAGAGCACCCTCGGTGTCGATACCAGCAACAATTTCGAGACCGACTACGTCGTGATTCCCGGAAAAGAAAAAGTCCTCGCCAGGCTGAAGAAGCTGGCAGGCCCGATGGACGCCATCTACCTGGCCCCTGACCCGGATCGCGAAGGCGAAGCGATTGCAGCGCATCTGGCCTTTGAGCTGGACACCAACGGCCATGCGAAGAAGAGCAAGAAGAAAAAGAAAGAAAATGTGAACGCCTCTCCTCGCATTCAGCGCGTCACTTTCAACGAAATCACCAAGCGCGCCGTGCAGGCCGCATTCGAGCATCCCCGCGCGATTGATCAAAATCTAGTCGACGCCCAGCAGGCGCGCCGCGTGCTCGACCGCTTAGTCGGTTATCAGGTCTCACCGTTATTGTGGGATAAAGTCCGCCGTGGACTTTCTGCCGGACGCGTGCAGACGGTAGCTCTGCGTTTGATCGTGGAACGCGAACGAGAGATCAAAGCGTTCGAGAAAAAAGAATACTGGACGATCGATGCTCATCTCGCTGCCAGCAAGCCGCCCGCCTTTGACGCCCGCTTTCTAGGGAAAGGCGAAGAGAAGATTGAAGTCACCAACGGCGAGGATGCAGAAAAGATCCGCGCGGCGCTTGAGCAAGCCGATTGGGTCGTTCGGTCGGTCGACAAGAAAGAACGCCGCCGCAACGCCGCACCTCCCTTCACCACCAGCAAATTGCAGCAAGACTCTTCGCGCAAGCTGCGCTTCAGCGTCAAGCGCACCATGATGATCGCCCAACGGCTCTATGAAGGTGTGGAACTGGGCGAAGAAGGTCAAGTCGGCCTCATCACCTACATGCGTACCGACTCCACTCGGGTTGCGCCCGAGGCGATTCAGGAAGTGCGCGAATATGTCGGCACAGAATACGGCGCGGCATACCTGCCCGAAACGCCCAACATATATAAAGAGAAGAAAGAAGCGCAGGCTGCGCACGAAGCGATTCGCCCGACCTCAGCCATGCGCCACCCCGACCTGGTGAAGCAGTACTTAAAAGAAGATGAGTTCAAAGTTTACAAGCTGATTTGGCAGCGCTTTGTAGCGTCGCAAATCATGCCCGCGGTCTTCGACCAGACCACAGTCGACATCGACGCCAAGTCAAAGAACGGTGATGTTTTCTGGTTCCGCGTAACAGGATCGGTGTTGAAGTTCGACGGCTTCCTGCGGGTCTACGAAGAATCGAAGGAAGGCAAAGACGAGGAAGACGAAGAACTGAAGCACAAGCTGCCGGCGCTCGAAGCTGGTCAAAAACTTACGCTGAAAGAACTGAAGCCGGAACAGCATTTCACCGAGCCACCGCCGCGCTACAACGAAGCGTCGCTGGTGAAGGAGTTGGAAGAACGCGGCATCGGCCGACCTTCCACGTACTCGGCGATTCTCTCCACCATTCAAGAGCGGCAGTACGTGCAGAAGATCGGGGGGAAGTTTACCCCGACCGAAATCGGGTTGGTGGTCACCGATTTACTGGTAGAAAACTTCCGCGACATTTTCGATGTCGCTTATACGGCTAGGCTGGAGGAAGGACTCGACGAGATCGAAGAAGGAAAAGAAAAGTGGACCGACACCCTCGCCGAGTTCTACAAGAAATTCCAGAAGGATCTCAAATATGCCGAAAAGCATATGGAGAACATCAAGCGGATGGAAAAGCCCACAGACGAGAAGTGTGAACTCTGTGGAGCGCCGCTGGTGATCAAGTGGGGGAAGCACGGATCCTTCTACGCTTGCAGCACCTTCGACAAAGAAGATCCAAACACTTGCAAGTTCACAAAAGAGAATCCCATCAACCTGCCCGACCTGGATTCCGCGGACGTGCAGGAAACCACGCAGGAAGAGTATTGCGAAAACTGTGGCCGAGTGATGGTGCTCAAGCGTGGACGCTTCGGACAGTTCATGGCCTGCACCGGCTATCCCGACTGCAAAACTACGCGGCGACTCGACCAGGGCAAGAAGGTTCCAGACATTCCGCTGGATGAGCTTTGCCCCAAGTGCGGGCGCAACATGATGATCCGGCACGGACGCTTCGGCGAATTTACCGCTTGCAGCGGATATCCCGAATGCAAGTACGTGAAGCAGAACTTCATCGGTGTGAAATGCCCCGAATGCAAGGACGGCGAATTGGTTGAGAAGCGTGCGCGCAAGGGCAACACGTTCTACGGGTGCGGGAATTACCCCAAGTGCAAATTCACGTCGGCACACAGACCGATTCCTGAAAAGTGTCCGAATTGCGGCAGTGAATATTTGGTCGAGAAGAACCTGAAAGCGGGACCGGTGATCGCATGCCCGAACAAAGAGTGCGACTACGAGCGTGCCGCGCCTTCGGTTGAAGCGGCGGCGACCACCGCATAATCATCTAGCGACTTTGCGATTGGGTGATTGCCGAGGATTTCATTTGTTGGCCGTGGCCATTAGAATCGCTAATCACTCCATGACCCGATCACTCAATTTCTCAATTCCCGGATGAGGTGTTTTCATGCCCAAGAAACCAACTGCTGCTGATGCTCAACTGATACTCCAACTCTATGACCTGCGCCGCGAGGCCGAAATGCGCAAGGCGCGAAACTGGTGGTTTGCCACCTTCTGGCCGCGAAGCGCCGACGATTTCTTGAAGATAGCGTTTACGCCTGGAACGCAGGAGAATAACTGGCTGCGCCAGGTGACCGGCTACTGGAGTATGGCGGCGGCGTTCGTGCTGCACGGTGCGCTAAGTGAGGAGTTGTTCATACAACCTTCGGTGAGTGGCGAAATGTTCATCGTGTTCGCGAAGGTCCATCCTTTCCTCAAGGAATTGCGGGAAAAGGCGGGCGACCCATCGATGTTCGCAATCATCGAGAAAGTCATCATGAGCTCCAAGTTTGGACGCGAACGTTTCAAGTTCATGGTGAAGCGGGTTGAGATGATGCGGGAGAAGATGGCTCAGTCAAAAGCCAGCTAGAGATTGGCGGCGAGTCTTCAACCGGCCGTCCACTGGAATCACACGGGCTGAAACACTCTTGTGCAAATCTCCGGGGAAAATAGTCTGGGGACTGCCCTCAAACGCAGCGCTTGAGGCGGTTTCATTCCGGGGCAATCCGGGTTTTTCTTTCGGGGGGCGAGGTTCGATGTCACGCTGCAGGGCTGTTGATTCTGGGTGAGCTCGCAAAGGATGCGAGAAATGGGGTAACCGGGCCACGCAACGCAGCCGACCTTTGCTCGGCCGGACAGCCGAGGGCGGCTGTCCTTACATGAAACTACTTCAGCGTTATCAGCTTCTCCATCAGTTCTGAATAATCTTTCTTCTCGATGCCGTGGACTTCCTTGTTGTAGGCGTCCACCTTCGAGGAATAATTCATCGAGCAGAATTTCGGGCCGCACATGGAGCAGAATGCTGCCTCTTTGTAGTGGTCATCGGGCAAGGTCTCGTCGTGCATAGAGCGGGCGGTTTCGGGATCGAGTGAGAGTTCGAACTGTTTCTCCCAATCGAATTTGTAGCGGGCATAACTGAGCGCGTCGTCGCGGTCGCGGGCACCGGGCCGTCCGCGGGCGATGTCGGCGGCGTGGGCGGAAATCTTGTAGGCGATGATGCCGTCTTTCACGTCTTTCTCATTGGGCAGGCCGAGATGCTCCTTCGGAGTCACATAGCAGAGCATGGCGGCGCCATACCATCCGATCATGGCCGCGCCGATGGCGGACGTGATGTGGTCGTAGCCGGGAGCAATGTCGGTAACCAGCGGACCGAGCGTGTAGAACGGAGCTTCGTGGCAGAGCTCGACTTCCTTCTCGACCTGCTCCTTGATCTTGTCCATGGAAACGTGGCCGGGGCCTTCGATCATGACCTGCACGTCGTGCTGCCAGGCGATTTTCGTCAGCTCGCCGAGAGTTTTCAGTTCGGCGAATTGGGCTTCATCGCTGGCATCGGCGACGCAGCCGGGACGCAGGCCGTCACCCAAAGAAAAGCTGACGTCATATTTCTTGAAAATCTTGCAGATATCGTCGAAGCGTTCGTAGAGGAAATTCTGCTTGTGGTTGTAAACCATCCACTGCGCGAGAATCGCGCCGCCGCGGCTGACAATGCCGGTGATGCGTTTCGAGATCATCGGTACGTACTGGATCAGGACGCCGGCGTGAATGGTCATATAGTCCACGCCTTGCGCGGCCTGCTCTTCGATCACTTCCAGCATGACTTCCGCGTTCAAGTCTTCCACGCGTTTCACGCGTGAGATGGCTTCATAAATGGGCACGGTGCCGATGGGGACGGGCGAATGGCGGAGGATGGCTTCGCGGATGTCGTGAATCTCGCCACCGGTGGAAAGATCCATTACCGTGTCTGCGCCGTAGTGCACGGCGGTGTGCAGCTTCTTCAATTCTTCCTTGACTTCCGACGTGACTGCCGAATTGCCGATGTTGGCGTTGATCTTGCACAGCGACGCCACACCGATCGCCATGGGCTCCAGTTCAGGATGGTTGATGTTGGCGGGAATGATCATGCGACCGCGGGCGACCTCATCGCGCACCAATTCGGGGGTCAGCTTTTCCCGATGGGCCACGTAACCCATCTCTTCGGTGACCACGCCCTTCCGGGCATAGTGCATCTGGGAAAAGTTGCCGGTAGAGTTTCCCTGCTTACGTCGCACGAGCCACTCGGCACGAGGTTGAGGAATGCTGTAACCATTACCGTCGTTACCATTGGAAGAGTTGGGAAGAGTCATGACGGAACCGACCTCACTGGAATTTTGTGAACCTTGATTATACCTATGTCCGGGGTGCGAACGGGGCGGATGACTGTCCGGAGGGCGGTTTTGCCGCATGTAATAGTTTCGTAATGTGTCAGGGATCACCGCGCGGAGCACCGTGGGGGCGCTAGGCTCAAGACACAACCAAAATGAAACCTCATCCAAAGGGCAGTCACGCTCGCATCCTTCTGAGTTCGGTGTTTGGGCCTTACGCGCAAGACGATGAATTTGGCAGCCGCTCCATCAATCCTATGGAGCTTTATCACAACCAGGTCACCCGGGCGCAAGGCAGCTTCTCGCTGCGTATGTTTCATCGTTCCTGGGGCATCATGATGATCCAGGAAAATATTTCGGCGCCGTGCAGCGTGCTGGATTTTCCCACGCGCGAAGCTTTTGCCCGCGAATTGACCACGAATCGCTACGACGTCGTCGGGATTTCATCGATCATCGTAAACGTTCTGAAGGTGCGAGAGATGTGCCGTATGGTGCGAGAACTCTCGCCGGAATCTGTGATCGTGATTGGCGGACACGTGGCTGCCATTCCGGCGCTGGATGCGATGATCGATGCCGACCACATCGTGCGCGGAGAGGGAATCTCATGGATGCGACGCTACCTGGGAGAGGACGAGAACGCGCCCATCCGTCATCCGGCGATTGTTTCGGGGTTGCAGACTCGGATCATGGGAGTGCGCCTGCCGCAGCGGAAGGGCGGGACGGCCGCAACCATCATTCCGTCGGTGGGCTGCCCGATGGGGTGCAACTTCTGTACTACGTCGGCATTTTTTGGCGGCAAGGGAAAGTTCATCAACTTCTACGAAACCGGAGATGAGCTGTTTGACGTGATGTGCGGGATCGAAGCGGAGCTGGAAGTGAAGTCTTTTTTTGTGATGGACGAGAACTTTCTACTGCACCGCGAGCGCGCGATGCGACTGCTGGAGCGCATGAAAGAAGCCGGCAAGAGCTGGGAGCTTTCCGTGTTTGCTTCCGCCAATGCAATTCGGAAATACACCATGCTGCAACTGGTGGAGCTGGGTGTTTCGTGGGTGTGGATGGGGCTGGAGTCTCCGCGGTCAAGTTATGGCAAGTTGCAAGGTCAGGATCTCATGCTGTTGACGCGGGAACTTCGGGAACACGGCATACGGGTGCAAGGTTCGACGATCATCGGACTCGAACATCACACGCCGGAAAATATCATTCAGGAAATCGAATCGGCGGTTGACTACGAGACCGATTTCCACCAGTTCATGCTCTACACGCCGGTTCCGGGCACGCCGCTTTACGAGGAGATGGCGGAGCAGGGGCGACTCCTACCCAATGTTGATTACGCCGATATTCACGGACAATACAAATTCAACTTCCAGCACGCGGCAATTTCACGCGATGATTCAAAGCGATTTCTCGATTGGGCGTTCTGGCGCGACTTTGAGCGTAATGGACCGAGCCTTTACCGTCTTTGCCAGACCATGCTGCAAGGGTGGCAGCGCTACAAAGACTATCCTGATCCGCGCGTCCGGGAGCGGTTTACGCGGCAAGTGAAGAAGATTATTGGCGCTTACAACGCGGCGCTGTGGGCGATGGAGCGGGATTTCAAGAAAGTAAATCGCGGCGTGAGTGAGAAGATTCACAAGCTGCGCCGCGAAGTTGAAAAAGAGTTCCCGGTTGTGGCTCGGCTGACGGCCGCATCGATGGGTCCAGTGCTACTGTGGTCGACGCGCAGGGAGGCACACCGGCTGGCGGCAGGACGGACCTACGAACCTCCCACGTTCATCGAGCGCAGCAACTGGATTCCGGCGTCGTAGTCTTCCATTCTTTTCCTGAGGCATCCTTGCTCCTGCGGAGACCGGAGCTTAGAATTTCATCCGGTTCTTCAAAGGAGAGGTCTCGATATGCGCGTGTTTCGTGTGTTGCCGGCTGTGTTGCTTCTGGTGAGTCTTGGCGGGCTTGCTCAAACATCTTCCTCGACAAGGCCCGCTCCCGGCTTCAGCCTCGACACTATCGACAAGACGGTCGATCCTTGTGTGGATTTTTACCAGTATGCATGCGGCAACTGGATCAAGAATTCTGAAATTCCTCCCGATCAGTCGCAGTGGGTCAGCTTTGTGGAGCTGCGCGAGCGCAATCTCGATATCGAGCGCGGCATTCTGGAAAAGGCGGCTGCCGGCGGAGCGAGCCGCAATGCGGTCGACCAGAGAATCGGCGATCTCTACGGTTCCTGCAGGGACGAGAAGGCGGTGAACGCCAAAGGAATCTCTCCGGTCAAGCCCGAACTGGATCGCGTGGCGGCGGTTCAAGATAAGGGCGCGCTTATCGACGAACTCGCGCATCTTTACCTGGTTGGTGGCACTTCTCTGTTCAGTTTTTACTCGGCTTCTGATCTGCACAACGCGGATCAGGTCATCGCTTACATCGACCAGGGAGGTCTTACTCTGCCCGACCGCGATTACTACATCAAAGACGATAACACGAAGATGAAGGAGATGCGGCAGCATTTGCTGGAATATGCGGCGCAGACATTTACGCTGGCTGGGCAAACGCCGCAACAGGCAGGCGATTCGGCGCAGACTGTGCTGCGCATCGAAACCGCTCTGGCCAAAGCGTCGATGGACCGGACGGCGCGGCGCGATCCGAAGAATCGCGATCATAAGATGAGTCGGGAGGAAGCTGTCGCGCTGGGCCCGGATTTCTATTTGAACCGCTACTTTGAGGCGGTCGGAGCACCGAAGTTTGCCCAGCTCAATGTCACGAATCCTGATTTCTTCAGGCAGGTGAATGGAGTTCTGGAATCCGAATCGCTGGAGTCACTCAAGATTTATGTGAGCTGGCACGTGTTGAACGAAGCGGCTCCGTGGCTTTCGCATCCCTTCGTCGAGGTCAACTTCAAATTCCAGCAGAACCTTACCGGGCAAAAAGAAATTCAGGCGCGATGGAAACGCTGCGTCACTCTGACCGACCGCGAGCTTGGCGAAGCATTGGGGCAGCGATACGTGGATGCGACTTTCGGTCCGGATGGCAAGCAACGAATGCTCAAGATGGTGGACGCACTGGAGAAATCGCTGGCAGAAGATATTCAGGATCTGTCCTGGATGAGCGAAGAGACGAAAAAGCAGGCCAAGGTGAAGCTGGATGCGATTCGAAACAAGATCGGCTATCCCGATGTCTACCGCGATTACAGTTCGGTCGTGATCAAGCCTGACGATTTGCTGGGCAACATCGCCCGGGCGGATGAATTTGACTCGAAACGCGAGATTGCGAAGATCGACAAGCCGCTGGATCGCAAAGAGTGGGGTATGACGCCGCCCACAGTGAATGCCTATTACAGCCCGTCGTTTAACGAGATTGTGTTTCCGGCAGGAATTCTGCAACCGCCATTTTTCGATAAGTCGATGGACGATGGGGTCAACTTTGGGGGAATCGGCCTGGTGATTGGCCACGAACTGACTCACGGTTTCGACGATCAAGGCCGCAAGTACGATCCGCAGGGAAATCTGCACGACTGGTGGACGGCGCAGGATGGCAAGGAATTCGAAGAGCGCGTCAGTTGCGTCGCCGATGAATATTCTAACTTTGTGGCGGTGGACGACCTGAAGCTGAACGGCCGGCTCACGCTGGGGGAAAATACTGCGGACAATGGCGGTGCCCGCATTGCCTTGATGGCGCTTGAGCGCATGATTGCCGATGACAAGACTGGAAAAGAAGGCGAGAAAATCGACGGCTACACACCCGAACAACGATTCTTCCTGGGATTCGGACGGGTGTGGTGCGAGAAACGGCGTCCGGAGATCGCGCGTACCCGGGTGCTCACCGATCCCCATTCACCGGGTAAATATCGGGTGAATGGCGTGGTGCAAAACATGCCCGAGTTTCAGAAGGCTTGGGGATGCAAAGCCGGGCAGTCCATGGTTGCGGAGAATGCCTGCCACGTCTGGTGACACCCCAGTTAGCTAATTCCGACAGACCAAAAGGCCCGGATCACCGGGCCTTTATTCGTATTCACCGAGTTTCTAGTAGTTGACGGCCTGAATAATCAGGTGATCGACGATGCGATGGGCTTCGTCGATGTGATGCAGAGCGCGATCGCGAAGACCGCGCACGGACGGGTCATCTTCCTCGCGGGCGATATCGTTGTGCGCTTTATCGAGAAGTTCCATGGCGCGGTGAAAGCGTCCGGCGCGATCCATGCGTGCATCGACGGGAGGATGATCGTTCAAATTCTTGCCGTCGTCGATCGCTGCCAGTTTAATTTCTGCAATGGCCTTATCAATCTCATTGATGGCATGCTCTTCTTCTTTGTCCATGTGATGGGTGGGAGCCAGGTTCTCCAGATGAGCGCGGGCGTGGCGCAGATCGGTAAGGGCATGCAGGTATGCGGGATGCCTGCCCGGTTCGTCGGCGAAGGTCAGTGCAGCGGAGATAGCAACAAGAAAGATAAGCAGGGCGCAGTGTCGTGCAATTCTCATGGTTTCCTCGAAGCCTTGCGGCAGAATGAACTTCGCTAAACAATTGACCCTGAAGTGAAAGGTCAGACTCGCCGAATTCTACGGGGTCCTCCCGCGCCGCGGAAGTTACGTCAGGGCATGGCCGATCAAAACCCTTGTCTGGCGCGCAGTTACGGCGATCGACAGTCGACAGAAAGAACGCACTCATTGCTGCGCGAAAGCTTATTTCGAATAGATTCTTCGACCCTGATGTTCTCCTTCCGAAGATGACGATGAAATGACTCACGCTTAACAGCATCGTGACAATCCCCCTTGCTATGACGCGTAGGCTCGATCCACCTCGAGCGAAAACCCGGCGCACCGAGTCAATCAATTGAATGCGGAGGCGCCTGCGGTGAGGCCGAGGCAGGGATCTGTCTGGGGATGAACCGGTTCGTTCACCCGAAAAGGAGAAAAGAATTGAGCAAACTTTCCACATACGCATTGGCGATTGCCGTCTCTATGGGAACAACGGCGATGCTCGACAACACTCAGCGCAGCAACAAGCCGAATGCAAGTGAGGAGGCGCGACTGTCGACTGACGGAGCGTTCCGCGACGGAATGTACCTTGGCAAACTCGCCGCCGAAAGCGGCAAGCCGCTGCGCCCGGCCATCGGCCGCTGGTCCACGGACCAAGACCGCGCCACATTCACGGCGGGGTATCGGCGCGGATACAACGAAACTCTCGCCCGGATCGAGCCTTAGAAAAAGGTTCCGCAAAACAGCATTGAGGTGTTTTGTATGCATGAACGAAAGTTGCATTCCCTATTCGCCCTTAGCCTGTCCATTTGCTTTTCCCTGGCGACATGCATCCTTGTCACCCGCGTGGCCAAGGCCGGCGGAGCTCCGCCGAACAACGGCGTAACTGGCGCTGCCAACCTGAAAGGAACAGTTCGATTTGAAGGGGTTGTTCCGAAGCCCAAGCTGATCAGCATGGCCGCGGACCCTAGCTGCGCCAGACAACATTCCTCGCCCGTCTTCGCGCAAGAAGTGATGACAGATTCGAATGGCGATCTGCAAAACGTGATTGTGTTTGTTGCCGAAGGATTGGGCGAGCGTACGTTTGATCCGCCCACACAGCCTGTGGTGGTCGAACAGAAAGGCTGCATGTACATGCCGCATGTTTTGGCGGTGCGGGCAAACCAGCCGCTACACGTAGTGAACGACGATCCCACGTCGCACAACATTCATCCCACGCCCGCGAACAACCGCGAATGGAATAAGGCTGAACCGCCGGGATCGAGCGTGGACGAATCGTTTGCGCGAGAAGAGATTGCGATTCCGGTGAAATGCAATTTGCATCCGTGGATGCACGGTTACATTGCGGTGTTCAAGCATCCCTATTTTGCCGTGACCGGCAAGGACGGCTCTTTCGACTTGAGCAGCCTGCCGCCGGGCACCTACACCATCAAAGCGTGGCACGAGAAGCTGGGGACATCCACACAAACGATCACGCTTGGCGCAAACGAAACCAAGGAGATCAGTTTCGTTTTCAGAGGAATGTAGTTTCTTTAGTGTTTTTCCGGAATCTTGAAGCCCTTGCGGCGTTGTTCGCTGTAGCGGTGCAGCGCGTCGAGGATGATGGGATACGCTTCGCCGGCGGGGCGTATCTCGTCCACTTCGACGGCTTTGCCTTCGAGCAGCTTGTAATCCTGAAAGAAGCGACGCAGCATGAGCATGCGGTGCGGCGGCATCTCCGCGGCCTCGCGATAGGAATTGAACTCGGGATCCTCGGTGGCGATGGCGATGATTTTATGGTCTGGCTTACCACCATCGATCATCGTCATGAGGCCGATGGCGCGGGCGTGGATGATGGTGAGCGGAACCACCGTTTCCTGGCAGAGCACCAGGACATCGAGCGGATCGTCATCTTCCGCCAGTGTTTGCGGAATGAAACCGTAGTTTGCCGGATAGTAAACGGCGGAGTAGAGGATGCGGTCGAGCTTAATCAGGCCGCTTGCTTTGTCGAGTTCATACTTCACGCTCGATCCGAATGGGATCTCGATTACGCAGTCGAATTCTTGCGGTAACTTGTCGCCGGGTGTTACATCGTGCCAGGGATGGATCATAGATTTGCTATGCCACTATCATTCTAACGGACGAAGTCGGCAGCCCACCCTCCGCCAGTGCTTAATCAAAAGCAGGTTCCTCACCGGGTTTAGGCCCGCTTCGGAATGACATCCCTTAGCTTAACTGCAGCCCTTGTCTACTGATATTGCTTGCCTTTAGAGCGGTTTTCACGGGACTGGTTGCGGTTCGAGACGACAGTCTTACGGAACCTTGATTCTGAGGTTGCGGTCGCGTAGAGTCATGAAAGCACGGTACCGGTGGGGTGGTTCGCTATGTCCAGTCAAGGCAAAACCTATCTGAAGTTCGGCTCGGCGGTGGTCGTGATCCTGCTGCTGCTTGGCTATCTCGCCTACACCGGCGTCCAGGACAGCAAGAGCTACTATGTCACCATCAGCGAGCTGCACAAGATGGGGAACGGCGTCTACACCAAGCGTTTGCGCGTGGCCGGGAACGTTCAGCCAGGGTCGATTAAACGTTCGGGAACGCACGTGCAGTTTGTATTGATGGAACAGGATCAATTGCTTTCGGTGGACTACACGGGAACCGAGGCTCCTCCCGATACTTTCAAGGACGACTCGCAGGCGCTGGCGGATGGCAGTTTCGGGCGAGACGGCGTCTTTCATGCCAAGGCCCTGCAAGCCAAATGCGCCTCGAAATATGCACCGAAACAGCCCGGCAACCAGATGCAGGCCGAACCGGCGAAGAGCATGACACAGGTGCAACGTGCGACGTCTGCGGGTGTCTCGAACTAGCTGGCCTTTCGGCGCTCTCCGTGCTTCGCGAAGTCAGGGGAACTTCGTCGCTACGAATCTTCGTCAAGAAAAAAATGCGTAGAATCCTGCGCTCCGCTACACTCATGGCCGGAATTAGAATCCTACAAACTTCCCGACGAACGTGAACGACCCTGCTCCTATCATCACCGTCAGCAACTTGATCAAGCAGTTCGGCCGGTTTGCCGCGCTGCGCGGCGTCGATGCGGAGTTTGATGGCGGGAAGTTTCACGTGATTCTCGGGGATAACGGCGCGGGGAAGACTACGCTGTTGCGGGCGCTGGCCGGGTTGGCTCATCCCACGCGAGGCACGGTTTCGATCCTGGGGAAGAGTCCACAGGATGCCTGCCGCGACGTCGGCTATATGGCTCATCCGTCTCTGCTATACGACGAGATGAGCGGCATGGAGAATCTGCGGTACTTCGCTCGACTGTATGACGCTCCTGGCGACAGTTGTTGCGAGCAGGTGATTCGTTCTGTAAGGCTTGATCCGGAGTTGACGCGTCCGGTGGGCCAGTATTCGCAAGGGATGCGGCAGCGGATGTCGCTGGCTCGGGCCATCCTGCATGACCCCAAGATCCTTTTGCTGGACGAGCCGTTTTCCAACGTCGATGTTCATTCCGCGCGGGAGATGGTGGGGTTGCTCAAAGCCATGCGCGACGGCGGCAAAACGATTTTTGTGGTCACGCATCAGGCGTCGCTGCTGGAAGGCGTCGCCGACGAATTTGTGTGGATGCAGGACGGGCAGATCGTGGAGCGCACATCGAGCCTGACTGCAGATCGGGCGGAGACACGATGAGTTCGCTGCGCTCGATCACGGTGGCTACACTCGCGAAAGACATTCGCCTGGAGTGGCGCTCCCGCGATGCCATCAACTCCATGCTGTTTTTTTCGCTGCTGGTCGTGGTGATCTTCAGTTTCTCGTTTGATCCGAACGCGGAAGAGTCGCGCGAAATTGCGGGAGGGCTGATCTGGGTCGCTTTCCTGTTTGCGGCGGTGGTCGCTTTGAATCAGACCTGGGCGCGCGAACTGCGCAACCAGGTGCTCGATGCCTACCGCGTTTCTCCGGCTCCGGCTAATGCGTTGTTCGTGGCGAAAGCACTAGGGAACTTCATTCTGGTGAGCGTGCTGGAAGCGGTGATGGCTCCGCTGTTCATGATTTTTTACAACCTGCGCGCCCTCGGTCCGGCGTGGCAGCTGATTCCCGTGGCAGTTCTTGGGACGTGGGCGCTGGTAGTGAACGGGACTTTTTTCGCGGCTATGTCATTGCGTACGCGCAGCCGCGAAATCATGTTGCCACTTCTGTTGTTTCCCATCTCGATTCCGGCTGTGCAGTCGATGGTGGAGGCTACGCGCATCATCCTCGCCGGTGACGGGTCGGCGCGCTTCTGGATCGTATTGCTTCTCACCTATGATGTGGTGTTTACTACTGCTTGTCTGGGTTTATTCGAAACCATCCTGCAGGCGGAATGAAACGGGCCTTCCCCATCCTAGCGGTGCTTACGGCGCTGTTGTTGGTTTACGCCTTCTATGAAGCGCTGTGGGTCGCGCCCATGGAACGAACCATGGGCGATGTCCAGCGCATTTTCTATTACCACGTGCCTTCGGCTTGGACGGCATTTTTACTGTTCTTTGTGAACCTGGTGGCTTCGGTGGTCTACCTGATCGGGAAGAACGCCAAGGCGGACGCTCTAGCAGCGGTTTCGGCAGAAGTGGGCGTGGTTTTCTGCACGGTCGTGCTGGTCACGGGGCCGATCTGGGCTCGGCCGGTTTGGGGCATCTGGTGGACTTGGGATATTCGACTCACCACCACGCTGGTCCTGTGGTTGATTTATGTGAGTTATCTGGTTCTGCGGCGTTTCTCGGATAGCTCGCAGACTCCGAAGCTGGCGGCGGTGCTGGCTATTTTTGGTGCGCTCGATGTGCCGCTGGTGTATTTCTCGATCTGGTTTTTCCGCACCCAGCATCCGCAGCCAGTGATTGGCGGAGGTGGTTCGATTGATCCCCGCATGCTGCACGTGCTGCTGATCAACTGGCTGGCGTTCTCCTGCTTCGCCTTCCTGGTTTGCTGGTGGCGTTATCAACTGGAGTTATTGCAGCATGACCTTGAGGAAGCGCAGGCCCTGGAAGCCTTGCTGGGGGCCGAAGGACTTCCGGCAACCTCCGCGCGAGCCAGGTCACCCTTGAACAAAACTCCATCACGACCGGGGACGGTATGAATTCCATTAAGTTTCTCTACGCGGCGTACATCGCCACCTGGGTGATCCACGGGCTGTATCTGGGAAGCGTCTTACGGCGCTACAATCGGCTGCGCCAGCAGAGGAAGGATTTGGGGAAGTAAGAGCGGCGTCCGGCTCTCGGCTTCCGGGACGCAGAAGTTGTTTTGCCCGACGCGAAAGCCGGCATGCCAAAATCCGGGAACCGCGGATGCCGAATGCCGGAAGCCGATTTTCAGTTCGCTGCTTTCCACTCTTCCTGCAGCGCGGTCAGAAAGTCTGCACTGTCGGCGGAGCGGAGGAATTCGTAATCTTCGATCATAGCGGCCGTGCCGACGCGCAATGAGGGCAGAGGCGATTCTGAACGAATGACGCGGGCGGTGAAGCGTACTCGTACCGCATCGGTGAGCGTGATGTGGGGCGGAAAGGTCAGAATAACTTCGCAAGGCGTACCGGAGGGAACCGGCCGGTCAAGATAAAAGAAAACTCCGCGGGCGCTCACATTCTGCGTTTCGGTTTTAAATTCTGTTTTTTGATTCCGGCCGGTTTGATCCAGGCGGACGACTGCGGGCAGCCGCATGTCGAAGCGCCGCATCAAACGTCTTTCCTGCGATTCTGGGTACGTCCTTGGCGCATTCTCCGAAAGCATTGTTCCCCAAGAGGCCAAAATCAAATGCGAAACGGAATCGACCGCCAGGCTGGAAGGCACAGGTCCCACCATTGCTTCGTGGGGGATCCCGATAGCATTTCACTTTATCGGGTTGCCGGGAGTTTGCAACAGCAAAAAGACTTATGGAGCTGAGTCGGTAAACGCCCGAGCCTCGCCTATGGGATCCGGACCAGCCAAGAACTCTGGGTTTTGTATGCAGAAGCTTGGCGAAAGGCTTAGCGGGCGAGTGGGGGGCGATCGCTTCATCCACTTTCGCGACACCTCGCGGCATCTTTCCTCAGCCGCCAACGCATCTGACAGGTCGGGGGCGCCCGGTGTCGGGGCTCGCTTGACAGTCGGGGCTCGCTTGACTTGGCTATCCGTCAGATGTTTAAGTAGTTGTTTATTTTCCGCCAGTTCCTAAGTGACAGGTCAGCAGCGGGCGGTTTCGCCGGCGCCGGGTAAAAACTCGCGCTTCGGTTCTACTCTCTCCAATTATGATCGGTGTGCAGCGGAGGAAAAGCGTAATGGGAAATGGCCGTGGGGAGTTGACGGGAAAAGGATTCAAGCGCAACTGGAAAGGAGTTCGAGTCGCAGGAGCGGGTTTGGTTCTGGTGTTGGCGGCTTGCGGAATACTCGGATTGGGCTCCTCCCATCGCTTTTCGCAGAATCCTTCCGCCCAGGTTCCCCTCTCCCCGGTTCCAAGCATCTTTGGCCGATCTTCTTCCAGTTCCAAGCCGGACGCACAGGCCCTCCTTGGCCAACTCCCGCTTATCTTCGAGCCCAATCAGGGGCAAGCCGATCCGCGTGTGAAATTCGTCTCGCGCGGGCCAGGATACAGTCTCTACCTGGATCCGGCGGGAGCGACCCTGGCGATGCAAACGGCGCTGCCGGCTCCCAGTCGAAAGCGGGCCGAGCGCAAGGTGCAGTCCGTACGGATGACTCTGGTTGGGGCTACCCCGGCGCCAGCCGTCGCCGGAAACGATCCGCTTCCCGGCCGGAGCAACTACTTCATCGGCAGCGATCCGCAGAACTGGCATACAGGCATTCCACAGTTTGCAGGAGTTCACTACCAGAGCGTTTATCCGGGAATCGATCTGGTTTTCTATGGAAGCCAAGGCGAGCTGGAATACGATTTCAAAGTTGCGCCGGGTGCCGATCCCTCGCAAGCGGAGTTGCAGTTTGATGGTCCAAGCAAGCTGGAGTTGAGCAGCGGAGATTTGATTCTCAAGGGCACCGGCGCCGATGTGCGCTTGCAGGCCCCGCGTGTCTACCAAAGCGCTGGGGGCCAGCAGCAGCTGGTGGAAGGACGCTTTGTTCTCCGCTCCGCCAATCGAGTCGGGTTCGAGATCGGTGCCTACGACCGCACCCGGGAATTGGTCATCGATCCCACCGTCAGTTACTCCACATACTTCGGTGGGGCGAACGGCGCGACCAGTTCTCCTTCGATTGCGGTGAACGGTAACGGCAATATCTACCTCGCGGGATCAACCACTGCCAGTGACCTTCCCTTATCCGCCACGACACCGTTCCAAAGCACGCTTGGCGGCAGCGGCGCACAGAACGTATTCATCGCTGAACTTAATCCAACGCTGGGGGCTTCCGGTTTGCTCGCCATGACTTATCTGGGCGGCAGCGGGACGGATACTTCGGTTGGGCTGGCCGTGGACGACGGCGGTAATGCCTACGTTGCGGGAACAACCACCTCCTCGAATTTCCCCACGATAAATGCGTTCCAAAGTGCGCCCCTAACGGCAGCTACGCACGTCTTCGTCAGCGTGTTGAACCCGACTTTTTCATCGTTAAACTACTCCACTTATCTTTCCGGCAACGGTACTGACATTGCCAGCGGACTGGCGATTGATAACAACAGCGATGCCTTTGTGACAGGGACCACGACCTCAACCAATGTTGCTAAAGGCTTCCCTTCGAGTTCTCTGCCGGTCCCGTTCCAGCAAAGCCCGTCCACGAATTCCACCATCCAGTTCTTTGTGACCGAAGTGAATACCAGGCTGAGCAACGTGAACAGTGTTCCTTATTCGACCTACTTTGGGGGCAATAACGGTACCATTGCTTTTGGCGGCGGCATTGCGGTCGACAACACCGGGAACGTTTACTTTAGTGGGACCACAAATTTCTATAACAGTGGCGAAGGCACGAACGGCAGTGGAGGACTGGCGCCCGGCGATTTCCCGATCCTGAATGCCTACCAGCCATGCATTAACACGCCCCCACCGACTACCGTCGTCCCACCCGTGACATGTGCCGCCGTAGCGAATCCAGAGCCAACCGATGCATTCGTTGCCAAGCTGAATCCCAACAACGCACAGACCAATGCGGCGCAGTTACTTTTCTCGACTTACTTCGGCGGTGCCAACGACGATTCCTCGACCGGGCTCACTATCGACACCACCGCCTCGAGCATCTACATTACGGGTTCAACCCAGTCTCCCAATTTCGTGATTCCCACCGGCGCCGGAATATTTCAGCCCTGCCTGAACGCTCCGGGCGTGGCACTGGGGTCGTGCTCTGGGACCCCGAATATCACCAACACCGATGTCTACGTGGCGAAGTTTTCGAACCCTACGGAGGCGTCAGGAAGCACTGCCGCCGGCGTGGCCCTCAGTTATTTTTCCTACCTGGGTGGGTCGTTGGACGACCGGGGCCTGGCGATTGCGGTTGATACAGGCGGTGGTGCGCTGCTCACGGGTTGGACCGAGTCAACTGACTTTCCGGTGATCTCGACGACTGCGCAGAGCCCGATTCAGAGTAGCCTCAACGGATCGCAGGATGCGTTCTTCTCCCACATTCAGACAACCACGACGTCCGGCACCAGCACGGTGGGTTCTTACGCCACTTATTTCGGAGGCAGCGGAGTTGATCAAGGAACCAGCATCACGGTGGATTCCAATCTCAACACTTACTTTGCCGGCGACACTAATTCTCCCACCGGCACGCTGGAGACCATAGGGCCCTTTCAGAGCACGCTCAATGGAAGCCTGGACGCGTTTGCCGTCAAGCTGCGACCAGCGAGCAGTTTGTGCATTACCTGCGTCGCACCGGTGGAGTCTCCTGCTTCAGGAGCGATTAGCGCGGGCAATCCGATCACGGTGACCTTTACCGTCCTTAACCAAGGGCCGGATTTGGCGACGAACGTTACCGTTAGCGGTCAGGTCTCCAGCAACACATCGGCTACGTTTACCAGCGCCAGCACCACGGGCGGATCAGAGAGCCTTTGCAGTACGCCGGCCGGCACGACCGCGACTTGCCTAATCCCAGTTCTGCAATCAGGTTCGATCGTGACCGTAGCATTCACTGTGACCCCTACCACGGCAGGCACCGGTCAGGTGATCGCCACGGCCACCAATGCGAACGATACAAGCGCAAATTCGACTACCACGGCCGCGTTTACATCGACCAATTTCTCACTGCACATCAATCCTTCCAGCCAGACCGTGGTCGCTGGCAATACCGCGGTCTACACGGTGCAGGTGGCTCCGGTGGTGACCTTTGGAGCTAATGTTTCCCTCAGTTGCAGTTCTGCTCCGGTGGGAGCGAGTTGCGGGTTCCTTCCAGCCACGCTCACGTTTAGCGGACCCAGCGCTCAGTCGAGCGCGCTTAATCTGAGTACGACGGCGCGTCCCCCGACCACGATCAGTTCCACGCGATGGCAGGGGCCGTTCTATGCTTTCTGGCTGATCGTTCCCGGCGCGGCTATCATCGGGCTGAGTGGCAAGAAACGCAGACGAAGGCGTTTGTTCGGAATGTTTGTGTTGTTAGCGCTCTTCGCGTTCATCATCCCGCTGCCGGCTTGCAGCAAGGCCAAACAGCAGCCGGTGGTCAGCGGAACTCCCGCAGGCACTTATACCCTCACCGTCACTGCGGCTTCGGGCTCGTTCACCCAGAGTGCGGGGTTCAGTCTAACGGTGCAGTAGGAAGAGCGCTTGCCATTGGCATAGAAGGGCGTTCCGGGGTGGGCTGGTTAGGCTCCGGCTGAGAGCTTGTGGTGGCTTTTGGATTCGGCAATTCCATATTGCCGAATTTTGTAGAGCAGAGCTTTGTAGCTGATCTGCAGGATACCGGCTGCCTGTTTGCGATTCCAATTGGTTTGTTCGAGCGCTTGCCGGATGGCCTCTCCCTCGGCTTCGTCCTTGGCGCTGCGAGCCAGGGATTTCAATCCACCACTCGCATCCCCGCCTTTCATGCCAGGCTCAGCGCGTGCGCCGCCTCCGTTGCCGTCACGAAGGGGCCGCAATTCCGCGGCTGCGAGGTGCTCATCCCCGAGGATCAAGTAACGCTTCAAGAAATTATTCAGTTCCCGCAGATTGCCCGGCCAAGAATGCCTTTGGCATGCCTCCAGCAGTGCTGGCGAGAGTGGAAGTTGGGGCCGCGCGTACTGTTCCGCCATGTGGGCCATGAAGTGCTTGAGCAGGACGGGTATTTCTTCTTTGCGATCCCGCAGTGGCGGCAGTTGTAATGTGAAGGCGTTCAGGCGGTAGTAGAGATCTTCGCGCAGGCGCTTGGTGGCTAAGGCTTGCGGGATGTCAATGTTCGTGGCTGCGAGTATCCGCACGTCAACCTTGATGATGGAACGGCTGCCCAGCCGCGAGAATTGCTGGTCCTGCAATACGTGCAGCAGCTTGGCCTGCAGAGCTGGCGGCATCTCGCCAATTTCATCGAGCAGGATGGTGCCCTTATTGCACAGTTCGAACTTGCCGGGTTTGGCATGAGTCGCCCCGGTAAAGGCGCCCGGCTCGTAACCGAACAGCTCGCTTTCCAGCAAATCGGCGGGCACGGCCGCGCAATTTACTTTCAGGAACGTGCGATGCGCCCGCGGTGAGAGTTTGTGAATCAAACGGGCCAGCACTTCCTTGCCGGTGCCGCTTTCGCCTAAGAGCAATACGGGGATATCCACGTTGGCGACCAGCGCGGCCTGCGAGCGGATTTTTCTCATGCCCGGGCTCGCCGCAATGAAGAACACGTCGTCGGCAACTTCCTCGACCTCACCCCCTACCGGGCCTTTACCCTGACCCAGGCATTGGTGAATGACCGCATCGAGCTCCGCCTTTTGAAAGGGTTTGGTCAGGTAGTCGTACGCCCCCAGTTTCATGGCCTGTACGACTTTGCGCGTGTCGCTGACACAGGAGAGCATGACCACCTTGACTCCAGGCCGTTTCTGCCGAAGCTGCTCCAGCGTCTCCAGACCGTCTATGCCGGGCATGAGTACGTCGAGGAGCACCAGGTCGGGCTCCATGCCCTTGTCTATTCGCTGTAGTGCCTCTTCCCCGGTGGAAGCCGTTTCTACTTTATAGTCGTCGACTTCGAGCAATGTCCGGATATAGCGGAGCATGGCCGGCTCATCATCCACCAGAAGAATCTTGGCGGCGTCGCTCATCGATTTTTTCCTTTGCCGCCGGGAGTCAAGGAGGGTTTGAAGGGAATCAGAAATGAAAACTTGCAGCCCGCGCCTAGATCGCTTTCCACCCAAACCTTCCCGCCCATGCCCTGGACCAGGCGCCGAACGATTGCAAGACCCAAGCCCATGCCATCCTGATTTTCATTGCCTGGCAGGCGGAAGAAATCATCGAAAACTTCCTGATGAAACTCCGCCGAAATTCCTGGACCTGTATCGGAGACGCTGACCTTCACGGAATTGGGTTGAGAATTGGTCTGCCGGCGGCGCTCGCCCGCGGAGGCTGGCTGAGCGATAGCACGGCGCTCCCACATATAGGGCTCGGCGTGCAACCAAACCGTTCCGCCCTGAGGAACAAACTTGAAAGAATTCTCCAGCAGGTTGGAGATCACGCGCTCCAGCTTGGGAAGATCAAACTCAAATTCCGGTAACTTCTCGTTCGCCAGAAAATAAAGGGCCAATCCTTTTTCCTGGAAGCGGGTCGACCACAAGCGGCAGACCTCGGAGAGGCACTCGTTGATGTTGCCTAAGGCAAACTGCATTTTCAGGCCGCCGGTTTCCAAAGCGCTGTAGGTAAGGAAGTCCTGGATGAACTGCTGCAACCGTTGACCGCTGGCCTGCATGTCGTGCAGCACTTCCCGCTGACGGTCACTGATTGGCCCCAGCTTTTCGCTCTGCAGTAATTCGACGTACCCGTTCAGAATCGCCAGAGGAGTTTTCAAATCATGCGCAGCCGATCCCAAGGCGTTGGTAGTGCGCTGAAATCGCTGTTGCAGCTCAGAATAGGCTTGGGGCAGATCCGCCAGGCTGGGCATTCCCGTCCCCTGAGCCGGAGACACGGGTAGATTCGTACTTTCTTCGCCCGGCCCGGAAACGTAAATATTCTTTTGCCCAGTGGCCATAAGGAGCGCAATGGCATAACACAGAAGGGAGGACGCACTCGACTGTTCTAAGGAAGAATGCTGCATCAAAATCGTAAGCCAGGTTACTTTTCCTTGTCAACGAAAAATGAAAGCTGATTACCCAAGTGTAGCAAAAGCTTGCACTTCCGGCTGGTTTTAGGCCGCTGTTTGGGGGCCCGGAGCAGGCAGAAACCCAACGACGTTAAAGATGCTGGAAAGACAGCGGTTTGTGCGGCTTTTGCCGGTTCCTCGGGCGAAGTCAGTCGGACATTCATGGTTTTCCCAGGCTCGGTTCGGAGCATATCGTCCTTTAGGCCTGATTTGGCCCCTGAGGTGCTTCAAGTGTTGCGTAAATTAACGAAGGAAAGGGTGTGCGTGAACTTAAGGGCTCCAAGCGTAGAGCGTCGGCGATGGCCACGCTTGCCTTTGGCGATACCCGTATTCGTCCGAACACGACTCGAGCAAGAGAAGGAGTTCCTGGAATTTGCCACCGCGCTCAACGTCTCCGCCGGAGGCATGCTTGTAGCGGTTCGCCGCTCTCTCCCAGCAATGGCGGAGGTTTCGCTGGAAATTCCGAGCGCACCATTAGCCGCACTGGCAGCACTGCCGAGAGCCTCGCGTACGCTGCGCGCCAAAGTTCTTCGAACCGAGCACGCCGAAGCTTATAACCTGGTTGGCCTGAAATTTTCCCGGCCGCTGGTTAATGCCCGAGTCAAGCCTACGGCGTCACGAAGGAAGCAACGTTCTTTGGTGTGAAAAACTTTTCCCTTATTCCGCTCCCGGCTTGCCTGCGGGCAGGCTTCCTCCTCGATTACCCCCTGCATTCCCTTGAAATCTTTGGTAAGTTGCTTTTCGTCAACTAGTTAGACTAGCCTTAACCTGTACCAGCCCATTCATCTACGTTTGGTTCTCCGGATGCACGCAAACGGTAGCCCGTCCCGTCGAGACGGGAAGGCCTTATGAGCACTGCAAACTCAGTTAGTTCTCTGATCCAGCCTCTTGGGGAGATGCCTCCCGAGGCGGTGGTCTTTGGAGGCACCGACGCCATGCGGGCTCTGCGCGAGCGGCTCGCCAAAATAGCCGGAGCAAACGTGCCTGTGCTGATCCAAGGGGAGAGTGGCACCGGCAAGGATATTATTGCCCGCATGATTCATGCCGCTTCACCCTGGAAGAGCGGACCATGGGTGAAGGTGAATTGCCCCGCGATCCCCGGAACACTGCTGGAGAGCGAACTCTTTGGCTACGAAAAAGGCGCCTTCACCGGCGCCTTCGGCACCAAGCCAGGTCGCGTCGAGATGGCACATCGTGGCACGTTGTTCTTGGATGAGATTTCAGAACTCGACATGAGTTTGCAGTCGAAATTATTGCAACTGCTGCAGGATGGCCAGTTTTGCCGCATCGGCGCCCAGGAAGACAAGAAAGTAGAAGTGCGGGTCGTCTGCGCCACCAATCGGAAGCTGGAAGAGGAAATCGCGAACGGCGCTTTCCGGGCTGACCTTTTCTACCGCATCAACGTCGTCAATCTTCACATGCCGGCGTTGCGTGAGCGAATTTCCGATCTGCCGGAGCTCATCAACTATTTCCTCGAATGCTACAACCGTAAATTCAATTCGCGCGCCAAGCCGCTCTCCACCGATTTGATGAATGCCCTGAAGAAATATCACTGGCCCGGGAACGTGCGCGAGCTGGAAAACCTGATAAAGCGCTATGTCATCCTGGGCACCGAAGAAGCCATCTCCAGCGATTTGCGACCGCAACAACAGGATTTCTTCAGCACCGACATCGCTGTCGACGGACCCATCTCGTTGAAGAAGATAACTCGCCAGGCCGTCCATGAATTGGAGCGCAAGATCATTCTGAAGGTACTGCAGCATCACCACTGGAACCGCAAACAGGCCGCTCGTGCCCTCAACATCAGCTATCGAGCCCTGCTCTATAAGATCCGCGACGCCGGTCTTCCTTCCAACCGCTCCGCTCGCCGTCCTCAAGCCGATGGTGCGGAGGACAACGATATCGCTGCTGATTGACTTCAAGAGTGCGCGCAGCCCTTGCGCAGTTGCCGCGATGGTCCGTATCTCAGATCAGGCCCAGGCGGATTCTCGACAAGAATTCCTCGGCGGCGGCCCGCACCTTTTCCATGGTTTCCGAATGGCTGCCCCACTCAATCGCCATTTCCTGCAATACGAGTTCGACAGCATCCTTGGGCTTGTAGCCTCGCAAAATGAGCATTCGAGCGCGATCAATGAATGAGGAATTGGCATCGTGTTTCGTTGCAGTGGCCGAACCGGTCACAGGAGGCTCGCAGGTGTGCTCGTGAAACTTCGCCGCCGCGAGCCGGTCGTACGTACCGATAGCTTTTTCCCCACTGAGCTGCGTGGGCAGGACGAATCGCCATTGCCAGTTCGAACACGACCAGCCGGTTGCATTGCCCTCGGTCCAGATCAACGAACGTTTCATAAAGCTGCCCCAGCAGGTCACCTAACGAATTTGATTCTGGGTTGGAGCTCACAGCAGCAGTTGCAGGGTTTTGCATAACTGAATCATCGTCTCTTGCTGGTATACGGTTGGGTGCATGAACTCGATGCCATAACTGAATCCGCTGCGGTTCCTGACCAGGCCGCGAATCGCCATGACCCGTGAGTTGTAAGGGAGGGGAAATTCCAGCAACACGATGATGCCCGGATCGAGCTCGCGTGGCAGGAACAGCCTAAGTCCGCCTTGGCTGACATCGCTGGCTTCGCCGTGGAAGCTGCTCGTCTCACCCTCCTTGTTCAAGGTCACCTTGGTACGGATTTTTACCTGGTAACGCTCCCACCTGCGCTGTTGCGGTTGTGTTGTATCCATCGTGTTAATCACCCTCCACAAGGCGCACCCAGAGGCGCTCTAGTGATTGTCAACAAGCGGGAGCATTCAGCAATCCGGTTTACGCAATTGGGCGTACTTGCATTGATGCCCAAGGTACAGCAGCGGGCGGGCAGATCGTAGTAAATCGTTTCAATAAAAGATTCACTCTTGCGCTCTGCGATCCCGGAAGATTAAGGTACTAGCAATCGTAATACGAGGGGCGATGTTCTCGGAAGGCGTAGACCCGGCTCAGCAAAATCTGCTTTCTTATCCTCTGGCTCTGCATACCGCGGACGCGGACGAAGCCGCGTCTTTGCTAGCCGAATCCGCCGTTCCTTATCGTGCCGAATTACTGAGTCCGAGTTCGACGTTTTCCACGGAGATCTCCGTCGCGCAGAGTCCGCGAATGCACTTGTCACGGGTTAAGACAACTGGAGCGATGAAGGTGCACGCTCAGTTGCCCGGCGATTCCTATGCGGTGGTTCTTGCCCTGGCCGGAGAAGTGGAGCATAACGTGGAAGGCGAACTGGTCCCGGTACGCTCGGGGTCGGGCTTGGTGGAATCGCCATTGCAGCCGGTCGAGGTTCGCACCCCCGTACGCTTCGAACTGCTTTTTCTCAGACTCAGCCGCGAAAATCTGGTTCAGGAATTGGAGAAGATGCTCGTCCGGGGAACCAACACACCCCTGGTGTTTTCTCCACGCTTCCAACTGAGAACTGAGGCCGGCCAACGCTTCCGCCGACTATTGTTGAGTCTGTGCAACCACCTCGGCCAGAAGAGCAAAGAGGATCATAATCAGCGCGGCGAAGAAAAAGGGCCGCACTGGCTGGCGGCCCGTGTGCTAGAGAACGATCTCGTCTCGCTCCTGCTCGAAGCGCAACGGCATAACTATACGCGGTTGCTGGTTCGCTCTCGCGACGCTGGTCCGTGGCAGGTGCGCGCCGCCGAGGAATATATGAGTGCGAACGCTCATCTTGCGCTATCGTTGGGGGACATTTGCATGGCCGCAGGTGTCAGCTCAAGAACCCTGCAACACAGTTTCCAGCGCAAGCGCGGATACACGCCCATGCAGTTCCTGCGCAAACTGCGTCTGGAACGCGCGCATGACGATCTTTCGCAACCGAACCAGGGTGCGAGCGTCACCGGCACGGCCTCGCGTTGGGGCTTCCTGCACTTTGGCCGCTTCGCTGCCGAATACCAGATGCGCTTCGGCGAAAAACCTTCCCAGACCTTGCAACGCTCCCGAACGCGGAGTTGATCCGTCCCACAATGCAGAGCGGAGACGGTTCCCCGTGGATCTGCGGGGTCTCGGAGAGTCGCGGTATGGTGGAAACAGCCTGTTCTATCCGCGCAGTTCCGACAACGCCTTGCGCGCGTCTGCGTAGTTAGGATTGATCTTCAGCGCGCGCTCCAGTTGCTGGCGCGCCTGGGCCGGCTGGTTGATCTTTTGATAAGCGAGAGCCAGATGATAGTGGACCGTGGGACTGTCCGTTGTGCCTTGTTTTTCGCTTAGCCGTAAGGACTCCTGGAACATGTCGATGGCGGATTGATAGACGCCTTTCTGAAGATATGCAACGCCCAGAGTATCCGCAGCGTGCGGAGAATCAGGCCAGCCTCGGCGCGCCGTCTGCGCCAACGCCAGCGCGACGTCGACATTGCCGCCCTTGTCCAGCTGTTGCAGGATCAAGTAGGCGAGATTGTTGGAAGCCACCGGATTATTGGGCTGAATTTCGAGCGCCTTCTGATACATCGCCTTCGCCTGGTCCTTGCTGCCTTGGGATTCGTACATCTCGCCGCTCAGAATGTAGAACTCAATCTCGCGCGGGTGATCCTTGATGGACTGCAGATACGTGGCCAGCGCCTGGTCGATGGAGCCTTCCGCCACCTGCACCTGACCTAGCTTCCAAAGCGCGTCGGAATTATTCTTATCGAGCTCGATGGCCTTGCGCAGCGCGGCGTCGGCGCCACTCAGATCTTTCTTTTGGAACAGCGCGGTGGCCAGCAGATCGTAGAAGCCCCCGGTTTCGGGCGATTTTGTGATCTGCGCCCGCGCCGCAGCGATAGCCTGATCAGGCTGCTTCTGTACCAGATAGGCATTCATGATTCCCTGCAGCGCGTCGGTGGACACAGGGTCCTTATCGAGTGCCTCCTGATAAAACTTGATCGCCTCTCCATATTGCTTCTGCAACAGATGAAGGTTTCCCATTTGCACGTAGGGCGTGGAGCTTCCCGAAGCCATGCCTATCGTCTTGGTCAGGTCTTGCTGGGCATCGGAATATTTTTGCCGATTCATCTCCGCCACCGCGCGGTAGAGATACCCGTCGGGAGCGTTGGGCGCGACGGAGATGATTTGCTGCGCGGTTTGCGTGAGCGCATCAAGATCACCTCGGCCCAGTTCCAGCAGGGCCAGACCGCGCTGTGCATCTATAAAAGCAGGACGTAGGCGCACGGCCTCACGCCACTCCGATTCGGCACGGGCATTATTGTGTTGCAGATCAAAAGCGAGGCCGAGTTGATAATGAGCATCGGCTTGGTTGGGATCGTCCTTGACCGCCTGCTGGAGAGAATCCACCGCGCCCGCTGGGTCGTTTTGGCGGATCTGTATCTGGCCGCGAGCGATCAGCCCGTCCACGTTACGCGGATTCGCCTTCAGAACTTCATTGTTTAGCTTAGTAGCTTCCTCCAGACGGTTCTTCAGGATCAGAAGCTGGATGTAGTTTTTCTTAACGCGAGGGTCCTTGGGATGATCGCTATACAGCGAGGAGTACTCCGCCATGGCTTTGTCAATATCACCCGTGGCGAAATAGAAGTCGCCAAGCAGTCGGTAGCCTTCCGAATTATCCGAGAGGTCACTTTTGGCCTGCTTTAGCAGCGTCTCAGCTTCATTTCGATTGCCTTCCGCCATGTATAAGCGAGCCAACTCCTCGCGCGGAGCAGGATCCTTGGGAGCAAGTTGGATGGCGTGCTTGAATCGTTGCTCGGCTTCGGGCATGCGGTTGCGCCACTCGTAAAATCTTCCCAGAGCCAGTTGAGCGTTCATTGCCTTCGGGTCGAGGTCGGCGGCTTTCTTGAAATTAGCCTCAGCCTGGTCAGCGAGGTTGGATCGGAGTTGAAGGCTCGCCAAATTCAGGTAAAGCTCGGATCGGTTGGGATCGGTGGCGATGGCTTTCTGCATCTCCTGCAGAGCATCGCCTAATTTATTCTGTGCGGCATAATAATTGGCCCATGCCTGGAAGACTGCTGGATCCTGAGGCTGCTTCTGACGGAGAAGGTCGAGTTCCACACGCGCTTGCTTCAGGAATTCGTCGTTCACCGAGCCATCCTGAGTTCGCGACCCGTCGACCCAAAGATTCGCCAGGTCGATATGGGCGGCGTAATTGTCCGGATCGATATCGACGGTGCGCGAGAGTTCCTGAACGGCGTGGTTGCCGTCGCCGAGCCTGAGATAAGTTTCTCCGAGCTTGTAATGAGCCTGGGCAAAACGCGAGTCGACCTGCAACGCATTGGCATACTGGATTGCCGCTTCGCGGTATTTACCTTTGTCGAAATAGCGGTCGCCACTCTCCAAGAATTTCTGTTTGCGGACATTGGGATCGCGCGAGCATCCGGTGAGCAGAGTGGTGATGAAGAACCCGACAACAAACAGGCGAAGGACAACAGAGCGGCTCATGTCTTCTCCAAAGAAGGCGCGAATGCGATCAATCACAAACTTCTGGACACTACACCAAGGTACTGCAAGTGGGGGTGTAAATAAAGTTACTGCGGTCACACCCAAGGCCTGGCAGGGTCGTAGCTTGGTATGCGAAAGGCTATGTCTGAGTCGGATGCTCGGAAAATCTATATGAATGATGAGAAGTGGCGCGACACATCGCGGGTCGCGCCACTTTGACCTCCAGGGTTAAGTACCCGTTCTCTTGGCTTGAGTCGAGGGGGCGGACGTCCCCAACACGGCTGCAATCTGGCCGCCGACGGGCGACCCGAGTCCGGTACACGGGTCCCATCCCGGACCTGCCGAATAGGCGCCGTTGTTGCCGGAGGTGATGTCATTGAAGATGCCACCCGCGCGGGCGTCCTGATAAAGCAAGGGGTTGACGAAGCCTGCCGGCTTTCCAAGGCTCTCATTGATAAGCGCGATCAATCCCGCCCAGAGCGGAGCCACCGCACTGGTGCCCCCGATCACGTCGGGTTGCCCATCGACTCGGGTTACGTAACCGGTGGACGGATCGGCGTCCCCGGCCACATCCGGAACCCCCCGGCCGACATGTTGTCCAGGATTGGCGGACGGCGGAATGCCTGCCCCACTCTGATAGCTGGGAAGGGGAAAGACGTCGCTGACGCCGCCTCCGGTCGCGCCCTCATTATTCGCGCTTTCGTTCCACACCGTCTCGTTGGTGATGGTGTTTCCTGACGCCACCAGTTCAGTGCCTCCACAGGCGAGCACATTGGGACTAGATGCGGGAAAATCCACATGGTTCAGGCCATCTGTGACCCCGTCCGTGGAGCCATCGTCTCCGGCCGCCACGCAAACGGTAACCCCCATCGCGGCTGCGGATTGAAATGCCTCATCCATGGACGTCATAGCCTGCTGCGTCCAGCTGGATTCTGGCCCCCCCCAACTGATGGAGAGCACAGACGGATTATTCGTGCTGTCGTGGACGGCGGTTGTGACCGCGTTCAGAAAGCCGGCGTCGGTATTTTCCGCAAAGTAAGCGACGATTTTGGCGCCCGGGGCGATCGCTCCGCAGACTTCAATATCCAACATCACTTCGCCATCCGGACCGTTGGCATCGCCCGTAGGATTGTTGCTGCCGTTGCCAACTGAAACTGCCGATACGGTTGGCGTCTTCGGAAGTTTGAGTTGACTCCAGTAAGTGCTCAAGTCCGTGGGATTGTAGCCGCCGCCCAGTTCGACCAAGGCGATACATTCTCCGGATCCGTCCACACCGGTGGGATAGTCGTAGAGAGTGGCGACTTGGACCGGCGTGTAGGACAGGTTTACGGCAGCGGCACGGGACCCGGCCCGCCCGTGCCGTTTACGAAAATGCGGCTTGGCTTGGGGACGATTGTCCAGGCCAAAAACCCCCTCGACTACATCGTGCAGTTCGGCGGGAAGCTGAATCGCGCCGGTGCGGCCTCGGTACTTGCCGCTAGGATGCTGGTATTCCTTCAGCGTGACACCAAATGCCTGGTTCATCGCAGCGACAGTCCCGGAGAGAATGACCGTCCGGCGCGCCGGGCTTTTCTCCTTCACGAGGAGTTTGTGTTCGCGGGCAAAGGACTCGACAAGGGCAATGCTTTCGGGGTCCGCCCCGTGACGTTGCTCGAATTCCTTGCGGCTCAAAATCGTCCGTTCTTGTATCGGTTTGGTGAACTCCGCAGAGTTGACGATCGGCTTCTTCCCGGCGCGGGATCGCAGACGAATCGTCACATCAACCGTCTCGTTGGGATTGGCTGGACCTATTTCTCGTGCTCCTTCCAGCGGAGCGCGCTCACTACCGGCAAGTGGAAGAGTTTTTTTCGGAGTAGACATAAATCTCCTTTCGATTGGGCCGAGTTTAGTTCGAAGAGAAGCAGAGAAGCATTCAGCTGTTTCGCGACACCCCAGCAAAGAAGGCTAGCCCTCTGCGATCGACGAGATCAGTGCTGGCCCGTTGGTTGGCTGGAAAGTAGCAGGAGACTGGCAACGACGCAAGGTGTCGGTTGTTCTTGTTACGAAAAACGAACAGTGGTTCGTGTAATCAAGGCGCCAATGGAAGGAAAAACGGCGGAGTTGATGGCTCTAGCGGGCGGTTTGTTGCGTGATATCCGAATAAGAGAAAAAAAAATCGGGGCGCCAGCAGAATTTTGCGCGCCATTCTGCACGCCACCAGTCGTGGCCGTTGGTGTAGCAGGTGCCAGGGTCGTCATTGTGGGGCCCTGACGGAATGCTAAAGCCGTGCCCTTTCACAACACGGATTCGGACTTCCGGCTGCTACGTTTCCAATAAAGATACCCTGGAACGCCGATCAGCACGATTGCGGTACCCCAGAAGGCTTCGCTGGGACGGGTAATGATGGTGTTTAGCGTCCAGGCGACTCCCACCAGAACGTAGATCGCGGGGAGCCAGGGATATCCCGTGCAGCGGTACGGACGCGGGATGTTGGGGCGCTTCCAGCGCAGCAGGAACATTCCAATCACGGTGAGAGTGTAGGAGAGCACCATGCCGTAGATGACGTAGGTGTAGAGCTGATCGTAGCGGCCGCTGATAGTGAGCAGAGCAGCCCAGATGCCTTGACCAATCAGGCTGAAGGCGGGCGTTCGCCATTTGGGATGGATAACTGCCATGCGCTTGAAGAAGACGCCATCCTGCGCCATGGCAAGATAGACCCGCGCACCGGAGAGCGTGCAGGTGGCTGCGGCGCTGAAGCATGAGAGCGCGATCATGAGCGAGAGCCACAAAGCGGCATGTGGAGAAAACAACGCGGCTGCGGCGACGTGGGCGATGGTTTCGTGGCGGGCGATTTCGCTGAGCGGGAGAGCGTAGAGATAGGTGACGTTCATTGCCATGTAGATGACGCCGACCACGAGCACGCCCAGCACCATGGCCAGCGGCACATTGCGTCGCGGTTCTTTCACTTCGCCTGCGACCCAGGTGATATAGACCCATCCGTCATAGGCCCAGAAGACGGCGATCAAGGCGATGCCCATCGCAGAGATGAGTTGACCGGGATGAAGTCCCATGGTGAGACCGACGCCGTGCGAATGGAAATGTGACCAGTCGCCTTTGCCGATGGCGAATCCGAGAAATACGAAGGCCGCCATGGCGGCGAACTTAGTCCAGGTGGACAGATTTTGTAGCAGCGTACCCCAGCGCAGGCCGACAACGTTTACGTAGGTGAGGACCGCGATGAGGAACAGACCGAAAACATGGGCGCGAGTGATGGTGATACCCGCGAGCGAGACGACGACATGCTCCTGCGAAACCATGGGAAAAACTTGGCCGGTATAGGCGGCGGACGCTACGGAGAGCGCGGCGATGGTTCCACCATTGGCGACGGCGAAGAGCATCCAGCCATAGAGGAAGGCAACGAGGTCGCCGTAGGCCTCTCGAAGATAAACGTACTGGCCGCCGGACTCTGGGAACATGGATCCGAGTTCGGCGAAGGCGACACAACCGAAGAGAGAAATTACGCCGCCGATGACCCAGACCAGCAAGAACAGCGCGGGCTGCGGGAGCGGGCCGGCGATGTCCTTGGCGGTGAGAAAAATTGAGGAACCGATGATGCCGCTGACGAGCAGCAGCACGGAATCGAGCAGGCCGAGTCCGCGAATCAGGGTGGGTGGTGAGAGGACTGCGGGAACTTCGATAGTTGTCGTTGCAGGGGATTCCATTATCCAATTCCCAGTTCGTCGGGCGATTCGAGCGGGCTGCCGCAACGGCGGCAGATAACAGCGGAGCAGTCGCCGCAAGTTAAGGGATCGGTTACTTCTTCGGAGCAGTTCGGACAGTAGAGCGATCCAGGGTCGGGCTGCGGGGGAGGATTCTGAGGGCGTGTCGCCATGAGGAGGAAAACTGTAGCATAGAGCAGCGGGAAATTCACAAAAGGAAATTCGCTTGCCCGACAAACCTCTCACTCCCGACGAGAAACTGCAACAGGAATTCAACCGCTGGGCCGCGGCTGGCGAAGGCCTAAAGATGGAGAGCCATCACTTCGACATCACGGCGAAGACGATTCGCCGTATGAATTTGCGTCCTGGGGAGCGCGTGCTGGACCTGGGTTGCGGATCGGGATGGGCAACTCGGCTGCTGGCGCGGCTGGTTGGCGAGGGACCGGATGGATTCGGGCAGGTGGTGGGGCTGGACGTTTCTGACGAGATGATTCGGGAAGCGCGTGCGGCTTCTAAAGATTTTGACAACCTGCTTTACGTCTGGGGATCGGCGCAACAGATTCCCTGGGAAGAAAATTTCTTTGACAAGGTGTTGTCGGTGGAGTCGTTTTACTACTATGCCGATCAGGATCGTGCGCTGATGGAGCTGTTTCGCGTGATGGCGCCGCGGGGAAGATTATTCATCCTGATCAATCTATACAGAGATAATCAGTACTCGCTGCAGTGGGTGGACAAGCTGAAGGTTCCGGTGCATGTGCGGTCGGAGGCAGAGTACGTCGAACTGCTGCAGAAGCATGCGTTCGAAAATGTTGAGGCTTTCCGTATTCCTGATGACACGCCCACGCCAGATGACTATCAGACCAGGTCATTTCATAGTCTGGACGATCTGCGAGCGTTCAAACGCGAAGGGGCGTTGTTGCTGATGGCGTCGAAGCCTGATCTGCGGACGCCGGCGCCGGGGTACACGATTTATTGAGCGCCGATTTCTTTTTTGCCAGCTTCGGTAAGCAGATAAATCCCCAGGATTGTCATCTCCGGCTCGATGGGATGGCGATAGCGCTGGCCGGGGTAGACCACGTAATAGATCGCCGGATAAAGCAGGATCAGCCAGAACAGCAGCCAGGCGCCGGGTTTGTGCTGGCGAAGAGCGCGGGCTAGTCCCCAGAACATCAGAACGGAGGAGGCCAGGAAGAGCGAATTTTTCACCTCCGCTAGCCACCAGATTTTTGCCAGGCGCGGCGGTCCCGCCCAGAAATAGATGAAGCGCTTGAGGCCGAGAATGGCGAAGCGCGGATAATCGGCCTCGATGTAATCGAGCGCCTGCCGCTTGCGGTGCTCGATATAGGCCAACTCGCCCATGGAGGTGTACTGGCGCATGGCGAACGTATCCTGGGTGGGATGCAAATACTGCATCCACGTTCCGTCAGCGCCAGGGGCGTTGCCCAGGCGGAGTTCTGCGCCTAGATTATCGCGGATGAAGATGAACTTTCCGAAGGTTCGATAGTTCCGCACCGTCCACGGGGTGACGCAGGCGATGAAGACTACGCAAGCCAGCACCACACCCGTGAGCGAAGGCTTGCGCCGTTTCGCGCGCTGATACCACGCCCATAAACCGGAGGCTGGAAGGAATGCGATCAGCACTGTGCTGTTCAGCGCCGCGATCCCCCAGAGCAAGCCGAACTGCAGCCAAGGCTTCAGTCCCTCGCGATCTTCCATGGTCAGCGCCAGCCAGAAAATAACGGCAAGCAGCAAGGCGGAGAGACTCGTCTCCCATACCCAACGGGTGCACCAGAACATGACGTAAGGCAGAAGCGCCCAGGTCCAGGCGGCGCCGACCGCGACCTTCTCCGAGAAGATTCGGCGCGCAATGAGGAAAATGGGGAGGCAAGTGAGTGCGGAGAAAATGCTGTTGATGGTGAGCAGGACAAAGGCAGATGCTCGCGAATAGATGCCGAAGATGTGAAAAACGCCGGCCGTCAAATATGGATAAAGAGGAGGTTCCCATGCCGTGGGACCGGTGGGCGCGCCGAAAGCGTCGCTAAAGCCGCGGCCGGAGGCGATAGCGGCTCCGATGCGTCCCATCTCCCAACCGAAGCCGAAGTTATCTTCTGCACTTTTGAATTTGTAGGTGTGGCCGACGATGATCCAGCCCACGCGAAGAAATAGGGCGATGGCGACCATCCAGAATTGAGAGGTGCGAATTCGAGCCCAGGCATCGACAAACTGGTTCGGGATGCGTTTGTGGGCAGCGGCCACCTCGGATTGTGAATCCATGGATATTTCTATTTGTAGCTGAGTCTCGATGGCGCGGCAACTCGACAACGATGCCGAGGAGCCATTTGCGACGCGATTGAACGTATAATTGTGTCGAAGCTTCACGGACCGAGGTCCCCTGATGAGCTGGCTGCAAAATAGATTCGAAAAGAACTTCATGATCAGCACGGTCGACTACGTCTTCAACTGGGCGCGAAAGTCTGCCGTGTGGCCGATGACGTTTGGGCTGGCTTGCTGTGCCATTGAGATGATCGCCGCCTCGACTTCGCGATTTGATATCGCGCGCTTCGGTGCGGAGGTGTTTCGTCCCAGCCCGCGGCAGGCTGATCTGATGATCGTGTCGGGCACGGTGACATTGAAGATGGCGCCGGTGGTGAAGCGCATTTACGACCAGATGCCGGACCCGAAGTGGGTGATCTCGATGGGTGCGTGCTCGTCGGTGGGCGGGCCGTTCAATACGTATGCCGTGTTGCAGGGCGTCGACAAAATCGTGCCCACGGACGTGTATGTGACGGGATGCCCGCCGCGGCCAGAGAATCTTTTCTACGCGCTGCTCAAGCTGCAGGACAAGATTGACACCATGACGGTTGCGAGAAGACCCACGGAAGTGCGGCTCGATCCGAACATGGTGGAGAACTTCAAGCGGCAGGTGATGATCGCCCAAACGGTGCAGCCGAAATAGCGGTCAACTTTTGGCTACCAGTCGTCAGCAAATAATGTGGGGACAGCCGTCCCCGGCTGCCCGCCGAGCGAAGCTCGGTGGTTCCATCCCGAAAGATTGAGGATTCGTGCCAGATTTTATCAAGCTCACCACCGAGACCGAACTTCCGCCCCCCGACGAAACCAAAGAATTTCCCTGCGCAACCAAGATGATCTGCGTAGCTAACGTGAATAGTATTTATAGCGCTATGGAGAACGTCTGCCTGCATCGCGGCGGGCCACTGGGGCAAGGAATGATCGAAGGCGGTAAGGTGGTGTGCCCATGGCACGGCTGGGCATGGGACACAAAGACCGGTGAGGCCACGCAGAATCCCAGCATGAAGATTGCGGTTTATCCGCTGAAGATTGAGAACGGCGATGTGCTGATTGAGATCTAGTAAGAGTGTGCCGTCTACTCGTTCTCGTTATCCCAACAATCTCAAGAATTTACCAGGTTGATTTTCATACCCCGGAAACACTGTCGCCAGATTCTTGTTGCCCATGTGGCGCGCAACGGCCTCGCCGAGCACCTGACGAAAATCCGTGGTCAGCGCCAGATCGCGGCCTTCGTAGAGTTGCGCCTGATCGAGGCCCGGCCAACGTCCGTACACTTTGCCGCCTTTCACGGGCCCGCCCAGCACGAACATGACGTTGGCATGGCCGTGGTCGGTGCCGCGATTGCCGTTCTCGCGTGCGGTGCGGCCGAACTCCGACATGGTGACGACCACCGTATCTTCCCCGAGGTCGCCGAGATCGGTCCAGAAAGCTGCGAGTGATTGCGAGAAGTCGCGCAGTACATTGGCAATCTGGCCTTCAGTTGCGCCTTCGTTGACGTGATGGTCCCAACCGCCGATGTCAGCAAACGCCACCTGCACACCGAGATTCGCCTTAATGAGTTGAGCAAGCTGGCGCAGGTTGTCGCCGAAGTGTCCCTTGGGATAATCAACGCCGGGAGCCGGTTTGTACTTCGAAGGGTCCGCCGACCTTAGCATCTTGACCGCGTCAAATGTTTCTTCGCCTGTGCCGTGCATCACGGTATCGAGGGAGTGATCGTACATGGCCTCGAAAGTATTGGCGACCGGCGAGGCTTTCGGATTGCGGCCCCCGACCGAGAAATCATTGATGTTGTTGATGGCGATGGCGGGCTCGGCACCACTCAAAATACGTGGTATGGACGGGCCCATGGCAACGGCCTTGAACGCGGATTTCTGCGACTGTGGCAAGTTGCGCAACGCACGGTTGAGCCATCCATCGTCGGTGGACTTTACGCCCGGAGTACCGGACTCCATAAAATCCTGGGCATCGAAGTGCGAGCGGTTGGGGTCGGGCGACCCGGCGGCATGCACAATCGCCAGTTGACGCTGCTGCCAGAGGGGCTGGAACGGCGCGAGTGACGGATGCAGGCCGAAGAAGCCATCCAGATCGATTACGGAATTTCGCGGAATGTTGATGCTGGGCCGCATCGCGTAATATTGCGGCTCGGCATGAGGCACCACGATATTCAAACCGTCGGCCGCGCCGCGTTGAAAGATTACAACCAGGCGCCTGGTGCGGGAACCCGGCTGAACCGCGCCCCTGGCGGCGCGAGCGAGAAAACTCGGAACCGCGGCCGTGCCGACGACGGCGAGTGCGCTGTTGCGAAGAAAGATGCGACGAGTGATGGACATAATAAAGCAGCTCCTGGCCACTAGCTATTAACATCGGGCTACCGCGCTCCTAGCTGCTGTTGCCTTAGGTTCTGTCCAGAAGCTGGTAGTTAGTAGCTATCTTCTCTGAAACTCTGGCGAGCCGAGTAACAAGCCCGCGATAGTGCTAACGTCCGGAGGCCGCACTGCGTCCACCGGCTTGCGCGCTGCGCTGCTTCCTGCCGCGGCGCCGATCTGTGATGCAATCGAGTCGTGCGTTTGCTTCGATACGTCTCCGTCGAGCAGGCCGAGCTCGAGGGTGGATAGTGTCCGGATCGAATCCAATGGGGTATTGCTCGGAGTACTGGCCGCGAATTGCGCCACGTCCACCTTAACGCCCTTGATCTTGCCGCTGCTAAGCGTCAAAGCAAAATTCATGCGATTGAGCAGTGCCGATGAGCTTACCCACGTTTCGGCCTTCATGGAATAGCCGGTGGGCGGCTGCGCGCCGTAAAGTGGCATACCCATACCGTTGAGCTGTCGTGTGAGCGGCAATGCGTCGTCGACCTCAGCGCCGGTGGCACGCAGGGCTGAAGCTACGAATTCCAGAGGAGTTTTCACCTTGGCGCGATAGGTGCTGTCAGCCCAAAACTCAGGCGATTGAAAAAGCACAGTCAGCACTTCGCGAATGTCGCCCTTCTTTTTCAGGAAAGTCTTCGCCAGGCGGTCGACCAAAGCAGGAGGCGGATCATCCGATACAAAACGTTCCGCGAGCTTGAGCGAGACGAAGTGCGCAGTCTGCGGACTGGCGGCTAGACGGTGCAGCAATTCCAGTCCTTCGCCTTCCCCTTTCGGCTTGATGCGGTGGTCGAGTACAAATTTCGGTCCGGGCTCGTGCATCCTGGGTTCGAATTTGAAGCCGCCGCCTTCGTTAGGTTTCTCGATGGTCCAGCCGGTAAACACCTTGGCAACTTCGGTGACATCGTGCTGCGAGTAGCCGCCGTTCACGCTCAGGGTATGGAGTTCCAGTAACTCGCGCCCGTAATTCTCGTTGAGGCCGCTAGGACGCTTGCCCTTATTTGGCCGTGGTGGCCCGGATGGATGCACCGGAATGCCCAGAGCTTGCGGCGAGTTTGGCCCCACACTGAGCCAGTTGTCGAGATAGAACAACATTGCCGGACTCTTGGCCGTGGCTATCAGCAGGTCTTCGAACTTGCCCAGCGCGCGCGGTCGAATCACATCGCGCTCGTAGCTGGTAATGAGGAGTCGATCGACTCCCTTGTCCGCGAATATATTGAAGTGATTAAACCAAAAATCGGTCATCACTTCCTGGAGTTGACGCTCGCTGTAGATGGCGCGCAGAAGCTTGGCCTGCGCCAGTTCGCCAGTGACCACTCCCGCAGGACCATTCAATGCGAGCAGGGTTTCCTTTTGCCTGGGAAGCAGGCCTTCGAGAAACGCCTGACCTTTACCTCCGCGCAACGTGTCGGCCAATGCAAGCTGCGCCGTCGGCGACAGGCTGAGAATTTTCTTGAAACGCTGATCGGGCGGAATGCTCGGCAATTGCTGCACATCCAAGTCGGCGTAAAGTTCCTCCTCGCGGCGGCGAGCCTCTTCTTTCTCCTCTGGGGTCATCTTCGCCGCAAGCGCGGAGGGCGCGACTGCATCCCCATTGTCTGGAGAGGTCTTTGCGCTAGCATCTGCGGCAATCTCGTTGTTCGGCGAGCCCGGGCTCCGCGTGGAATGATCGACAGTTGCGTGTGTGTCCGACGCCATCGTGGACGCCCCAGGATGATTCTTGGCGGCTTCCAAGCGTTCTTTCTTTTCCTGTTGTCGGTCGATCTGAACTTGATAGACCATTCGCAACGCGGCGTCGGACGGCATGGGTTTCTTGCCATTCATCACCTGATTGATCTCTTGACCGTCAGGGAAATCCTGAGCGACTTCTGTGGTGCTCATGCGCGTCGTGCGGAAGGGCTCCAGGCGAGCCTCAAGGGCGCTGTCATCGATTTTTTCGGGATGCAGTTGCAGATCGATCCACTTGTCGACGCCGATCGCCATCACCCGCTGCGCATCCCCGGGACGTGGACCGAAACTCAGGCGATTAAGAGCATGGAGGGCGCGGCGTTGATCGCTGGCACTGGAGGCCGGTTTCTCGTTCTTTTTAGCCAGCAGGGACGGGACGATGCACGCCAGGCTGACAGACAGAAGAACGACGGCGACCTTGGTACGTCCCACAGGCATGAAGACTCCGGTCCAGGAAAGGACGACAGCCCTCTCATTATCAACCCGAACTCAAGGAAAAGTTTCTGGCTTGGAAGGTTACCGAAGATGTTGTATGGCTGGCCCTAGGTAGGCTTAAGTCAAAGATTCCAAAGCCACGGTTAGAGCTAGGTCAGATACATTTTGCCCCGCGAGACCTTGTGCTGCAGGGTCGCGGCTAAATGGTCCACATCGGTTGGAGAAATATTCACGGACATGTGGTCGGCGAGGAGTGGAGTTCGATTGCTGCCCACGGCATCGCGTCGCACCTGGATCAAAAGGGCCTGCACCGCGTTGGGATCATATTTTTGCGGAGTCATGCGCACCAGATCACTGAGGGCGCCGCCCAGCGAAAGCGGCTCGCGGTAAGGGCGGAGGCTGGTCATGGCGTCGAAGGTATCGGCGAGTGCCATGATGCGCACCGGCATGGGCAATTCGTCATTGGCCAAGGCATCGGGGTATCCGGAACCGTCGCTGCGCTCATGATGCCAACGCACCGATTCATGAATCCTCGGCCAGGGGAACTCCACGCTGCTGACAATCTGATGCCCGACCACGGTGTGATCGGCCATCTCGCGAAATTCTTCCGGATTGAGAGCTCCGGGCTTGCTGAACAATCGGCGATCGACGGCCACCTTGCCGATGTCATGCAAATAGCCAGCGCTGCGCAGAGCGGCAACCTCGCCGGGTTCGACGCCCATGGCTTCGCCGATGGCAGCAGCGTAGCGCCCCACGCGCAGAGAGTGACCGTGAATGTTCACGTGTTTCACGTCAATGGCGGTGGCGAATGCTTCTAGAGCGCTGTCATAGAAGCCGTGGAGCGAAGCCATCAGACGCAGATTTTCGGTTACACGCTGGGCCAGAGTCTGGGTTAGGGCGTGGTTATGCACAGCCAAGCCGATGTAACTGCAGAGCAGCTCCATGGCATCCAGCTCTGCCTCCATGTAGGGCGCATCTCCCGGGCGACGTCCCAGACAAACGACCCCGGCGAGCTTGCCCACCGATTTGAGGGGGGCAATGCACTTGAACAATTCTGGAGCGACGTTGCCATTGGAACTGAGAAACACCGAATAGGTGGAAGCGTTGAGCACGATGGGTCCGCGGGCAGCAGTGAGGGCGTGAGCGTGCTTGGGAAGAAGAGGAATGAAGGCCGGCTCAGGCAACATGGCGAAACCCTCGGAGGCCACCGATGTGAGCATGGTGGGCTTCTCATTGAAAACGAAAAGCGCACCTTCGCGCGCGCCGGCGGCTTCCATGACAGCGGAGAGCATGCGGCGCGATGTTTCGGTAAAGTCGCGCCCAGCTGTGAGCTCCGGCCCGAGATCGGAGAGAGCTTCCACCGTGCGCAATAGCCTGCGGAAATTATTTGTTTCCACGTTAGAAAAGTAGTGCAAAGAACGTTGGACAGAACGAGCGTAACATGCGGGAAACGCGCACCGTGAGAGACGCTTGTTGGTTAGTTTGGTGCTGAAAGGGACGGGAGGCTTACGAGTCTGATTCCGACCTATCTGAAGAATAGGCTTAAAAGTGTTCGCGCAGTTCGGCGAAGGCTCCCACGATGAGCAAACGCTGCGGGGGCTGAGCCGCATCGAGTTCGTCATGTTCGAGAATCCAGGTATCGCCATGCGGGACGAAAACCGCGTTCAGCCCCGTGGCGAGCGCAGGATTGATGTCGGACTTCGGGCTATTGCCGATCATCCAGGTCGAGTCGTGCTCCAGCCCAAATTTTTCAACGATTCTTTGGTACGCCTCGGCGTCTTTCTCAGCGACGATCTCGGTTGCGGTGAAATAAGTCTTTAACCCCGAACGTTCAATCTTTCCGGTTTGCTCGACGATCGCGCCTTTGGTCAACAGAATGAGATTGTGTCTCGCCCCCAGATATTCCAGTGTTCCCGGAACCTCGGGCAGAAGTTCCATGGGATGATCAGCAACCGTGCGAGCGAAGCTGTTGATTTGCGCGTGTAACTCGGGAGTGACCGGCTCTACGCTGAGGCGTTCAAACGTGTCGACCAGGGCGTGGGCAAAACTGTGCAGGCCGTAACCATGCTTGACGATGCACTCGCGCTCGACATCGTTCAGCACTTCGCGCACTTGCTCGGGAGAAAATTCGTGGTGATTGAGGAACGAAATGAAACGCGCGATGGCCCGCTCGAAGTAGATGTTGTTTTCCCAGAGCGTGTCGTCCGCGTCGATCAGAAGCGTCTGTTTTTCCCTGGTGTTTTCTGTCGTGCCGGGCAGATCCGCCATGCCTTCTAAGCTACCCAGTCCACGCGGGCCTCAGGCCCAATGATACCGGCCTTGTGGCCCATATCCAGCAGACGGGAAACGCCTTCGCGTCCTTCTGGGCCGTAGTCGAGCGTGCGCTCGTTCACGTACATGCCAACAAACCGGTCGGCGGTTTGGGAGTCGAGATCGCGGGCAAACTGCATGGCATAGGACAAAGCTTCGTCGCGATGGTCGAGGGCATACTGAATGCTGTCGCGCAACGCGCCATTCACCGCCGAAATCAGTTGTGGACCGAGCGCGCGGCGAATCGCGTTGCCGCCCAGCGGCAGCGGCAATCCAGTCATCTTTTGCCACCAACGGCCAAGGTCGACAATGCGGTGCAGGCCGGCCTTGTCGTAGGTTAGCTGCCCTTCGTGGATGATGAGTCCAGCTTCAAACTTGCCCTCGAGCACCTGCGGAATGATGTGGTCGAAGGGCACGACTTCCGTTTCTACTCCGGGAGCAAAAAGCTGTAGCGCGAGATACGCGGTAGTGAGCGTACCAGGAACGGCGATGCGCTTTTCCTTGATTTCACTTTGCGTGAACGGGCGCGGAGAAACAATCATGGGCCCGTAGCCTTCGCCGACGCTGCCTCCGCACGACATCAACGCGTATAGGTCCTGTATATACGGATAGGCGTGAAACGAAATCGCAGTCACATCGTAAACGCCTTCGCGCGCCTTCTGATTCAAGGTCTCGATATCGCAGAGGGTATGGGTGAAACGAAGTCCCGGGACGCGCACCTTGCTGGTGGCGAGGCCGTAAAACATGAATGCATCGTCGGAATCTGGGCTGTGGGCAATCGAAATCTCGCGCACTTGCGACGACTGGCCGCCCCCGGAATGTTTGGTTTCTGTTTCTGAAATCACCGTCATCTTTTGAACTCCAAAACTTGGTTACTGTGCTTTCGTGCTGTCGACTGGAGAGCGCTGCCATCGCGAGGCCATTGCGGCAGCCATCATGATCTTGATGATCTCCGCAAACAGGAACCAGTAAAGCCCCCAGCGGAAGGCCTGCACTACCGAATGGGTGAGAATCGCGAGCCAGGCCAGACCTCCCGTGAAAAGCACGATTTCGCCGAGAAGGCCGGCGATTACGGTTCGACCGAAGGTTTTGCGTCCATGTTCCATCACGTAACCTGACACCCAGGCGACCAGGGGATAGGCCAGCAAAAATCCGCCAGTTGGCCCGAACAAGTGGGCGATTCCGCCCGGGCCTATCGGACTGAACACAGGCAAGCCCGTTGCGCCTTCTGCGAGATATAAGGCGAGCGCTGCAAAGCCGCGGCGACTGCCCAGCAGCAGACCCACCAGCAGCACGGCGAAGTTCTGCAGCGTCAGCGGCACGGGGGTGAACGGGAGGGGAACTGTGATGTGCGCGCACAACGCAACCAACAAGCTGCCCCCAACCACCAGGATGACTTGTCGCGCAGATTCCGGAACGAAATGGTGCTCCCTCGAATTGCCTAAAACTTGCGTCGCTGGTTTTTCCATTGGAGTCTCCCCATCTACAACGCTTGAGCGATCAGGCCTCAGTATGGCCGGACGGACGATCGCCGTCCAGTTGGTTGGCACTGATTTCATGGGCTGCATGGGCTGCCTGCAGATGGCGTCGTAAACGCATGTACAAGGCGATTGCAACGCACACCACGACCAGTGTACTCAAACCCAGGATCAGGAACCACCAAATCATTCGCACAGCCGATTAGGATAACAGATCAGCGGCCGCGAAAAAGGGAAGTAAGCGCAGCCGGAGGCCGACGGTCGATTGAATAATTGAATACGGGTGACGCAGCCCTGGCGCACGCGACGAAACGAAGATGCGTCATCTCCTAGTTGGACTTCGAGGCTTCTTTCTCCGCATCACCTCAGCTCTTGAAGTCGGCCACGCCATCCCACACTAACTGGACGGCAATGGCCAAAATCAGGAAACCAAAAATCTTGTTGATGGCTCCCACCGCGCTAGGGCCCAACCGCCGGACCAGCGGCCCTCCCAGCCAGAAAAACAACAAAACCGAGAGCGCGACCCCGGCGACGCCGATAACCATTCCCAGGTACGAAGCAGCGCTATCTACGTGCGCGGCCAGCGCCATCACCACCCCAATGGCTCCTGGCCCCGACATGAGTGGCATCGCCAGCGGCGTCAGCGAGATATCTTCTTTGTCCTGCGCTTCGTGACTTTCTTCCGGCGTGATCCGCGCGTGAGAAGTAACCATCCCCCACGCGGTGTTGGCCACAATCAATCCGCCGGCAATCTTTATAACCGGCAGCGAGATGCCAAAAAAATAAAGCACGAAGCGGCCAAAAAACAAAAATGTGACCAAGATGACAAAAACCCAGATGCCGGTCTTTAGCGCTGTGCGCTGCCGGTCCTTGGCGGTCCAGGTCGCGGTCATGGTGAAGAAGATCGGAATGCCGCCAAACGGATCGACAATGGGAAACAGCGCCAGAAATGTAGCCGCCGCCGAGTGCGGCAGGGTGCGCAGAAATTGCCCGAGAGCGTGGGTGGCATTCATCGGTTTACCGGTATCCTTCCAGCGCCTTGGCCGCGCGTTCGAGCGCGGCGGCCAGAACTGCCAACTGCTGGCGCGCGCGCTCCGCATCTCCTTTGTCGAGCGCTTCGTTTACTCCTGGAATCACCACCGCCGCATATCCGGTGTATTCTCCAGGGGCATAAATCGCATGCCGAAACCAGGGACGGTGGGGCAGCCCTTCGGGCACCAGCAACGCCCGCTCGGCCCCGAGCAGTGTCTGGTTCAGCCGTGCTGCATCACGAGGTTGATTCTTCTGCTTCGATAAAATCTTCGCTCCCGCATCCTGAAAGTGCTTCGCAGCCGCATTCACAGCGCTCCAATCGAGAGCGTGGTTGCCAAACTTATTCTCCGCCCGCTTTGCAGCCGCATCCAGGTACACGGCAACTTCCTTGCCATACTCTTCGTAATCGTAAGGCAGAACATCGGCATCGGCCATGCGCAAGGCCTCCAGACCGAAAATTCTCGCCATCTGCTGCTCATACACAAAATCCGGATCACCGAATTTCTTGAACCAGGCGAAATTGTCGAACACAGAGTGATACACGCCATACGGTCCAGTCGAACTGATATCGGTCGAAGGCACACCGAGGTGCTGCTGGAAAGCGCTGTAATCAGAGCCGCTGCCCAGCTCGCCGACCAGAACATCGTCCCTTGCGGGTGCCACGGCAGGTGTGCGCCGGCCCTCCCCTATGGATTCCGACGGCGACTGAGTTATCGGAGCATTTGGCTGATCACCCTTCTGCCACGCTGCGTACACCGTCCCACCCTTGGGACTGGACACCGCCTTAGTTACATCCCGCAAAAACTGCTTCAGGCTCGGCACGGCCGCAGCCCCAAACTTCGGCCCCGAGACGGCCACATCGACATTGAAGTATGCGGGAGCATGAGCCAGTTCGGCTTCATGTTGCTCGGCCCACTCTGTCGAACCCATCAGACCTTCTTCTTCGCCATCCCAGCTGGCAAAAATCATCGTGCGCTTCGGCTTCCAGCCGGACTTCAGCAACTCTCCGATACCGTGGACCGCTTCGAGCATCGCCGCCGTGCCGCTGTTTGGATCGACTGCGCCGTACACCCACGCGTCGCGATGATTCCCGGCAACCACCCATTCGTCCGGCGACTGGCCCCCTTGCACTCGTCCAATCACGTCCCATAGTGTGCGGAACTGGTAATCCTGTTTGAGATGCATCTTCACCCGTACTGGCCCCGGTCCCACGTGATAGGTGAAGGGCAACGCGCCTTGCCACTCGCGCGGCGAGTCCGGCCCGGCCAGGTGCTGAAGAATGGGCCAGGCATCGTGGTAGGAAAGCGGAGTTACAGGAATCTTCGGCATCTGCGCCGACTGTTCAGGAGAAATTCTCTTGCTCTCCGGCAACGAAGGTAGGGATGCAAATCCGGGCGTCGTCGGATCTCCGGGGAATTCGAACATGTATCCTACCGACCCGCGCTGCACGCCGGTATCTGGCCGCCACGGCCCATCGGGATATTTGTCGCCGCGCCGCCATCCGTCGTCGAACGGATCCGAATAAACAATCACTCCTGCCGCACCGTGTTCTTGTGCAATGAATTCCTTCACTCCGCGAAAATTCTGGCCGTATCGCACCAGCACAATCCTGCCACGCACATCGATCTTCAGCTTCTCCAGCTTCTCGAAGTCTTCCGGAGTGCCGTAATTGGCATAGACCACATCTGCTTCGACATCTCCAGACGGCGACATCCCATTGAACGGCATCACCACGCGCGGATCATCGTCATAAGGATCTCCGGCGACATGTTCACGCGTAGGCCCATGCATTTCCACTCCGGCCGGTGCAGTGATATCCACGCTGATTTCCTGGGGATAGTTCATCCATACTTTGTATTCGACGATCTCGGTGTCAAGCCCCGCAGCACGAAATTTCTGCGCCACATAGTCCGCCGTGGCCTGGTCCTCCGGAGTTCCGGCCAGGTGCGGAGCCTGCGTCAGAGTGCGCAAGTGCTCTTCCGCCAGCTTCGTATCAGGGACAGCAAGAAAACGCGCTTCGGTGGCATTTTCCGTAGCAGCATCGCGAAAACCGAAAATGGCTGGGAAGGGACTGGGTGAGTCTGGAGTACGGCCACTCACGCTGGCCAAAACAAAACACAAGAACATAACTAAACAAGAGAGTGCGGAATAAACGAATCTCATGATCTCCCGCTGAGAAAGCAAGTAAGGTAGCACAGCGCCGCGAAGTATGCAGACGAGCGCAAGAAGCACGCTCCAGAAGGCTATCGCACTTGCCCCGTCCCAATAATCTCGTATTTCGAGGACGTCAGTTCCGCCAACGCGAAAGGCCCACGACAGTGCAACTTCTGCGTGCTTATACCCATCTCGGCGCCGAAGCCGAACTCCGCGCCATCTGTGAACCGCGTCGAAGCATTCCAGTAGACAGCCGCAGAATCCACACCGCGCAAGAACTTGCGAGCATTCGCCTCGCTGCGGGTCACGATGGAATCGGAATGCCTCGTCGAATAGTGATTGATATGAGTGATCCCTTCGTCCACGTTCGCCACCACGTGAACCGCCATGCACAACCGCAGATACTCTTCGTACCAGTCCTGTTCCTCGGCCGGGACCATGTTCCTTCCAACCACCAGGCTTCGCGACTTGCCATCCCCACGAACCTCCACCCCCGCCTCGATGAGCTTGTTCACGATTCGCGGCAGATACTCCGCCGCAATCCGCTCATGCACCAGCAACTTCTCCGCCGCATTACACACCGACGGCCTCTGAGTCTTCGCGTTGAGCACAATCCGGTCCGCCATCTCAAAATCGGCGGATTCATCCACGAAAACGTGGCAGTTCCCTGCCCCAGTTTCAATCACGGGCACCGAGGAATTCTCGGTAACGAATGAAATCAGACCCGCGCCCCCGCGCGGAATGATCACATCGACCAGTCCGCGCGCCTTGATCAGCTCCTGCACCGACTGCCGTGTGCTCGAATCGAGCAGTTCGATTGCCCCCTCGGGTACTCTCGGCACCGCCGCAAGAATCTCCACCAGCCGTTGATTGCTGCGGGCGGCTTCTTTCCCCCCTCGCAACACGATAGCGTTGCCCGTTTTCAGCGCGAGCACGGCCGTGTCCACGGTAACGTTCGGCCGCGCTTCGTAGATAATTCCCAAGACCCCGAGTGGCACTCGCACCTTGCGGATACGCAGCCCATTCGGGCGCGTCCACTCCGCCAGAGTCTCGCCAATCGGATCGTCGAGCGCGGCAACATCACGCACACCCTTCGCCATCTCACTGATTCGCGCCGTTGTCAGCAGCAAGCGATCGCGCATGGCGCCCTCAAGTCCGGAGCTCTCCACATCTTCCCGGTTCGCCGCGAGAATCGTCTGGGTCTGGCCTTCAATTGCATCGGCGATGGCGAGCAGCAACGCGTTCTTTTCGTCCGTGGAGAGCAGTGCCAGCTTGCCAGCTGCTGCCCGCGTGCGCGCCAGCTTTTCCTGCGTGGAAGCCGAGTTCGCAACGGTCGTCGCCATTAGACCTTTCCTCTCTGAGGAGGAAAATAAGTTCCAATTTTCCGTTTCATGCCTAGCGTAATTCCCTGGGGATGGCGCCCGTTCACAATCGCTACATGGACTCCCGCTTCGCTGGCCAGCCTCGCCGCGCGCAATTTGGAAATCATTCCGCCACGCCCCAGCTTGCTCTTGCCATTGCATTGCGCTTCCAGTTCCGGTGTCAGCCTGCGCACCACGCGCATCAGTCGCGACTTCTTGCGCCCGTTGGGTCGGTAGAAACCGTCAACGTCGGTCAGCAGCAAAAGCCAGTCCGCCTCCACAGCCGTTGCCAGCAACGAACTCAGCTCGTCGTTGTCTCCGAAAGCGCCGACCAACTCCTGCACCGAGACGCTGTCATTTTCATTCACGATGGGTACAACGCCCAGCGAGAGCAACTCAGCCAGTGCGTTCTGCAAATTGCGGTAGCGGACAGGCGAAGTGAAGTCATCACTCGAAAGCAGCAGTTGCGCCACAACCTTTTTGCCGAAAAATAGGCGCTCGTACGTATGCATTAGCTTGCTTTGCCCAACTGCCGCGCAAGCTTGCATTCCCGGAACATCGCTCGGCCGCTTGCCCAGTCGCAGCCCGGACATTCCTGCAGCAATCGCGCCCGAAGTGACAATCAGATATTCGTTCCGGCTGAGATCGAATTGATCCACCAGGCCGCGCAGTAGGGTGGCGTCAATCTGCCCGCCAGGGGCGATGAGGCTGGTGCCGACTTTGATGACGACTCTCATGCGATAGAAGCTTTCCCCGCTAAGTTGGAATGGTATCGCACTCGGCCCTCCAGAGGAATTTCTGCTTGCTGCAGGAATATTGCTTCTCGAAATCGCCGGGGCCCGAGGCCCAGCGAATCCGTCGGGCAGGACAGCATCCCTGACCTCCAATTAAAATGAAGTTCCATGCCCGCCGCCAATTCCACGAGCCGTTTTTCCGATCGCGTAGAAAACTACGTGTTATACCGGCCCGGATATCCGCCCGAAGTGTTGCGGACCCTCAAAACCGAATGCGGCCTCGCGCCCATTCACTTGGTGGCTGACATCGCTTCCGGAACCGGCATTTGGACGCGCACCTTGCTGGAGCATGGTAACTCGGTGATTGGTGTCGAGCCCAATTCCGAGATGCGCCAGGCGTGTGAGAGCCGGCTCGCGGGGTTTCCGAAGTTCACCAGTGTTGCGGGTACCGCCGAGGCCACCACGCTGAAAGATCACAGTGTAGACTTCGTCACGGCTGCGCAAGCCGCTCACTGGTTCGACCGCGAGCGGTCGCGGCGCGAATTCGCTCGCATCCTGAAGCCCGGTGCTTGGCTGGTGCTTCTGTGGAACGAACGCCTCACCGATTCGACCAGGTTTCTTCGCGACTACGAGCAGTTGCTGCTAACCTACGGCACCGACTACCAGGACATTCGCCACGAGCGCACAACTTCCGAAGTGAACCAATTCTTCGACCCGGTTCCGTTTCAAGAGCGAACCTTCGAACTGCGGCAGGAGTTTGACTACGCCGGGATCGAGGGCCGTTTGCTCTCGTCTTCGTACGCGCCCGGACCGGATCATCCCCAGCATGTGCCCATGCTCGGTGAATTGCGCCGCATCTTCGATGCGCACTCAGCGTCTGGCCGAGCGGTCTTCGAATACAAGACTCGGCTTTACTTCGGACGACTGAGCTAGAAGAGAACAGCTTCCGCTCTGATACGATCTGCTCTGCGTTTGATCCAACGAGGTCTAGCACTGTGTCCAACGAAAAATCTTTCCACATGACTCCCGACGAATTCCGCCGCTACGGCCATGCCGTAGTCGATTGGATCGCCAACTACCACTCCCGCATCGAGTCTTTCCCCGTGCTCTCGCAAGTGAAGCCTGGAGAGGTTCGCGCGTCGCTGCCGGCGAACCCTCCCTTACACGGAGAGTCATTCGATGCAGTACTTAGGGATGTTGAAAATTTAATTCTGCCCGGAGTCACGCACTGGCAGTCGCCGAACTTCTTTGCCTATTTTCCAGGCAACGCCTCCGGCCCGGGAATCCTTGGCGACCTTCTCTCTTCCGGCTTGGGAGTGCAAGGCATGCTCTGGTCCACGAGTCCAGCCTGCACCGAACTCGAAACCCACGTGCTCGACTGGCTCGTAACCATGCTGGGGTTGCCGGAGAAATTTCTCTCGTCCCGTACCGGCGGCGGAGTGATTCAGGATACGGCTTCAAGCGCGGCGCTCTGTGCCCTGCTGGCCGGCCGCGAGCGCGCCACCAACTACGTCAGCAACAAAAAGGGATGCGATGGCCGCATCGTTGCCTACGTCTCTACGCAAACTCATTCCTCATTGCAGAAAGCCGCAATGATCGCCGGAATCGGCGTCGACAATCTGCGCTCCATCGCGGTGAACGAAAATTTCGCCATGCGCCCCGACGCGCTCGCCCGCCAGATTGAAACCGACAAACGGGCTGGCCTGGTTCCGTGCTTTGTCTGCGCCACAGTGGGCACAACTTCGTCGAACGCAATGGACCCGATCCCCGAGATCGCCCGCGTCGCGCAGCACCACAATCTCTGGCTACACGTAGATGCCGCCATGTCAGGCACGGCCGCGCTCTGTCCGGAATTCCGCCACCTGCAAAACGGAGTCGAACTCGCCGACAGCTACAACTTCAACCCGCACAAGTGGATGTTCACCAACTTCGATTGCAACAGTTTCTGGGTCGCCGATCGCAAAGCGCTCATCCAGACTCTAAGCATCTTGCCGGAATACCTGCGCAACCAGGCTACCGAATCCGGCGCAGTCATCGATTACCGCGACTGGCACATCCAGCTCGGTCGCCGTTTCCGCTCGCTGAAGTTGTGGTTGGTGATCCGCCACTACGGCGTGGAAGGTCTGCAGCACCACATCCGACGCCATGTGGAGCTGGCGCAGCAGTTTGCCAGTTGGGTGCGCAGCGACCAAGATTTCGAGCTAGCCGCCCCCGTGCCATTGAACCTGGTCTGCTTCCGGCACAAAGCCGGAGACGCGGCCAATCAATCCATCATGGATCGCCTCAACCGCAGCGGAGATCTATTCCTCACCCACACCAAGCTGAATGGACAACTAACACTACGGCTATGCGTTGGCCAGACGAATACGCAAGCCCGGCATGTCGAACGGGCATGGAAAAGAATTCGCGAGGAAGCAGAAAAACTGACCACCAACGCGTAGGCCGTGCCTTACTCGAACCTTTTCGCGTGACTTCGGCTAAAGTAAAGCATGCGAACCATCCTCGGCCAGCGCCCCTTGCGCTTCGTGTTTGCCGCCAACGTGATTTCCATGTTAGGCAGCGGGATGAATTCGGCCGCCGTCGCCTGGTACATTCTCGAAGCCACGCACTCGGAAATGGCGCTCGGCACGTTCGCCGTTCTGCAAACCCTTCCCGCCATGCTCATGCTTCCCTTCACCGGCGTCATCATTGATCGCGAAGATCGCCGCCGCCTGGTCATGTGGCTCGACGCCGTGCGCGCCGTAATCATTGTGACTGTCGCCATCCTCGCGTTTCGCCACCGCGCGCAGGTCTGGCAACTCTATTTGATGAACACTCTCGTCGCTGCCGGCTTCTGGATGTTCTGGCCCACCATCACGGCGCTCATCCAGGAACTCACCCCCGAAGGTCAATTCGTCGAGTCGAATACTTTCCTCCTGGCCGGCGTGCAGGGTGGATGGCTGATCGCCGGCTCGCTAGTCGGCTTCATGTACAACCACATCGGCCTCGGCGGCGTGCTCCTGATCGACGTTTCCACCTACGTGGTTTCGTTCTTGTGCTATTTCGCCGTGCGCAAAGGACGTCATGTTGTCCTGAGTCCACAAGAGTTGCGCGCCGATATTCTCGCCGCGGAAAGCCAGTTCCAGCGCTTCTGGCGCGATATGCGGGAAGGCCTGCACTTTCTTCGCGACCGTCGCGCCGTCGTTCTGCTCGGCGTCAGTTGGGCGTTATTTCTCGGCGCCATGATCACCGGGGTCGTCGTCACCCCGTCGCTCAGCGAACGCATTTTCCATGCCGGCGCCGTCGGCTACGGATGGCTCAATGCCGGATGGGGCACAGGCGCGTTTCTGAGCGCTTTGTATGCTCCCGCAATTATCGCCAGTCTGGGAGGACGCCGCTCGGTTGCGTTTTCCATGGCGCTGCTGGCCGCGTGCGTGGTTTGCGCTCCCGTCTCGCACTGGCTGGTGGCCGCGATCCTGCTATATGGGGTGATGGGTTCCGCGCGAGGGGTCGGCGGCATCGCCATGAACACCAGCCTCATGGAGATGGTCCCCAAGCATCTGATGGGACGGGTGCAAAACACGTTTTATTTTTTCGGAACGTTCCTCCAGCTTGTGCTCGCAGTAGCTGTCGGCGCCGTCGCGCACAAGGTCAGCCTGGTGGCCGCATTCGCTATTCTTGCCTGCGTTTACGGATTATCGTTCGTAGCCGCCAGTTGGCCGATCGGTACTGTAATTCGCGAAGTGGTTCCTGCGGACTAGGCGGTCGTGAAAGCCGCCAGACGCGTCGGCGTATAGTCACAAGGAATCGGCATGACGCGACGCACAAAGTTCGTGAGCGGATTGCTATGTCTGCTGGCTTGCGTCCTGGCCCTCCGGCCAGTGATCTTGGACTTCTCCTCCAAAACATTCTTGAATACGGGCCCCAACGGGCCCGAAACACCCGCCGCCGTTGGCCTTGCTTTTGACCGCCTGAAAATTCCCAGCGGACACCGTCTCCTCGATGCGTACCTCGTGCGCGCTCCTGCCACCTGCCAGCCGCGTGTCGCGCTCCTGATTTTCCACGGTGTGATGGAGACCATTTCCGAATGGGTTCTGGCGCAGAAGTTTCTTTACGACCACTGCATCTCATCGATCGTATTCGACTACTCCGGTCACGGAGACAGTTCACGACCCGGAACCATCGGCCATCTCAATGAAGACGCGATTCCGGCCTACGCCACATTCCTCGCGCAATTCCCCGACGAGCGTCTTTGCCTGCTGGGTCATTCCATGGGCAACTCACCGCTGCTTGAATCGCTGCCTCATTTTCGCCCTCCTCCGTCGTGCGTGGTTGTGGCGAATGCCTTTTCTTCTTTGAAGGACCAGGGCCGAAAGCGTGGAACTTCGCGCGCACTGCTCTATTTGATCCCGGACGCCTGGGACAATGTCAAGAATGTCAAACTCGTGCGCGTGCCCTTACTGCTCGTTTACAGTGACGCGGACACGGTAAATCCTCCCGACATGGGCCGGCAAATCTTCGAATCCGCGCCGGAACCGAAGCAGCTTGCGGTTCTGCATGGCTTTCCGCACAACGCACTCTACCGCGCTCCAACCGAGGAATGGTGGGCGCCAGTCTTGCGCTTTCTTCACTCCCCATGAAAGCCGATCCCGAACTCGGCAGCCTGACTTCCGCCTTCTGACTTTTTTCAGCAACCTGATATCCTTTCCCCTTCCAAGGAGCACTCATGTCCTCTGACTTACAGGGCCGTAACGCCGTCGTCTTCGGAGTCGCCAATAAGCGCTCAATTGCATGGTCTATCGCTCAAGGACTGCACACCGCCGGCATGAAGCTTGCCATCACCTACCAGAACGAGCGTCTGGAGCAGGAAGCGAAAGACCTCATCCTCTCTCTTCCCGGCGCTGAAGCCTATATGTGCGACGTCAGCAAAGATGAAGAGATCGAGCGCCTCTTCGCAACGCTGAAAGAGCGTCACGGGAAGCTGCACACGCTCGTGCATTCCGTCGCCTACGCTCCGGCCGACGAACTGAAAGGCGACTTCGTCAATACGACCCGCGAAGGCTTTCGCATCGCCATGGATGTCAGCGTCTATTCTCTGGTAGCAGTTTCCCGCGCCGCCGCGCCCCTCATGGAAGAAGGCGGATCAATCCTCACCATGACGTACTACGCTTCAGAGAAAGTTGTTCCCCGTTACAACGTCATGGCCGTAGCTAAGGCGGGGCTGGAATGTTCGGTACGCTATCTCGCGTATGAATTGGGAAAGAAAAAGATTCGCGTGAACGCCATCTCTGCCGGCCCGATCAAGACTCTCGCAGCGCGCGGCATCGCCGGCTTCGGCGACATGCTCAAGGGTCACGAAGAACGCGCCCCCCTCGGTCGCCGGGTGGAAGTCGAAGAGGTCGGCTCAACCGGAGTCTTCCTGGCCTCCGACGCCAGCAGCGGCATCACCGGCGAAGTCATCTACGTGGATTGCGGCTACAACATTATGGGGTTCTGAGAATGCTGTTGCGTGCTGGACGCCCTTCTGGGCAGGGACCATGATCAGAGTATTGATCCGTCGCCCGCGTCGATGAGTGGAATGGGAGACTTATCGCCAACCACGAACAAGGTTCCGAGTTGCCGACAATCCTGGAGTTGAGCGACTCGTTCTATCTGAATGGGCAAGGAGCTCTGACCTGCTGATTGGCGGCGATCCGAGATGGCCTCGCGGATGGGAGCCCAGCCGGAACAGCAGAGCGCTGGCCAGGGTTCGGCGGTACCAAAACGCGAGAGCCATGGCGCCGCCGATCGTGAGAGTGGCAGCGGCCCACTGCATCCGCCGCTCATGCTCGACTAGAGCGTCGGGACGAAGGTGCGCTCCCGGCTGCATGGCGGATGGCATGACAAAGGCGTGATTTTCGATCTTGAGCCCCGGCGTAAGAACCTCGATCGCAAGTCCGCACGCGAACATTACCCAAAGGCACAAGCTCAGCGGCAAGTAGCGGACTTCCTCGTGGTTTTGCGGATTTGTTACAACGTCGTCTGATCACTCGATGTCCGCCTCCTGGGCAAATAGTGCACGGCGACGCGAAAGCGTATCAGAAAAAAAAGCATGGGAGGGCCGAAGGCTGAAAGACTGCCAGAGAAACCGCCGGGCAGCCACGTGGAAATCGAAGAGTTCGGCTCAATTGGAGCCTTTATGGACCCGATGATGATTTATCATTTGGCCTCGCACATGGGAGAATGGGTGTAATGAGAACGAATCGACTCGCCCTCGCCTTCTTCGCCGCCGCGATCCTTTTCTCGATGGTGCGCGAGTGGAGCGTGCCAGTCTCATGCTTGCGGACGCTCCTCATTCCGCCGGCCCCGGCAGCCCGCAGGCGTTAACTAATGATTCTTATCCGCCGGCCGCTCTCCCCGTCCCGCTCCAAAGAAATCTCCACATCTCGCTCGCGCACCAGGTGCGGAAATTTCTCTCCCCACTCAATCAGAAGAACGCTGCTGTCGGATCGCAGATCATCCAGCCCCAGCGTCTCCAGCTCACGCTGCGTGTCGATGCGGTAAAGATCGATGTGATAGAGATTGGCTCGTGGCCCGCGGTACTCGTGCACCAGTGTGAAGGTGGGACTGGTGACGTCTTCTTCGGCAGCCGCCTCAAAACCAGCGGCAATTCCCTTGACCAGCGTGGTTTTCCCCGCCCCCAGGTCTCCGCGCAGCAGCACGAATTTAGGAGGCGTGAGCAGTTCTACCAGCGTCCGCCCGAAGGCAATCGTCTCCTCCGCTGAATGTGTGGTGATCGCCCGCGCCATCTCCCGAAGCGTCTCCCGGATTCTAGTCGCAGCCAAGACACAAACCACGACCAGTATAGCGAGAGCGCGGGTTAGAGCGGCGTAGGACGCACTCGGCGCTTCGGGGGTGAGCCTAGATCGTCTTCGGCACCACAAAAACGGACGACTTCAGCCCGAGCAAATTCCGGTCCGCCACATGATCGACCGAAGTGCGCAAGCGGCGATGGTCATCGTCCTCGAACGCGACGAAACGAAAGGGCTGCAGCACACCGGCGGCCGTTCTCCGCATAGGGCTGAGAATCTCCGCCATGCCGTGGATTGGCCCCGACTGCGTCTGAAAGGCGAGTTCCACGAACGAGCCGGCTCCCAGCGGTTGTTGCAATTGCAACAATCCACCAGTCACGGAAATGCTTTGGAGTTTTGCTCTTGTACGCCGGCCATCTTCTAAACGAATCGCAGCCAGGACGGAATCTCCCAGTTGGACCCGGGCCGCGCGCCTCGATGGGTGCGGTTGGGGGAAGTGGGTCATAGAGGACTGCACTATGACACCAGCTCGCAGCCGCTAACAGGTTACGGAAGCAAATGTCCGGATTCCCGTGCTGCTAGCCCGTCTCCGGGCATCCAAGTCTCTCACGCAATAGCACTTAGCACTCTGTTAACTATTGATACAATGTCCCATCCAACGAATTGGATTTTCTCGCGGCCGCGAGAATCACATTCCTATCGTCCGTCGCCATGGAGCCCTCAATGCGTTTCTATCTCTCTCTAGCTTGCTTCGCCGTGATCTTCCTCGCCTCAAGCGGATTCAGCAATGGCCAGAGTGCCCCGCGCGACACTCGGCCTCCGCTTCGCGTCGGCATCGTCGGTCTGGTTCACGGACACGTTCAGGGATTCTTCGAGCATTCACTTCACAATCCGGAGATTGAAATCGTGGGTATCGCTGAGCCTGATCGGTCCCTCTCTTCCCAGTACGCGAAGCGATATGGCCTCGATCCGAGCTTGCTATTTCCGGACTTGGAAGCAATGCTCGAAAGCACGCATCCGCAGGCCGTGCTCGTCTACACCAATACTTTCGATCATCGTCGCGTGGTCGAAATCTGCGCTCGGCACGGCGTTCACGTCATGATGGAGAAGCCTTTGGCGGTCAGCCTGGATGATGCAAAGGCCATCGAGAAAGCGGCAGCGGCCAGCAAAATTCAGGTCCTGATCAACTACGAGACGACGTGGTATCCCAGCAATCGGGCCGCACACGACCTCGTCCATGAACTTGCACTCGGTGACGTGCGCAAGGTCGTCGTTCACGACGGCCACAGCGGGCCCAAGGAAATTGGCGTCGGTCCCGAGTTCCTGAGTTGGCTCACCGACCCCAAACTGAATGGCGGAGGCGCCCTCTTCGACTTCGGCTGCTACGGCGCCGATCTAATGACGTGGCTGATGGACGGACAACGACCGGAGACGGTCACCGCCATCACCCAGCAGATCAAGCCCGAAATCTACCCGCGAGTCGACGACGAGGCGACCATCATCGTGACGTATCCCAAGGCCCAGGCCATCGTGCAAGCCTCCTGGAACTGGCCATTCGATCGCAAAGACATGGAAGTATACGGGCAGACAGGATATGTAATCACGGTGAAGCGGGATGACATTCGCGTGCGGCGTGCTGGCGGGCAGGAAGAACAAGTCGCCGCCAAACCGCTTCCCAGTCCCTACGATAATTCGATATCGCTTCTCCGAGCGGTGGTACTCGATGGAATGAAGCCGGATGGACTTTCATCCCTCGAAACCAATATCACGGTGACGGAGATCCTCGACGCAGCGCGGCGTTCCGCGGCTTCAGGAAAGACCATTCGCTTGCCCCCTTCCAGATGACATCGCGATCCCACGTGCTACTCGCCCCAATACACCAACTTTTCATTGGCAGCCGTCCGCGCGCGCCGGAAAGCCTCAGGCAATCCGTGCAGCAGATCGGTTGCTATCAAAGAATGCTCGCCCACACGATCGCGCATTACATCCCCGGCAAGTCCGTGCAGATGAACGGCGCTCAGCACTGCCGCGAATGCATCGTTCGTGTGCTGCGCAATCATACCCGCCGTGATACCCGTCAGAATGTCCCCCGTGCCACCGGTTGCCATTCCCGGATTGCCCGTCGTGTTCACCCAGGCTTCACCGTCCGGCTGCACGACCAACGTGCGATGTCCCTTGAGCACGAGGATCAATTGATGTTCGCTCGCAAATTTCCGCGCCACCCCCAATCGATCCTTCTGCACGTCGGCGATGCTCAACCCCGCCAGTCGCGCCATCTCGCCCGGATGTGGTGTGATTACCAGCGTCCGGCCTTTGCCACTCAATTCTTTGGTTCGCCCTTCAAATGCATTCAGTCCGTCCGCATCAACCACGATGGGCGTTTGGACTTTCGCGACTAAACTACGCACCAGCTCTGAAGTCTGCGGATTCCTTGAAATTCCCGGCCCGATCGCGATCACGCTCTTCCCTTTTGCCAACTCCTCAATTCGATCCTGCGCGCTCGTGGAAATCGTGCCCGAGTCCGTCTCCGGGAGAGGCTCGGTCATCAGTTCCGGATGAAAACCTGCCACGGTTCCCAGCACGGACTCCGGCGTCGCTACCGTCGAAAGCCCCGCCCCCGCCCGCAGGACAGAGATCCCCGCCATCGCCGCCGCCCCGGCTTTTCCGCGTGATCCCCCCACCACCAGCACGTGCCCGAAGCTGCCTTTGTTCGACTCTGCCGGACGCGGACCAACCAGCTTAGCCAAGTCGTGCGAGCTGATGACATTCAATTGCAGCGCCGAAACAATCGCTGCTTGCGGCGAGCCGATGTCGGCCACCACCGTAGGTCCCGTCGTCAACAAGCTGAAAACGTGTGCCGGACGTGGCGCTGTGAAAGTAACAATCGCATCAGCTCTGGCTATGATCCCCGTCTGCGGCTTGATCTCGTCTGCATCCGCTCCAGAAGGCATGTCCACCGCGATAACAGGGGCTTCACTCGCATTCACGATTGCGATGGCGTGCGCATAGAGGCCGCTCACCGGAGGCTTGAACCCAGTGCCCAGAATCGCATCCAGATAAAGGTCAGCATGCAGAGCAATCTGCACCCGCTCACTCTTTAACTCTTCGCTGGAAAGTACAGGGATCGCGCCAACCGACAACTTGGCCAACATCATCGCTGCATCACCGCGCAGATGGTCGGGGTTCGCTAGCAGAATCACCTCAACCCGCTTTCCCGCCTGATGCAACCGCCGTGCCGCCACAAAGCCGTCGCCGCCGTTATTCCCCTTGCCGCAGAAAACTACGATGCGCCCGGCCGCTGCATAGTGCTTGAGCGCATAGTCGGCCACGGCCGCGCCCGCATTTTCCATCAGCGTGAGGGAAGGCACTGCGAAGCGCTCGCTGGTGGCGCGGTCAATCGCTCGCATTTCTGCCGCGGTAACGATTTTCATGACCGGAATCCCGCGACCTGTTCCAGTTGCCGCAGTTGCGAGGGTTCGCCCATTGCGATCAGGCAGTCTCCAGGCTCTATCCGTTCATCCGGCGCAGGATTAAATCTCATTCCTGCCTGCCGCTTGATAGCGAGGACAATCAGCCCACGGTCCTGACGGATGCGCGAACTTTCTATGGTTGTCCCCGCAAACCTAGATTTGTTCGCGATGTGAATCTCGCCGATCTCCAAGTCCATGCCCAGGTGAGTGGTGGCCGTATCGAGAAAGCTCACCACATGCGGGCGTAGCAGCGACCGCGCAATGCGTCGTCCCGCAAAGGAATAGGGCGAGACCACTGAGTCGGCGCCAGCCGCGAGTAGATGCTTCTCCGCGTTGTCTTCACTGGCTCGCGCGATAATCTTCAGCCCCGGATTCAATCCTCGCGCCGTGAGCACGATGTAGAGGTTGGTTGCATCCGTGGTGGTGGCGGCGATTAAGCCGTGCGCCCTCTCGATCTGGGCGCTGCGCAGAATTTGCTCTTGCGTGGCGTCTCCGGCAACCACCAGCCAATTCTCGGCGCCGTAGCGCTGCAGCTTGGATTCAGCGCCCTCAATGAAGACGAACCGCGCCGGTTTGCCGGCCAACTCTCGCGCCACGCTGCGCCCTACCCGTCCCATGCCACAGATAATGTAGTGGTGGTCCAGACGCTCGATGTCGCGCTCCATGCGCCGCCTTCCGAAAAAACTCTGCAGCTCGAATTCTAGCAAAGCCTGACTGAGCGCTCCCACGCCCAACAACACCAGCGACACCCCGGTGAGAATGACACCCACGTTGAAGATGCGCCCGGCGTGAGAAAGCGGATGCACCTCCTGATACCCGATCGTCATCAATGTCGTGACCACCATGTAAAAGCCGTCAAACCATGGCCACCCCTCGATGAAGTGATACCCCGCGGTTCCCACCGCCATGACAATCAGCAGCAGCGCGCCGATCACTCGCAGGTTGTAGACAGCTTTCATGGAAATGCGTGGAACCGACTATAAAACAAAAAAGCCCACCGCGCTGGTGCGGAGGGCCGATTGCACGGACTGGACACTGCTATTTATGGAGGACGTTCGCCTTAGCTTCCAACTGCAGCGCCTGCACCCGGCTGTGCTTCACGCTATAGGTGAAATACACGATCAGTCCAATGATCAGCCAGACCACCAACCGGATCCAGTTCCATATTCCGAGTTTGTACATCATGTAACCGTTCGACACGACGCCAAGGATTGGGATCAAGGGCACCCATGGCGTGCGGAAGGGCCGCGGCTGGTTAGGATTGGTATAGCGCAACACCATCACGGAAAGCGATACGATCACAAATGCCAGCAGCGTGCCGATGTTCACCATCCGGCCAATGTCGTCAATCGGAGTCAAACTCCCTACAATCGCGGCTAACAGACCCACAAGAATCGTGTTCTTCCAGGGAGTGCGGAACTTGGGATGGATATCCCCGAAGAATTTCTTAGGCAAAAGTCCGTCGCTGGCCATGGCGTAAAGTACTCTGGTTTGCCCCAGCAGCATCACCAGCATCACGCTGGTAAGTCCGGCCAGAGCGCCTATGGTAATAATGTGCGATGCGGTGCTCAGCCCGCGATCCAGAAACGCGCGCGCGACGGGCGCTTCGATATTGATCTGCTGCCAGTGCACCATTCCTGTCAGCACGCCGGCCACCGCAATGTATAAGACCGTACAGATTGCCAGCGATGCAATCATGCCAATAGGCAAGTCTCGCTGCGGATTCTTGGCTTCCTGCGCCGTGGTCGAGACCGCGTCGAAACCGATATAGGCAAAGAATATGTACGCAGCCCCCGCTCCAATCCCGGCCATGCCGTTGGGCGCGTACGAGTGCCAGTCCGTGCCCCAGTTGCTGACGTTGATGTAACGAGCGCCCAGGGCAATCACAAACAGCACGACCGAAACCTTAATCACGACGATCCCGGTGTTAAACTCCGCGCTCTCTTTGATCCCTACCACCAGAATCGCGGTAATGATGAGGGCAATGATAAAAGCTGGCAGGTTCAATCCAACTTCCATTCCAAACAGATGCGGCGCTCCCAACACGTCATGCGCCTGCTGCAACAATTCGGGAGACTGCGTACTGATGATCGCGCTGACTTTATCGAGGAAGCTTTGCGTGCCGGGCACGAGAGACAAGTCCGAGGCCTGTGCCATCTGCCGCGCCACAATATTCTCGGCGGTCTTCAATGCTGTCCAATGATCGTAAGCCAGCCACAGCGGCATCTTGATGTGGAATATTTTCAGCAGTTCGATGAAGTGATTCGACCACCCCGAAGATACTGCACTGGCGCCCATGGCGTATTCGAGCGTCAGATCCCAGCCGATGATCCATGCCAGCAACTCGCCCAGCGTGGCGTAAGCGTAGGTGTAGGCACTGCCGGCCAGCGGGATCATCGCCGCGAATTCAGCGTAGCAAAGCCCCGCGAAAGCGCATCCGATCCCGGACAGGACGAATGACAAGGTGAGCCCAGGCCCCGCATATTGTGCTCCCAGTCCCACCATCACAAATATGCCAGCACCAATCACAGCTCCCACCCCCAGTGCGGTGAGCTGAAAGACTCCAAGCGTCCGTTTCAGGCTGTGCTCCCCCGTTTCGCGGGATTCCTCCATCAGCAGGTGCAGTGGCTTGGTTGCCAGCAGATTCGCCATTCGCTCGTCTCTCCTTGGAAGCTTACGCCCCTACGCCTTTGCGCCGGCGCTTCTCGACCACGCGTAATATACCGGGACCCCCAACAGCACCACAATCAGCCCCGGCCATGTGAACTGTGGTTTGTAGCGCAACAGTATGACATCAATAAATAAGGCCATCACAATATAAATCCCCGGCAGCACGGGATAGCCCAGGGCGCGGTAAGGCCTCTCGGCATCCGGATGCGTACGCCGCAACACAAACAATCCTACGATTGTCAAAATGTAGAAGACGAGCACAGCAAAAACAATGTAGTCCAGAAGTTGTCCGTAGCTGCCCGATACGCAAAGCAGGCACGCCCATACCATCTGCACCATCAGCGAAACCGCCGGCGTCTTGTATGTAGGATGCAGTTTGGCGACGCTTCTGAAAAACAAGCCATCTTTCGCCATGGCATAGTAGACGCGCGCGCCGGAGAGAATCAGGCCATTGTTACAACCGAAACTGGAAATCAAAATCGCCCCCGCCATCAGTAGACCGCCGACCGCGCCGAACATCTGCGTCACCACGGCCGTTGCCACACGATCCTCAGCCGCATACTTGATGCCCCGGTCCAGAACCGTTGCTGCGCCCGGTGTTCCGTCGAGCGGGAGCGCATTCAGATAAATCAGGTTGCACGCAATGTAGAGGGCGATCACTACTCCCGTGCCCAGCGCCAGCGACAGCGGCAAGTTGCGGCTGGGATTTTTTACTTCCCCCGCAGTGAATGTCACGTTATTCCAGGCGTCGGCGGAAAACAGCGATCCCACCTGCGCCACCGCAAGAATCGTCAGCGTCCCGACCATGACGACCGGCCCGCCCACTCCCACCTGCACGGCGTGCTGCGCGCTCCATCCCGCGTTACGCCAGAAGTTTGCGCCGAAGTTCGCAGCCAAAGCCTGAGCGTTCCGCGCCAGCGCTAATCCGAACACGGCCAGTCCAAGAAGCGCCGAAACCTTGGCCGCAGTGAAGATATTCTGGATGAGCGCCCCGGTTCTTACTCCAAAGATATTCACCACGGAAAGGAAAACTACGAGCAGCATGGCAACCAGATTCTGCGTATTGATTCCGACGTCCATGTTGCCCAGAACCATGGGCCCCAGGCGAATCGGCGGGACTTTCCAGAGGTGCAGAATCCAATGGGAAGAAGAAATTGCGGGAAAGAAAACCCCCAGGAACTTGCCAAAAGCCACCCCCACAGCGGCAATTGTCCCGGTCTGAATTACCAAGAATAAAGTCCACCCGTAAAGGAAACCCCACAAGGGACCAAGCGCTTCGCGCAAGTAAACGTACTGCCCACCGGCTCTCGGCATCATGGCCGCCAGTTCGCCATAGCTGAGCGCAGCGACAACGGTCATGAATCCGGCCACAACCCACGCCCCAATCAGAAGAGCGGGCGAATCCACTTCGCGGGCAATCTCGGCGGAAACAATGAAAATGCCGGAGCCGATCATCGACCCCATGACCAGCATGGTCGCGCTGGTCAGTCCCAGCCCCTTGACCAGTTCTTTATCTTGATGGCTATGAATTTCCCAGTCGCTGCCGGCGGGCGGCCGCGTCGTCGGTGTGCTCAGGATCCCTCCTTGAAGCATGCTCGCAGCTCTTGCGCAGGTCCACGGGCACTTTCAGGGTGGAATGACTTTACCTCAAGACGAGAAAAAATTCCTCTGCTGATTTGCGTGGCTGCCGTAACAAATCCGATATCACCGCCACGGAATCGGCCCCAGCTTCGATCACCGAAGCCGCGTTGGCTCGGGTGATCCCCCCAATGGCCACCAGTGGTTTTTGGGTCAACTGCCGCGCCCGGCGCACTCCTTCGAGGCCTACCAGCGGGTCAGGCCGCTCTTTGCTGGATGTTGAAAATACAGGACCAATCGCGAGATAGTCCGCGGAAGTCTGATCCGCTTCGTGCAATTGCCCGGGATTATGGGTGGAAACTCCCAGCCAGCGGTCGGGTCCAATAATCCCTCGCAGCGATTCCGGCGAAAGATCATCTTGTCCCGCATGCACGCCGTCGAACTCCGCAGCCAGACAAAGGTCGGCGCGGTCATTCATGATCAGCTTAACGGCGCCGCCGACACGCTTCTTCAACTCTCGCGCCTGTTCCAGCATCACGCCTGCATCGCCGCGCTTATTGCGATATTGCAGCAGGGTGCATCCGCCAGCAAGAAGCTCCTCGGCGCAGTTCGCTAAGTCTTCCCTGGACGAGAAGCAGGCCTCATCCACGATGGGATAAAGACGAGGGATGGAAATCACGCCGCCGATTCCTTTTTACTGGCCGTCAGAAATCGCTCGATAAATCCCGTATCAAACTTCCCGGCGCGGAAGTCCGGATCGGCCAGAATTTTCCGGTGCAGGGGAATCGTCGTATACACGCCCTCAACAATGAACATCTCCAGCGCTCGCGTCATTCGCGAAATCGCCTCGCCCCGGTCCTTGCCGCGCACGATCAGCTTGGCGATCAGCGAATCATAGTAGGGAGGAATCACTCCCTCGGCGTACGCCGCCGTGTCCACGCGCACCCCCGTCCCTCCCGGCGGATGAAACGCCGTAATCTTTCCTGCCGACGGTGTAAATTTCTCCGGATGCTCCGCATTAATCCGGCACTCAATGGCATGCCCGCGATGCACAATCGCCCCCTGCAGCACTTCTCGCATGTTCGCACCGGCGGCGATCATGATCTGGCTCTTCACCAGATCCACATCCGTTACCATTTCCGTAACCGGATGCTCCACCTGAATCCGGGTATTCATCTCGATGAAGTGCAGGCGCCGGTCTTGATCCATCAAAAACTCGATCGTCCCCGCGTTTGTGTACCCAATTTCCGCCAGTGACCTGCACAGGACCGCGCCAATCTGATCGCGCAACTCGCGCGTTACCTGGGTGGATGGAGATTCTTCCAGCAGCTTCTGATGCCGCCGCTGGATCGAGCACTCACGTTCCCCGAGGCTCACCACGTTGCCATGCTCATCCGCCAACACCTGAAACTCGATGTGCCGCGGATGCTCGACATACTTCTCCATGTACAGGTCGCCATTGCCGAACGCGCCCGCCGCCTCCGACTGCGCCGCCCTGAACAACCCTGGCAGTTCCTCCTCGGTGCGGACAATGCGCATGCCGCGTCCGCCGCCTCCCGCTGAAGCCTTCATAATTACGGGAAAGCCCACCTGCCGCGCCCACTCCAAGGCCTCCCCTTCTGAGGCTATGATTCCATCCGAACCCGGCAGAATCGGCACGCCCGCCCGTTTCATGGCGGCGCGCGCTTTTTCTTTTTCCCCCATCAGACGCGTCACTTCCGGCCGCGGCCCGATGAACTTAATGCCGCTGGTCTCGCATACCTCGGCGAAGTTGGCATTCTCCGCCAGCAATCCATACCCCGGATGCACCGCGTCCACGTTGGCAATCTCCGCCGCGCTGATCACTGCCGGAATGTTCAGGTAACTCAATGCCAGCTGTGGCGGCCCGATGCATATAGCCTCATCCGCAAAGCGCACCGGCAAGGAATGCCGGTCCGCCTCGCTATAAATCGCAACCGTGCGGATGCCCAGTTCCTTGCAGGCGCAAATAACCCGCAGCGCAATCTCTCCCCGGTTCGCAATCAATATCTTCTTAAACATGAATCAGTTTTCAGCTCTTAGCCGTCAGCCCTCAGCCTCCGGCTCGCCGTTCCTTCGTGGACGTTATTGTTTGGATACTGTTCCGGTTGGAAGAAAACGACCACGCAACAAGGCGCTACTCGGCGCGCCTCAACATAACTCCGTGTCACTCCTTCGCCCGAATGGCGAACAGTTCTTGCCCGTACTCGATCGGCTGGCCGTTGCTCCCCATCTTCTTCACAATTTCTCCGGCCACGTCCGATTCAATCTCGTTCAGCAGCTTCATGGCCTCCACGATGCATAGCACCTGCCCTACCTCCACCGTATCCCCAACTTTTACGAAAGGCGGCGCACCCGGTGAGGGAGCTTCATACAATGTTCCAACAATCGGAGACTTTACGATGTGAAGACTTTCTTCCGGAGCGGGTTCGCTATGCGCCGGTGGTGGAGCGACGGCGGGAAGCACGGGGGCGGTTGGTCGCTGCTCGGGCGCCCCGCCGGCCGTGTATGCCGGGTAGGACATCTCCCCGTGCGCGCGGACCAGTGTGGTTTGCCCCGCGCGCTTAATCTTGACTTTGACGTCGCCGCGTTCCAATTCGAACTCGGCAATGTCTTTTTCGATTAAGAACTCGATGAGTTCCTTCAGCTCTTTTTGATTCATTCGTATAAAGGTGAGACCGCTTGCGCTCCGCGCCAGAACTGTCCCGCTGGAAACAGGCAGGCGTTCCGTACGAACCGCTCGATTTAGCCCGCTGAATCTATCCAGCGTGAAATCCAAGAAGACCTAAACGGACAGGAAGTCCTTGCTCGTCGGAGTCAATACTTCACAACTATTTTCGCGGACAGCCACCATGTCCTCAATCCTCACGCCCCATTTTCCGGGGAAGTATACTCCCGGCTCAATCGTGATCACCATATCCGGCCGCAGTATTTCGCTTTGCCCCGCTGCGACCCTGGGAGACTCGTGGACTTCCAGTCCCACGCCATGCCCGGTGGAGTGCGTAAAATAACGCCCTAGCCCGGCTTTGCGTAACACCCTGCGCGCTGCCAAGTCCACGTCGCCTACACTTACTCCGGGCCGCACCGCGGCGATCGCGGACTGCTGGGCTTCCTTCACCGCTTCATAGGCGCGACGTGCCTCTTTTGACACGGAGCCCACCCAAACAGTGCGGGTTTGGTCCGAACAATAACCTGCGAGTATAACACCGAAATCGCACACCACGAACCCACCAGCAGCGATCGGCTGCTCCGTCGCTCTCCCATGCGGCAATGCCGATCTCGCCCCTGAGGCGATGATAGTGGGAAACGACATCGCTTCCGCCCCATGCCGCCGCGCAGCGTATTCCATCTCCGCCGCCACTTCCGTCTCCTTTATACCCGGACGCAATACTTGAAGCGCCCGGTCGAACAAAGTCCCGCCCAACTGAACCGCCGCGCGGATGCTTGCCAGTTCGTCCGAATCCTTGACCATCCGAAGCCGCTCTACAATCGAAGGCGCATTCCTTAACCGCAAGCCAAAAGGCAACTGATCCGCCAGCCGTTTCTTTTCGGCCACCGTCATGTGTTCGCCTTCGAACCCGATCGTCCATTTTTCCGACTTCCTGCGACGGGATCCCAGCCACTCGCCAAGCGCCTGCAGCACCGACTTCCGCGCTATCACTACTTTGGCGCCCTGCACTTCTTCCCTCCCCTGTGTGTCATAGCGAACGTCCGAAAAAAAGACGCTCCCACCTCCCTCGATCAACAGAAAACCTGCGCTGCCCGTGAAGCCGCAGAGATATCGAATGTTGGGAAGGTGGCTGATCAGCAACCCGTCGAAACGGGTCGTGGCAAGGTGCTCCCGCAAATTTTTCTGACGTGCAAGAAAGTTCATCGCTGCTGAGTTTAACAGGCGGAAGATGCAGGAAGTAGCGAGTACCTTGTATCGAGTACCTAGAAACACGAGAGCCGGTTCCCTCGGTACAGGGTACTCGGGACGGGGACTCCGCACCCTTCCAAAAACAAAACCGCCGGGCTGACAGGTTCGTCAGGCCGGCGGCTTTAAATCTTCAACTGCCCGCTGCTATGTCTGAATAATTCGCGGCGTGATGAAGAAGATCAATTCTTGGTTCGAGGTGTTCACCTGCGTGTGTTTGAACAGGTTGCCGAGGATCGGAAGATTTCCCAGCAGTGGCACCTGCGAGATGTTGATCGAGTTCTGCGTCTGGATAACGCCACCGATCACCACCGTGCCGCCGTCGGTCACCAACACCTGAGTCGTCGCCTGTTGCGTGATCAACTCGGGATTGCCCTGCACTTCCTGACCGAAGTTCGGCGTGGTATTTTCCACGTCCACGTTCAGAAAGATCGTATTCTCCGAAGTGATTTGTGGCGTAACGGTCAAGCGCAGGAACGCATCCACGTAGGTCACGGTCGGAGGACCACCCAACTGCGCCTGCGTGACGATGGGCACGCGCACACCTTGCTTCACCAGTGCCTGGATGTTGTTTTGCGTCACCACTCGAGGCCGTGACAGAACCTTCAGCAGGCCTCGCGATTCGGCCATCGAAAGCACGGCGTCGATACGTACCGTGTTGCTTGCATTCAGGAACGTTAACCCGCTGGTGGGCGAGGTCGAACCCAGGTTGGAAAACAACGGAATCGATGATCCGGTGCTTGCGCCGGTTCCCGGTACCGTGATGTAGCCCGGCGTCAAGTTGCCGACCGTGGTCGGCGAAGCGCCTACCGCTTGCGCGCCACCGACTGCACTGTGTCCGTTGCCCCAGCCGAGGCCAAGCTGCGTACCAATGTCACGTGCGAACTGCCGCGTCGCCGCGACCACGCGCGCTTCAATTTCCACTTCCTGCGTCTTGCGGTCCAGCTGCGTCAGCAGGCGATCGATGATCGGAATCACTTTCGGAATATCGTTGACGATCACGGCATTGGTGCGTTCATCCGCAACCACGTCACCGCGCTGCGAGAGGAACTTTTTCACAGTGAGCATCACATCCTTGGCGTGGGCATAGCTGAGGAAACGGGTGACCGAAACCTTTTCCACGGCCAGAGCTTCCGCCTCCACCTGTGCGCGCCGTCCATCCGCTTCTCTTTTCAGCGTATCCACTGTAGCGATGCGCAGGACGTTGCCTTCCAGTTCCCGTGCCAGGTCGTTATTCTTCAACACGATGTCCAGTGCCTGATCCCACGGCACATCGTCCAACACAACCGTCAGGGTGCCGTGCACGTTCGGATCCAGCACCACGTTCAATCCGCTGATTTCGTGAATCAGACGGAAGAAATCTTTCAGATCCACATCTTTCAAATTCACTGAAATCGGCTCCCCGGTGTACTTGGGACCGACCGCGGCAGGCTGCTGTCCAGCTTGCATTTTTTGTTCCGCCGCAAGATTGACCGCCGGCTGTATGCCCGTGCTGGAAGAAACGCTCTGCGTGGCCTGCGCCGCGTTCATGGTCGCTGGCAACAACTCTGCGGCCGTTTTGTCGGCAAACTTGGCGGCCGCTTCCTGGGCGCGCTGCGTTGGCTCAACCGTTGTTTCCGGAGTATTCGCCTTGGCCGCATAAGTAGGCTCAACGAATACAAAGTCGCTGGATGTAGCCGGCTTCTGCTCGGAGGTGGCCACGGCTGCGGCTTGCGGATTCACTGCACCGCTCACCGCCGATGGCGCGGTCACTTCCGGCTTGGCTTCCGCTTTCACTTCGGGTTTCACTTCTACGACTCGCGGCGCAAACGGAGACACGCTCTGGTTGGCGGGCAACGAGGAAGTTTCCGCCACGGGCTTGGGAACGCTCGCGCTCGCCACTGAGCTGGGCCGGGTGTGCAGCGTCAACACCAGCTTGCCCTCGGACGAGGGATTCAGCTCATAGCGGCACGCGTGCTCCAGATCGACCACGATGCGGGTAGTGGGAGGCTTCTGGCCATCCATGGCGATGCGCACGCCCTTCACGTCCGCGCTGCCTACACTGATCCGGCTCTGTCCGGTCACCATGACAGTGCCCGGCAGATCGATGATCAGGCGTGCCGGCGAATTCGCCTTGCTCAGCTTGGGCGTCACTGCACCGCGAGCGCTGATCTCGACCCGGACTTCGTCCATGCCGCGGACCACGCTCACTCGTTGCAGTTCGTTTCGTTGACTCGCCCCTTGCAGAGCAGGAGTCTCCGCGGCTGATGCCATCAGCCCCAGGAGCAACGACGTTAGAATTACACTCAGTTGCTTTCGCATTTCGCCTCTCCCCCAACTCGCGGGTCTTAACCCGCGGGTCCTTGCTTAGAACTCGATTTTGTTAGCGCTCCGGTTTCTCCGGCGCGCTTCTTGCGCACGCTAAACAGCCGGCGTGAAAATTCGTTTGGTCACTTCCCGGATTAGCGGCTTGCCCAGCTTGTCCTGCACCGTTTCCTGGAACACCACCGCGTCGCCGGTAATTCTCATCACGTACCCGTTGAATACCGGATCGTTCTCGCGCAGGAAGTAAGCCTTGTTCAGACTGTTGGTCACTACCGCGATAAAACCGTTCTCGGATTTCACCACGCCGCGCAGATTGATCTGTCCGATCTCCAGGCACTTTTTGCCCGTCGAGCATCCCGAACCAGAAGGCTGCTGCACTACAGGACTGAAGAAAGGATCTCGTTTCCCGCTCATGGCCCACTTCTTTTCCTCGGGCTTAGGCGCCTTGGGGGGTTCCGCGACCTTGCCAGTATCAGCCGGCTTGGCGTCTGGCGAAACTTTGGTCGCTGCAATGACGGTCTTCACCGCTGCTTTCGGCGCCGTACGCTTGGCTGCGGTTTCCACATGTGGTGTCGCAGTCGGCTTGGCTGCGGCGGCAGCTTTGGGTTTCGCAACTGGAGTTGCCGGCGCCGCAGCAGCAGTCTTGACTGGTGCGGTCGCAGTCTTGACCGGAGCTGCAGCAGACTTCACTGGCGCGGCCGCCACCGGCTGAACTGCTCCCGGTTTTGCCGGAGCACCCGGAGCCGGTTTTGCTGCCGGTTTCGTCGAAGGCGTATTTGTTATCCCGAGCGCGGCGTTCGAGTCATTCGTCTTCTGCTGCTGCACCGCGTTCATGGTTCCTTGCACGTTGTTGATGATGTTCGGATTCTGTGCCCAGAGCCCGCCCGTCATCATGCCCACTGCCAGAATGCCTGTCGTTAGCTTCATAGCGATTCCTATTTCACGCCCGCGGTGGCGAGCTTGCTTCCAGGTGCCGCTCCGGCCGGCTCCAAATCGTGGCTGAAGAACGTGGTCGCGGTAAACGTCGCCACCACGCTCTCGTTCGGTGCGTATTGGTAGTTGTGCTTCGCCTTCGCCCCGCTTGGATTTTTCGTATTCGACACCAGCAATCCGCTGACGTTGACGATGCGCTCAAGCTTGCCCACGCGATCGAAGAAGTTCAGCATCGAGTAGTACGGGCCGTCCAACTCCATATCGAACGGAAGTTCCGAGTAGTACTCTTTCGCGGCGACCGGCTTGGCGGTGTAGCGTCGCAGCTCCACGCCCGCCTTTGTCGCCTCGCCATCCATGGTCTCGATGAAGCTGTCCACCTGCTTCTCGTCCGGAACGATGCGCGCCTCAATCTCCAATTGCTGCTTGAGGTTGGCGAGCTGCCGTTCCATATCTTTCAATTTGGGACGGTAAGACTCAAGTTCGTTGTTTTCCCGAACCTTGTCTTGCAGCGCATGTTGTGCCGCGGCATTCTTATCGCTCTGGGTCTTGTACATCGTGAAGTACAGCGCCGCCGTCACAATCGCGCCACCGGCAAGCACCGCTGCCCACTGCTTCAGGCCCGACAGTTCGTTGAAATTCATTGCCATATGTCCGCCTCTACGACTTTCCCTTCTCGCAGGTCAGCGTGAACTGGAACGCCTGCATATCCTTGATCGTGTCGTCCTGGAAAGTTTCCTTGATCTCAACGTTCTTGAAGAAACCTGTCTTTTGCAGATTCGAGATCAGATTGGCCACCGCATCGGTGCTGAGCGCAGTGCCTTCCAAACTCACATTCGGGCCCGTGTCATCCATGCTCCGCAGCCAGACCGCTTCGGTTCCGTTCACGGTCTCGCCCAGCATGGCCAGCAGATTTACCGGACCAGCCTGCCCCGTGCGCAATGAATCGATCACATCGACCCGGCGCTTGTAGTTGTTGGCTTGCTTCTGCCGTTCCAGAAAGCGCGCCTTCACATCGCTGAGTTCACGGTTCTTTTGCTCCGCGGCCTGCATCTGTGTCGCAATGGTCTTACCCTGACGATCCAGCCGGTACCAGTAGCCAAAATTGAGCAGTCCCGCCACCAGCAGCAGCACCAGCACCTTCAGCTTGGGCGAGCCCATATCGCCCATTTCCATCGTGGGCATTACCGGACTGCTGCCGCCGCCGCGTTTGTTTTTCCCCTTGGAGGATTCCAGCAGATTGATTTTGATCATAGGGATTCAAAGCTCCTTAAAGCCAAACCCACCGCTACCGCGAGTTGGCCCGGATTCTGCTCCACCAACTCCGCTCCGGGTCCGTCCGCAGGTGGCAGTACACGCTGGAATGGATTCAATAATTCAACCGGCATGGAAAATTCCTGCCGCAACGCTTCCATCAATCCCGGCACTTTCGCCGAACCGCCGGCCAAGTAAATCTTCTCAATATGCTCGCCCGCCGCGCTGGCTCGGAAGAAGTCGAACGTCTTTTGAATTTCGAGCACGATGATCTCGGTCACCTGCTGCAGGATCGGCGCCTTTGCGTCCTCGCTCACCGTGCCAACCTTCTCGCCCAACTTCAGCTTCTCGGCATCCTCGAAGTTCAGATCCAGTTCTTTCTGTAACGAGTCCGTATACTGATGCCCGCCCACGCTGACGTCGCGCGGAAACAGCGGAGTTGTTCCCTTCACAATGTTGATGTTCATCACGCTGGCGCCCAGATTCAAAAGCGCCACCACCTGGCCCGGCGCCGGCTGGTAGTTGTACTCGTAGCAGTTCTGCAAAGCCAGCGCATCAATGTCCACAATAGCCGGGGTACGTCCGGCCATCGAGAGTACGTTGGTGTAGTTCAAAATCTTGTCCTTCTTGACGGCCACCAGCAAAACATCCATCTGCGGGCTGCCCGCTTCCTCCGACAGAATCTGATAGTCGAGGCTCACGTCCGCCAAATCGAAGGGAATGTGCTGCGCGGCTTCCTTCTCGATGGTTTCCGCCAATTCCTGATCGCTCATCGAAGGCAGCGAGATCTTCTTGACGATGACGGAGTGGCCGCTCACCGCAGTCGCCACCGACTTGGTCTTGATCAGGCAATCGGCGAACAACTTCGAAATCGCGCTCGACACCGTTCCCGAATCCACAATCATCGAGTCGACTACGATATCCGAGGCCAGTGCTTCGAGTCCCAGGTGCGCCACTTCAATCTGCCCACCCTTCTTTTTCAACTCCACTGCCTTAATGCTGGAAGAGCCCACATCCAGACCTACAATCGTCTTCGATCCCATTCCAAACATGTGCCCGCCTTTTCTTACTGTGACCCGGCGGCTTTCATTGCCGCCTTCGGTTTACGTTTTGCTCCCAATTCCATCTGGCTCGACTTCTCTTCCATCCACTGGTCCAGCCTCGACTTCTTGAAGCGCCAGCGGTTGCCCAGCTTGAAAGCTGGAATACTCTGTTCCCCAACGTATTTGTAGAGCGTGTCCGGACTCACTCCCAGATACTGCGACGCCTGGCGAATGTTCATCACTTCCCGCGAGTCGGCCATTTTTCCTTACCCTTGTCTTCCAGAACATCCTGCGCCCATCTTTCCGGTTGCAGGTTCGTCCCTCTATGCCTGTCCGAGGGCTTTCGGTGTCCCGAGCATATATCAGCCCGGAAAAACCCCGAGCTCACGCGAGTTTCCGGTTTTTACTGGGTTTTTGCGGGTTTTCTGGAAAAGAGAGACTTGAAGTTCTTGAGCTTGTTCTACAGGTTGTAGTGAGCTATATAGTGTGTCAATTAGTAGTAGTCGCTATGCAGCTGGGGATGGGTCACTCGCGTACCGATAACCGAAGTACTAGAGACGGTACGGAAGTGCTAGGTCTCTGGCCCAAGTTGCTGCGTTTTCTGCGCTTTAACCCACTGCGCTTGCCCTCAAGACATTGACGCGCGGCAGTTTAGCCCCAAGATGATCGCCCAAGGATGTCCCTGCGTGATCGGTCAGATCATCTCCCACTACCGCGTCATCGAGAAGCTCGCCGGGGGTGGGATGGGCGTGGTCTACAAGGCCGAGGAGGTGAGGCTGCGCCGCCTTGGGGCCTTGAAATTCCTTCCCGACGAAAGCGCTAAAGATGCGCAAGCTCGAGCTCGGTTCCAACGCGAAGCGAAGGCCGCCTCGGCGCTGAATCATCCCAACATTTGCACGATCTACGAGATCGACGACCACCAAGGAGAAGCGTTCATCGCCATGCACTTTCTGGACGGATTGACGCTAAAACATCGTATTGCCGGCCGACCGATGGAAGCAGATTCGATTCTTGCTGTGGCGATCGAGATAACCGACGCGCTCGATGCTGCCCACGCACAGGGCATCATTCGCCGGATGTCTTGCGCTTGAAAAACATCCCCCATCCCGCCGCTGGCAATCTTTTCCTCAATTCGGTAGTGGGAAATGACTAAATCGGGTTCGATGGCATGCACATTCGCCCCGTTGTCTGCGCCGCCGTACTGAGCCGGAGCTCTGGCATCAGTAACCGTCGCGATGAACCGATACCCTTTTCCCGTGACGGTTTGTACGAAGAGTGGATTCTCCGGATCATCTCTTAGAGCCCGGCGAGTCTTCCGGATGGCACCGTTGATGCTGCTATCTGTATCGACGAAGACATCCTTGCCCCAAATCTTTCCGATGATGTCTTCTCGGGTCACGAGCTGCCCTTTGCGCTCGACGAAGCAGGAACAAGACGTCCAGGGGGATTCGCTCCAGATTCAGAGCACGACCGGCGCGGCGCAGTTCATAGGAGTTGCGGTCGAGTTCAAGACCGTCTCCGAATTTCACAACGTCCGCAGGCATATCGACACTACTTACTGAAGGAGAACATTCTACAGGGACTCGATCCAGTCGAGATATCGCCATTCATTTCATCAGCTTCCGAAGTCATCAAGAAATCAGCGAATCGTCAGGCCCGCTCCATTGCCAATCATGCCGGGTTCCGGCAATCTGCTCCTCAAACGGGACGACTGAGGTCTTCGGCCCAGAAAATCAAACTTTGAGGAGACAAGAAAATGAAAACATGGTTCTGCAAAACAACATTGGCGGCAGCGGCAGCATGCCTGACGCTTGTGGCAGCATCCACGGCGCACGCAGCGGCGTGCTCGAATGCTTCGCTTAAAGGCAAGTACGGCCAAACCATCTCCGGCGAATTTCTGCCTGGGCCGCCGGGCGTCGTTGTACCCCAAAACGGAGTCGCGATGACCGATTTCGACGGAAACGGAAAATTCACGCAGAAGGATTTCGTTGTGATTGGCGGCTCTCCCACCACATCTGATTTTGCGGCCGAGACAGGCACGTACAAGATCAACGCCGACTGCACGGGGACAGCGACCATTAGCTACCCGGATGGAGGATGGATTGATTTGAAGCTCGTCGTTGTAAACCGAGGCCATGAGTTCTACACCGTTGTATCAGCTCTGAGCATGGTCGGGGGCCCGGTGCCAACGAACATCGGCAGCCACGGTGTGCGCGTTCGCGACGAGGACGAAGAGTAGTCAGCATTCCCGACCTTTGACCCCGTAGTGGGGCATTGGGCAGCGCCCATTGCGGGGAAGGTCGCAACCGACTTGTTCTTTCAACCGGCGAACCGGGCCGTGGCATCCCGTGTGGAGCCGTGGGACCCACACGGGATGCGGTAAGCGGGATCGGACGTCCTCTCCTTCAAGGCACTTCGTGGAGAACATGGAAGAGCCTGGCCGGGGCAGTCAGTTCCGATCCAAGCTGCACCAGCGATGGGAAACGGCAATGTGTTCTGCGCGGCCACTGCGACTAACGGCGGTCTGCAGGTGACAGTTCTAAAGCGTGGCGTATGGAGCACTCCTATCCCGAACTCGTCGGAGCACCCGAAACGGCGCGCATCGGCTACATGGCGCCGGCCAGCAACCCGGTGGTCAAGCAAAAGTAGCCGCCGCTTACGCAAAAACAAATCTCACGCGACAGGAACCATTGGAACCAATCAAAGGGAGGTGACTGGTGAAAACAGTACGGTGCATAACATGCTTAATCGGTCTGGCAGTATTCGTCGGACTCGAAAATCCTCGGGCCTACGCTCAAGCTGAGGTTGATCCCGATCACTACGAGACCAGGGATCCCGAGCCACTGCCGCAAGCCAACACGAATGCCCCTAGTCCAGTCGACAAAATACACTATGCAGGTAATTTCGTACTGCCCTACAGGTTACAGTGCAACCGGAGCAGTCTGCCTCCCGGCAAATACTCAATTGCAGTCGAGTCCGAGGGAGGAACGGTCAACGTCACTGTAAGTCGAAAAGGTCATTCGACGAAAATTGAGGTAATTACTGAAGAGAAAACGTCCGAATCACAGGCGCAGCATATTGGTTGTGGAACGCAACGGATCGAACCACCAGCTTTCGGTGATCCAAGTAGCACAGTCGGCCCTTCTTTTCAGCCCTACTTTGGGTTTTGAACATCCGGTGGACAGGAAGCGGAGAAACATCCAGGAACTACTGCTTATTTCGGCGGATTCACGGAGGTGAGTGCGCGCAGATGTTAAAACGTCGTATCCGACGCGGAAAAGGAGCGCATCATGAGAAACGCAGCTTTCACTGGGAGACTTCTGCTGACCGGTCTGACGATTGCCCTCGCCGGATTGCCTTTGATCGTGCGCGGCCAGACGAAAGGCGAAGCAGAACAACAAGCGGTCGTTGCGGTGATAGACCGGTTCATGGACGCGTGGAACCGGCATGACGCCAAAGCGTTCGCGGCAGTATTTGCCGAGGACACCGACTTTACGAATTGGCGGGGCGAAGGCGCGAGCGGACGGTCGAAAATCGAGTTGTTCCACGCGCCGCTGTTCGTGACCATTTTTAAGGATAGTCACCAGAGCTATACGGCCATCAATAGCCGGTTCATCCGTCCCCACGTGGCGGCCGTGGATGTGCATTGGGAGATGACTGGTGCGCTGGATGCTCAAGGGAATCCACGGCCCGATCGTAAAGGTTTGTTGAGTTTCACAATGGAGAAGAACGCTGGGCAGTGGCAGATCGTGGTGATGCACAATCTGGACTTGACCGCGTTACCACCCTCGAACTCGGCCAATTCGGTAACGAAGAACCCATGAGCACAAACGCCCTCCATCACTTCGCGAACGGTGTGTTGGTCAGACTTACCAATAAGAAGACCAACATCTGGCGCGTAGATGCTGATGGTTCAAATCCGAAGCGGCTAACGTCCGGAGTAACCGATGTTGGCGGAATCTGCTCGGCAGACGGAGAGTGGGTGTACTACTACAACCTAGATAGCTTTCAAACTCTCCGCGTGCCCATTGACGGTGGGAATCCTGAGGAGGTACCGGGCACCGGCGGGCTCTTCGGCTCAACCGGGCTGGGCCTCTCCCTCGAAAACAACTGCGGGAAGCGGTGGGTTAAGCAGCTTCCATCGGCTCTAGAGTTACCTTGTGCCCGAGTTGTTGGAGCCGCTTCACCAAGTACCGCTTGAGGCCGTCGGAGTGGA
>JBEKRE010000005.1:0-196208 GCA_049519055.1 Candidatus Sulfotelmatobacter sp. | reverse complement strand
ACAACGTGAGCTTGGTGATTGAGCTGATCACACCGGTGGCGATGGAGAAGGGTTTGCGCTTTGCCATTCGCGAAGGCGGACACACCGTCGGCGCCGGAACCATTGCGGAGATTGTGCAGTAAGGAAGAGCGCCAAACGCGCGAATTATTCGTCCGCAAAAAAAGCGGACGATTCGCGCAGCGCCCCCAGGTCCTTCGCGAGACAAAAAGCGTCTCGCTCAGGATGACAACTTGAAACGCGGCTTGCGGCTTGCCGCCAGTTCTTTCCTTCCGGAGACGCCGGGAGGGGTTAGAGAGAGTGAAACGTGATTGGAAAAGAAAGAATTCGCATCCGGTTGAAGGCGTACGACTACCGCATTCTGGATCAGTCGACGGGCGAGATTGTGGAAACGGCGCGGCGCACCGGAGCACAGATCGCGGGGCCGATTCCACTGCCGACGATGAAGAACAAGTACTGCGTGCTGCGTTCTCCGCATGTCGACAAGAAGTCGCGGGAGGAGTTCGAAATCCGCACTCACAAGCGTTTGCTTGACATTCTCGAGCCGACGCAGCAGACGGTGGACGCGCTGATGAAGCTCGATCTGCCCGCAGGCGTGGATGTGGAGATCAAGGCATTCGGAAAAGAGCATAAATAGCTTCTGGCTCCTGGCCGCTAGGTTCTTACTGCAGCCCGAGCTCTCAGCCAATAGCCCGTCTCGCAAGCGACGAGCCAAGCTGGGTGGAGATGAAGATGGCAATTAAGGTTACAGGCATTCTGGGCAAGAAGGTCGGCATGACCCAGCTGTTTGACTCGAAGGGCGACGTTCGCCCGGTCACGGTGTTGCAGGCCGGTCCTTGCGTGGTGACGCAACACAAGCTGGCGGTGAAGGATGGGTACGAGGCGGCCCAGATTGGTCTGGTAGAGTTCGTGAAGGAATCGCGTCTGACCAAGCCGGCGCGCGGACACCTGGCGAAAAATAATCTTCCGCCGGTGAAGTTCATGCGCGAAGTGCCACTCGAGAGCGATGGCGACGGCGATGGAGCGGTGAAGGTTGGCGACCGGGTGCTGGTCGAAATTTTTGAGGGCGAGAAATTTGTCGACATCGTGGGAGTGAGCAAGGGCAAAGGCTTCCAGGGTGTCGTAAAGCGTCATCATTTCGGCGGTGGTCCCAAGTCGCACGGTTCGATGTTCCAGATTACGGGATCTATTGGCTCCTCTGCGTTTCCTTCACGCGTGTTCAAGGGAATGCGCATGTCGGGACACATGGGGCATGAGCGCGTGACGCAGCGCAACCTGCGCGTGCTGGGCGTGGATAAAGACGAGAACTTGCTGGTGGTGGAAGGCAGTGTGCCGGGCCCGCAGGGCGGCTACATCGTCATCACCAAAGCCAAGAAGCCCCCCAGAGAGCGCCGCGGATTCGCGGGTTCGGCTACGGTGGATCCATTGAAGGCGGCGAAGCGAGCCGCGAAAAAGGCGTAGTGCCGAGTACCTGGTACCTAGTACCAAGTGGGACTGTGAGAACGCAATGGCAACGATTGATATTTACAACTTGAGCGGCGCCAAGGTCGGGACATTCGATCTCGCCGATGAAATCTTCGGTGCGGTCAACGAGGACCTGCTCTGGGAAGCGGTGAAGCATTACCGCGCGGGGCAGCACCGCGGCACGCATGCGACCAAGGCCCGCTGGCAGGTTTCCGGTTCGGGCAAGAAACTGTGGAAGCAGAAGGGCACGGGGCGAGCGCGTATTGGTTCGATCCGTTCACCCCTTTGGCGCCACGGCGGCACGGTGCATGGACCGGTTCCGCGCTCCTACGACTACGCGTTTCCCCGCAAAAAGCTTCTGGGCGCGCTGCGCTCGGCGCTGGCGTCGAAGTTCGCCGACGGCAAGTTGACGGTGGTGAACGCATTCGACTTGAAGGAACCGAAGACAAAAGAGTTCCGGACCGCGCTCGAAGCGTTGAAGGTGGAATCGACCGTGTTGATTGTGGAAGCGCCGAAGGCGGCGAATCGCAACCTGGAGTTAAGCTCGCGCAATATTGAGGGGCTGGAGCTGATTTCGGGTAACGAGGTTCATCCTTATCACTTGCTGCGCTATGATCGCGTGATTTTTTCTCATCCCGCGATCGAGAAATTGCAGCTGACGCTGAAAGATACCCTGCCCAAGAGTCACCGCCGGGCGCCGAAGGGAGATGACGGCGCCAAAAAGGCGACGGCTTCCCCGCGCAAGCGCGTGCGGCATGAAAAAGCGGCGGAGGTGGCCTGATGAAATCCGCATACCAGATCATTCGACGACCGGTGATTACCGAAAAAGGGTTGGCGATCAAAGAAAACCAGAACACGCTGGTCTTCCAGGTTGCTCCGGGGGCGACGAAGACGGAAGTGAAACAAGCAGTGCAGACGATTTTCAAGGTCAAGGTGCTTTCTGTCCGCACGGCGATGTATCCGGGAAAAGAGCGGCGGCGAGGAAAGTTTGCCGGGTATCGTCCGGACTGGAAGAAGGCGTATGTACGGCTGCGAGCCGGCGAGAAGATGCCGGAGTACGCGCAGAATTTGTAAGGTAGGGTGGAAGCAGATTCCTCACCAGCAAAGAACGCCGGTTCGGAATGACAAAAGTCGCAGATTCCTCACCGCTGAAGCGGTTCGGAACGACAAGAAGAGGTTCCTCCGGGTCGCTTCGCGAACCGTCGGAATGACAAAGATTCGAGGTTTGAGCTAAGAGCGTTGGAAACTTACGGCTAAGAGCTGATTATGGCAATCAAGACATACCGACCGACGACGCAGACGTTGCGCTACCGCACGACGATTGTCAACGACGACATCACGACGAGGCATCCCCACAAGCCGCTGATCGAGCCTAAGCCGCGGACGGGCGGACGCCGTAACTCCGGCGACATGACGATGCGGTTCATCGGTGGCGGGCACAAACGCAAGCTACGCATCATTGATTTCAAGCGCGACAAGACCGGTATTCCAGCTACTGTGGTCAGCATCGAATATGATCCCAACCGTTCGCCGCGCATTGCCCTGTTGGCCTATGCCGATGGGGAGAAGCGTTACATCCTTCAGCCGGAAGGATTGAAAGTCGGACAGAAGGTAGTGAGCGGGCCGGACGCGGACATACTTGTAGGTAACGCGTTGCCGCTGCGGAATATTCCTCCCGGCACGCAGATCCACAACCTGGAACTGAAGCCTGGAAAGGGCGGTCAAATGGTACGCTCGGCGGGCGGAGCGGCGCAGTTGGTCGCCAAGGAAGAAGAGTACGCTCTGGTTAAGTTGCCTTCGGGAGAAACCCGCAAGATTTCACAGGATTGCATGGCCACGATCGGCCAGGTCGGTAACCTCGACCATGAGAACATCACCATCGGCAAGGCGGGACGCTCGCGCTGGCTGGGGAAGCGTCCGCACAACCGCGGCGTTTCGATGAATCCGGTGGATCATCCACATGGCGGTGGTGAAGGCAAGACTTCAGGGGGACGGCATCCGGTGACCCCTTGGGGACAGCCGACGCGCGGATACAAGACGCGCAACAACAAGCGCACGGATAAGTTTATTGTGAACCGGCGGAGTAAGTAGCGCCGGCGAAAAGCAGGTTCCTCGCTTTGCTCGGAATGACAAAGTGTGGGGGCGGGGCGAGCGGTCGGAATGAAAAGGTTTGAGTAGAGGCTAAGAGCGAATTTTATGGCACGTTCAACTAAAAAGGGTGCGTTTGTGGATGCCTTCCTGATGACCAGGGTTGAAGGCATGAATTCGCGCAACGAAAAGAAAGTTTTGCGCACATGGTCGCGGCGATCCACCGTGGTTCCGGAGATGGTGGGGCACACCATCGCGGTGCACAACGGCAAGAAGTTCATTCCGGTGTACGTCACCGAGAACATGGTGGGACACAAGCTAGGTGAGTTCAGCTTCACGCGCAACTTCAAAGGCCACTCCATGCGGGCGGCGACGGAAGTGGCGGCGAAGCCGGCGGGCATCCCGGGAGGTCCGGGAGCGATTACTCCATCGGCACCGGCGGCAGCACCGCCCAAGGCATAAGAGGAGACGCGAATGGAATTTCGAGCGGAGATGCGTTACTTGCGAGTCTCGCCGCAGAAGGCGCGCCTGGTGCTGGAACTGATCAAAGGGCGCAAGGTGGAAGAGGCACGCAATACGCTGCTGTTTACCAAGAAGCGGGTGGCGGCGCATGTGGGCAAGCTGTTGCAGTCGGCGCTGGATAACGCCAACTTCCTCAGCGCCGAGAAAAACCTGGATATTGAGCTGGACAATTTGTATGTGAAGAGCGCGATTGCGAACGACGGGCCGCGCATGAAACGCATTCGTCCGGCACCGCAGGGACGGGCGTTCCGCTATCAGCGGCGTATTTCGCATATCACGCTGGTGTTGGCGGAGCGCGGGAACGGGACGGCGCACGCTTCCGGAGAGACGCGGGCGGCATCGGCTGGGGCTCCGGCGAAGCGGCGGGCACCGGTGGCGAAGAAGGCTGCGGGTAAGACTGGCAAAAAGAAGGTATCCGCGAAGTAGGGTAACAGCAAGTTCCTCACCCGCGCCTTGCGCGTGTTCGGAATGACAAAAGTTTAAGGTTGGTTTAGGAGAAGCAATGGGACAAAAAGTCCATCCTTATGGTTTTCGCCTCGGCTACACCAAGCCGTGGAAGTCGCGTTGGTTTGTGGAGCGGGACTACGACAAACTGCTGCTCGAAGACGTCAAGCTGAAGAACGAGCTAAAGGAGAAGCTCAAGTCAGCGGGCGTGAGCTCGATCGAGATCGAGCGCCCGGGAAACAAGCTGCGGATCATTATCAAGACGGCGCGCCCCGGAATCATTATTGGACGCAAGGGCGCGGAGATCGACAAGCTGAAGGCGGATCTGCAGAAGCGCACGTCGCGCGAGATGTTTGTCGATATTCAGGAAGTGCATAAGCCGGAACTCGACGCGCAATTGGTTTCGGAAGCGATCGCACTGCAGCTAGAAAAGCGGGTTGGATTTCGGCGGGCCATGCGCAAGGCGGTGGATTCGGCGCTGCGCTTCGGTTGCAAGGGGATCAAGGTCCGGGTTAGCGGACGGTTGAATGGAAATGAAATCGCGCGGTCGGAGTGGTATCTGCAGGGGCGGTTGCCGTTGCATACACTGCGTGCCGATATCGAGTACGGATTTTCGGAGGCCAGGACAACCTATGGTGTGATCGGCGTGAAGTGCTGGGTGTACAAGGGCGAGATTTTGCCGACGAAGAAGCGCGAGCAGCAGCAGGGCGTGGGCGCGTTCTAGGGCGTCGCACGTGGAGACGTTGCAAACAGTGTCTCGACAAGGGTAATCGTTATGTTGATGCCAAAGAAAGTGAAGTACCGCAAGCAACAGCGCGGCCGGATGACCGGCAAAGCGTGGCGCGGAAGCACGCTGGCGTTTGGCGATTTCGGGCTCAAGGTGCTCGAGCCGGGATGGATCACCGATCGTCAAATCGAAGCCAGCCGGGTGGCCATGACCCGCTTTGTGAAGCGCGGCGGCAAAATCTGGATCCGGGTGTTTCCCGACAAGCCGGTCACCAAGAAGCCGGCTGAAACGCGTATGGGCAAGGGCAAGGGCGCGCCCGATCACTGGGTGGCTGTGGTCCGGCCGGGGAAGATTCTGTTTGAGATGGAAGGGGTCACCGTCGTGGATGCGACTGAAGCCATGCGGCTGGCGTCGCACAAGCTGCCACTGCGTACGGCTTTAGTGAAGCGCGATACGGCGCACTGAGGAATTTATGAAGGCAGACAAAGTCAGGAACTTCACGGACGACGAACTCCAGCACCAGGGACGGGATCTCGCAGACCAGCTGTTCAAGCTGAAATTTCAGCTGAACATGGGCCAGAGCGAGAGCTTGAAGAAGATTCGCGGGCTGCGCAAAGACATCGCGCGCGTCAAGACGATCCAAGGCGAGCGGACACGCGTCGCCGCAACGGAGAAACGATAATGGCGGAAACCGCAACAGGGAAGGCTACACCGCAAGCGCAGCACGTGCAGGGGCGGCGCAAAGAGGTGGTGGGAGAAGTCGTGGCCAACCGCATGCAAAAAACGATCGTGGTCAAGGTGACGCGCAAAAAGGCCCATCCATTTTATGGCCGCGTGGTGGCGCGCAATAAAAAGTTTTATGCCCACGACGAGAAGAATGAAGCGCACGTAGGCGATGTGGTGCGGATTGAGGAGACGCGTCCGCTTTCCAAATTGAAACGGTGGAAGCTGAAGGACATTGTGCGCAAGACGGCGCTGGTGCCGGAGATCGCGTTGGAGCGCGAGGGCCGGTAGCTGTATTGAGATCGAGGAGATTGAGCCATGGCTGTGATGATGCGAAGCATGCTGGAGGTCGCCGACAATTCCGGCGCGCGCAAGCTGCAGATGATTCTGCCGCTCGGCGGTTCGACCGGGCTGAATGCTGGCCTCGGCGACATCATCACTGCCTCCGTGAAGGAAGCGTCGCCGGACGGCCAGGTGCAGAAGGGCAAAGTGGTGAAAGCGGTGATTGTGCGAACCCGCAAGGAACGCCGGCGTCGCGATGGCACATACATCCGCTTTGACCAGAATGCCGCAGTGCTGATCAATGACGCTGGCGAGCCGGTGGGAACGCGCGTCTTTGGTCCGGTGGCGCGCGAGCTGCGAGATAAGAGATTTTTGAAGATCGTTTCGCTGGCTCCGGAAGTGATCTAAATGCCGAGTGGCGAATACCTGGTACCGAGTAACGAGAAAGAATTTAGGAACTGGAAATGAGAACCGCAAGCACAGTACAGAAACGAGTGGATATCCGCCGCAACGACAACGTGAAGGTGATCACGGGGCGGGATAAGGGTAAGGAAGGGCGCGTGCTGCGCGTGTTTCCTAACGATAACAAGCTTCTGGTCGAACACGTGATGATGGTGAAGAAACACGTGCGCCCGAATCCGCAGCGCAATATTAAGGGCGGAATCGCGGAGCAGGAGAGCCGGATTGCGCTGTCCAACGTGCAACTGGTTTGCCCGACCTGTGGTCCGGTGCGTATCGGGCACGAAGTACGGGGCGACCGGAAAGTCCGGATATGCAAGAAGTGCGGAACAACCTTAGATAAATAGTCGCAAGGCGTCATCCATTCTCACGAACCGGTAACCACTCCGAAACCGTGAGAGGAAGTTGAAAAAACGAAATGGCAAAAGATAAAGACAAAAAGGGCTCGAAAGATTCGTCGCAGGAGCAGAAGGCTCCGGCTCAGGCGCATCACAGCGCGAAAGAGCGTCCGCGGCTGCGTTCCAAGTTCGAGAAGGAAGTGGCGCCGGCACTGTTGAAGGAACTTGAGCTTAAGAATGCGATGGCGGTCCCACGCCTGAACAAGATCGTGGTCAACATGGGGATGGGAGAGGCGACGCAGAACTCGAAGATTCTCGATCCGGCGGTGAACGAGTTGGGCCAGATTACGGGCCAGAAGCCGATTGTGACCAAGGCCAAGAAGTCGATTGCGGCTTTCAAGGTGCGTGAAGGCCAAGCCATCGGAACCATGGTGACGCTGCGCGGCGACCGCATGTATGAATTTCTCGACCGCTTGGTGAATATCGTTCTGCCCCGGGTGCGGGATTTCAAAGGGGTTTCCACGAAGTCGTTTGATGGCCGCGGGAACTATACGCTCGGTCTGCACGACCAGTTGATCTTTCCGGAGATTTCCTACGAGAAGGTTGACAAGATGAAAGGCATGAACGTCACCATCGTGACGACGGCAGCGAATGACAATCAGGCGCGCACGCTCTTGAAGCATCTGGGCATGCCTTTCCGGACGCAGTAGGTGTTTTGAATTCAAGATTTGCGACAAAGATTCTTTTAAGGAATGCATGACTACAGCAAAACGAGTTAAGGACGCGAAGATCGAAAAGAAGTTTGAACTGGCACGCGACAAGAAGGAAAAGCGGCCAAAGTTCTCCACGCGGCGGCACAACCGCTGCAAGCTGTGCGGACGGCCGCGGGCTTACTTGCGGAAGTTCGGCGTGTGCCGGCTGTGCTTCCGCGGGCTGGCGTTGCGCGGAGAGATTCCGGGAGTTTCGAAGTCATCGTGGTAAGAAAAACGCGCTGATTCTGTGGCGCGAGATTCTCGCGCGACCAGAATCGTCTCGCTCCGGATGGCTGTTGTAGGAATGCAAGAGGTAAGGCAAGCTGCCGCAGGTTCTCCGCAAAACGCGGAGCGAACGGGTGGCTAGAGGAGAAGCAAACGATGAGGTTGACCGATCCGGTCGCGGATATGCTGACGAGGGTGCGGAATGCGCTGCAGGCGCGGCACCAGAAAGTGGACATTCCAGCCTCCCGGCTGAAGCTCGAGATCGCCCGTATTTTGAAGGAGGAGGGCTACGTCTCGAACTTCAAGGCCACCGAGGAGGAAGGTCACAAGGTCATCAGGATTTATTTGAAATACGGCGCGCACAATGAAGCCGCGATTTCAAAGGCGGAGCGCGTCTCGCGCCCGGGATGCCGGGTCTACGTGCGGCGCAGCGAGATTCCTCGGGTGCTGGGCGGCATGGGGATCAACATCCTCACGACGCCGCGCGGAGTTATGACCGGACGCCAGGCTCGCAAGGAAGGCGTCGGGGGTGAGTTGTTGTGCGAGATTTGGTAGAGAAGCTACTAGCTACTAGCTTCTAGCTAATAGCTAACGGCGAAGATTCGGTCGAGTTGGAACAAGCTAGGAGCTAGAAGCCAAGAGCTGATCTTATGTCACGAATTGGAAAAAAGCCGATCCCGATCCCCAAAGGGGTGACGGTAAAAATTGAGGGCAACACAGTGCTGGTGCAGGGGCCCAAAGGCAAGCTGGACACGGCTCTGCCTGCGGGCATCAAGGTTGAGCAAAAGGACGGGCACATTGTTGCGGTGCGCGAGAACGATTCGCAGGCTGCTGTGCACGGACTGGCCCGGGCTCTGGTGAACAACGCGGTGGAAGGCGTAACCAAGGGCTGGACGCGTGAACTGGAAATCGTTGGCATCGGATATCGCGCCGAGATGAAGGGCAAAGGGATGGTGGTGTTTAATCTGGGGTACTCGCATCCCATTGAATATCCGTTGCCGACTGGCGTTGACGCGTCGGTCGATCCCAAGCAGACCAAGATTGCGCTCACTGGAATTGACCGGCAGCAGGTGGGCCAGGTTGCGGCTGAGATGAGGTCGCTGCGTCCGCCCGATCCTTATAAGAACAAGGGTGTGCGGTATGCCGGCGAAAGATTGAAGAAGAAGGTCGGTAAGACCGGAGCGAAATAATGCTTACGAGAATCTCGAAAAATCAGAAGCGCGGACACGTACACGAACGTATCCGCAAGAAGATGCAGGGAACGGCGGAGCGTCCACGATTGAATGTGTATCGGTCGTTGAATCACATTTATGTGCAGGTGATTGATGACCTGCACGGAACCACGGTGGTGTCGGCAAGTTCCGCCGAGGGCAAGAAGAAGGAAGACCGGCGTACGGGCGGAAACGTCGCGGCTGCGAAGAATGTGGGCAAGATGATCGCGGAGCGCGCCAAAGCAAAGGGTGTGAGCAAGGTTGTGTTTGACCGCGGCGGCTACATTTATCACGGACGGGTGAAGGCGCTGGCCGATGCAGCGCGCGAAGCCGGATTGCAATTTTAACCAGCCCTTAGCTTTTGGCTCTTGGCTGTTAGCGAGAGCGAAAAAAATCAAAAGCTAAGAGCCGACAGCTAACAGCCAAAGGCTAGGTTCAAAGAATGCCAACAGTAATTAAGAAGCTCGATGCGAATTCGTATCAGTTGAAAGACCAGGTTGTCGCCATCAACCGCGTGACCAAGGTGGTTAAGGGCGGCAAGAATCTTTCGTTTGCCGCATTAGTGGTGGTGGGCGATCCGTCAGCGGCGGTGGTGGGGCACGGCGCAGGCAAGGCGAAAGAAGTCCCGCAGGCCATTCGCAAAGCGATCGAGGCGGCGAAAAAGAATTTGATCAAGGTGAACCTGACACAGACTAGCATTCCGCATCTGGTGCTGGGACGTTATGGCGCGGGCAAAGTTTTGTTGAAGCCGGCTCCGGAAGGAACGGGCGTGATTGCCGGCGGTGCGGTCCGTGCGGTGATGACATCGGTAGGAATTCAGAACGTGCTGACCAAGTCGATTGGCACCACCAATCCGCACAACGTGATCAAAGCGACGTTTGCTGCGCTTCGTGCTTTGAAGAGTCGTGAGAGCGTGGCAGCCATGCGCGGCAAGTCACTGCAAGAGATTTAGTCCCGAGTACCGATGGATGGAACTGAGAGATGGAACTGAAGGATTAGCGATGACGGCAAAGAAAACGACAGCGGGCAGCGGAAAGATTCACCTGAAGTGGGTACGTTCCGCGATTTGCACTCCAGTGAAACACAAACTGGTGGTGAAGGGACTGGGATTTACCCGGTTGAACCAGGTGATCGAGCGTCCTGACAATGCGGCGATTCGAGGCATGGTGGCGAAGATTCCGCATCTGGTTGAGATCGTGCAGGAGTAGGCGGCGAATCATGAATTTATCCAACATTCGAGCACCGAAGAAGGCATCAGAGAAACGCAAGCGCGTGGGGCGCGGTATGGGCTCTGGCATGGGCAAAACCTCCACTCGCGGACACAAGGGCCAGCGCTCGCGCACTGGCATGCGCCTGATCCGCGGTTTTGAAGGCGGCCAGATGCCGCTGCACCGCCGGATGCCGAAGCGCGGCTTCACCAACATCTTTCGCAAGGAGTTCAATATCGTGAGCCTGGAGCGGCTGGCTGCTCTGGGCGAGCATCTGCATGCGTCACCGATCACGCCCGAGGTGCTGCGCAAGGCCGGGGTGATCAAGACCAAGCATCCAGTTAAGATTCTCGGCGATGGCGAACTGAGCGTCGCGATTACGGTGCAGGCGCACAAGTTCTCCAAATCGGCCCAAGAGAAAATCACCCAGGCAGGCGGCAAGGTTGAGGTCTTGCAGTAATGTTTGAGAAGCTGGCGAACATCTTCCGGATCCCTGACCTGCGCAAGCGGGTCCTGTTTACGCTGGCTATGCTCGCGGTCTACCGGTTGGGCGGACACCTTCCCACGCCAGGCGTGAACTTCCTCAAACTGGAAGACGCGTTCACGCATAACGCGGGCTCGCTTTTGGGGTTTGTGGATCTGTTCTCCGGCGGCAACCTGCGGCGCATGACCATATTCGCTTTGGGCATCATGCCGTACATCACGGCATCGATCATTTTGCAACTTTTGACCGTGGTGTATGAGCCGCTGGCCAAGCTGCAAAAAGAAGGCGAGCTGGGACGGAAGAAAATTACGCAGTGGACCCGCTATATCACCGTGATTCTGAGCGCGGTGCAGTCATTCGGCATTGCCATCGGGTTGGAGAAGATGGGCGATTTTGTGTTCCACCCGGGCTGGGGATTCCGCCTCATGACCATGCTCACTCTGACGACGGGCAGCGCATTCATCATGTGGCTGGGTGAGCAAATCACCGATCGCGGAATTGGCAATGGCATGTCGCTGCTGATCTTTGCCGGAATCGTTGTAGGGCTGCCGCGGGGCGTTGAGGATCTTCTGGAAAAGGCCAAGAACGGCACATGGGGAGCTATCACGCCGGTTCTGATGGTCGGCCTGGTCGTGTTCATGATCGCGGTGGTGGCGTTTATCGTTTACGTCGAGCGCTGCGAACGAAGAATTCCAGTGCAGTACGCCAAGCGCGTTGTGGGACGCAAGGTGATGGGTGGCCAGTCGACGCATCTTCCCTTGCGGGTTAACGCGGGCGGCGTGATGCCGGTAATTTTTGCGTCTTCGATTCTGACTTTGCCGCAAACTGTCGGCTATGGCCTGCGCAACAGCCGCTATATTGGCGACTTGTTTCGAATGCTGGGATGGGGAGAACCGCTGTATACGTTGCTCTACGCCGTGGGTATTATCTTCTTCGCGTACTTTTACGTATCGATTGTTTTCAATCCCAGCGAAGTTGCCGACAACATGCGGAAGTATGGCGGCTTCATTCCGGGCATTCGTCCGGGCAAGCGCACGGCCGATTACATCAACGAAGTTTTGACTCGCATCACGTTGGTGGGTGCGCTCTACCTGATCATCATCTCGTTCATTCCGGAGTGGATGATCACTGGGATTCACCTGAACCATTTGCCGTTCTGGCTGGGAGGCTCGCTATTTGAGCGGCTTCCGGTGTGGGTGACCAACGGGTTGGGAGTGAATTTCTATTTTGGCGGAACCTCGCTGCTGATCGTGGTGGGGGTGGCCATGGATACGGTTACGCAGATTGAAGCGCAGCTCATCATGCGGCATTACGATGGATTCACGCCGCGCAGCGGGCGCATTCGCGGGCGTCGGAACTGGTCGTAGGGGATTGGGAGATTGAGTAATCGGGTACTCGGGCAAATGAAGAACAAAGGCAATGCGGTCGCAAATTGCCAAATCACCCGATCACTCAATTGCAGATTTTTGTGGGGTTGCTGAACACTGTTCGGGAGGCTTTGGCCAACTCGATGGCGCAGGAAACCTCACGTGATGTAGGTCCAGTCGTATTGCTTGGCCCGCCGGGTGCGGGCAAAGGGACCCAGGCCAAGCGCATCATGGAACGGTACCAGGTGCCGCAGGTTTCTACCGGAGACATTCTGCGGCAGAACGTAGCCGATGGTACCGAACTCGGGCAAGCCGCGAAAGCGGTGATGGCACGCGGCGAACTGGTTTCTGACGTCCTGGTTTGTGAGATGGTTCGGCTGAGACTGATGCAGCCAGATTGCTTGCGGGGATATGTGCTTGATGGTTTTCCCCGAACTGCCGCGCAGGCCGGATGGCTGGACGCGTTGCTTGACGACAAGCTCTTTGACAACTCGTGGCCTACTCGGGTGTGGCCAATTGTGATTCGTCTGGACGTGGATTATAATCAATTGTTGCTCCGGATTACTGGACGCCGTTCTTGTCCCACCTGTGGACGGATCTACAACGTCCACTTTCAGCCGCCCCGCGTCGATGAGCTTTGCGACTGTGACGGGTCGAAGCTGGTAACCCGCAATGACGACCGGTTGGAAGTGATTCAGCCCCGTTTGGCGGCCTATCAGGAGCAGACTCGTCCGGTCGCCGATTACTATGAGCGCACCGGTCGGCTGATCTCAGTGAATGGCGATCAGCCCATGGATGTTGTAACGGAACAAATTTTCCGCATCCTCGAGGATCACCGCGCATAAGACACAAGAATGACGATTGTTTGCAAATCGAGCGCCGAGATCGAAAGGATGCGGCAAAGTGGCCACATCGTGCGCCTGGTTCTCGATCATGTGCGTTCGATTGTGGCGCCCGGTCTCACTACGATGGATCTGGAGCGCTCCGCCGAGAAGAAGATCGCGGAGCTCGGAGCCAAGCCGGCGTTTAAGGGATACTACGATTATCCGTGTGTGTTGTGCACGTCGGTGAACGAAGAGATTGTGCACGGTATCCCGTCAGAGAAGCGGGAGTTGAAAGAAGGCGACATTGTTTCGATCGATTGCGGAGTCGTGCTGGATGGGTATTATGGCGACGCGGCGATCACGGTTCCAGTCAGCCAAACGGTGAAGCCGGAACTGCGCAAGCTGTTGACCGTGACGGAAGAGTCGCTTTACCGGGGCATTGATCAGGCCGTGATTGGCAATACCGTCGGCGATGTGGGAGCAGCGGTGCAGGAACACGTGGAGGCCGCCGGCTTCAGCGTAGTACGCGAGTTTGTTGGGCATGGCATTGGTACGCACTTGCATGAAGAGCCGCAAGTGCCGAACTACGGAGCGCGCGGTCACGGCGCGAAGTTGCGGGAAGGCATGGTCCTCGCCATCGAGCCGATGGTGAATTTTGGCAAGCCGGAGACCCGCGTGTTGAGCGACAAGTGGACGGCGGTCACGGCGGACGGCAGCTTCAGCGCACACTTCGAGCATTGCGTAGCGGTGACGAAAGACGGCCCGGTGATTTTGACGACATGAGCTGTTAGCTTTTGGCTCTTGGCTAAGAGACAAGAGCTGAAAGCCAAGAGATTATTAAGGGGTGCATGAGTAAAGAAGACGCGATTGAAGTGATGGCCGTGGTTTTGGAACCACTGCCCAATGCCATGTTCAAAGTGGAGCTGGAGAACAAGCACCAAGTGCTGGCGCACGTTTCCGGCAAGATGAGGAAGAACTTCATTCGCATCCTGCCGGGCGACAAGGTCGCGGTTGAGCTTTCGCCCTACGACTTGAATCGCGGACGGATTGTTTATCGTTACAAATGAGTATGGGGCCGAGCGACACTCGGCCGGTCGCTGAGAACTGAGAAGCGGGAACTGAGAATTGTTATGAAGGTACGAGCATCGGTAAAGAAAATTTGTGACAAGTGCAAGGTTATCCACCGCAAGGGTGTGGTGCGGGTGATCTGCGTCAACACGAAACATAAACAGCGCCAGGGCTAAGAGCCAAGGGCCGGCAGAGGTTAAGAACTTATGGCACGTATTGCAGGCGTTGACTTACCGCGCCAGAAGCACATCAATATTGCGCTGACGTACATCTACGGCATCGGACATCCGCGCGCAGGGGCGATTCTGGATGAGGCCAAAGTGGATCCGATGAAGAAGGTTCAGGACCTCAGCGAAGAAGAGGTCAACCGCATCCGCACCGTGATCGAGCAACAGGGAATGGTGGAGGGAGATCTGCGCAAGGAAGTTTCGATGAACATCAAGCGGCTCATCGAAATTGGGTCCTATCGCGGATTCCGCCATCGCCGCAACCTGCCGGTCCGGGGACAACGGACGCACACCAACGCGCGCACTCGCAAAGGTCCGCGTAAGGGAACGGTATCGACCAAGAAGAAAGCGACGTCAAAAACCTAAGGCAGGTTTCAAAGTGGCAGTGTTTCGAGGTTTCGAAACCTTGAAACCTGCGAAAGCTTGAAACTTCGAATCAAAATTTTGGAACTGAGAAGCTCTCTATGGCGAAACCAGCAGCAGCGGGCGGCACTGCCGCGCCGGATAAAAAGGGCAAGAAGAAGACATTCAAGAAGAAGGAGCGCAAGCACGTTCCGCACGGGCTGTGCTACGTGCAGGCGTCCTTCAACAACACCATTGTGACGATCACCGACATGAATGGCAATGTTCTGTCGTGGAAGAGTTCCGGATCGTTGGGCTTCCGGGGATCGCGCAAGGGGACACCGTTCGCCGCGCAGCAGGCGGCTTCGAACGCGGCTAGCATGGCGCGTGATCATGGCGTACGCAGCGTGGATGTTCGCGTCAGCGGACCCGGTTCCGGCCGCGAGTCGGCGGTGCGCGCCTTGGCCTCTTCGGGGATTGAAGTGCGCTCTATTCGTGACGTGACACCGATTCCGCACAACGGATGCCGTCCGCCGAAAAGAAGGCGTGTTTAAGCAGTCATCGATTGGAAGAGGTTTCGAGGGTGTAAAGTTTCAGGGTTTCGAATCAGTCGCCAAACTTTGAAACTTCGAAATACGATTTTTGTCCGGGACGAAGGGTGAAGCCAAACCCGTAAACCGGTCATCTAAAAGGAGAATAACTTGGCTCGTTATACCGATGCAGTCTGCCGTCTATGCCGCCGCGAGGGAATGAAGCTGTTCCTCAAAGGCGCAAAGTGTTTCAGCGATAAGTGCCCCATCGAAAAGCGCAACTTCGCTCCCGGACAACATGGGAAGGACCGGAAGGCCAAGATCGTTGGCTACGGTTTGCAGTTGCGCGAGAAGCAGAAAGCCAAGCGCATCTACTTCACGCTGGAAGGCCAGTTCCGTAATTATTTTGAAAAAGCGGCGCGCACTCGGGGGGTAACCGGTGAGTTGCTTTTGCAGCAACTGGAGCGACGTCTGGACAACGTGGTTTTCCGTCTGGGCTTCGCGCAGTCCCGACGTCAGGCGCGGCAATTGGTGCGGCACGGACACGTAGCGGTCAACAATCGCAAGGTCAACATTCCTTCTTATGAAGTGAGCGCGGGCGAGGAGATTTCGATTCGCGAAAACAGCAAGAAGCTTACGGTGCTGGAATTGGCCAAGGAATTTGCCAGCCATGGCACGCTGCCTAACTGGCTGGAAGTGAATCGCGACAATTATACCGCCAAGGTGCTGTCATTGCCGAAGCGCGAAGATATTCAGCTGCCCGTAAACGAGCAGCTGATCGTAGAACTTTATAGCAAGTAAAAGTATCGGGCGATCTGGCCATCGGGTCATCGGGCGATTTTCGAGTCATCCGATTACGCGATCACAAATCATCCGATTCTTCCGGTCCACATTTCGAGCCAGATCAGCCAGTCCTGGCGCTTGACCTGAGTCCGGACCGAATCAGGGAGCCAGAACTGAGCCAAACGGCCGAAGGAGAAGCAAATGCTTTGGAAAGGGTTTCAAAAACCGAAACGTCTTGCAGTTGACACTTCCACCCTCACCGATAAGTACGGAATTTTCTGGGCGCAGCCTTTTGAACGGGGTTTCGGCACGACCGTGGGCAATGCTCTGCGGCGCGTGCTGTTGAGCTCCATCGAGGGTGCGGCCGTCACCGCGGTCAAGATGGAAGGGGTGCTTCACGAATTTCAATCGATCCCAGGGGTGGTGGAAGACGCGACGGACATCATCCTCAACCTGAAGCAGATTCCTTTCAAGCTGAGCGGTGATGCGCCGAAGGCTATCTACCTGCGTGCCGACCAGCCGGGCGTGGTTACGAGCGGAATGATCGAAGCTGACGGCGACGTGGAAGTGCTCGACAAGGACGTTTACATCGCCACGGTCAGCGAGGGCGGCAAGCTCGACATGGAAATGCGGCTGAAGCGCGGCCGCGGATATACCTCTGCGGACAAGAATTTTGATGAGGATCTTGGTATCGGATTCATCCCCATCGATTCCGTGCACTCACCGGTGCGCAAGTGCAACTACACCGTGGAAGCCGCGCGTCTCGGTCAGATTACCGACTACGACAAGCTTACCCTCGAAGTGTGGACCAACGGCTCGATCACTCCCGCCGATGCCATCGGGCTGTCGGCCAAGCTGATGAAGGACCACATGAACATCTTCATCAACTTCGAGGAAGAAATCGAAACGGGCACTTCGGCTTCGGACGATCGCAAGCCCGAGATCCACAACGAAAATCTGAACCGCTCTGTCGAGGAGCTCGAGCTCTCGGTGCGCAGTTATAACTGCCTGAAGAACGCGAACATTCAGACGATCGGTGAGCTGGTGCAGAAGACGGAATCCGAGATGCTCAAGACCAAGAACTTCGGCCGCAAGTCGCTGAACGAGATCAAGGAGATTCTTTCCACGATGGGTCTCAGCTTGGGCATGAAGATCGACGAGCACGGGAATGCCGTGCCGGGGCCGACATCCAATCTGGTTCTGCCGGCTTCGGCTTACGGGCCGGACGACCAGCTGTAGAAGGAAGTTTCTGGTTTTCAGTTTCTAGTTTCCAGCCCGCTGTTTGTAGCTGAACTAGAAACTGCAAATTGGACAGGAAACCGAAGACAGGGGATTCTGCCATGCGCCACAAGGTAGCAGGATACAAACTCGGACGGAACACATCGCACCGGCGTTCGCTGCTGCGGAACCTGGTCACGTCGGTCATCGTGGAGGAGCGGGTCGAGACGACCGTTCCCAAGGCTAAGGCCGCGCGGCCGCTGGTCGAAAAGATGATCACGCTCGGGAAGCGAGGCGACCTCGCGGCGCGGCGTCTGGCTGCGGCTTATCTGATGACGGATGCGGCGGTGGTGAAGCTGTTCGACACCATCGGTCCCCGCTTTGGCGACCGCAACGGTGGATACCTGCGCATCGTCCGCACGGGCTGGAACAAGGGTGATGGCGCCGATAAGGCTTACCTCGAACTATTGGGTAGCGAAAAGGTGCTGGACGAAAAGCGCGAGAAGCGCGCCGAAGCCCGCGCCAAGAAGGCTGCTGAAACCAGGAAGGCGATGGAAGATGCTGAGGCCCAGGCGCAGCACGATGGCGGCGTCGAACCAGTGAAGGAAGAAAAAGAAGAAGACAAGAAATAAGCAGCTTCATTGCACTCTTTTGGGCGGGCGTGGTCTTCGGACCGCGCCTTCTCTTTTTCGACTTCCGGGAGTTAAACAATGGCAGAGATTTCGAAGCATCTCGTCCTCACTCTTTGCGCTGTGTTTTTCCTGAATGTGTCGATTTACGCGCAACAATATTCCCAGCCGGTGGACCGGCGATCAGGATTTGTTACACGCGCAGGAACATCCCTGCAACTGGATGGCAAACTCTTCCGATACAGCGGTCCAAATATTGAATGGTTAGGGCTGGAGGCTTATGGGCCGCACGATCCTCAGGGACCGCGTTACCCGAGCCACTTCGAGGTCGACGATGCCATGGACACGGCCCAGGAGATGGGCGCACGAGTGGTCCGCTCCCAAACTCTTGGCGACAGCGTGGGGTGCGAGCTTTGCATCGAACCCCAGCTTGGGACCTTTAACCCGGAGGCGTTCAAAGCTATCGATTACGCGATCAAGGCGGCGCAGGATCGAGGAATTCGCTTGATCATAACTTTGGCGGGAGATTGCGCCACTTGCACCTTCAGTGGACCGGGAAAATATTTGGAGTGGACCAAGAAGAGAGATCCTAAAGCGTTCTTCACGGATCCGGCTGTGATTGCCGCGTTCGAAGAGCACATCGCTGCGATGTTGAATCACCAAAATGCATTGACTGGAGTGGCATACAAAGACGATCCCACGATCCTGGCGTGGGAGAACTGCAACATGTGTGGACTCGGCGTGGTGTGGACTTCGTCCTCGCGGGATCTAACGCCGTACACGCCCTGGATCGACATCATTGGAAAGTTCATCAAGTCGATCGACAAGCGGCATCTGTATCTCGACACCACCGGCTTTTTTCGCTACGACCAGAAGGCGCTGGACGCCAAAACCCCAGATCTGGTGAGCTGGGAATATTACCCGCACTGGGATGCGCTCGTATCAAGCGGCGAGAAAACCACGACTCAATCCTTTTCCCGAGACGCGGCTGTGATTACCGGACACGGGAAGGCCTACATCGTCAACGAATTCGGGTGGGATGTTACAGACTGGACGACTCGCGATGATCTCCAAGCGGTGCTTCACGCCCTGGAAGCCGACCGGAACATCTGCGGGGACGATTTTTGGGCCTTGCAGGCTCACGCCGACAACTTCGGTTGGCAATCGATTCCAGCGAATGTCAGCACTGCCGCCTACGCTCATAAAGGTGAGAGTGGTCAATGGTGGGCGCTTTATTATGGTGGGATCAATACGATGGTCAACACCAGCGACGACATGCGGGCACGCGTGCAACAGTTGAGAAGCCACGCCTATGCGATGGCCGGAATTCAAGTGCCTTTGCATCAGGTGCCGCCTCCGCCGGTGATTACAACGGTAGGAATAGGTTTTATCGGATGGCGGGGCGTGGCGGGAGCAGTGAGCTACAGCGTGCAGCGGCAAATCGGTGAGTCGGGCTCGTGGGAAACGATCTGTGACAAGTGTGCCACGGACGCCGATTCACCCTGGCCCGATCCTAAACCGGCTATGCTTTTCGGCGCTCAATATCGCGTGATCGCATATAACGCGGATGGAACTGCCAGCGCCCCTTCAGCGCCGCGCTAGACCTTTCTCCAAGACACGGGGGAGACTATTCCCGAGCAATCATCCCGCCGCGCAGCAGTACATGTCCCGCCGAGGCTACCGCCGGTAATCTTGCCGTAAGTTGCCATCCAGATAAAATCTCTCTCAGATGGGGTTCACTCGCATACAGATCGGCATTGCCGTGAGCGCCGGTGCGCTGCTGGTATTTGGATTTCTCGGCTACATCTGGTGGCTGAGCAATCAGGGACCGGTGCTGGCGCGTTCTGAAGACCACGATCCGCTGACCGGCTTGCCGGTCAGCATTCGGATGAATCCGCTGCGGGATCGTACGATTGAGCGCAGCGCCAACAAGTTTCTTCATGAGTTGCGAGAAGGGCACTGCGACCAACTGCTCTCGGTCTGGGAGCACGACTATCGCAAGAAGTATGCCCACTTCATCTGCGACTCCGAGGCGCAGCATCCGTTAGTTTCCTGGGAGCTGGCGGAGTGGGAAAGCGCCTCGCCCTTGACCATCCTTCACTACCGCGGCAAGCGCCTGGACCACGCAGGCCAGCCCGGCACCTATCAGGAGCTGTTCACCGTCACCACGGAGAACAAGAATGGGCAGTGGATGGTGACGAAGTACGACGCGATGTACTGAAAGAGGGTCGTTCGTCGTCGATCGTTCGGCTCCCTGATTTCTCTTGCCTTTCTTCCTGCCTCTATGACTCCGTGGTAAGAATTAATAATGTCTGAACGCCCCGCTGAGCATGAGGTTTCCGCTGCGCGAAATATCTATGCCTTTGGCATCACGTCTTTTTTCAACGACACTGCCACTGAGATGGCGTATTGGGTGCTGCCGGCGTTTCTGGCGACGCTGGGCGCGGGGCCGGCGCAGTTGGGATTGATTGAAGGCATCGCGGAAAGTGTTGCGTCCTTCTCCCAGCTTTTTTCTGGATATCTGGCCGACCGCATCCACCACCGCAAGCCAGTTGTAGTCGCAGGATATTTTATCGCGAACGCAGTCAAGCCTTTGCTTGCCCTGGTGAGGGCCTGGCCGCAAATTTTACTGATCCGCTTTAGTGACCGGCTCTCAAAAGGTTTTCGAGCTGCGCCACGTGATGTGATGGTCGCCGAGTCTGTGCCAAAGAATCGGCTGGGCTCAGCTTATGGGTTGATCCAGTCGATGGATTCTGCTGGGGCCATTGCCGGGCCTCTGGCTGCGCTGGCTCTGCTGGCGCGCTTCGGAATTCGCAGCGTGTTCTGGGCGGCTGCGATTCCGGGAACATTGTGTGTTCTGGTCGCACTGGCCGGAATACGTGAGACCAAACGCCCGCACGGAAAAGAGCTGACGGGTGATGTCGAAAAGCCTGACGCGGGTGAGAATAAGACATCTGTTTCAACAGGCGCGAGTGCAAAGAGCGAAGACAAGGGCGGGAAGCTTCCCGGCAGCTTTTATTTTGTTCTTATCGCAGTGACGCTTTTCTCCCTGGGCAACTCGAGCGATATGTTTCTGGTTTTGCGGGCACAGAATGTCGGGATTCGTGTGGCGCTGGCTCCGTTGTTGGGATTGGTTTTCAACATCACCTACACCCTGGCCTCGTGGCCGGCCGGATGGTTCAGTGATCGTGTGTCGCGCCGGCTGATCGCAGCAGTTGGCTATGTGATTTTTGCCGCAGTCTATTTCGTTTTCGGGCTTGCCCCATCGATGCCGGCGATCTGGATTGCGATGGCGGCGTATGGCTTCTACTATGCTCTTACTCAGCCGGTGCTGAAGGCTCTGGTGGTAGAGACTGTTGGAGAGAATGTACGTGGCCGCGCTCTGGGCATTTATTTTCTTGTGACCAGCGTGGCGACTTTGGCCGCGAGCTTGATCACGGGTCGGCTGTGGAAGCATTACGGGGCTTCGATCCCGTTCTATTTCTCGGCGGCGCTGGCGGTAATGGCAGCTTTGCTCTTGCAGGGCGTGAGGCCGGGGAGGGAATCTCCCGGCAGGGGCTAAAGCCCTGGATCATTTGTTGGAACTCTAGGCGGCGCTAAGAGCGGACCTTCTATAAAATGAATCGCCAGTTCAACGCTGCAGGGACTTCGCTCAAAAACCGGAAGCTGTGGTCTTTGCAAAACTCCTCAGCCACAAGAAGACCAGAAACTGAGTGGCGATTCCCGCGCAAGTATCGAGAACAACATCCTGCCAGCGTCCGGTGCGTGAGGGGATGAAGCTCTGATGCCATTCATCCAGGCTGGCGACGAATGCCGTCATTAATACCGCGATGCTCGCCCATCGCACCGTCCACAGCGAATTTCCCAGTGCCGGGAAGGTTTCGCGCCAGGCGCGAAACGCCAAGACACTCAAAATGCTGTAGCCGACCACATGTCCACCTTTGCGGATGAAGAAGTGCCAGTATTCAAAGTGCTCCCAGTCCATACCGAAAAGGTAATGCAGCAGCGGATACAAAATGCGACCGGTGTTGCCGGACGAGAGCATGGCGGTGGATTCAATGGCGATCACGATGAGCCACAGGATCGCGGCGATCCACGCTTTGAGAAGATTGCGGCGGTGAGAGTTCAAGCGGGAGCGCCACCGCCCGGCTGCGCCGGGCCTGACAGCCGAGGGCGGCTGTCCCCAAACAAACACAAACTTGACGAAGTCGAGCTACTCGATGGCATAGTTGGGAGCCTCGCGGGTGATCATGACGTCGTGGACGTGACTCTCGCGGAGTCCGGCGCCGCTGATGCGCACAAAGCGCGTTTTGTGCAGGAGTTCAGCGATGGTGGCACAGCCGCAGTAACCCATGCCTGATTTCAATCCGCCCACCATCTGGTGCACAATCATGGCCACCGAACCGCGATAGGGAACGCGTCCTTCAATGCCTTCGGGGACAAGTTTGCCCAGGCGATTGGAATCGCCATCATTGGCAGAGACGGCGGCGGAGGAATCACCTTCGGTGCTCTGAAAATAGCGCTCGCTGGAGCCCTGGGCCATGGCGCCGATCGAGCCCATGCCGCGATACGACTTGAAGGAGCGGCCCTGATAAAGGATGAGTTCGCCGGGGCTTTCGTCGGTGCCAGCGAAGAGCGAACCGATCATCACGGCACTCGCACCGGCAGCCAGAGCTTTCGTGATGTCGCCTGAGTACTTGATGCCGCCATCGGCGATGACGGGAACGCCGGCGTCTTTGGTGGCGCGGTAGGCCTCGGCGATCGCGGTAATCTGCGGCACGCCGGCGCCGGTGACCACGCGCGTCGTACAGATGGAACCGGGACCGATGCCGACCTTGATGCCATCGGCTCCGGCGCGGGCCAATTCGCAGGCCCCGTCGAAAGTGGCGACGTTGCCCGCTAACAGCTCCATCTCAGGCAATTTCGATTTCACCAGCTTTACCGCCTCGAGTACTCGGGTGGAGTGACCGTGCGCGCTGTCAATTGCCAGCACGTCCACTTTGGCCTCGGCCAATTCCTGAGCGCGCTCGAGGAAATCTCCAGTGGCACCGATGGCGGCGCCCACACGCAGGCGTCCCTGAGAATCCTTGGCGGCATTGGGATACTTCAGCTTCTTCTGAATGTCTTTTACTGTGATCAGGCCTTTGAGGTTGTACTTGTCGTCGACGACGAGAAGTTTTTCGACGCGATGCTCGTGGAGAATTTCTTCGGCATCTTCCAGCGTTGTGCCCACGGGAACGGTGATGAGATTTTTCTTGGTCATCACGCGATCAATGGGAATATCAAAACGGGTTTCGAAGCGGAGATCGCGGTTGGTGAGGATGCCAACGAGACGGCCCTGCTCGGTGATGGGCACGCCGGAAATTTTGTATTTGCGCATGACTTCGAGCGCATCGCTGACCCTGTCGGTGGGCGACATGGTGACCGGATCGACGATCATGCCGCTTTCCGAACGCTTCACTTTGTCGACTTCATTGGCTTGCTGCTCGATGGTAAGGTTGCGATGGATGATGCCGAGCCCGCCCTGCTGAGCCAGCGCGATGGCCATATGTGACTCGGTGACGGTGTCCATGGCTGCGCTGACGAGGGGAATGTTCAAGCGGATGTTGCGGGTCAGTAGCGTCTGGGTACTGGCAGTTGCCGGAATTACATCGGAACGCGCGGGTAAAAGAAGAACGTCATCGAAGGTAAGAGCTTCGGGTACCGGAAAATGAATCATAAGGTTCTCAGAAATTCTCCAGCATGTAAGTGATTCTTCATTCTAGAGAGGGCACGGGATTCAGGCAAATCCCTGGTTTGCCTCTTCAGTGGAACCACCGTGCAGGCGTAACCCCTACTGTACCCGCCGGTCCGTGGCGACTGGGATTCCTCCGCGCGTGAAGAAAAGCACGGGTTGTCGGGATGACAAAGCGTTTTGTGATCGAAGCCTTGATATGATCGCTTGTCTTTAACGGAGCGAATATGCGCAGTCTGATTGTTTGTATTTGTTTTCTGGTGCTTTCAACATTTTTGGCGGCGCAGCAATACGATCTGGTGCTCGAAGCTGGTCGAGTCATGGATCCCGAGACCGGGCTGGATTCGGTGCACAACGTCGGCATCCGCGATGGGAAAATCGTTCGCATCTCGTCGCAGGCGCTCAGCGGACGGCGCGTGATTCACGCCGACGGGCTGGTGGTTGCTCCCGGCTTCATCGACTTACACCAGCACGGCCAGGATATGGCAAGCCAGCGGGTCAAGGCGCTGGACGGTGTAACTACGGCGCTTGAACTGGAGATCGGTGCGCCCGATGTCGCCCAGTTCCTTGAATCCAAAGAAGGGCACTCGCTGATTCACTACGGAACGTCGGCCAGCCATGTGGCGGCGCGGGCCGCGGTGTTCGGGGCGCCGTTGCCGGCCGAAGTCATTGGAGCCCACCCTGGCATACCCGAGATTTTACCCAAAAGCGGGCCAGCTACTGATCAGCCGGCCACGCCGGAGCAAATCGAAGCGATACGCGAGCGCCTACGAGCGGAGCTCGATGCGGGCGGTCTGGCCGTTGGGATGGGCATTCAATACACACCCGGAGCAACCCGGTTGGAGGTAATTGACATGTTCCGTCTGGCCGCCGAGCGCAGCGTGCCCGTCTATACCCACCTGCGCAGTGCCGGGCGCCTCGAGCCCGGTTCTTCGATTGAGGCGGTCAGCGAGGTGATTGGAGCCGCGGCTATCACAGGCGCTTCGCTGCACATCGTGCACATCAACAGCACTTGCCTGCGCGATTCATTGGAGTGTCTCTCGATGGTGGAAGGAGCGCGCGCGCGCGGCCTCGATGTAACCACAGAGGCGTATCCCTACATTGCAGGCATGACCGCGGTGAACTCGGCGTTATTCAACCCGGGATGGCGGGAGAAGCTCGGAATCGATTATGGCGACCTCGTACTCCCCGATAGTGGTGAGCACCTCACCAAGCAACGCTTTGACGAACTGCATAACTCCAACTCGACGCAGTGGGTGCTGGTCTTTGGCAACACGCAGGAAATTGTGGACAAGGTGATTCCTCATCCTCTGGTGATGATCGCGAGCGACGGCGCGGAAGGTCATCCGCGCAATGCTGGGACTTACTCCCGGGTGCTAGCGCAGTACGTTCGCGAGAAGGGAACGATCACCCTGATGGATGCGATCCGCAAGATGAGTTTAATGCCGGCGGAGATGTTGGAGCGGTCGACGCCCGCGGCGCGACAAAAGGGCAGACTGCAAGAGGGCGTCGATGCCGACATTGTGGTGTTTGATGCGGGCACTATCTGCGACCGCTCTACCTTCGAGAAGCCGATGGAGCCGAGTGTGGGCGTGCGCTATTCGGTGGTGGGAGGGACGGTGGTGGTCGACGAAGGCAAGATCGTGCCGGATGTGTTTCCCGGACGAGCACTGCTGGGGCTGGGCAAGGCAGAAAGACAACGCAATTGAGATTAGAGAGTTGGCAATTCTAATTTACGGTTAAGGGTGCGGTTACGCTGCCGATTTTGCCGGTGACGTTATCGCGGATGCCCATGCGGACGGTGGCCCGGGCCAAGTTCTATTACATTTTTCATGCCGATTCCGTTGGCCCGAGGGTTGCCAATTGGGCCTCGGCCACAGGCGCGTAGCTGGTCTTCCCGGAGGGCAGAGAGGGTTGGCCTTTTTTGTTGCTGTTGACGAAAGCCGCCAGAGCGAAGTCGAAGTTAAGGTGATTTTGCCCTTCCACGCCCTCGATGGAGACTGCGTTCGGAGGCAGATGGAGTGTGTCCGCTACCCCCGCCATGAGTTTGACCCCAGGCGGAAACGAAAAATAGAAGTGGGCAGGAAAGCGGGTGGGACACGCGGCGAGCAAACATAACCATCCCCGGCTCCGACTCTGAGGGGCATCGTAATCGTTACGCAACCGGAGTTTACGGCAAATTGTTTGTCTTATAACGAGCTGGTGTTTCAGACTCTGATAAGAAGCTCGCCTTCTCGCCGTCGCAGTTTGTCTTTTACCCCCTTCCGGGCGTATATTAGAAAACTGAGAACTGTTGTGTAGTACCGGCATTTGGCGAAGCACACCAGTGGGCGCAAGCCCACTTTTTCGTTGCGGTGAAGTCGGCCGCGCGAGGTGAGTTGCAAGTTATTGGATGCATGGCACTTGAGCTTGATAGCGTGCGGGAGATTGCGGAGCGGGTAGCCGCCTCCAACGGGCTCGAAGTGGTCGAAGTGGAGTTTCGCGGGAGTGGCAAAGCCCGCATGCTGCGCGTGTTTCTGGACAAGCACGGGGTTGCCGGAGGTGATCCGTTGGCCGGAGTGACGCACGGAGACTGCGCCAACTTCAGCCGCGAGTTTGGCACCCTTCTCGATGTTGAGGATGCGGTGCCGGGTAGCTATACGCTGGAAGTTTCGTCGCCGGGGTTGGATCGCAAGCTCACGAAAGCATCCGACTTCGAGCGCTTTGTCGGGAGCCGGGTGAAGCTGACAACCAGGCAACCGCTCGACAATAACCGGTACTTTGAAGGACGGCTGGAAAGCTTTCGGGAAGGCCGGCTGACACTAGACCTGAGTGTGGCGAGCAAGAAGTCGCGCAAGAAGATGGGCGCGACCGCAGAGCCAGGACAGAAAATCGGAATTGAATTCGCCAATGTGGAGAAGGCGAATTTGGTGCCGGAGATTTGAAGTGCAGTGAGTGGTTGAGTAATAGGGAATTGCGCAATTTGAGACTCGATTGGGTTTGGTTTTCAGTTGCTCAATTGCCCAATTATTAAATGGTCTAATTTTTATGGCGAGTGAGCTTTACAACACGATCGACGCGTTGAGCCGCGAAAAAGGGATTGATCCACAGATTGTGGTGACTGCGGTGGAAGACGCCATTGTGATGGCGACGCGCAAGTATTATAAGTCTCAGGAAAATCTGCACGCCGAATTGGATAAAGAAAGCGGCAAGATTAATGCCTACGCCGTGAAAACGGTAGTTGAGACCGCGGAGCAAGTGGAAGATCCGCAGCTACAGATCACGCTGGAAGAGGCGCGCAAGGCCGATCCCAATCTGGAAGTTGGCGGAGAGCTGCGGATTCCGAAGGTCACGGAAGGAATCCTCGGTCGCATTGCGGCACAACTGGCGAAGCAAGTGATTTTCCAGAAGGTGCGGGAAGCGGAGCGCGATACCGTTTACAACGAATACATCGGACGCGTGGGCGAAGTGGTGAACGCTACGGTGAAGCGAGTGGAAGGTCCCGATGTCATCTTTGATATCGGCAAGGCCGAGGCGCGCATGCCGCGCAAGGAGCAGTCGCGCTTGGAGTCATTCGCCATCGGCGAGCGGGTGCGGGTGGTGATTGCGCGCGTGGAAAAAGCTTCGAAAGGTCCGGGCGTGGTTGTGTCTCGCGCCCTGCCGGACTTGGTGCAGCATCTGTTTCAGACCGAAGTGCCGGAAATTTATGACGGGACGGTGGTGATCCGCGCAATCGCGCGTGAAGCGGGTGAGCGCACGAAGATCGCCGTCATGTCGAAGGACAAAGACGTGGATGCCGTAGGCGCCTGCGTGGGCATGAAGGGTATGCGGGTGCAGTCGATCATTCGCGAGCTGCACGGAGAGAAAATCGATATCATCGAGTATCACGAAGATGCGGTGACTTTTGCCGAAAAGGCTTTGCAGCCAGCGAAGGTGAGCAAAGTCACGGTGGTGGATTCAGGCGGGAAGCATCTGGAAGTGGTGGTGGATGATAGCCAGCTTTCGCTTGCGATCGGCAAGAAGGGTCAGAACGTTCGACTGGCGGCAAAGTTACTGGGCTGGAAGATCGACATTAAGAGCGAGGAAGAAAAGCGCCAGGAAGTTGAACAGCAGATGTCGGCGATGGTGCCACAGACGGCCACACCCTTGGAGAGCGTGCCCGGCTTGGGCGACGGGTTAGTGGAGAAGCTGAGCGCTGCGGGTGTTACCACTGTGGAAGCTCTGGCCGACATGACGCCGGAGCAGCTTGAGGCGATTGAGGGCATCGGACCCAAGACGGTGGAAAAAATCAGTCTGGCGGTGAATAATTACTTTGCCAGCCTGGATGCGGCGGTCGCGGACGAAGCGCCGGCGGAAGGCGAGAGTGCGGCGGAGGCTGTCGAGAGGGACGGGGAAGTTCCCGCAGAAGCCGTGGCGAGCGAGGAATTAGCGTCCAGCGAAACTGCGATTGAAGAAGCCTCGGGTGAAGCGCAGACAGCAACCAAAGACGAGCACGAAGGGCAGGCGCAAACTTCCGATGAGCAGCCTGCACCGCCGGAAGCGGAATCCGCTTCCGAAACCAGAGAATAGTGATGACACGCTGGAATAGGTTCGAAGACGTGGGACCGAAGAAACTGACTCCGTGAGGTCGCAATGAAGACCTAACTACAACGCGGAGAAACGAAAGGCCGGATGAGTAAGGTTCGAATTAACGATCTAGCCCGAGAGCTGGAAGTAAAGAGCAGAGCTATCCTGGATACGCTACCGCTGGTTGGGGTGACCGAGAAGAAGACGCACTCCAGCTCTCTGGAAGAGCATGAAGCGGAGAAGGTACGTGTGTACATCCGTTCCGCCGCAGAAGGTTCCTCGTCGGCGGGCAAATCCGGTTCTCGCGCGTCTCGGGGCGAAGAAGAAATCAAGACAAAGATCGATCTGTCGCACATCTCACGTCCGGGAGATGTGCTGAAGGCGATTACGCAGCGGAAGGAAGCGGTGGTTCCGCCGGTTGCAGCCCGTCCAGTGCCGCCGGCCGCGACAATGTCGCCAAGCGCGCAACCTCCGGTGGAAAAAGCACCGGCGGCGCCGCCGGCTGCAGTGAGCCGACCCACCACAGTTGCACCTGCGGTGGTGAAGCCAGCGGTAGAACCTCCTGCAGCTTCCGCAAGCGCGGCTCCGCCGGTTCCAATTGTTACGCCGCGACCCGCAGTCGCTCCTCCAGCAGCATCAGCGCCTACATCTTCGCCAGTGGCTGTGCCTCCTGCGCGGCCATCGATATCGCCTACAGCGCCCCTTTCTGCGCCAGCGCCTTCGATGATTTTGGCAAGCGCTCCGCCAGTTTCTCCTGTTGCGGCAAAGCCAGTCGCTCCGCCACCACCAGCGCCGCGGATGATTGTTCCGCAAACGGGTCCGCGACCGGTGTACAAAGCACCAGTGCGCCCGGCTCCGCCGCCGGTACAGCCGGGAGTTCCGATTGGTGGCGCGATGCGTGCGGCTCCAGGACGTCCGGTTCCTGGGCAACCAATTTTCCAACGGCGTCCGCCGGTTCCGGGCGGAGGTCCGCCGCGTCCGCCATTGCGTCCTGGCGAACGTCGTCCGATGCATCCCACGCGACAAGCGCCGGCGGGCGCGCGTCCGCTGGGTGTAGGTCCGGCTCTTCCACCTCCGGGAACGACGAGACCTGGTAGCCGTCCGGGTGGACCGGCGCGCCGTCCGGGTCAACGCTATGTTCCGCGCGGCGTGAAGGAAGGCCCGATGAAGGGCTATACGCCGCCACCGCGCATGGTGGTGTCGAATGAGCCCCAGCCCATCACGCGCAGCATCACGATCACGGAAGGCATCAGCGTAAAGGATCTCGCGGAGAAGTTGGATATCCGCGCCAAAGACTTGATTTCGCGTCTGTTGTCGAAAGGCGTATTCGCCACAATCAACCAGACGCTCGATGCGGAACTGGCCAGCGAAATGGCACGCTTCTTCGGCGCGGACACGAATGTGATTACCTTCGAAGAGCAGACGGCGAAGGAAATTGATGCGGCTGCCGCCGGCGAAGAGTCTGCTCCTGAAACCGGAATTCGTCCACCCGTGGTTACGATCATGGGGCACGTCGATCACGGCAAGACCACGCTGCTCGACTCGATTCGCTTGACCAACGTGGCGGAAGGCGAGGCGGGAGGAATCACGCAACACATTGGCGCCTACAAGGTGCAGATCACCGACACGGAATCGCCGGCCTACGGACGCGAAATTGTATTCCTCGACACGCCGGGCCACGAAGCTTTCACGCGCATGCGTTCCCGTGGTGCAAAAGCCACCGATATCGTCGTGCTGGTTGTGGCTGCGGACGATGGCGTCATGCCGCAGACGCTCGAGGCCATTGATCACGCGCACGCCGCAGAAGTGCCCATCATTGTGGCAGTAAACAAGATCGACAAGCCAGATGCTTTACCCGATCGCGTGAAGAAGCAGCTGGCCGACCGCGGATTGGTGCCGGAAGAGTGGGGCGGTAAGACGGTGTTCGTTGACGTCTCGGCGAAGAAGAAAACAAATCTGAATCTGCTGATGGAAATGATTTGTCTGGTAGCCGATCTGGGCGAGCTGAAAGCGACTCCCGAACGCGCGGCGACGGGCGTCGTGCTGGAAGCGAAGCTCGATCGCGGCCGGGGCCCGGTCGCAACTGTACTGGTGCAAAACGGAACCCTAAACGCCGGCGACAATTTTGTGGTTGGCAACGTGTACGGCAAAGTGAGGGCGATGTTTGACGATCGTGGAGCGCAGTTGAAAACAGCTCCGCCTTCTACTCCCGTGGAAATTATCGGTATGGAAGCGTTGCCGCAGGCCGGCGATCAGTTTGTGGTGGTGGCCGATCGCGACAAGGCTCGTGGTATCTCTGAATACCGCGAACAGAAATCGCGCGAAGCTGCACTCGCCAAGAGCTCTCGCGTGTCGCTGGAAGGGTTGGCGGAACAAATCAAAGCGGCTGGAACCAAGGAACTGAACGTCATCCTGAAAGGCGACGTGCAGGGCTCAGTGGAAGTGATCACCGACTTGCTCACGAAGCTTTCGAATGACAAGGTTCGTTTGAAGTTGCTGCGCTCGGGTGTGGGCGCGATTACCGAGACCGACGTTCTGCTGGCCTCCGCTTCGAACGCAATCATTATCGGGTTCAATGTGCGGCCAGAGCGCAAGGCGCAAGAAATCGCGGAGCAGGAGAAAGTCGATATCCGGCTGCACTCGATCATTTACGAACTGCAGGACGAGATCAAACGTGCGATGAGCGGATTACTCGAGCCTACCTTCAAGGAGCACTATCAGGGGCGAGCCGACGTGCTCAATGTCTTCCGTATTCCGAAGGTTGGAACCGTGGCCGGTTGCAGGGTGAGCGACGGCTTGCTCAAGCGCGACTCCGAAGTCCGCTTGCTGCGCGACAATGTGCAGGTGTTCAAGGGCAAGGTAGGATCGCTGCGCCGATTCAAGGACGACGCCAGCCAGGTTACGAACGGGATGGAGTGCGGCATATCGATCTCCAACTACGGAGATATAAAAGTTGGCGACGTGATCGAGGCCTTCGCCACGGAACGCATTGCCGCGGAAGTGATTGCCTAGAATGAGTGTCCAGTTTCCGGGTTTGCATGTGGGCGCGAGAACTGGAAACTGGACACTGGAAACTGCCTTTGATTGCTTTTCTTACCCTCGAACTTCACATCGAAGCGGCACAATCGCTTAAGGACAAACGGCAGGTGGTGCGCAGCCTGAAAGACCGTCTGCGCGCGGGCTTCAACGTTTCGGTCGCGGAACTCGACGCCAGCGGCTTGTGGAATCGCGCCACCATTGGCGTGGTGAGCGTCTCCGATTCACGCGACTATCTGGATGGGCTGATGAAGAACGTCGAACGACAGGCCACGCGCATCGCCAACAATCATGGGGCGGAAGTTGCCGACTCATTTGTGGAATATCTTTAGCGAAGATCGACGTTGGACGTTCGTCGTCTTGTCGCTCGACTCTCCTTTTGTGCAGCCAGTAGAGTTTGCCGCGACTTACGGCCACCGCCTAACGACGACTGTGCCGCTATCGCATTGTTACCTCTGTACTTATCTGCCGGCCACCAAAGTGCGAGACAATAAGCTCTGAAAGCCAACACATGCCATCGATTTTCTGATATTCTCATGCGTTTTACTTCGGGGTGAATGTTGGAAAAGCGTGGGCTCAAATACCATCGCGGGCGTTTGGGCGAGGCCTTGCGCGAGGAAATTGAAACGCTCGTGGAAGGAGAATTAGCGGATCCGCGCATTGGCCTGGTGGGCGTGACTGCAGTCCATGTGGCCGACGACGGTCGTTCGGCGCAGGTTCTGGTGGATGTGGATGGCGACGACCAGGAAGCGGAGCGAAGTCTTGAGGGATTGCTCGCGGCCAAAGAATATATAAGACACGAATTGGGGGAGCGCCTGCGGCTGCGGCGCGCGCCCGAGTTGTATTTCCGGTTAGACCGTTCGGAGCGGGAAAAGGCGCGGGTGGAAGAACTGTTGGCGCGAGCGAAAAAGAGAATGAAATCGCAATCGAAGCCAGGTGCAGAAAAGGTATAGGAAATGTTGCGGGATGTGCTCCATCATATCGAACAGCTAGACAGGTTCGTGCTTACATCGCACGCCCGGCCCGACGGAGATGCCATCGGATCGGCGCTTGCTTGCTGCCAGATTCTGCGGGCTATGGGGAAGCAGGCCGACGTCGTGCTGCACGACGGCGTCCCGCGAATTTATCGTGCTCTGCCGTTTGCGGATCAGGTGCTGCAGGCCGATCGCGTCAGCGGGAATTACGAAGCGGCAATTATTCTGGAGTGTGATAGCGTCCACCGCACACGCTTGGAGGGCTTGGAGGACCGCTTCCTGATCAGTATCGACCACCACGTCAGCGGACGGCCATTCGCTCACGTGAACTGGATCGATCCCCATGCGGTAGCCACGGGAGAGATGGTGTTTCGCCTGGCTCGCGAAGCGGGAACGCCATTCTCTCCGGAGATGGCAACCTGCCTTTATACGGCGCTGATGACCGATACCGGGTCGTTCATGTTTCAGGGAACGAACGAGCACACCTTCGCGCTCGCGCGCGAACTGGTGTTAGCCGGAGCCGATCCCTCCCATTGTGCGCGCAACATTTACTTTGCCCACTCCGTGGCCAAGATGAGGTTGCTGGGAGAAGCACTGCGCAACCTTAACTCCGAACTCCCCATCGGCTGGACCTGGGTGACGCAGGAACAAATGGACCGTTGGGGAGCGAAAGAAGAAGATTGCGAAGGCCTGGTCAATTACGTTCTTTCCATCGGAGAAGTCGAGGTTGCCGCATTCTTCCGCGAGCTTCCCGACGGACGTTTTCGCGTAAGCCTGCGCAGCAAGGGCAAGGTGGATGTGGCGCGCGTGGCGGAAGGCTTTGGCGGTGGCGGTCACGAATGCGCCAGCGGGTGTTCGGTCGATGGTCCGCTGGTCCATGCGCTCGATCAGGTTCTGCAGAATCTGCGCGGCGGTACTTCCGTACAATAAAGAATTCAACGTGTCTCGTCCGGGAATTGTTGATTTCCGATTCTTGATTGTTGATTGACTGGCTCCCGGCAGCGCAGCACCGATGCCCGCAGATCCCGGAATCTCATCCGCATGACGAATCGTACCCGTACCGACTTGCTTTTGCTCGCGGGTTTCTGCGCATTTTTGTTCTTCTACGGCCTGGGGCAATTTGGGCTGATCGGAGCAGACGAACCACGATATGCGCAGGTGGCGCGCGAAATGCTGCTGCGCCGCGATTGGATCACACCCGTGCTGGGCGGCCAGCCCTGGCTGGAAAAGCCACCCCTGTATTACTGGCAGACCATGCTGGCTTACCGGATCTTCGGGGTAAGCGACTGGGCCGCGCGGTTGCCATCGGCGATCGACGCTACTTTCCTGGTGCTGGCAATCTACTTCTTTCTGCGCCGCTTCCGGCATGGGTTCGAGCTTGACGGAGCCCTGATCGCGGCTTCGACTACAGGAGTCATGGGCTATGCGCATGCTGCGTCAACGGACATGGCGCTGGCGGCGTTCTTTACCATTGGCATGCTTGGCTGGTGGGGCTGGCGCGAAGTTGGAAGCAGAATTTACCTTGCCGGGTTTTATGGATTCTTGGCTTTAGGGGCCTTGGCAAAAGGTCCGGTAGCGCCGTTTCTCGGGTTGGTGGTGATCCTCCTCTACGCAGCGGCAGTTTGCGAGTTGCGGCTGGTTCTGAAAACTCTGTGGATGCCCGGGATTGTGCTATTTTGCGTGATTGCGCTGCCCTGGTATTTTGGGGTGCAGGCGCGCAACCCGGGATTCTTCCATGAGTTCATTGTTGAACATAATTTGGGACGATTCTCGGAAAATCTCTACCACCACACCGAGCCGTTCTGGTATTACCTGCCCGTAACGGCGTTAGCGCTGCTTCCGTGGACGATTTTTGCAATTGCAGCTTTGGTTCAGTCGGTACGGAAATGGTGGACCGACCGACACTCGATTGCGAGATGGCGAGATGGTATGGGAAACCAGCTTGGGATTTTTGCCTGCTGTTGGCTCGTGGTGCCTCTCGTATTTTTTTCCGCGTCACAGTCGAAACTTCCGGGCTATATTCTGCCCGCGATTCCGGCAGGGGCGCTACTGTTGGCGGATTACCTGGAAAATCGTCTGAGCCGGAATCAAGCGGAACGACTGCCGACGTGGCTTGTAATTCTGCACGCGTTGTTCGCTGCCGCTCCGATTGTTCCAGCGTTGCTGATTGCATATTTGGTTACGCAGCATCGTCTTCCCGGAGGGCAGCCGATGCTCGTCGCTCTTGCCATCGCATTTGTACTGTGTGCCGGAATCGCGCTCACTCTGGCGCGCAAGAACGGTCTGCGCATGCTGCGCTTCGTTACGCTGATTCCGGTCGTGCTCACGGTGGGAGCTGTGTTGAAACTTGGTTCCGCGGCGATCGACCAGACATTCTCATCTCGGCCGCTGGCCCGGGAAATCGCCGCTGTGGAAACGCGTCCGCTGCCGCTCGCTGTCTACCATGTCCCTCGTGAACTCGAGTACGGCCTCACGTTTTATCGGAACCAACTGACTTTCAACTACGACTGGGGAAGCGTTCCCCGGGAAGAGCATTTGTTGGTGGCTCCGGAGAATTCGCAGGTGGAAATCGCAAGGCGTATAGCGGGCCGCCGCATCTCTTATCTTGGGCATTACGCTTCGCGGCACGTGGACTATTACTGGGTTGCGGCGGCAGTGGCGAATTCCCCGCATTAGAGCGCTCCGCAAAGCCGTAAATGTTGCCGCCCTGTGTTCCGTCTGTTTGCCTCTCGTCCGAGAACGAACTAAACTCGGAGTTCTGCCGCCGCGAACCAGGCCGGAATACTGAGCCGAGTTTGCAGGAGCCCCGTGGAGATTCTCGACCTCAGACATTTTTCTTCGGTAGATATACGTCCGCTGCTCGACGACGAGGGCCGAGTCTGGGCGAATCTGCTCTCGTGGGACTACAGCGGATCGGCGGAAATGATTCTGCGCTATGTGGACGCGAAAATTCTTCCCGGCTATGCCGCCATCGAGCGCGGCCGGATCTTCGGGTACACATTCTTTGTGTATGAAGGCAGTAAAGGTGTGGTCGGCGATCTGTTCGTGACGAATGGCCACCGTCTTCCAAACTCGCGCGAAGTGGAACTTAAGCTGCTAACGCACGTGATTGAAACGCTACAGCAGTCGCCGGGAATTCACCGCGTGGAAGCACAGTTGTTGGCGCACGAAGCGGGAAGCGTGGCGCGGCCGTTTCTAGATCAGGGATTTCAGCGCCATCCACGGCTGTTCATGGTTCTCGCGCTGGGCAGCGGCTCTCCGGCGATGCCGCCAACTCATCCCGAAGTCGAAATCCGGCGTTGGACCGAAGCCGACTACCAGCCCGCCGCTGCGGTAATAACCGCCGCATATCGCGGGCATGTCGATGCCCAGATCAACGACCAGTACCATACCTTGGGCGGATCACTGCGTTTCCTGAATAATATTGTGCGTTTTCCAGGATGCGGGTTGTTCGATGCCGAGTCGTCATATGCCGCTTTCGATCGCAAGGCAAAAAACCTGATCGGATTAATTCTTTGCTCGCGGGTGCGGGGCGATGTGGGGCATGTGACGCAAGTGTGCGTGCTCCCTGAATATCGCTCGCGCGGCATTGGCGAGTCTCTTCTGGCCGCGACGGTTGGCAGCCTGCGTAAGCGGGGATTTTCCATGCTTTCGCTGACCGTAACGGAAGCCAATTCGCGGGCGGTAGCGCTTTACCGCCGACTGAATTTTGAGTCGAAGCGAATATTTGATGCCTTCGTATGGGAGGGATGAAAAGAAGTTCTTAGCCGTTAGTTCTTGGCCCTTAGCCTTTCCCAGGTGCTGTACACTTTATCGGCGCGAGGAGAAAATAGGCGTAAGGGAAACTACTATGCAGGCGAAAGAGGTCCGAAAAGAGACAGAAACTAGAAGCCTCGGCTAAGAAATTATTTTCGCACTAACCACATGGCCCAACCTGCCACCAGAATGCCACCCAAGAACATTACGAAACAGTAGAGGCCATAGCGGATCATGTCGCGAGTGGTCTCGCGATGCGTGATGCCGAAGACAACGGACGCGAAAAGCGCGAACACCAAGGCGGCTGTGAAGTGAGTGAGTTGAACGGTCATTGTTCCCCCCCACAAGAGTTCTTAGCTGACCGTTGACGGCCCATAGCTGAAAGCTGGCTCATTGCTTCTTTCCGATGGCGATGTGGTAGGCATCCGCCACCGCAATGAAGTTCAACAAACCGGCAACGATCATGAACTTGGTACCGTAATCCGCAATCGCAAAGGCAATCGCTCCCTGGCCTCCGTTCAAGGCGAGGGTCGCAATATACAGTCCGCCAGCGCCCAGGTCTCCAACGAATCCAAGAATGTCGAGGATGTCGCCGCCGTTGGCTTTGTAGATGTGGCCCTGCATCAAAAGTCCGAGCACAAAGAGAGTTCCAATTGAGAAGAACAGCAGCAGGCCCCGAATCCACCGCCGTTGAACGAGATGGCCTGCCCCGGGAACAAGCCAGCCCACGGCGGGGGCGATGATCGACATCATGCTGGCGGACTGTGCCGGCTCGACTTTTGTTTTTGCTGGGGTGGAATTTGCCATCAGATAGTTACGATCTCGCGTTGAATCTTGCCGGTGACAGCCGCCGACTTCGGCCGAATCAGCATGTTCACTTCGCTGCGCACCCCGAACTCCGGCAGATAGATACCCGGCTCGATCGAGAAGCAAGAGTTAGGAAGAAGCTGGCGCTCGTCATGGATTTCCAGATCGTCCATGTTGGCTCCATTGGAATGGACGTCGGTGCCGATGGAATGTCCCGTCCGGTGAATGAAATATTCGCCGTAGCCTTTCTGCTTGATGTGGTTGCGGGTGGCACGATCCACTTCCCATCCTGCGATCCGGCGTCCGGCGCCTATCGCGTCGGTCACGGCATTTACTCCGGCATCACGCGCGTCACGCACAATCTCGAAAACTTCGCAAATGCGGGCGGACGGAGCCTGGCCGACAAAGCCCATCCAGGTGATGTCGTAGTAGACCGCGTCCGGAATGTTCTTCTTGCCCCAGACATCGAGCAAAACCAGATCGCCCTCACGAATGGCAACGGGATGATCGGCGCGTGGCTCATAGTGCGGATTGCCGGCATTGGCATTGATGGCCACGATCGGCGGATCATCGGTAATCAGATTCTCGCGGCGGAACGCTTCCATAAACCATTGCTGGATTTCGTGTTCGGTGGTTCCGCCGTTCCGCGCCCGCCGGCCAATCTCTTTGAAGGCCGAGGTTACGATTGCATCGACACTATCGCGCGCCGCGAAATGGGTCTTGATCTGTTCCTCGCTCCACGTGGCTTCGAACTGCGCGACCAGATCGGCGGAACTGACTACGTTCTTACCTAAGCCGCGCAGCAGTTCGACGGTTCCCGCATCAACCAAGGAAATGGTGAAGACAATATTGTTTGGAGAATATTGCATGGCGATGTCGCGATAAGGAGCGAGCACCGACTTCAGGGTGTCAAACAATTCCTGCCATCCGGAATACTGGCGCTTACTGCCAGGCAGGGAGTCGAGGTGTCCGGCCTCGATTTTGTGCACCAGTTTCACGGGTTCGCCTTGCGCCGGTATTAGATAAAACCACCGCCGCGTGACCATTAAACCCACAGACAAACCGAGCACGCGATAGGCAATGGGATCGCGATGGTGGTGATCGTAAAACAACCACGCGTCAATGTTGCGTTCGCGTAGCGCAGATTGGATGGCGGACAGGTCCATGGGCAAACCTCTATTGTAAACAATGGAATTGATTTGGGCGAATCGCGGCGCCGATTCGCGATCATCTGCGAGGTTTTATTGTGTGCGCTCCTGGGGATGAGAGAATCCGCCTCTTGACGTCCTGTGGCAGCGTTTCGCAGGCGGTACGCTGAACCAGACGGGGAGCGCTTTCCCGAATTTGCATCAAGTATGGAACGGCTTTCCCGGAATCGACCTTTGCGGTTTCTCGCAGCAGCCAGCCTAGTCCTTTCTGCACCATGTCATCTTTATCCGAGAGAAGCGAGTCCGAAAGCTGGGTGATTTCTGGGAAGAACATTTTGGCGCGGGCTCCGCGAATCAGGGCTACACAGGCCGCTCTCCGGTGCCAGCGGTTGGGGGACTTTGCCCAGCGGAAAACGACCTTTGCACGTTGCGGTTTGGCCGCGATCATCGGAGAAATCAGAGAATGCACCAGCGCATCGTGATCTGCCCAACTGCTGATGCGATCGAGCCAGGATCCGAATAGCTTGAATTCGCGATCGCTAAACTCGCCATCAAGTTTCTCCAGTAAGAAGACAGCGGCAACTTTCTTTTCCAGGACCGATCCGGAAAAAAGCTGATCGGCAACGTCGATCAGAAAACGGAGCCCTCGGGCTTTCCGAATTTCCCGCCGAAAACGAACGGCCTCGCGCCGCAACGCCGCGGTGCGCCATCCGTGGGACTTGATTTCGTCTTTGAAAAACCACTGCACGCCGGCGGCGTGTTGGGCGGAGCCGCCATCTTTCAGTGCCTTACGAACTTGCGCTGCAACGACTGCGGCAGTGCCGGTGAAATGGTCTAAACGCGCGTCCCTCAATCTACTCTCCCGTCCCTACCCGCACGAAACGGTCGTAGATCCACAGCAGCAGGGTTGTGGCCAGGCCAACCGCGACGACCGACCACCAGACGAGCTTCGGCCGGTGCATCTCTTCCCCAAAATGATGCATAAGCCATCCGCTAAACCTGCCCGCGATGAACGAACCGATGCCGAGTGGTAGAAACGCAAACCCCATGTAGGTCCCCTGCTGCCCCGCGGGTGCGAGGCGCGAGATGTAGTCGTAGTAGCGCGGCTGTTGTGTGATCTCGCCGATCGCGACTACGACTAGTGTGGCAACAGCCAGCCAAACTGAGGGATGCACGATTAGGAGAATCCAGGCCAGACTCGTGATCAGTGTCCCCACTACGATGGCGTGAAAGGCGTGCATGCCCTTGGTGAGAAGGCCGATCAGCATCGTGAAGCAGATGACCACGATGGGATCGGTCGCCAGAATTCGCGCCGTGTCGGCCTTGGGATCGATGTATGCGGAAATGTACAGAGGAAGCGCGATGAATTCCTGCCAGAAGACTATCCAGTATCCCGTGAAAATCAGCAAAAACAACATGAAGCGCGGATTCGAGAGCACGGTCAGGAAGTTCTTACCCACCTGAGTCAGACTTGCTCTCTTGCCTTCTTCAGCCGGGCGCGGCTCTTTGAACAAGAAGAGCACGACAAAGAACATAAGAAACACGCTTAACGCCGCGATCCGGAATACATTCTCGACCACGCCGTGCGCTTGCGCCCAAGATGCCAGCAACGGGCCTGCCGTGCTTCCGACGTTCACCAGCGTGTAGTAAATGGAGTATCCCACGGAGCGGACGTTCTCCTTGGAAGCGCGAGCCGTGGTTCCGACAACACAAGGCTTCACCAGAGCAACACCCAGGGCTGGCAATATCAGGATGAACGCTACAAACGTCACCAGCGGAACGTGATCGCGAAGCGGAGCGAGCCAGGCGGAGCCGATCGACCCTAGCGTGAAGTAGGCGATGGTGAGAATAAGGTAAGCGAGGGAGAGTGCGCGCCGGAAACCGAGCCGGTCCGCTAGTGCGCCGCCACCAACGGCGAGGAACCAGACCCAGCCGCCAAACATTCCGGTCAGGCTGCTGGCCCGCTCGACATCGAAGTGCAGGCCCTCGTGCAGATAGCGAGCGAGCACGGCAAAGACCGCGTAGTAAGAAAGGCGCTCAAAAAGCTCGCTGATGTTGGCGACCCAGAAGGGACGTTCGAAGCCGGTGCGGATTTCTGTCAAGCGTTCGGAAAAGCTCAAATGTGGCTCCCCATCTGACTCGATGACATTTTGCCGGCGGCGCTACAAAGCAATCCGTCTGCCTACCGTTTCGGCCGAGAGTCCTAAGACACGAATCACCTTGTTCCGGCTGGTCTGGCCGGAGGCAATGGTAACGGAAGATCGGGGCACCTTCAAAAGTTTTGCGAAGAATTCGATGCAAGCGTCGTTAGCTTTGCCCTCGATGGGCGGGGCGGTCAGGGAGAGCTTCAACGCGCCGTCAAGTTCGCCGGTGATGGCGTTCTTCTTGGCGCGGGGATGGACTTTTATTGCAAACGTGGCGCCGCTTGCCGACTCTCGAATGGGGATCAAGCGTTCTTCTCCAGCGAGAAGGCGGTTTCGATCAGCAGTAAAGTCGCTAACACAGATATTTGCGGGTTGTGCAGCGTACGCGATTTTCCGATGCTTGCCATCAGCGCGATCGCGAACGCGAGCAAGCTTATATTTGCAGTGATGCAAGACAGCCGCAGACCTTGTATTCCGCGGGCATTGCGAATGCGCAGCACATTTAACATCGCGGTGAACAGCAAGGCCAAGCCGGTTCCAAAGATCCAGATTCTACCCGTGTACGTTCTGGGTACCAACAGGCAATCCATGATCGCCAGAAGAAATAGAGTTCCGGCGCAAATGCCATCAAAGAATCTCACGCTGATCCTCCGCGCTTAAATGGAGCGCTCGCCGAAAATTGCTGTCCCCACGCGTACGCAGGTCGATCCTTCTTCGATCGCTACTTCAAAATCGTGTGACATGCCCATGGAAAGCTCATCCATCGCGACCGCTGGCAGTTTGCGGGCGGCGATCGTGTCGCGCAATTTGTGCAGCATGCGAAAGTAGGGACGCGCGCCCTCGGGATCTTCGGTAAAGGGGGGTACGGTCATCAATCCGCGGAAGGCCAGCGCTTCCAGCCGAGGCGCGGCCATCAGCAATTCTTCGAGCGCAGGCGAGTTGGGCGCCAATCCGCTCTTTGTGGCTTCTCCACCGACGTTGATTTCGATCAGCACATCCAATTTCCTGCTGAGCATTTGGGCCGCCGCGTCCAGCTTCTGCGCCAGCTTCAGCGAGTCGATCGAATCCACGGCGCGGAACAGCTCGACGGTGCGGGCGGCCTTATTGGTCTGCAAGTGGCCGATCATGTGCCACTCGGCGGCGTGCAAGTCGCGAAGGGCGTCGATCTTGCGATCCAGTTCCTGGACGCGATTCTCTCCGAACAGACGCTGCCCATCCTCGTAAGCTTCGCGAATGCGCGTTGCTGGCTGAGTTTTGCTGACGGCCAGCAGCAAGATTTCGTCGGCCGAACGCGCAGATCGTCTCGCCGCCGCGGCGATGCGCTCCTTGGTCGATGCAATGTTTGCGGCGATGGACATCAGATAAAGGATGGCGTTCCCGGGCCACTCACATGATCGCCGTAGGAGGCGCCGGTTCGTCCGGACTTCCAGCATTGGCCAGCGGCACCCGTATCATTACCAATATCAAGACGGCCAGAGCGGCTAGGGCCACCCAGAACGAAGGCGTCCAGTGGACCAGAGTCACATCTTTGCCCGAGCCAACCAGTCCGGCGATCACCAAGCCGCAGAGAGCTTCGCCTGCGATCAGTCCAGAGGCGGTCAGCACGCCGGAGTTCTCGACTCGAGCTTTTTGCGCCTCGTTATAACCGCGACGGTCGCGGAGTTTGTCGGTGATCCAGCGGATCACGCCGCCTACGAAAATCGCAAACGTCGTGCCTAGCGGCAAATACATCCCGACCGCGAAAAGCATGACGCTCTTCACTTCGATCATGATCATGGCAATGCCGAGCAGGATTCCGACTATCACCAGTGGCCACGCCATGTCACCGCCGACAATGCCTTTGGATAACATGGCCATCAGGCCCGCCTGCGGAGCGGGAAGCGCCGCGCTGCCGAAGTGGTATGCCTTGTCGAGCACAGCCAGTGGGAAGAACAAAACGAGCGATGCCACTACCACGCCGAACAGATCCCCAATCTGCATTTTGGACGGTGTTCCGCCCAGAATGTGTCCGACCTTCAAATCCTGAAGCATCTCGCCGGCAACGGCAGACGACACGCAAACCACCGCCGCGACTCCCAACACGGCCGCGACGCCGCCGGTTCCCGATACTCCCAGGGCCACCATCAACAGTGCGGCAATGACCAGCGTACACAGCGTGAGTCCCGACACTGGATTATTTGACGAGCCAATCAGGCCCACAAGATTTCCGGACACTGCGGCGAAAAAAAATCCTAGAACAATCATCACCAAAGCGGCCACCACGGAGGCCGTAATGACTTGCGAGGGCGACAGATTTCCCGCGCTGCCGATGAAGTAGTAATAGAGCGCAATCATGGCCAGGAAGACGACGCCTACTCCGGCAAAAATCGCTTTCGACGGGAGATCGCGATCGGTGCGATTCGTGGCCTCATGCGCGGCGGCGGACTTCTTCAGGTCCGAGACTGCACGCGCCATGCCCGCTCCCAACTGCTTGCGCATTTTGAACAAGGTATAGGAGGCTCCCACCAACATGCCTCCGACGGCGATGGGCCGAACGATCGAGTAGTAGATCGCGCCTGCCAGCAGCGGCCATGCCAGAGTTTGTCCCGCAGGCTGCGCCGTTTGTATGTAAGGGCCAAGAGTGAAGGTTAGAAGTGGAACCAGCAGGCCCCAGGCCAGCACGCCTCCGGCAAAATTGAGCGCAGCCAGCCGGGGACCAATGATGTAGCCCACGCCAAGATACGCCGGGCTGATGTCAGGTGCAGTGAGTAATGTTGCTCCTCCGGTAATCGTGGTGGCTACGTTGGGATTGGTACCGGTGCGCAGGAGCAACCTCTTGCCCAGCGCACTGATGGTGACCGGAAAAGTGTTGTTTGCCGAGAAAATATTCACCGCGCCCAGAAGGTACATGAATCCGCCAAAGCCCATATTGGCGAATAAAATCTTGGCGGCCTTGGCGCCTTGCTGCCCCGCCTTGTGAATCTCGGAAGCAGCCACCGATTCCGGGTAGGGAAGGTCGGGGTCCTCCACCATAACGCGTCGCAGAAGCGTCACAAAAAGGATGCCGAGCGTTCCGCCAATCACCATCAGCGCGACCGAGTTCCAATATTTCTCTCGGGTCAGGCCCGGCCACAAACCGGCCATAACGAATGCGGGAATCGTGAATACTGCGCCGGCCGCAACCGACTCGCCGATCGAACCCACGGTTCGTGCGATGTTTTCTTCCAGCAAGGAGCCTTTCATCAACCGCAACAGCGCCATCCCAATCACCGCCGCCGGATAGGTTGCCGCTATGGTCATTCCCGCTTTCAGTCCGAGATAGGCATTGGCGGAGCCCAGAATTGCCGTCATCACCAAGCCGATCAGCAGCGCGCGGAAGGTGAACTCTTTCATTTCCATGTTTTCGGGAACGTAAGGGACGTGCTTCTTCCGGATGGGTGCTGGGGCGACCGTACTCATGGGCAAAATCCTCGCGATGGGATGAGTTCTTGCTTCTATGCAAAACACTGGAACGGCGCACGTTAGCACGCGGGCAGGTTGCTTTACAAGTAGGATGCGGGTTCCAGGAAGGATAGTAAACCAGGAACACTGCCTCTTGCTTGTTCGTTGCCTTAGGGTACAATAGCGTTAATCGTTCGGAGCCCTTCTTAGTTTCATGTTTCATCATTCCGAGGTGCAGCGTGACCAAGAACTCCCCTGACCAGCAGTGGTTGCAACGATATTTTGAGTTTCACTGCGGCGATTGTGGCAGCGACACGGCCTTCCGTTCGCGCCGCCGCACGTTCACCGAACGTTACTTTCTTCCGATCTTTCTACTTCAGCCGGTGCGTTGCGCAGAATGCTTTCGCAGGGACTACCGGTTGATCTTTATGCCGGCGCGAGAGAGGCTGTCGGAAGTGACCGGGAAGCAACCGGTCCCGGTGGGTGCGCCCCGTGACACGCGCAACGTTGCCTAGCGGCCAAACGCCATTTATACTGGCGGATAAGCAGGCGAAGTCCCATTTTTCGTGGGCATCACGGAGGCCGTCTTCAGCAGTAGTGGAGACCGAATTCGGGCTATCCAGGCCAAAGCCGCAGTGGCAGGGGCTTCTATTGCTTGCGGGAGCGGGCGATCCTGGGCTAGCCCAGTTTCCAACCAAGTTGCGCAGAGCCTGTTTGCCGTCCTGTTTCCTTCCGGTGGTCGAATCTGTGGAGCGCCTTCCGTAGAGATTTCTCGTCTACCTGTTTACCACGAGTGCCTCGAAGCCACGCAGCCAATCGGAGCGGGAGTGTGCTCGGTTTGCCGCGACCTGGTGTTCTCTGCCTACGCTCTTTCTTCGCATGACGGCGAGCCGCGCTGCGGATTATGCCGCCGGGTTGAGCCTGTCTTTGCGCGCGCCGTGGCCTACGGTAGCAACGAGGGTGGGTTGCGCGAACTCATTCATCTGTTGAAGTACGCGGGTGTGCGTCCGGCTGCGAACGTCCTCGGGCGCATGCTGGCTGAGGCGGTCGCGGAGCTAGAAGCTGAATTGCCGGCCGATCCCATTGCGCTAGTCCCCGTGCCAATGCACCGCAGCAAGCTTCGCCAGCGTGAGTTCAACCATGCGGAACTGATTGCCAAGGCGGCAATGAAACTCAGCCCGGTGGCGGGACCCCTACAGTTGTTCCCAACAGCGCTCGAAAGAAAGCGCAAGACACCGTCCCCGACGGCTCTGACGAGCCACCAGCGCCGCGAGAACGTGCGCGGCGCGTTTGGAGTGACCGATCCAGAAGCCGTGAAAGGACGGGAAGTGCTGTTGGTGGACGATGTTTACACCACGGGAGCGACGGTATCGGAGTGTGCCCGGGTTCTGCGGCGCGCCGGAGCGACGAAGGTTTGGGTTGCGACGGTCGCCCGGACGCTGAAGGCGTCCGATCAGCAGGTAGAGTTTCAGTTGCCAAATGAAGCGAAAGCGGGTGAGTGGGCTACGTCCGACACGCCGGATATTCGCCTGGCGCGTGCGGCCGGCATCTAAGTGAACAATATGCGCCGGGCGATCCGGCATCTTATGTAAGGAAGGGATTGATCAGATCGGGACGCGGTTGGAGGGAACGAAGCAGAGCACCATGTCAGCCAGAATCGAAGCCGATGCGGGATTCACGGGCAGGCACGCCGGTAGCCTGTTCGCAGGGCAAGTTACGCATCGCGATGGCAATGGGCACGCGCTGCATGCGCCCGTACTCGTCCTGAACGCCTCCTATGAGCCCATCAATGTGTGCGCCGCGCGCCGCGCACTGGTCCTGGTGCTCAAGGGCGTGGCCATGACGGAAGAGGAGAATGGACACTTTCTGCACGCCGCTCGTATCGCCATGCGCGTGCCCTCAGTGATTCGCCTTCTGGAGTATCGCCGCATCCCGCACCAGAGCCGCGCTTTGTCGCGAAAAAACATTCTGCTGCGCGACCGCAACACATGCCAGTACTGCGCCACCGTGCTGCCTTCCGGCGAACTGACGCTGGATCACGTGATCCCTCGCTCTCGCGGAGGGTCGTCGACTTGGGAAAATCTTGTGGCCTGCTGTCACCACTGCAATCGCCGTAAAGGAAACCAGTTTCCCATCGAAGCCGGAATGAAGCTGATGCGCGAACCCCGCGCCTTTAACTTGCACACCAGCCGCCACATCATGCGATTGATGGGCCGGTCGGATGATAAGTGGCGCAAGTATTTGTTCTACTGAGCTGTCAGCGATCAGCCATCAGCTTTCAGCCAGCGCGCCCCCCACAGCGAGCATACCGCCAAATTCAGGGCACACACCTTGTCATCCCGATCGAAGCGAGGGACCTCGGTTTCGTCTGACTGCTACTTCTGTGGCGCTTGCGCGTCCGGCTTCTTCTGGTCCGGACTGGGAGTCTGGTCGGGCGGCGATTTCTGATCTTTCTGGTCCGATTTGGGGACTTCCTGCCCCTGATACAGAATTCTCACGCTCGATCCGAACCGTTTGTAGTCTTCATACTTCACGATTTCCCGGATGTGAATATCGTTCAGGTTGAAGTGCAGCGTGTCATCGGCGCGCGTGTAGGTAGGAAACCAGTACTTGCCGTCGATTTGCTGCCGCCAAGTGGTGAACTTGGGGTAGAGATGTTCTTCCTTATTGCCTTTCTTTTTCGTGTCGCGGATCTCCGGGACGGCTTGGCCATAGGTTTTGACGATCTGAAAATCGTGATCGTCCACCCAGATGCGTCCTTGGAAATAGCGCTTCTTGCCCACAATCTGTTTGGGAGCGACGTCGAAGACATAGCAGTGCAACTCGTCCTCGGTCTGTTGCCCAACGTAAAGGATGTTGTATTCCGGAATCTCGTCGCTGGTGAGCACGAAGGGCAAGCGGTTGCGGAAGTCCTGAACGTCGCCTTCATCCAGTGAAAGGCCGCCTTGCTCCAGGCTGGACTGCGGCGCAAACACTACGTTTTCGATGCGGTGACCCTTGTCGTCAAAAAGCACATCGAAAACTTCCTGGTACATTCCGGTGACGGTGTCACCGTCCAGGGTCACGACCTTGATGTCTTGGCGGTAAGTGTAGTGATCGCGGGCCTCTTTGAATTCCTTCTCCTTGGCCGCGAAGCGCTGAATCATCTCCTCAGCCGAGATGCCTTTGGGCGGATCGCTTTCGAGGGGCCCTTCCTGTGCGGCCAACGGTGAAGGAAGCGAAATGCATAAAGCAAGAAACAGGAAAATACGGTGCGCCCAGTGCATAGGACTATCTTATCGAAAAAAATGATGGCGAGGATGGCAGATCGGCAGGGCGCTCGACTGGGAGAGTACCGCAGCTACCGTCCCCACCGCGGCGACCCTCCCCCGACCCCTCTCCGCTCAGTGAGGCCGGGGGTAGGGCGCTGCAGTTCTGCCGTTACCTTGGATGCCATATCGATTCAGGGGTTGCCGTCCAGAAAAGCAGGCAGATCAGGCTTCGGCGGCGGCGCTCAAATGCTGCTACACTCATCGGTTTGCCGTTTGTCGGGAGGCACCTTACATGCGTCGTTTTATTCCCGTTCTTCTCGCTCTAGTCGCGGTCACATTTTCTGCCCTTGCGCAGGCCCAGCATCCCGTCACCTTTGAAGACATGATGAAGCTCAAACGCCTGGGCGAACCGGAGGTCTCGCCTGACGGCAAGTGGGTGATCTTTAGCGTGGTCGATGTGGATCTCGACGCCAATACGAACACGCCGCATGTGTGGATCGTGCCCACGGCGGGAGGGCAGGAGCGGGAGATCATTGGCGATCAGGATGCCGATCGCCCACGCTGGGCGCCGGATGGCAAGCGGTTTGCATTTCTCTCGACGAAAGAAGGCGGGTCACAGGTGTGGATTGCGGATTTCGACGGTGCGGCTGGTGCGGTTGCGGGAGTCTACAAGCTGACCTCGATGCCGACTGAAGCAGGCGGCGAACTCTGGTCGCCGGATGGGAAGAATATTCTCTTCACATCGGATGTGTATCCCGAGTGCGACGGCCAACTCGATGAGCCGGCCTGCAACGCGAAGAAGGTCAAAGACGTGAACAACTCCAAGGTCAAGGCGCTGATTTTCGACCGGCTGCTTTATCGCCACTGGAATGCCTATCGAGAAGGCAAGAGCACCCATCTGTTCGTGATCCCAGTTCTTACGCAGGTTCACGTGTACCGCGATCTCACCCCTGGCGACTTCGACGCGCCCGTGTTCTCGCTGGGCGGGCAGGACGACTATGCCTTCTCTCCCGATGGCCAGGAGATTTGCTACACCTCGAATCACGACAAGAACCCGGCGGCTTCCACCAACAACGATCTCTGGATCGTCCCGGTCAATGGAGGGCCGGCCAAGAACATCACTGCCGAGAATCCCGCCAGCGACTCGACGCCGCTCTATTCCCCCGATGGCCGCTCCATCGCCTACCGCGCCCAGCAGCGTCCGGGATACGAGAGCGACCGGTTCCGGTTAATGCTGTACGACCGCAAGACGGGGGAGAAGAAGAATCTGACGGAGGACTTTGATCATTGGGTGGGAAGTTTCACCTGGGCTCCAGATTCGAAGCGGATTTTTTTCGTTGCCGAGGACAAGGGAAGCTCGGTCTTGTATTGGACCGGAACCGACGGCAAGCGCGCCGCTCTTCTCGGAGGTTACAACGACGACCCAACTGTCACCCCAGATGCAAGATGGATCGTGCTGACGCGCATGTCGCTGGAGCACCCTAGCCTGATCTTCAAATACAACATGAAATTCGACCCGGAGAAGGCAAAGCCTGGCCTGCAGAAAATAACTGAGGAAAATCACTTCGGCGACGTGCTGGCTGATCCCAACGAAGCCGTCCTCGCTCACGTCGCTGTGTCCCCCCTGGAATCGTTCTGGTTCCCCGGTGCCAGCGGCGACACGGTCGAAGGCTTCCTGGTCAAGCCGCCGAACTTCGATGCCAGCAAGAAATATCCCGTGAAGTTCCTCATCCATGGCGGACCGGAAGGCGCCTGGGGAGACGACTGGAGCTATCGCTGGAATCCTGAACTCTTCGCTGCTAACGGATACTTGGTCATCATGATCAACTTCCACGGCTCGACCGGCTACGGGCAGAAGTTCATTGACGCCATCAACGGCGACTGGGGCGGCGCTCCCTATGAGGACCTGATGAAGGGACTCGATTACGCCGAAAAGACTTACCCGTTCATCGATAAAGACCGGGAGTGTGCGCTGGGCGCCAGCTACGGCGGATACGCCATCAACTGGATTCTCGGCCACACCGACCGCTTCAAATGCCTGGTGTCGCACGATGGCATGTTCAACGCGGAATCCGCATGGGGCACGACTGAAGAGCTGTGGTTCAACGACTGGGAGTTCAAAGGCACTCCTTACGACAACCGCGCCATGTATCAGAAGTGGTCGCCGCACCAGTACGCGAAGAATTTCAAGACGCCGACGCTGGTCGTGCATGGGCAGCGGGACTACCGGCTCGACGTGAGCGAGGGCTTCCAGCTGTTCACGACGCTGCAGATGCAAGGCGTGCCGTCGAAGATGCTGTATTTCCCGGACGAAGGCCACTGGGTGCTGAAGCCGCAGAATTCGCAGCTTTGGTACAAGACGGTGAACGATTGGGTGGATCAGTGGACGAAGAAGTGACCGGCGGGCTTGGGGTTTCCGGGCTTTGCCCGTGAAATGGTGGTGGGGGATCTGTAGCGACGGCTCCTGAGGGGCTCTACACTCGATGGTGCCTCCGGGACCGATGCATCAGGAGCCGGAGTATGCCTACTCGGAAATCGACGAACCGCAAACCGAAGGACTCCCCGGCTGGCGCAGCGCAGGCCGATGCTGAGCAGCAACTCGATTCCTTCCTCGCGAAATACGACCCCGAGATTGCCGCTTTTGCCCGACGTGCGCTCGCGAAGATGCGGAAGCTCGTGCCTGGCGCTGTCGAGATAGTTTACGACAATTACAACTGGCTGGTCATTGGCTTTGGCCCCACCGAGCGGCCATTGGAGGCGATCTTCTCCATCGTGCTTCCGCCGCGCCGCGTGAGCCTGTGCTTCCTGCAAGGAGCAGGATTGCCCGATCCCGCAAAGCGACTGGAGGGAAAGGGCAACGTCGTGCGAAATATTCGGTTGTACGATATTGGCGAGCCTGATGCCAAAGTGCTCGACGATCCCGAAGTCCGTGACCTCATCAACGTGGCTCTCAACCGCGCTAAGGTCTCAATGCCGGACAAAAGGCGGCGCAAGCTCGTCGTCAAGTCAATCTCAGTGAAGCAGCGTCCGCGTCGAGTCTGATTCCTCTTTTAGCTGTTTTCGCTCAATCGTCATCAGCGATCGTCGGGTTGCGTGTCCGCATGGACGTCATCCGGCATGGGGCTATTTGCCTCGCCGGTCAGATTGGGAAGCATTCCGTACCATTTCGCACCGGCGGCCGTGGAGTTGTTCGCGCTGGAGGTTTGGGGGAAAGTTTCGAACACTGAGCCGGGCGTTCGCCATCGCAATTTATCGTTAGAAGAAGGCGCAGCCGGGCCCGGCCAGGTCCCCGACTTTGTGCTCTGCCTGCTAGGAATTGCTCGGGCCCAGACGCAGTTCGACGGCGCGGCGGCGACACGTAGCTACCAACAACTGCTCGACATCTGGAAGAATGCTGATCCTGACTTCATTCCCGCACAGGAAGCACGCCGGGAACTGGCGACGCTGTCGAAGAATAAACAATAGAAAACAAAAACTGAGTTGCGGCAAATCCGGAACGGTTCGGCGGTTCGCTTAGCGTCAAAGCCGCCGCTGATGCTCTTCAGCGCTGAGATTTGCCCCCGCCAGCAACAGCAAGCCTGACAGGAACGCCCAGAACATCATGCTGACGGAGAGTGCGAAAGGGCCATAGACTTCGGCGAAATTCAGCCAGGGCAGAGCCAGAATGTAGCCATACTTCAGAGCTTCCGACAATAATCCCATGATGAGTGCCGTCGGCAATACGGCGCGCGCTGGAACTTTGCCATTGGGAAGCACCCAATAGATCAAAAAAAAGATTGTTATGCTGGCGGCGATAGCGAACAGCTTCATCACTAGAAATCCCACGAGACGAATAAACCCCGTTCCGTGGCCGCGCAGCAGGAATTCCAGCAAAGCCACGTTGCCCGCGGTCATGGCAATGGATAGCAGTGCCAGCACCCCGCAACCAAAGGCCAGGCCAAGAGAGATCAGCTGATTACCGACGTAGGATCGGTTATTGGCAAAGCGCCAGATGCGGTTCAGGGCGACCTCCAGCGGCATGAACACGCCGGAAGAGGTCACCAACAAAATGATGAGCGAAACCACTTGAACGCTGTGGCGGCTATTCACCATCGCATTCAGGTTGCGGATGACGAATTCCTGTCCGGCGGGCAGGTAATCCCGCAGCAGTTCCACAACCACGTCATACATCACGCGCGAATGAAAGACGCGCCGGATGAGCGTCATCAAGAGCACTACAAAAGGGAAGAACGCGAGAATCGAATTGGCAGCGACAGAAAATGCAAATGTGTGCACATCGGTTCGCAGCAGGTATTTGAGAGTCGAAACCATGACCCCGGATGAACGCGATCGGCGAGGGCGTTGAGGAGGGGGAGCAGCGATCTCAGTGGGTCTACTAACCGTTGTAGTAATTTGATCCGGCACAGGGCCTCTGCCCTAATCCTACCAAGGGTTTGCCTGCTTGTCGGCGGTTCCGACGACACGAAAGTTCGACCTCCTGCCAGCCTCGTTTCTTATACCCCGTTAAAGTTTTAAGTATGACCGGGGGTTATTTTTTGGGTTAGTCTTCTAATTCTTCTTGTCAAACGATTTAGTAGTGCTTATTATCGCGTGTGCTCATCGGCGGAGAATGCCGCGTGATGAGTCTGTCAGGCAGGTTGACGTCTTGAGTAGGGTCGTAGATATCAGCGTCGATGGTCCAAGGCTCCGGAAGTTCTCGCCGCAGTTTGCGCGGCACTGAACCGAGGGGGCTTTTGCTTTGGGCGATTTCTGCGGCACTAAAGGGCTCAGCCAAGTTCCACCGCGTGAGAGAGAAGGGAACAGTGAAGTGGTTCAACGGGGCGAAAGGATATGGATTCATCCAGCGCTCCACGGGGGAGGACGTTTTCGTACATTTCTCCGCGATACAGGAGAACGGCTACCGCTCACTCAATGAGGGTGAGACCGTGGAGTTTGATTTGCTGAAAGGCCCGAAGGGGTTTCAAGCGGGCAATGTTGTCCGCGCTTAGTAAGTTCCTACAAATCGCCGCCCCTCCCGTTTCAAACGGGAGGGTTTTTCATTTGCAGGTCGCGCAACGGATACGCGTGTGGTCATTCGGAAGTCGCCGATCGAAGTCAACCTCACCGCAGTTCGACCGACACCAAGTCTCCATCCGACAAGCCGCCAGGCTTGTAGTTTATCGATACCGAGCGATCATTCCACGCGCACGAGAAGGTCTCGGCTCCGATGAGCAGCAACGATTTGTAATCGGGAGTGCGCAGCTTCAGAACGGTTTTTCCCGAGGCTACGGTGAGAACGGCCGCCGGAGAGTGAGAGCAATCCACTCCCAACAGACGGCCCTGGAGAAATTTGGCCGCTCGCTGATCTCCAGCGGCCGCGTTTTTGGCCGTCGCCGCCTCGGACGCGCGCTTTGCGGCGTCCTGGTCCAGCACATCAAAAGGGGAACTTTGGGGAGAAAGTCTCGGAGCGGTGGAGGCAATGGAGAGTCCATATTTCTGCTGGTTCGCCAGGCGAGCCAACTGCTCACGCGCCTCCGCGGCGACTTGTGCATTGCTGCTGGTCTTCAAGTGTTCCAACAGCGCACGCGCGGCTTCCCACTGCTTGCCCTCGATGTAGATTTCCGCCATGTGATAGACGTACTCCTGGTTACGGGGGCTAAGTTGCATGGCGGCGTGTTCTGCCTGGGTGGCCGCGACTGGACCGCCACCCACCATGCGCGCCATCGCCATCAGGTCATTGGCGTCGGCAAACTCGGGATACCACTCCAGCACAGCGCGAAGATCCTGCATCATGTTGGGCAATCCCTGGATGTCGGCATGCTTGGCTTGCGCTACGCGGTACTTCAACACCGCGAGATAGTAACGGATCCACAAGTCCCGGGGATCGAGGGCGACAGCATCGCTTAATTCTTCCTCGGCGGCATCCAACTCACCGCGCTGCAGATGATCCCACGCCAGTGCACGATGGGCGATTTCATTTCCCGTGGCCGCCACCAATCGGGCATCTTCGTCGCGCACTTTACTGGCTTTCCTGTCGTTGGCTTTACCGGGAGCAGTCGGGTCCGGCGTAGTGGCCAGCGCTTGCAGTTCCTGCAGACCAACATTGCGACGTTCCGGAATTCTTGTCTGTATTTCAGCCGTTAGCGCCTTGGCATCACTTTCGCGCATCGGTTTGGTGGTAATCGCGCTATCGTTCGGACCCACCGGCGCGGGAAACTGATAGACCTGCCTTTGATCGGGCTGGGAATTTGGCTGTTTCGATGCATCGAGCGCTGTGAAGAGTGGCGTCAGCGAATGAAAGTAGTCTTTTACTGCCTGATCGAATTGTGCTGACGAGATTCCATACGCCTTCTGAATAGCGTCTTCCACCGGCACGCGCTGGTTCTCGACCAGATCAAAGTATGCTCCTGTCTCGGGAAGCTTCTTCTCGTGTAGCAGGTAATGCACCGTAATCCATGACTGTGCGTAAAACAGGGTGTGGTGCGTGGCTTCAGCATAGGTGGAAGTGTCGTGCTTCATGGTGAGCAAGTCGGGAAGCGCGAGCCAGACTTGGCCCCCGAGCAGTTCGGTGAGCGACTTCGGAGGATTGTGAACCTCGTGCTGATTCTGCAGCAGATCCTGGGTGAAGGCACCGGTCATTTCCGGGTCGCCCCCGATTTCGACTTGTTTGTTGTCTACTCGGATGGAGCTGAAATATTCCGCCATGCCTTCGTCGAACCATCCCTCCACCGGCGGATAGTTGTAGTTCATAAGGAGGTGAGCGAAGTCGTGCGCTACGGCGCGCCACGATTCCTCTTCGAACAGGTTGAGCACGATAAAGTTCTGATCTGTGCCGGGGACGAAGAATCCCGGGGCGCTGATTGGCTGCCCTTGATGCAAGGGCGCACTTTGGTAATAATTCTTATCGTTCTTAAGAGCGAGGATGGTCAGTGGCGCAGACTCGTTGAGTCGGTCTTTCATCAACAGGATGGCGAACACCGCTCGCATCTGCTCAAAGCGCAGCGCGACTTCCGTTCCTTTTTTCTCCCCGGCATCGGTGATTACGGTGAAGTGCGTAGAATGGACTTCCAGCCAGGGTGATTGGTCGGCTGCCGGAGCGGAGGAATCTAAAAGAACGCCCAGCAGCATCACAGCAAGTAATAAAACCGGGATGGGACAAGTGCGGAGCATGCGTACCAGCGGGCGCGGGCGATACCGAAATGCTAACACGGGTTCCGACCGGCGGGGCCGTCGCGACCGCCTCTGTTTGACGGCTGCAAGCGAAAGAAGTTAAATGCTTAACTGCACGACCGATTGATCGCGATTAATCAATACACGCCCGCGGCCCCAGGGATTGATAAGCAAGCAGGAGTAAATTTCCTTGCGAACTGATGTTCCAACGGCGCGAGTTGAAGTTCAGTCGGCCCCCATCTATACGAGGCTTCAATCCTTTACGTTTGTCCTGATTGTATTTCTGGGATGTGCCTGCACCCATCCGATACGAGCATCTTGCCAAATCCAACCCGACAACCCACCCAGCGTAGTCCGTGGCACCGTGGTCAACGCCGTGACCCACGAACCCATTGGCCGCGCTCTGGTCTTTTCTCCCGACAACCGCTATGCCACCCTCACCGACGGTGAGGGTCACTTTGAATTTACTCTGCCCAAAGTTGAGACCGACGCAGGAAGCAGTTCCTCTTATTTGGGCCAACCCCGCCAAATGTGGCCGACCGGGGCCGCTGGCGGTCTCACCTGGCTCCTGGCGCGCAAGCCGGGATTTGTGGATGATTCGAATCAGAGATTGCGGGCCGAGCTAACTCCTGGCAATGAGCTCACGATCTCTCTAACGCCCGAGGCGCTGATTAAAGGTCGCGTAACTCTGTCCGCAGCCGAACCCGCCCATGGCGTCGATGTGCAACTTTTCTTCCGACAAGTGCAGGACGGCAGTTTTCGCTGGATGCAGAAAAACTCAGTGCGCACCAATTCAAACGGCGAGTTCCGCTTTGCTGAACTGGAGCCCGGTACTTATAAGGTCCTAACCCGCGAGTGGATGGATAACGATCCCATCACTGCAGTTCCCGGCGGTCAACTCTACGGATTCCCTCCGGTCTATTACCCAAGTGCCACCGACTTTGTCGGTGCCGCCACGATTCAGCTGACGCCCGGTCAAACCTTTCAGGCGGATCTTTCGCTTGTCCGGCAGCCCTACTATCCCGTAAAAATCACAGTCAGCAATGCGGAACAGAACGGCGGGATGACTATCACTGTGTCGCCGCAAGGGCAACGCGGCCCCGGCTATTCCCTCGGCTACAACCACGCAACCCAAACGATCGAGGGTCAGCTGCCGAATGGGAAATATCTTGTGGAGGCAAGCGTGTATGGACCCAACTCCGCTAGCGGTTCCGTGAACATAGCTGTGGCGGGAGCGCCAGCGGAGGGTCCCGGCATGGTCGTTACTCGAAGCAATTCGATCCCGGTAAACGTTAAAGAAGAATTCACATCCGACAATGGGTTCCATTCCGGATCGTGGAGTGACGGCAAACAGACTTTTGCATTGCATGGGCCGCGGCTGGACCTAGACATCAGGGCAGATCCCGCGGACGATTTTGAGATGGGAGGAGGCGGATCACTTCGTCAGCCCACCGGAGCGAACGACGATTCTCTGGTGCTGGAAAATCTGAGGTCAGGGCGATATTGGTTACGAGCACATGCGCATCGCGGTTATATCGCTTCCGCCACCATGGCCGGCAGGGACCTGCTGCGAGAGCCATTGGTCGTCGTCCCGGGCGCGAGTACGGTCATCGACATCCTTATGCGTGACGATAACGCAGAACTGGAAGGCACGTTGCTCGGCATTCCTACAACACCTGCCGGCGCAAACCGCTTAGCATCGCCTGGCTATGTATATTGTCTGCCCTTACCCGATAGCCCCGGACAGTTGTTTGAATTCTCCGCGTCTGCAGACGGCAAGTTCGACTATCGGGTCGCGCCCGGTTTTTACCGTGTCTTTGCTTTTAGCAGTCAACAACGGGATATTCCCTATCGTGACGCGGAAGCGATGAAGATTTATGAAACGAAAGGCCAGATTGTCCATTTTGCCCCTGGCCAGAAAGTGAACCTGCAATTGCAGGTCGCGTCCGGCGAGTAGACACGGCGAGAAAACATGGTGGCGTGCTCAATCTCGGTTCGGTCGTTCCGGTTGATCTTCTGGACGACCGTGCTCTGTTTGTTCGCAGCGCGAGGCTGGGCCGGGCCGCAGATCGCGAACAACATGACAGCCCCCATCCCAGCCGGCGGCTACAGAATCGCCGGGACCGTGGTAAGCAAAGCGGACAACGGTCCTCTCGCCCGCGCCCGAGTAACGATTCGGGACGCGAAGGATTCCCAGAAGTTTCAGTTTGTGATCACTTCTGAGGATGGCAAGTATGAGTTCAGCGGGCTACCGGCGGGAAAGTATTCGCTGTCAGGCGCAAAACGCGGATTCATCTCGGGCAGCTACGATCAGCACGATCAGTTTTCCACCGCGATTGTGACCGGCGCAAGCCTCGACACCGAAGCCCTGCCGCTCCGGCTCGCGCCCGATGCAGTGATCGCTGGCAAAGTCCTGGACGAAGTTGGAGATCCAGTTCGTCACGCGACAGTGACGTTGTATTACGACGACCACAGTAGCGGCGTGCATCAGATTCGCCAGTTCCGCTCCGCCCAGACGGATGACCTGGGAGAATACGAACTCACGCCGCTCAAACCCGGCACTTATTTTCTGTCGGCGAGCGGCAAACCCTGGTATGCCATGCATCCGCCTTCAGAGCCAGGTCATTCAGAATCCGATGGACAAGCCCAAGCCGCACGCGCGGTTGATCGATCTCTCGATGTTGCCTATCCCGTGACCTACTACCCGGACGTCACCGACCCAGACAGCGCTTTCCCTATCCCGATCCGCGGCGGCGAACGCGTGGAGGCGGATTTCCACTTGAATCCCGTTCCGTCTCTCCGCTTGCTTTTTCGTATGCCCGAGGCTGGAAACCACGGATTTTTCCCACCGCAACTTCAACAACCCGCCTTTGACGGTTACACCTCCGTCCAGACCACAATGATTCGCAGCCTTTCTCCGGGGCTGATGGAAATCACTGGCATTCCCGCCGGCCGCTACAACGTCCGTCTGTTCGGACCCGGCCAAGGCGTTCAAATGAACGGAGTCGATCTCACGAAAGATGGAGAGCAAGTCGACATCTCTAAAAGCGATGCCTTGAGTAGCGTCAAAGTGTCTTTGCAAATTCCCGACGAAGCTGTGATTCCGCGGTACCTTACTGTCGGATTACGCTCTGGAAGTAGAGAAATGGTTGCTTCTCGAGCCGTCGACGCCAAGGGGGCGGTGGAACTCCAGAGAGTCCCTACCGGCCGCTATGAAGTCGTGGTGTGGAGTCCCGGGAAAACCTATTCGATCGCGCACCTCGCGGCCGACGGCGCCGAAGTCTCGGGTCACACCCTTATGGTAGCCCCCGGCTCCTCACCGGCGGTATCGCTTACAGTAGCGAGCGGCAGTATGGACATACAAGGAATAGTGACACGGGCGGGGAAGGGGTTCGCAGGTGCGATGGTGGTTCTGGTGCCGAACAATCCTGAGATCGACCGCGATCTTTTTCTCCGGGACCAAAGCGATCTGGACGGCACTTTCCTGTTGCGTGGCGTGGTTCCCGGTGCGTATACGCTTCTAGCTATCGAGAACGGGTGGGACTTGGACTGGGCACAGCCCGGCGTTATTGCCGCGTACTTGAAGCACGGGCGGAGGATCACTGTTGGGAAGCAAGACGGTCGGCTCACGAACCTGGCGGACCCAGTCGAGGTTCAATCGAAGTAAGTGAAGAGTGAACGTCCGGTGCAATTGCTCTGCGTAGTCATGCCAAGCAGCCGCAATACCTATTTCAACCCCAGTCCGCCGTTGAAGTGCTGAATTACGCCGTAGCATTCGCAAGCCGCGGCTTCCAGGTTCTTGCGGTTCTGTATCTTTGCCGTTCCGCGCTGGTTTTCGATCAGTCCGGCATTCTGCAGGACCGCCTCGGCCAAACTCACACTGGGTCGTCCGGTGCCCAGCATTTGCGCCAGAAAGTCATGAGTGAGTGGGAGCAATTTGGAATCGACGCGGTCCTGACACATCAGCAGCCAGCGCACCAGACGTAGCTCGGTTTCGTGCAACCGATTGCAGGCGGCAAGTTGTGCCCCTTGCGTTCGTTGCATCAGGGCGAAGCGGCTGAGTTCCGATCGCAGAACCGGAGTGTCGAGCAAAACGCTTTGGAACACTTGCGACTTTACGCGCACGCCGCTGCCTGACATCTGCATGATGGCCCGGAAGATATCCCGGTGCAGCCCAGCGGTCAGCGCCATTCCCACCATACCTTCCTTGCCGACGATACCGATTTCAACACTTCTGCCATCGCCGCTAAGAGCGACGATAGAGGTCATGCTCTCGTTCAGAAAATACGTGAATTCGATCTTGTCCTCGGGCTCATGCAAAATGTGATGCTGCGGCAAAGCCATGGGCTCGAGATGGGAACCCAGGAGGTGGCGGAGCGTTCACCCGCTGGCGGCGTAATTAGCTGGCTCCGTCTTGTAGGCTTTTTAATGATATGTCTTCCTGCACCAGGCAGCTCCGTCAATCCCTTTGGATGCGGCCACGGACCTCGGTCCGCTGCGGGGAGTCTGTAATTAGGCCCATGATCCGATGTATTTTCCGGGAGAAATGGGAGGCGAATATACGGAGAAGATATTCTTCAGGTCCAGTGGAACGTGGCATTATACCGCCTGCCTTCTTACAACCGAATCTAACGAATGTGAGTCGGTACCAGCATGCGAATCACTCGCCATCCTGATCGCGCGGCTTGTTGCTCTGGAGACGTTCCTCCTTGGCGCTGAGGATCCGATTCAGTTCCTTGACCAGTTCAAAAAACTTCCGACGGTCCTGTTCTGACGCAATCAGTGAGCAAAGCTCGTGAATGCGCTCATTGTCGGCCTTGTTCATTGAGATGCCGGAGTATTACGAACTTCGGCCATTTGTGTATGTTCGATGTCGAACAATGCTGAGTTGCGGATCTTGGAGAAGTTGTCCCACACCGAGATTGGTGTCGTAAAACGCGGTAAGCTGGGAGTGACCCTGAATGATTACGGAGGGGCAGAGCGGAAGCTGCGATTCGATAGAAGCAGCGAAGGACTCAGGAACGAATTCGAGGTGAGCGGTGGGCCTAGTCGCCGCTGGCGTGATTTTGGGTAGGAACGAGAACCAGTCGCGCTCTCCCCTCCGCGGGTGGTTGTTGCGATGCGCGGCCGCAAGCCTGCAAGATGCCGATGACTGCGGCGTAGGCTGCGATGACACCAATTCCAACCGAGGCTACTACGGTAACACAGAGAATCAGAGGCATGAAAAGCGAAATCACGACACCACCCTGTCCAGATAAACTTAGGAAATTGCAGTATTCAGATGCCACCGAATCAACTTTCGTCTATGCGGCATCTTCAATCTACCTTCGTTGACGGGCGCCGCTATTGACGACTAAGATACGGAGTAGAGCTGTGCACTCCTACTGTCAGACATATCTGTAGACCTGTCGACATTACGGAAGGGCTATCCGGCCCAAACGAATGGCCATCACTAAGATTTCGGTGCGCGGGGCGCGCCAGCATAACCTCAGAAATATCGACGTGGAGATTCCGCGTAACGCCTTGACGGTTGTGACCGGGCTGAGCGGTTCGGGCAAGTCCTCACTGGCTTTCGACACGATTTATGCGGAAGGGCAACGCCGCTATGTAGAAACTCTGTCCACTTACGCGCGGCAGTTCCTCGATCAAATGGAGCGTCCTGATGTAGATGCGATCGATGGGCTTAGCCCCTCGATCTCCATCGAGCAGAAGACCACCAGCCGCAGCCCCCGTTCGACCGTCGGCACCATCACCGAGATTTACGACTACCTTCGTCTTTTGTTCTCCTCCATCGGAGTTCCGCATTGCCCCAAGTGCGGCCGCCCTATTAGTCGGCAGTCGGCCGAGCAGATCGTCCAGCGCGTGATGGCTCTCACTCCTGAAGATCGCGTCATGATCCTGGCGCCGATCGTCCGCGGCCGCAAAGGCGAATTCAAGAAAGAGATGGAGACCTTGCTGAAGCACGGCTACACCCGCGCCCGCGTTGATGGCGAACTCGTCAACCTGGAGGATGACCTCAATCTCGACAAGCGCAAGAACCACACTATCGAAGTGATGATCGATCGTCTCCTGGTGAAGCCCGGAATCGAGCATCGCCTGGAAATGTCCGTCGGCCTGGCGATGAAATTGGCTGGCGGACTGGTGCAGGTGGCCGTGGTCGGCGGCGATGAGGAACTCTATTCCGAAAAGCTCGCGTGCCCGGATTGTGGCATCAGCATGCCGCAACTAGAGCCGCGCTCGTTTTCCTTCAACAGCACGTATGGAGCTTGCCCCGAATGCCACGGCCTCGGCAGCCGCTACGATTTCGATCCTGCGAAGGTAATCACCGACTGGTCGAAGCCGCTGCTCGATGGTGGGCTTGGTCCCGGTTCGGCGTCGCAGGGACTGATCCATAGTTTGCAAGTGACGGCCTCAGCCCACGGCATCGATCTCAACACGCCCTTCGAAAAGTTTCCGGAGAAAATTCAAGACCTGCTGTTGAATGGTGAGTCCGGTCGCGGCAAGACCGGCTTCCGCGGAATCTTCGGATACCTGAAACAGAATCTTGAGGAATCAACTTCCGAAAGCTACCGCGAGTGGCTGATGGATCACATGTCGGCAAGCGAATGCCCCGCTTGCCAGGGCAAACGCCTGCGTCCGGAAAGTCTTGCCGTGAAGGTGAAGGGCATGTCGATCGCCGATTTCACTGCGCTGCCGATTTCGAGGGCCCTCGAAGTGGCGCAGAGCATCAAACTCGCGGGGCGCGAAGAAAAGATTGCTGGGCGCGTCATGCATGAAGTAGTGGAGCGTTTGCAATTTCTAAACGCGGTGGGGCTAAACTACATTTCGCTCGGCCGGTCGGCTGCCACGTTATCGGGCGGTGAAGGCCAGCGCATCCGTCTCGCCACGCAGATTGGGTCGAAACTGCGGGGCGTACTCTACGTTCTGGACGAACCCTCCATCGGCCTCCACCATCGCGACAACAGCCGCCTGCTCACCGCGCTCGAAAATCTGCGCGACCTCGGCAACACGGTGCTCGTGGTCGAGCACGACGAAGAAACCATCCGCCGCGCCGATTATGTCATCGATTTGGGCCCGGGCGCCGGACGCCATGGTGGGAACCTGGTAGCCCACGGAACTCCCGAAGAAATTATGCGCGAGCCCAACTCGCTCACCGGGGCCTACATTTCAGGCAAGGTGCAGATTGAGATGCGGCCCGAGCGCCGTCAGAAGAATGGGGCAGCACTCACGGTTCTTGGGGCGAAGGAAAATAATCTCAAAAACCTTGACGTGACTTTCCCCCTCGGCGTAATGACTGTCGTCACCGGCGTCTCCGGTTCCGGCAAGTCAACGCTGGTCAATGACATTCTCTACCGCGCTCTCGCCCGGCAGCTTTACCGCTCACGCGAAAAAGCGGGCGAGCACAAAGCGATCGTCGGCGCGGAGAATATCGACAAGGTAATCCGCATCGACCAGTCGCCGATCGGGCGGACGCCGCGCTCCAATCCCGCAACTTACACCGGGGTATTCACAGCGATTCGCGACCTTTACGCCATGCTGCCGGAGTCGCGCGAGCGCGGGTACAAAGCTGGACGGTTTTCCTTTAATGTTTCGGGCGGTCGTTGTGAGGCTTGCCAGGGCGAGGGCCAGCGCCGCATCGAAATGAATTTTTTGCCGGACGTTTATGTTTTGTGCGAGGTCTGCGGCGGGCGGCGCTACAACCACGAAACCCTGGCGGTGAAATATAACGGCAACTCCATCGCCGACCTGCTGGAGATGCCGGTTTCCGACGCGCTGCCGATTCTCGAAAACATTCCGCAGGTCAAACAGAAGCTACAAACGCTGGTGGATGTCGGTCTCGGTTACATTCATCTCGGTCAATCTGCGGTCACGCTCTCCGGCGGCGAAGCGCAGCGCATCAAACTGGCCCGCGAGCTGAGCAAGCGCCAAACCGGCAAAACTCTTTACCTTCTTGACGAGCCCACCACCGGCCTGCACTTCGACGATGTAAAAAAATTGCTCGATGTCCTCCACCGGTTGACCGACCTGGGCAATTCGATCATCATCATCGAACACAATCTGGACGTGATCCGCAACGCCGATTGGATCATCGACCTGGGCCCCGAAGGCGGCGAAGAAGGCGGGCGGATCGTGGCGCAGGGCACGCCCGAGCAGGTGGCGAGAGTGAAGAAGTCGTATACGGGGCAGGCGCTGGCGGGATATTTTGCGGGGAACGGGAAGAGAAGCGCGTAAGGTGTGGACCTCTAAATAAAAACGCCGCCAGCTTTTCGGGCTGGCGGCCTTTAAATCTGAAACTGGCGTTAGCTCGCATCCACCGTAAGGACGATGGTAGCGGTATGTGTCAGGGTGCCGCTGGTTCCCGTGACAGTTAAGGTAAAGTTTCCAACTGGTGTCGTCGTCGAAGTGGTTATGGTTAACGTCGAAGAGCCCGCGCCGCTGATGGAAGCTGGCACAAACCCACCTGACGTTGCAGCAGGCAGTCCCTCTAAGCTCAGAGCCACCACGCCGGTAAAGGCACCCAACGCCGTGGTTGAAACTGTCTAAACGGCATTGCTACCTGCAGCTACGCTTTGGGATTCAGGTGACCGCCAAGGAAAAATCCGCGCCGCTAACGACAAGTTTGACTGTGGTCGTGTGAGTCAGACTGCCGCTCGTTTCTGTGATGGTAACCGTATACGTCCCAGCCTTGATTGAGGCAGTTGTATCGATAGTCAAGGTAGAAGACCCAGCCCTAGTCACGGAAGTCGGGCTAAAGTCCGCTGAACCACCCGCAGGCAAACCGCTTGCTTCCAGGGAGATGACTCCAGTGAATCCGTTCAAAGCTTTTGTGGATACGATCTAAGTTGTATTCCCACCCGCTGAAAAGGTGTGCGAGGTTGGTGAAGCCGAAACTGAGAAGTTCGGCAAATTTGCGACCAATGTGACTGTCGCAGTCTCGGTCAGGCTGCCGCTTGTTCCAGTGATGGTCAGGTGGTAGGTTCCCGCCGCCATTGACGTTGTGGTTGTAATCGTCAATGTGGCGCACAGCGCTACGCCGGGCACACCACAGGCTTGGCTAGAAATGGTAGGTAATTGCGTCCGCATGGAAGCAGCCAAATTTAGGAGGAAGGAGCCGATGAGAACTGCCAGTTTCTGTCGGTCCGAGCCCCCTGGTTGGACAGCCTCAGCTAGCTTTCGACAGACGATATAGTCGTCTTCACATTACTGTCAAGACGCCGCCTGAATTTTCCTGTGGATTTTGTATGAACAGCTCCGATCCCATGGGCACCGCCAACTGTCGTAGAATCCTGATTGCATTCAACAGCTCAGAACTACGGTGCGATACGCCATGGCGATCGCCCCACAGTTCTTAACTCGAAAAGGTCTTTTTTGTCCTCATCCGAAAACCCGCAGACCGATCCACTCTCGCTACCCAGCGAGCCGCAGATGTCTGCCCCGCCGCTCACCTACCCATTTCCTCCGCCCACAGCCACGCCGCCGCGCCCGTCCAAGGCTGGCGAGAGCCCCGTCTGGACTGGCTGGGACGTTCTCGTCATCGCGATCCTCACCCTCGCCATTCTTTTTGCCGTCCAAGTCGTTATCGTCGTGGTCGCGCTCCGCTTCGCTTATCCCCACCGCAGTTGGATCGAAGTGGCGCAGAAGCCTGCGCTGGCGCTGCTCTCCGAGTTCCTGGCTTACATTCCCGTGGCGCTCTACATGTTTCTGCTGCTTGAGGGGAAATATCACACGCGATTTTGGTCAGCCGTTCGCTGGAACTGGCCCGGGTTCGGCGGCTTCGGCTTCGTGGGCGTGGGCGTGCTTATGCTCGGCTTCGACGCTTTAGGGCGATTTCTTCCCATGCCCAAGAGCACACCGTTCGATCAATTTTTCGACCGGCCGTTGGATGCCTATCTGACCGCTGCCTTTGCCATCACCCTCGGACCTCTGATGGAAGAGCTTTTCTTCCGTGGATTTCTTTATCCGGTCCTGGCGCGCAAGATGGGCGCGCCTCTGGGGATTTTTCTGACGGCTTTGCCGTTTGGCCTGATGCACTACCTGCAATACCGGTCTTGGTCGGCCGTGCTGATCATCGTTCTGGTCGGCGTGGTGCTCACTACCGTACGCGCGATCACGAAATCCGTGGCCGCAAGCTTTCTGGCCCACGTAGGCTACAACGCGACTCTGATGGTCCTGGCCGCTTGGGCGACGGATGGTTTCAGACACATGGACAAGGCTGGGGTGCTTTTGTTCTGAGCCAACTGTGGGCACCCGGTGTGATGACGTTCCTTGCCGGTATGTCTTCCTTTCTGCCATACTCTGATCGCCATGAAAGGTAATCCCAAAGTTATCGCCGAACTAAACAAGGCTCTTCGCGAGGAGCTGACCGCCATCAACCAGTATTTCCTGCATGCCGAGATGTGCGAAAACTGGGGATACCACAAGCTCTCAGATTCCATCAAGAAACAATCTATCGGCGAAATGAAGCATGCCGAAGTGCTGATTGAACGACTCCTGTTTCTCGACGGCAGCCCGTCTATGATGCCGCTGGAGTTGAAGGTCGGCGGGACGGTGAAGGGAATGCTGGAAAGCGATTTGGCCCTGGAGGTTGGCGCGGTGAAGCAGTATAACGACGCCGTCGCCATCGCGACCAAAGAAGGCGACAACGGCTCGCGCGACCTATTTGTGACACTGCTCAAGGACGAAGAAGAGCACGTCGACTTCCTCGAAGCGCAGATGCACCAAATCAGAGAACTCGGATACGAACGCTACCTTACGCAGCAGATGGGCGAGAACGAAGAATAGCAATGTGTGACGCGGCGCTTTTGCTCGCGAAGTGCTGTAAATCGGAACGGGTAAAGCATGTTTCGATATCACCGTAGGCGTAGGGAAGGCGCTAAGATCGTTCCCCTCCATTCGCGAAAAACCGCTGTCGACGAACGACCCTTTTACCGCTACAATAGCTCTAGCATCCACGAAGATGCGCGACAGGCTCTATCCGGCTGAGCTGGAGGGGCACTGGAGGACAAAGTGAGTCTTACACCGATTGGCGAGCCTCGCCATAAGATCACGACCGCTTCTCTGCGGGACCTGAAACTCCATCACCAACCCATCAGCTGCCTAACCGCTTACGACTACGCGACCGCACGACTCGTCGACGACGCGGGAATCGAGATGATTCTGGTGGGCGACTCACTTGCCCAAACCATGCTGGGCTACGAGAACACGCTCTCGGTTACGGTTGACGAGATGCTGCACCACGTGAAGGCTGTGAGGCGCGGCACGAAGAATGCGTTGCTGCTGGCGGATATGCCTTACGGTTCTTATCAAGTCGACCCGAAAACCGCTCTTGATAACGCCACGCGCTTCGTGAAAGAAGGTGGAGCGGAAGTGGTAAAGATAGAAGGCGGCGAAAAACGAGCGGAGCTGATTCGCCGCATCATTGACGCTGAGATTCCCGTGGCCGGCCATATCGGGCTGACACCGCAGTCGGTGAACGTGATGGGCGGCTACAAGGTGCAAGGCAAGAATCTTAGCGGCATCGAGCAACTCATGCGGGATGCCGTGGCGCTGGATCGTGCGGGCGTAGCGTGCGTATTTTTGGAGGGCATTCCACGCGAAGTGGCGGCGATGATTACGGCGGAGATTAGCGCGCCAACGATTGGGATTGGAGCCGGGCCGGAGTGCGATGGGCAGGTGCTGGTGTTCCACGACATCGTGAATCTGACCTTTGGGCCGCCGGCAAAATTTGTGCGCCGCTACGGCGATGCCGGGTCGCTGATAACCAATGCGGTGCAGGCGTTTCGCGCGGATGTGAAGTCGCTGCAATATCCGTCGGATGAGGAGTCTTATCATCTGCCCAAAGAAACGAAGGCCGGATTGGATACGGTGCTGGCGCGGAAGCGGTCGATGGTGCGGTGAATTTCCGGCCACGGATTTTCGCGGATCGAGGCGGATGGGGCGGGACTGGGTTTAACAAAGCGCTTGCGATGGTGCTAGGCTAGTGGGGACGGTGTTTATGCTTCTGCCAGCGTTTTTCCTTCCATTCTTCGGCTTTGGCTTCGTGATGTATTTTCTGCCATCGATCATTGCTCTTGCCCGGAGCAAACGGGATATTACAGCGATTGTGCTGCTGAACTTTTTTCTCGGCTGGACCATGATCGGGTGGGTGGTTGCTCTGGTTTGGGCGGTGAAGACTGATGTTTCCATGGTGGTGCGGTGAGTTCTTGGGCAGTTGACGGACTGGGTCCGCGAGCCGGTTGGGCATCCGTTCTCTTGATTGTTTTCGGTCTGACCACGAGCTGTTGTCTAACGGCTTGCGGGGGAGAGAAAACGCCGTCCGCACCGGACCCCGAGAGTGTGCTGCAGGCCATCTCGCCCGCGGATCCGGCAAAGTTCCCGTCACTACAGGAGACCAAGCACTGGCGCAACCCCTATCTCGTGATCCGCCCTCAGTCGGTCGGGCTGCTCACTGGAGTTGCGGCGAACGAAGAACAGATTGTGAAGCCGGAAGAAGTTCTGAAGACGCTGGCGCAATTGCCGGCATCGGCTTGGCCCTATGGGCGCGCAGTCGCGGTGCTCGTGGACGCAAAGCCAACCAGTTCTGAGCAAGATAAGATCGCGCTCCGGCGAAATCGCGGGTTGGTTGCCGGGGAATTGCAGAGCGCACACGTTGCGATCAACTGGATCCCTTCCTCCTGAAAGATCGATCCTACCGAATGAGAGTCTACGATACCATCCGGGACATGCGTGCGGCTTGCCGTGATACGCAGCGCGAGGGCACGCGATTGGGATTTGTTGCCACCATGGGAGCGCTGCATGAAGGTCATTTGTCGCTGGTGCGGGCGGCCAAAGCTACCTGCGATGTTGTTGCGGCGTCGATTTTTGTTAATCCTGCGCAGTTTGGACCCTCGGAAGATCTGACCAAATATCCGCGAACATTCGACCGCGACCGGCAGTTGTTGGAAAGAGAGGGAGTGGAATTGCTCATTGCTCCTTCAGTGGAGGAGATGTATCCAACCGGAACGGTGACGTGGGTTGACGTGGAGGGGCTCAGCGACAAACTGGATGGGCGCTCGCGACCCGGGCATTTTCGTGGCGTTGCTACGGTGGTCGCGAAATTGTTTCACGCGGTTGAACCGGACGCGGCGTTTTTTGGACAGAAGGACGCGGCCCAGCTTGCGATCATCCGCCGCATGGTTCGGGATCTGAACTTTCCCGTGGAGATCGTAGCCTGCCCGATTGTGCGTGAGGCCGACGGTTTGGCGATGAGTTCACGGAATGCTTATCTCGATCCGCAACAGCGAAGGCAGGCGTTGGTCCTGTATCGTTCGCTGTTGCGGGTTAGAAAATTGTGGGAGGGCGGCGAATCTAGCGCGGCAAAACTGGTGGCTGCCGGTTGCGAGGAAGTTGCGGGGGAAAAATCGGTGCGTCTCGATTACTTTGAAATCGTGGATGCCGACAGCCTGGATCCAGTCGAAACAGTCAGGCAGGGCGCGCTGGTACCAGTTGCCGCAGTCGTGGGTACGACGCGGCTTATCGATAACATCCAGCTTTAGCTTAACGGGTTGACCGCGGAGGATTCGTTGGGGCGATGGCGACGGAGGTGGCTTGCGGAGAGAGGCGCTCCGTGACCAGGGTTTCGATCTGCCACCAAAGGTTAGGATCGCACTCGCTCTGCATGTGGCCCGGGGTGAAGACTCGGTCCCACCAGGAGGCTTGCGGGCACTCTACGGGAGTTTTTTTGTAATCAATCCTGTAATTCCCCAAGATTTCCGTCTTTGTGGCATTCGCTGCCGTGATCTGGCGACGGCCATGGACAATGCCTTGTGTCTGATAAAAGTTCATCGCTTCGGCGACGTTGTCCGGAATAACGGAATCGTTCTGCCAGAGTTTGGCGACACTGTCCACTTGCACGGTCAACAAAACTGGAACACCTTCGCGCCTTAAATCACGAGCCAGCATCACGGCTGCGGCTGCTCCCCAACTGTGGCCGAACAGGATGATGCGGGCCTGAACTTTCTCTTCGGCGGAGAGTATTCCGTCGCGATTCGTGTCGAGCAAATTGACGATGACGTCATGAGCAAGCTTTCTGCGGCGGTTCTCGAAAACGCGAACGTAGGTTTCCTTGGGAAGGGTTTGGCGAATGCGCTGCGCCAGTTGAACCGGGCCGTGATGAGGATTGTCGTGGTTGACGAACCCACCCACGAAGCCGATCACAATATTCGAGGCAGCGGGTGGATCAGAGGGGTGAACTACGGCCCCGTTCACACCGTGCGAAAAGGCGGGTCGAGTTGCCGCCAGAATTATCAAAGCGACGATCAAAGAACGAAATGGAGCGAACCGGCGCAAGAAAGAATTCCTAAGCAATAAGATGATCAGGCCTGTTAGGCGGATGTCGAAAAAATCGCATCGTCCTCTCTAGTCTCTTTTGAAAAAAATCGGGAGAGGGGCCGGCCAAATACCCTGGCCCTTGCGGGTTTCGCACGTTTAACCCGGGAAACAGTTTACACCCGTTGTCAAATTCGGGCGGTGGCTGAGTTTTGAGCTGGCGGTTTTCTGGAAACAAAAGGGTTGGCGGCCAGGATGTAACGCAGCGGATGGTCGGCAGCCTTGCGAATGCCGATGCGCGGAGTTATTTGAATACCCTTGGCGCGAAAGCCGTCTTCTCCGATCCACAATCCGGAACTGGGTGAGGTGAGATCGCATCCGTTATCTCCAGCCCGTGTGATGCCGAACGCTTCGGCGAGGCGCCCGGGGCCGCTTGTGAGGCGGTAGAGATCGCGGGGACTCTCCAGCGTGATGTTTCGAGCTCGCGCCATTTCTTCAATACCGAGCAGAGGTTCGAGCGCGCGGAAGAGTACAGACCCCGCTCGGCCTTCGCGCTCACACGAGACGTTCAAACAGTAATGATTGCCGTAGATGAAATAAACGTAGGCGTAGCCGGGAGGTCCGAACAGGACTGAGGTGCGGGGAGTGTTGCCGGCAGCGGCATGGGCTGCCGGATCGCTCTCGCCGAGGTAGGCTTCGACTTCGACGATACGGGCGGCGAGGCGAAGCTTGCCGAGGTCACGGACCAGCAGTTTGCCCAGGAGGTCGCGAGCCACGCGCCGCGGACCGCGACCGAAGAATACGCGGTCGAGCGGGCGGATCGGCGAAAGTAATGGAGAATTGGACAAAGCAAGAAGCCAGAATGGGGTACGCGAAACGAGATCAATTTCTGCGGTTTGATGTCGCTGGGGGCGTCCCCTACGCCGCTCCCTTGGCCGATTCTTTCAAGTGCGCCAGCACTTCGACCGCGTGGCCTTCCGGCTTTACCTTGGGAAAGATGTGCCGGACTTTGCCGTCCGGGCCGATTATGAAAGTGGTGCGGACGATACCCATCACCTTCTTGCCGTACATATTTTTTTCCTGCACGACCCCGTAAGCGTTGGCGACTTTCTTGTCGGCATCGGCGAGCAGGGAAAAGGGCAGCTTGAATTTGTCTTGAAATTTTTTCTGCGCCTTAGGTGTGTCGGGAGAGATCCCGAGCAGGACGGCGCCGGTTTTCTGAATCTGCTTGTAGGTATCGCGGAAGGCGCAAGCTTCGACGGTGCATCCGGGAGTATCGGCACGGGGATAGAAATACAAAACTACTGTTTTGCCTCGCAAGTCCTTGAGCGAGAGTTCCATTCCGTTCTGGTCCTGCAAAGTAAACTCGGGAGCCTTATCATTGATATTCATGAGGGTCTCATTTCCAGGGAAATCAGGGTTGAAGACGGCGTCCGAAGCCTTAGCGTTGAAAAAGCCAAGACCGGGACGGATTGTCTCCAGAAAATCCTTATACCGCAGATTGGGGCATTTCGTCATCGCCCTGGTGTTTTTTCTAGCTCCAGCGGCCGTTGTTCGAAGTCTGGCGCAAGAGCGCAGAGCGCCGCGGATCAGCCCCGAGACAACTCCCTCCCGGGAAAGCAAGAAGACAAAAAAAGGCAAAGGGCCGCGAGCTGTGGGGGTTTTGCAGTTCGACGGCAACGGCAAGACTACGTTGGTTCCTGTGGCGATTCTGATCGACGGCAAGTTTTACGATGCGAGTGCCTACAAGGCGGATCCTATCCCGATGGCACTAGAATCGGGTACCGTGTACGAGGCGGAGCAATCCGGGGATTCGCAGGGGTTGTTCACCATCAACGGGGCGCTACATAGCAAAACCCCGGTCATTGCCCATCCCTGGGTGGGCAGTGGGACGTATTTGCCGCATGGAGCTGAGGCTCCGAAGACCACGCATAAAGCGGAAGACGTCCCGGTGGGGGTGGATAACCGCGGGGATGAGCCTCCGCGCCTGACGAGGAAGGACACGTCCAAGCCGGCGGCGACGACTGATTCAAGCGCATCGTCCGCTCCGGGCGGATCGGGATCGCAGGACAAGGCTGGCGCGCCGGTTCCTGCGCCAAAACCTGGAAGTGGCTCGTCGACAGGTTCGCCCTCGGGGCAAGAAGCACCGAAGCCTGCGAATCCGCCGGCTCCGGACAAGCCAGCTGACCCGAACGCAAAACAACCGACGCAGGCGGGACAGGCAGGTTCAGGGCAGCCAACGGCCAGCCAGACTCCAGCGGCGGAAGCGCCGGCAGCGCAGACGTCGGGTATCGCATCGGCCGGTAAACCATCGGAAGACTACTACCGGCCTACGTTGCGGCGGGGCAAGCCAACGGCCCCGGCGCCATCGGGCCAAGATGACACGACAGCGAAGATGGGGAGAAAGAATGAGTCCTTGCCTACGGCGGCGCCGGGCAATAATGCTCCGCTTCGAATGATGGCGGCAATTTCCGATGCCGGAGGGCCGGATCCGCAGTCTTATAAATTCTTCTGGAAAACGGGAGAAGAGGAAGAACGGCGCAATCAGATGCTGGCCGCGGCTGGAGAGGAAGTAAAAGCCTATGCGATGGCGCTGGCCAAGAATCAGATACTGGCGCATCCGGTTACGCCTAAGGCGGGTGCAAGTGGCCGCAGGGCACCGGCAAAGCAGGCGGCGCCGGTGTTTGCAAACGTTCAATTTAGCGGCTTCGACTTGTGGCTCACCAACCAGCCAGTGTTGATTTTGAGCGCGGAAGCCCGCATTCCGGGCTCGACGGGCGCGCCGGCTGCGGCGGAGCCGTATAGCGTAATGCTCGTGGCGAGAACGGACATTTACGGCAATGTGCGGAAACTGTATTCCGGCGTGACAGACAAATTCCACTTGGACGTAACTCCCCGCATGGAACTGGTTGACGTTGTGGACGCGGACGGAGATGGTCGTGGAGAACTGCTGCTTCGCGAGACGTCCGACGCCGGCAGCGGATACCTGATTTATCGCGCCACTGCCGACAAGCTGTGGAAAATGTTTGACAGCTTAAATGCGGAGTAGATCGGCGGATCTAATTCCCTTACGTTTCGATCCCGACGTGACAGACACGGCCGACCAGGTAGTCAGAGGGAGACTTGCCCTCTTCCATGGTCATCACATCGATAGGATAAGCCTGGTTGTGCGGCCGCAGGATGAGATGATTGCCCGCCGTCTCCACATATTTCACCGTGCACGTACCGTCTTTTAAAACCGCGTACATATTGAACTCACCCTTGCGATAGGGCTTGAGCGAGTTGTAATGACGGTCGATAAGGAGAGTGGCACCGGGGAGGAGCCGCGGGTACATACTCATACCTTCTCGGCCGTCCACTTTAATGACTACGAAGCGTTCCCAGTGTTGGCGCTCGCCGCTTTCAGTTTCCGGCTTCAGTTTCTTGAGAAATGTTTTCTTGAACTTCACAATTTCCTTCACGTGCATGCTGGTGATGAGGGGCTGAATGGCGGCGATGGTGCCTTCGGTGAGAAGGACATTCTGGAACTCGTCATTGCTGGGGGGCAGGATGGAGGCGCGCTGGTTGATCTCGGAAGGGTCCAGAAGATCCAGTACCGAAAGATGCTGCACGGCCAGCACCCGATCCATGCCCTCAAGACTGAGGCCGCGCTTGCGATTCAGGAAATTGGAAATGTGGGCTTGCTTGAATCCCGTCTGCTGTGCCAGACGGAGGCCGGTGAGGTCGCCTTCCTCAATTCGCTGCCAAATTGTCTTGCGCAGGTTGTCCTGGAGCACTCGGAATTTCATGAGGGAGTATAGCATGAGCATTATAGCCCTGCGCTAAGTTACTTAAGTCTTCTACAGCTCGTCGGGTATAATGACCGCAAAGATGATTATGCGCTTGACACAGAAAGCCATTTACGCTATATTTGATGCATGAAACTGATAGAAGTCACCAAGGCTTTCGCGACCGAAGAGCAATGCTTGGCATATCTGGAAGCTAAGCGCTGGCCGGATGGCGTGCGCTGCTTGACTTGCGGCTCCAAGGAAATCTCCCGCATCACGCGCAAGGTGACGAAGAAAACGGACAACAAACGCACCCAGCTTTATCAGTGCCTAGAGCCGACCTGCAAAGCTCAGTTCTCCGCCACGACTGGAACGATCTTTAACGGTTCCCATCTCTCGCTAGATAAGTGGTACATGGCAATCGCCTTGATGGTAGATGCGAAAAAGGGCATGAGCGCTTTGCAGCTACAGCGGCATTTGAAGGTTAACTACCGCACGGCATGGTATCTGGCGCACCGCATCCGCGAAGCCATGAACGACCCTGACGGACTCAAGTTGACTGGGACGGTTGAAATCGATGAAACGTACATCGGCGGGAAGCAAAAAGGCCACAAGCGCAAATTGAAGAACAAAGACGTAGTGTTAGGAATCCGGCAGCGCGGCGGTCCTCTTCGGCTCGTACAGGTCAAGGACAACAAGCAAGGCACGCTCTACGAAGTCATCGCGCAGCACATGGACAAGGGCGTCGAGAAGATCATGACGGACGATTCCGGAGCCTACGATTTCAGGATTACTAAATTCCACAATGCGAAGCACTCGAAGATCCGTCATAGTCACGGCGAATACGTTAAGGGCGAAGTCCACACGAACACGGTTGAAAATTCGTTCTCGCTGCTCAAGCGGGCCGTAATAGGAACGTACCACCAGCTTTCGATAAAGCATCTGCAACGCTATCTGAACGAATTCTCCTATCGTTTCAATCGGCGAGAAGAGGCGGAATTATTCGAGCAGACCGTGAGCCGGATGGTCGGCGCGAAGCCGATGCCGTACAGTAAACTGGTCGAGCAGAATGCGTTCACGCCATTCGTGCGACCCGCAAAGGTATAAGGAACTAATTATTTTAGCCAGACTATAGCTAATAGAATCAACTGGTTGGGGAGTACGAAGCACATTCGTGCCTTCCCCTGTAGCGTTCTTGCCGATAGAATCACTATCGTAACTGGGTGCATGACTGGTTCCTCTCAGAGTACCGTTCTAGACCCCCTCCCCAACGTTGGCCTTTACTTCGGACTGTGGTTCATGAGAAAACAGCGATGAGCTGTGAACCCTTTGCCTTGCTCACGCATCTCAAGACGGTATAGACATGATTAACAAGATCAAATCCGATTTTCTGGTAGCGTCGCCTTCGTTCGCCTCCGGCGCTGGTCGTCTGCTTGATTGGTACGGACTGTACGATAGCTACAACGTCAGTCGCAGCGGGCAAGAAGCCGATGCCAAAGCCATGTTCGCAGACTGGCGCATGGTTGGGGAAGACCTCAATAACGCCCTGGTGGAATTTGAGGTCGAACAACCTGTAAAATAACGGCTCAACCTTCGTGAGCCAACGCAATCGAAATCGAAATATTATCCCCCCGCCAAATGCGGAGATGCGCATTCAGGCAATGATGCGTTCTTTTTCCGGGCCATTGCCTTCGCCTGAGGCCCTAGAGCGATATAACCAAATTTTGCCCGGTGCGGCTGAGAGAATTATCACAATGGCAGAGAGTCAACATCACCACCGTCAAGGCTTAGAAGCTCATGTCATTCACTCGAACGTATCAGCGCAGAAGCTCGGCACGGTCTTGGGTTTTATCGTAGCTATGACCGTGGTGATTGGTGGAATGTATCTGGTCCACGAGGGAAAAAGCGGAGAAGGACTTGCAGCAATCCTTACCGCTCTGGCATCTCTGGTTGGTGTTTTTCTCTACTCGAAGCACGAGCAACAGAAGGAACTAGCAAAGAAAACGGAAGCCCTCGCGAACGCAGCCCAGCGTTGATTCATCCCTCTCTCTTCACGGGTTTCGACTGAATCATTTTTTCTAAAACTCCGTCGAATACGTCCTTATCGACTCTGAGCCGCTTCTTTGGCGACCTCGCACCTCTCGCTTTTTTCGGCCTTTTCGCTCTACTCACGCTGAACTCCGCTCCGTAATTCACAGATAAATAGAGTTTTCCGAGACTATTCACAAGGAATCCACAGTCATGATCCCGGAATCAGTGCATTTTCGCTTTTCTTTTTTATTTAATCCCCTAGCATTTCAGGTGGCGGGAGGCTGACTGGTCGGTTTACCAGGAGCGGTCTTATAAACCGCAGTTCCCCGCGAGGAACGGTGTTCGACTCACCCAGCCTCCGCCACCTTCGCAGTCCGTTATACCACCAAATACATTCGATGGCACAAGCGGTTTCTGCATTCCCGCGAGGGAAATTGTTACAGAATCCGAAACCGTGTTTTCGCTCACATTCCTGCTGATCCGCCCTGTGCTATAAAGTTGGCCTTCCCTCATAGCTACATCGGACCGAACCTTGGGTGTTCCTAAATCTTCCACAGGAGACCGAGACCAATGGCAAGAAAAGTGAGTGCATATTATTCCGTCAACGAAGCCAAAAAACCAGCGACCAAACAAGTTCACCACACCGATGCAGATTGCAAAGCAGGTCGCGACATACCGCAAAATGAGCGTCGCGCCGGCACCGGTGGTTATCGCCACTGCGATGATTGCGAGGCCTAGCATTTTCTTGCTCGCGCCCTCCTGTGCGATTCCTTCGGTGAGCGGAAGGTCATCTCCCACCAAGGGCCGTGGAGCACGTTATCTTGAATGCCCCATACCCGACGAAGCCTTCGCACAGGAAGGCCATTTTCCAGCGCAACGGACACCGCCCTCAATCCTTCCGAATCCGTTCCTTCAAACCGAACTGTCGGCTCTGGGAATGCATGGCCTTCCCCACCTTCGCACGATTCGAAAGTTTCCACGCCATTAGCTACCAGCGAAATGACGATCTCTCGGATTCCCTCATCAAGGGGTGGATCGAAGTAGAGTTCTCTGGCGCGCTGAATGCTTTCAGGATCGGGCCTGAACGGAGTTTTGCCGGGGCAGTTGGCGCAGCGGACTGGCGGAGCCTTCACGCATAGTCCATCGGCAGCGCGAGGCTTCGCCTTTATCCCTGTCACGGCCTAGCAATCTTGGCGCAATTATTTCTCTGTGTCAAATGCATAATCATCGATGGAATCGCAATGCCTAATCCGGAAAGCTGCGACGAAGCGAAAAACTTCGTTGAATTTCGCCGGAAAGTCGGGGGCGAACAACAAGCGCTGCGACAAAACCGGGGAAAGCAGGATGCCGTAAAATGAACCAGAGTTGCGAAGAGCGTCCGGCTGGACTATCGATTTCGCCGCAGGCGGAATCGCGCAGGAAGAAGCTAAGGAAAGTGGCTTCTGGGCATGCAAAAAGCTGCGGATTGTTGTCTGGGACAATCCTCAGTGGGACATTCCAACCGAAAGAAAGGTCGGCGTCAAAAGACGCAGCATGGGAATGGACATTACCTGGGTGACCGATCGGATTGCCTTGGGGGGCGGAATCTGGACGGCGGATAATATGGCGGTGCTATCGCGAACAGGCATCACGCACATCATTGACATGCAAATCGAGTTTGACGATACGCCGTTGGCGAAGCCGCACGGAATTTCGGTTTGCTGGAATCCGATTGATGACGATTTTGAGCCCAAGCCGCCTGAGGTGTTCGCTCGGGGCGTGGAATTCGCGCTGGGGGCGCTGGAAGAGGACGGAGCAAAGTTGTATGTGCACTGCGCGGCGGGAGTGCATCGGGCACCGATGATGACGCTGGCGCTACTGGGGGTGATGGGTTGGACGGTCGAGGATGGCATGGATCTGATTGAGGGGCGGCGGCCGGTTGCGGACTTTGCCGAGGTCTATGTGCGGAGCGTGGAAGACTTCTTGCACGGACGATTTTGAGAAAAATCCTTCGACGAATTTGAGGAGGAAGTATGTTTCATGCCGTCCGGAGGAGCGGCTTTTTTATTGGGTGCTGGCAGTCGCGGTGGTGACAACCGGCGTCCGGTCGGCAGCGCGTGAAGTTTCCGCGAGACAACCGGCGAAGCCGATGATCTATCCCGAGGCGAAGTCGCGAGTGGCAGGGCCCCCGCCGCGTGCGAGATTCGCCACAACCCCGAGTAGTCCGACGATGAGCAATGTGATCGGCACCGTTTACCGGGCGGATGGAACGTTGGCCCTGAATTTTCTGGCGAAGTATAACGGGGCCAGTGCGGCGTGCGCGCTGAAGGCGGGCACATCCGATACGGATGGTGTGATTGGAGCGGCGAGTGGAGGACCAGACAACACCGAGCCTTCCGCTCAATAACCGTTACCCGATCTCCTCGGTCCAATTCTCAAGCGTCTTCTTCACCAAGGCCATGAACTCGTCGGCCACGGCGCCGTCGATGAGGCGGTGGTCGTAGCCAAGCGTGAGATGGACGACCGAACGGATGGCGATCGAATCGTTGCCTTCTTTGTCGGTGACAACCAAAGGTTGCTTGGTGATGCCACCCACGCCCATGATGGCGGAGTTCGGTTGATTGATGATGGGCAAACCGAAGACAGCACCGAACTGGCCGGGATTCGTGACCGTGAAAGTGGAACCTTCTACATCCTCGGGCTTGAGCTTCTTGCTCCGGGCGCGCTCTCCTAGATCGGTGATACCGCGCTGCAGGCCGAGGAAGTTGAGGTCTCCGGCATTCTTGAGGACCGGCACGATCAGCCCCCAATCAAGAGCGACGGCGATCCCTACGTTGATATTGCGGTGGTAGCGGACGCTGTCACCTTCAATCGTCGCATTGATAATCGGCCACTGCTGGACCGCGATGATGGCGGCGCGCACGAAAAACGGCGTGAACGTGAGGCGGACGCAGTGACGCTCCTCGAACGCATTCTTATGCTTCGCCCGCAAGTGGACGATGCGCGTGAAGTCTACTTCATACATGCAGTGAACATGCGCACTGGTGCGGCGAGACTCGATCATGCGCTGGGCGATGATTTTGCGCATGTTCGTCATGGGAACCAGATCGCCGGGATAGGCAGCAGGGGCTGGCGGAGCTGCGGACCGCGAAACCGGAACCGACGGTGCCGATTCGCGCGGAGCGGCGGCTGGCGCGGACGATTGTCCTTCGATGAACGAGAGAATGTCCTGCTTGGTGATACGACCGCCGAGGCCGGTACCAGAAATCTGAGAGAGGTTTACTCCATGCTCGCGGGCAATCTTGCGGACCAGCGGCGAGGAGCGGGCCTCTTCTTCCTCGCGTGACTCCGCTGGTGGACCACTGGCGGCGGGCGTAGGGGTGGGGGTCGCAGTAGGCTGTTTCTCTTCTTTCTTCTGTGAGACCTTTTCTGGAACTGCAGCTGAGGACTTGGCGGGCGCCGCTGCGGCTTCGCCCTCGGCCGAGATCGTTCCCACGATCGTATTCACTCCAACCGTTGTTCCTTCAGATACTTTGATCTCCTGCAAAACTCCCGAGGCGGGGGCGGGAATCTCCGCGTCTACCTTATCAGTAGAGATTTCGAAAAGCGGTTCATCGCGCTGAACCTTGTCACCGGGTTTCTTCAGCCACTTGGTAATGGTGCCCTCGACAATGGATTCGCCCATCTGGGGCATAATGATGTCAGTCGGCATGATTTCCTTCCGCGAGGCCCACAGTTCTCATAAAGGCCCGCCCGCAACCGAATATTATAACGTCTGGAGAACGAAGGCGGCGCACGAAGGCGCTCCTGTGCCGCCACCTTGAAGCGCCGAATCCTAGTCTTTCACTTTTTTCCCTCTTCGCCCGTCGGCGCGGCCACACCGAAGGTCGTTTTCCAATACTCCTGAACCGCAGGTGGTAGTTTTTCCATGTGCGAAAGGAGACTGGTGATCTTCCAGATGTCCTGCTCGCTGAGAGTCTTATCCCATGCGGGCATGCCGGTGTAGCGAACGCCGGTCCGAATGGTATAGAAGACGTGCCATTCGGGATCGTCTGGTGGATCGGAGACGAGATTCGGAGCAGGCGGATAGAAGGAGTTACCAAGAGACGCCGGTTTATGATCGAGTCCGCCGTGACACACCGCGCAGTTCATGGTGTAGAGCTTCATCGCGTCTTCAAAGTTTTGCTCGGTCGGAGGTAAGGGATTGGTGACGTGGGGAGCGTGGCGCTCCATGGAAGCGTCAACCGCTCCGTTCGCGATGCGACGCTCGAGGTGCGGTGGCGCGACATCGGCGTTGGTAGGAATGAAGCCCAGCATGGCGAGGCCAAGCCCGCCGAGAACCAGCACAAGAACGGTGACAATAACACCCAGAATGAATTTTCCCATCGATCCTCCGGACCACTATTGTGTCAGATGAAGTGGGTGGGGCGCTAGTTTGGCCCGCTAGCGAGACGGGAATAGTCAGCGAGCCTTCAGGCGGCGGGCTTCGCGCACCACGTCTCTCACCTGCGGCAAGTAATGCTCTTCTTGCGGCGGGGAGAACGGGATCGCGGAGTCAAGGCCTGCGATACGGACAATCGGACCGTCCAGATCGTCGAACGCTTCTTCGTTAATGATGGCGGCGATTTCGCCTGCCAAGCCTCCGGTGCGCGAATGCTCATGCAGGACGATCACTTTGTTCGTCTTTTTCACGGTCTGCGCGATCGCTTCGCTATCTAGCGGTGAGACCGTGCGCAGGTCGAGAATTTCGAGATCGATTCCTTCTTTTTCTAGAACCGCGGCAGCTTCCAAGGCCGTGTGAACCATGGCAGCGTAGGTAATAATGCTCAGGTCGCGCCCCTCGCGAGCAAGTCGCGCTTTGCCGATTGGGACTACATAATCTTCCGCCGGGACTTCACCCTTGATGCGGCGGTAAAGATATTTGTGCTCAAAGAAGATGCACGGGTTGTTGTCGCGAACGGCGGCTTTAATCAGGCCCTTGGCGTCGTAGGGTGTCGCCGGGCAAATGACTTTGAGGCCGGGATTGTGGACAAACCACATCTCGGGATTCTGCGAATGAAAAGGGCCGCCGTGAACGTATCCGCCGCTAGGTCCACGCAGGACGAGGGGAGCGGGTGCCCCCCAGAGATAGTGTGTCTTCGCGACCATATTAGAAATCTGATTGAAGGCGCAGCCAATGAAGTCCATAAATTGAAATTCGGCAACCGGACGCATGCCGGTCAATGACGCGCCGAAGGCCGCGCCGACAATCGCCGACTCGGCGATCGGCGTGTCGATGACCCGCTCGGGGCCGAAGCGGTCGATGAAACCGTCGGTGACCTTGAACGCACCGCCGTAAATGCCGATGTCTTCGCCGAGGCAGAAGACGGTTGGGTCGCGGTCCATCTCTTCCCAGATTCCCTGGCGGATGGCTTCGAGGTAGGTGAGCTGCATAAGTTAAGGTTCCAGTGTTTCAAGGTCTCAAAATTGCGCCATGGATCTCCACGGATTTCCACTGATCGTGCTACTTCAAATGCACTGTGGCTTCGGTCTGTTTGAAGCCGACGGTTCCCTTTTTTACCTTTGGCATGGCGTATTTCGGCCTGATTACGTGACAGCCGTCTTCGCAGAAGACCCCGCCTTCGGCAGATTCCGGCGTTGGCATCGGCGAGTTCACCGCGATTTCACGTTCGGCCTCGATCACCCGCTCAACCTCCGAAATCAAGTCGGCATTCTCTTTCGCCGACAACCATTTCTTCTCTTTCACCAGGTAATTCTCAAACCGCGCAATCGGATCGCGCTTCTTCCAGAAGTCAAACATCGCCTTGGGCACATACGCGGCGGCGTCATGGATGGCGTGGCCCTTCATGCGCATCATCTTCGCTTCGATCAGGGTGGGGCCTTCGCCTCGGTGGGCACGCTCGACAGCATCGCGGGCGGCGTCGTAGACCTGGCACGCGTCAGTGCCGTCGATGATCACTCCCGGGATACCGTAACCGATGGCGCGCTCCGCCAAATCTTTTATGCGGTATTGCATTTCCGACGGCGTGGAGTAGGCCCAGAGATTGCTTTCAACAAAGAGCACGAGGCCCAACCTCTGCACGGCGGCGAAGTTAAGGCCTTCGTAGGTAACCCCCGTGGATTGGCCACCGTCGCCGATCCAGGTCAGCGCGGCGATGTTGCGTCCCTGCAGGCGCGCCCCGAGTGCCACGCCGCTCAGCACCGGAATAAGATCTCCAAGCATGGAAATGGGCGAAACCATGTTGCGCTTTTCGATGTCACCGAAGTGCGACGTCCCGTCGCGACCCTTGGTCGGCGAATCCGCTTTCGCCATGTACTGCATCATCGTGTCAGAGGCGCGGAAGCCACGAACCAGCAGCGCCCCTTGATTGCGAATCATGGGCGCGAACCAGTCATCTTTATCGAGCGCGTAAGCCGACGCGCAAGAACACGCCTCCTGCCCGAGGCCGAAATAAACTCCGCCCACTACCTTCCCTTGCTTATAGAGATTTTCCAGCCCAATCTCCATTTTGCGGTTCAGCAGCATGTAGCGATAGATCTCGATGCACTGCTTCTGGTCCAGATACTCGGAGTCGCGAATCGGTGGGAGCGGCCGGCCGAGGTCGCCAGTCACTTCGTAGCGGACGTGCTCCGCGCCGTCCTTGCCCTTTTCTATCGTCTGGCGGACAGAGAGGTCGGGATGCTCCAGGCGATAATCGGGGATTGAATAGCTGCGGACATCCGAGTCAGCCGCCGGTTTGAAGGTCCGGGCCGATCCATTCCGCGGACGATGGCCGTTAGAGCCTTGTTTGGACTTAGGTTTCCTGGTCCCCATGTGAAAGAGGCGCGAGAGCGCAATGCATTTATGGTATCGCGAGAGAGGCGGATTGGGCTAGCGAGACCGGGAACGCGGCGTCTCACCACCAGCGGGGGAAAGATCGCGTGACAACGGCCGGCTGGATGCCACCACTATGCCCAAGTCGTGCCGTCGTCTTTATGAAGCTGGCGGAGTTCGGTCGGATGTTGTAGCGGAACCCCCACCGCGCGGCCGAGTAAAGCGTCGAGAGTATCAACCCAGAGTATTTGACTTGAAAATACGGTGCCGAAGTTGCGCGAGAGGGATTCGGTGACTGAGTTCAGCTCGAGCGGATGCCCGAGTTCTTGCTGCATCGAAGTGACCGGCTTCGCCGTGATGCCGCAAGGGATAATCAGGTTGAAGAAGCTGAGATCGGTATTCACGTTGAGGGCGAAGCCGTGCGAAGTGACGAAGCGGGAGATGTGCACGCCGATAGCGGCAATCTTCGCTTCAGTAGCTTCTTGATCGGTCCAAACCCCAGTCAAGCCCGGATGCCGTTTGCTCGGGATGGCGAAGTCGGCGCAGGCACGGATCAGAACTTCCTCCAGGCGACGCACAAATTCAACGGCACCCAGAGTCTTCCGTTTTCCGTCAGGCGTAGCAAAGCCGCGGAGATCGAAGATGGGATAGCCGACGATCTGACCGGGTCCATGAAAAGTGACATCGCCGCCGCGGTCGCAGTCGAAAAGCTCGACCCCGCGCTGCGCAAGGAGTTCGGTCGAGGCGATCACATTCGCAGCTTTCGCATTGCGGCCCAGGGTGATGACTGGCGAGTGTTCGAGCAGCAGTAGGACGTCGCCGATCTTTTCTTCTTTACGCAGATCGACAAGCTGTTGCTGCAGCCCCAGGCCGGTGGCATAGTCAAGCGTGCCGAGTTGGACGACGGAGATCATAGAATTAAATCGGGCGCTCAATCGCTCAATTCTTCATGCGTTGATTGCCATCCCGTATACACTATTGGATGCGTCCAGCATAGCCTCCGCCAGCGTGGGATGAGCGTGGATAGTCCACAGCAGATCTTCCACCGTCGCTTCGAGTTCCATGGCGGCGACGGCTTCCGCAATCAGTTCCGTCGCCTGCGGGCCAATAATGTGGACCCCGAGAATCTCTCCGTAGTCGGCGTCGGAAACAATCTTGATGAAACCTTCGTGCTGCCCCAGGATCGATGCCCGCGAGTTGGCGGTGAAGGGAAACTTGCCAACCTTCACGTTGTACCCAGCTTCGCGAGCCTTGACCTCGGTTAGGCCTACGCTGCCAATTTCAGGATGGCAATATGTCGCTCCTGGAATGTGTTCCGGATTAATCGGCTTGCAAGGCTTCCCGGCAATCTTAGCCAGGGCCACCAGCGCTTCCATCGCTCCCACGTGAGCCAGTTGCGGACTACCCAACACAATGTCGCCAACCGCATAAACACCGGGCTCGGCCGTGTGCATCCACGAATCCACCTGAATAAAACCACGCTCCGGCTTAATTTTCGTTTTTTCCAGGCCGATATTTTCCGTGCGGGGTTTCCGACCTACGGCGATCAAAATTTTCTCCGCCTCGATCTTCTGCTGCTTCCCCTCGGTGCTGATCGTCACTGCAATGCCAGCTTTTGTTTTATCGATCTTTTCAACCCTCGCGCTCGTGTGAAAGTTGATCCCGCGCTTGCGGTAGACGCGGGCCAATTCCTTGGAGACTTCCTCGTCTTCGACAGGCACAAGCCGTGGTAGCATCTCCACAATAGTGACTGCGCATCCGAAAGAGCGATAAATCGAGGCGAACTCCACGCCCACCGCTCCGGCGCCAACGATGACCAGTGACTTCGGCATTTCTTTCAAGCGGAGAATCTCAATGTTCGTCAGAACCCGGTCATCGGCCTCGAGGCCTGGCAACATGCGAGCTTCGGAGCCTGTGGCAAGAAGAACGTTCTTCGCCTTTAGCGGGCTGGTCTTGCCTTCGTTCGCAACTTCCACCGTGAGGACTCCATTCTGCGCCGGACCTGTCAGCTTGCCGTATCCTTTCACGGTCTCAACCTTATTCTTTTTCATCAAGAACTCAAGTCCCTTGGCATGTTTGGCGACAATCTTCGACTTCCTTTCCTGAATGGAGGCCCAATTCAGCTTGCGCGCATCTACGCCCTCAATGCCGAATTCCTTCGCGTCCTTGAGCTGGTCCCATAGCTCAGCGTTGAAGAGCAGCGCTTTGGTGGGAATACAACCCACATGCAAGCAGGTTCCACCGAGGAACCCATCTTTCTCTACGAGAGCAGTTTTCAGTCCGTACTGCCCTGCACGGATGGCGGCAGTGTAACCAGCAGGTCCACTGCCGATAATGACGACGTCAAAAATAGTTTCAGGCAAAGTGATGGTCCTCAATAAGAAGAGATGACAAAGGGCAGACCAATGATTCTAGAACAGGGCAGAACAAGGACCAAGAGTCGGTTCGTAATAACCTTAAAAAGCGAAAAGCCGCTCAGCAAAAGCGGCTTTCGGTACGATTGACGGCATTTCTTGGCTTTCACTAGCCACTGACAACTGCTCTTATTTTTAGTTGCCCTCGTTGCTGGCGCGCTTCCACGAGATGAGCTCGCCAATGGTCGAGCTCGTGCTGGAAACCGGTTGCTTGTAAGCTTCCACCTCGGACCGCGAAGCCTCTTCGCCCACTGCTCGAATGCTGAGTCCCACCTTCTTATCTTCCGGACTCATTTTGATGATCTTGAAATCATGCTCCACGCCGGGCTCAAGATGCAGCGGCTGGCCGTTCCCATCCACGGCTTCCGACTTGTGGCACAGACCTTCCACGCCCTCCGCGATCTCCACGAATGCGCCGAACGCCGCCACCCGCAGCACTTTGCCGTGAACCACATCGCCGACGTGATGGGTCTCAAAGAAAGTCTCCCAGACATCGGGCTGCAGCTGCTTCACGCCGAGCGACAATCGCCGCTTGTCGGGTTCAATGGCCAGAACGATCGCCTTTACGCGATCACCTTTCTTCAGCACCTCGGAAGGATGCTTCACTCGCTTGGTCCAACTCAGGTTGCTGACATGGACCAACCCATCGATTCCATCTTCGATTTCTATGAACGCGCCGAAATCCGTGAGGTTGCGTACGCGGCCTTCCACTGTCATGCCCACAGGATATTTGTCATGCAGCGCATCCCAGGGATTTGCCGCCAGTTGCCGCATGCCCAGCGAAATTCGCCGCTCCGTGGGATTCACGTTGAGCACCACGCACTCCACCTGATCGCCGACATTCACCAGCTTGGAGGGATGCTTCATGCGCTTCGACCACGTCATTTCGCTGACGTGAACCAAGCCTTCGATCCCCTGTTCAAGTTCGACGAATGCGCCGTAATCCGTCACGCTGATCACGCGCCCTGACACATGCGCGCCAACGGGATAACGATGCTCCGCATCCAGCCACGGATCCGGCGTCAACTGCTTAAAACCAAGCGAAACGCGCTGCTTCTCTTTGTCGTACTTCAGAACTTTCACTTGAATCTGATCGCCCACGTTAACCAGATCGCGCGGGTGCGTGAGTCGTCCCCACGACATGTCGGTGATGTGCAGCAGACCATCCAGTCCGCCGAGATCGACAAAGGCTCCATACTCGGTCAGATTCTTCACCACTCCCGTGAGCACTGAACCTTCTTCCAGATGTTCGAGGGTCTTATTGCGTTTCTCGTTCTGCTCGCCTTCGAGTAACTCTTTGCGCGAAACCACGATGTTGCCGCGCTTCTTATTGAGCTTGATCACCGTCACTTCAAGGGTTTGGCCCTTCATGCCCTCTAGATTCCGGATCGGCCGCAGATCCACCTGCGAGCCTGGCAGAAACGCTCTCGCTCCCAGGATGTCGACCGTCAGACCGCCCTTGGTTCGTTCAATCACCGTTGCTTTAATCGGCCGCTTTTCGTTGTGAGCTTTTTCCACTTCGTCCCATGCATGAATCCGCGCCGCCTTCTGGTGCGAGAGGTTGATGTAGCCTTCCTCGGTGTGCCCCTTCTCCCGCATCACATCAATTTCGTCGCCCGGCTTCACCTTCGGCTTGCCCTCGTGGTCCAGCACCTCCGCGAGCGGCAACATGCCTTCCGATTTCGCACCCACGTCCACTACCACGTGCGTCGAAGTTAGCTTCAGCACCGTGCCCTTGATGACGCGGTCCTCACCCACCGACTCTTCGGTCTCCGTTGTGAAGTTCTCCAGCGCTGAGGCGAAATCTTCGCCAGCGGGTTTCTCGTCGGCTGGAGTCGCCGCCTGCGGCGCTTCTTGCGCGGAGGTCACGGGAATTGCAGCCTGATTCACCTCAGCCCGCTGCTCCTTTGCTTTCGACCCGGTTGCTCGGTGTTCACTCATTCGTGGTTCGGTTGAGGTTGGCTCGGATGCCGTCGGTTCTGCTTCGGTTGCGACGGCGCTGGTGGATTCGGAGTTGTGGGCGGTGGTGTCGTCGAACAAGGTTATGCCTCTCTGCTGAAACCTCGCACTCAGTGCGGGGAGGTTGCGGGGTCTGCTTGGCGGACTGCTGGAGTGAGTCGTTTAGGTTGTGGTGGGCTCACCCTGGCGAGTGAGCTTGGACAATCCCAGCTGCCGGACGTTTTACAGAAACCCGCGTCCAAAGGGAACTCCTCGACTATAGCAACGCCTCTCAAACAGTGTCAAACCTAAATCTTGCTTAGGTTACAGCAGTGTTTCAGCGTTTAATATTTTGGTTGGCTGTGGGCATTTCAGCCCTGGGTTGCGATCCTCGAGATCCCCGCCAGTTTCGCCGCACGCCTCCCATCTGCTACCCTGCCCCTTACATGGATTACCTCTGGACCCCGTGGCGTTACGCCTACGTTTCCACCGCCGAGAAAGCGACCGGATGCGTTTTCTGCGAGGCCGTGACAGCCGGCGACGACGCCAAGAGGCTCATTGTCCATCGTGATAAGCATTGTTTCGTGATCCTGAATGCTTACCCCTACACGCCGGGCCATGTGATGATTGTCCCTTACGCGCATCTGGACGAACTGCAAAAACTTCCGCCCGAAGCCGCCAGCGAAATGATCGCGCTCTCGCAGCGAATGGAATCGGTTCTGCGTGAGCTCTACCACCCCGACGGCATCAATCTCGGCATGAACATCGGCAAAGCCGCAGGCGCCGGCATCGCCGGACACATCCACATGCACGTCCTGCCGCGCTGGGTCGCCGATGCAAACTTCGTGTCGGTGGTGTGCGAGACGCGGATTCTGCCGGAAACGCTGGAGGAGACGTGGAAGAGGATGTCAGCGGCGATGAAGAAGTAATGATTTCGATCTCATAGCTTTGAACTTCGGTCTCCTTCAACTCAGCAAGTACTTCATCTCCTTTCCGTCAATCACCTTCACTCCCAATTCCTTCGCCTTATCCAGCTTCGATCCCGCATCCGCTCCCGCCACCACGTAATCCGTCTTCTTGCTCACCGAGCCTGTGACCTTTCCCCCTGCGTCTTCAATCATCTTCTTAGCTTCGTTACGAGTGAAATGCGCCAGCGTCCCAGTCAGCACAAACGTCTTTCCCGCGAGCCTGGTTCCGCGGGGCTTTTTCTGGCCGGTTAACGTAAGTCCAGCCTCGCGCAACCTCTCGACGAGTTTCCGATTCGCCGCAATGCTGAAGAACTCCACTATGCTCTCCGCGATCCGCGGACCAACTTCATTCACATCCTGCAACTCTTCCACACCGGCGGTCTCGAGAGCTTCCATCGATCCAAAATGTTCCGCCAGAAACTGTGCCGTCCGCTCCCCAACCATTCGAATGCCCAGTCCGTAGATCACTCGCTCCAGGGGCAACGCCTTCGATTTCTTGATCTCATCAAGAATGTTCTGCGCGGACTTTTCGCCCATCCGCTCCAGGCCCAGCAAGTCGTCCTTCGTCAGCTTGTAAATGTCCGCAACGTTCTTCACCAGCCCACGCTCGGTAAGCTGATTCACCAGCGCCTCTCCCATGCCGTCAATATTCATCACTCCGCGCGACGCAAAATGCAGAATTGTCTCGCGCAGCTTGGCCGGACAATTCGCATTGACGCAGCGATAATCCACCTCGCCTTCGGACCGCACCACCTTGGTCCCGCACACCGGACACCTCTCCGGCATCCGAAAAACTTTTGTGCCCCGGGGATGCTCCTTATCCTCGATGACCTTGGCCACCTTCGGAATCACATCTCCGCCGCGCTCCACCTGCACCCAATCGCCAATCTTCACGCCCAGCCGCTCGATCTCATCCATATTGTGCAGCGTGGCATTTCTCACCGTGGTGCCCCCGATCAAAATCGGCGCCAGCATCGCGACCGGCGTAAGTTTCCCCGTGCGTCCCACCTGCACCCGGATGTCTTCCAGTTTAGTAATTCCAGCCCGGGCTGCATACTTATAAGCAATCGCCCACCGCGGAGCCTTCCCTGTGAATCCCAATCCGTCCTGCAAAGCCGTCCGGTCCACTTTCACCACGATGCCGTCAATCTCATATCCCAGCGACTCGCGCTTACCCGCCCACTCCTGGATGAATACCCAAACTTCCTCCATGCTATGGACCAGCTTGCGGTTGTGATTGACTTTGAACCCGGCGGCCTGGAGAGCGTCCAGCGTCTTCCAGTGACGATCAAAATAAGTGCGCCCATCGCGCAGCAGCATGTAAGAAAAATAATCCAGTCGCCGTTCGGCCGTGATTCTAGATTCCAGTTGCCGAACCGTTCCCGCCGTAGCATTGCGCGGGTTCGCGAACGAAGAGAGCCCTTTGCTCTCGCGCTCCTCATTCATTCTCCTGAACGCGGCCAGCGGCATGAGCAGCTCGCCGCGCACTTCAAAATCCGCTGGGATCCCGGCCTTCTTCAGTTTCTCGCTTGAAATCGAAAGCGGCACCGATCGCACCGTGCGCACGTTCAGCGTCACATCCTCACCCAGGCTTCCGTCGCCGCGAGTGATCCCGCGCACCAGCTTCCCGTCCTCATAAATCAGCGCTAGCGACATGCCATCGAGCTTCAGTTCGCAGACATAATCCACATCCTTCTGCCCGCCGAGTTCGTGTACGCGCCGTTCCCAAGAGCGCAGTTCTTCCTCGTTATAAGTGTTGTCGAGCGACAACATCGGCGAAGAGTGTGGCACTTTGACGAAGCCTTCGCGGGGCTTGCCACCCACACGCTGCGTGGGAGAATCCGGGGTAAGCAGTTCCGGATGCTTCGCCTCCAAATCCTTCAATTCGCGCATCAGCCGGTCGAACTCGGCATCGCTGATCTCAGGTTGATCAAGCACGTAATACAAGTACTCGTGGTGCCGAATCTTCTCGCGCAGAGCCTCAATCTTTTTTTCGACATCTTTACTTACGGAAGCCATGGCGCAGATTATAGTCGGAGACCGGATCGCGAAAACACTCGCGCATGCCATGCACATTCTCGAAACCCCACGTCTGATCTTGCGAGAGTTCGTCGTCGACGATGTGGATGCTCTTGCCCTCGTACTCTCCGATCCTGAAGCCATGCGCTTCTATCCCGCGCCATCGGGTTGCGCGGGCGTCGCGCAGTGGATCGCTCACAACCTCCGTCGCCATGCCACCAACAGCCACGGCCTCTGGCAATGGTCTTGAAAACGAACGGCGAGCTCATCGGAGATTGTGGCCTGAGAATTCAAGATGTAGACGGCGCAAACGAAGTTGAGATCGGATACCACGGGCGCCGCGACCACTGGGGACGGGTTTGGCAACCGAAGCGGCTCGCGCCGGTCGCGATTACGGATTCGCCCGTCTTCCCTTCGACCGTCTGGTCTCGATCATTCGTCTCGAGAATCTGTCTTCACGCCGTGTCGCGGACAAGAACGGCATGACCGTATGGAAAGAAGTGACGAGAGTGAGCCTCTCGCACTGGGTTTACTCGAGTGGACGGGGAGGATAAAGCAAGCCAGCATCCGCATCACCAAGAAACGGGCTGGCATTGACCCGGCCGAAATTGTCATCCAGATTCACACCAGATCTTCGACCTGCAGTTCCTGACTCCCACCCTTCCAGGAGCCGTCAAACTGCCGCTGTACAAATTCTGCGTCATAGATGTGTTTCTGCTGCAGCAGCGCCTGATGAAGTCCCCACAGCGAACGCGGATTCCTCGGATTCCGGTCAAGGTCGTCACGAAACACTTTCTCCGCGCCGACTGCATCGCCGCTCATCAACAACGCACCTCCCAGCGATTCGCGCACGGGAAAGAACCAATCTGGTGGCTCTCCGTACTTGAGTGTGTCCTGAATGGCGACGGCTTCTCTCAACATAGCAACGGCGCCACTATCGTCTTTTTTTGCAAGGGCGATCTTCGCGCCCAAGACATCCTTCGCGATCTTCATGATGTCCTTGGCCTTGTTGTTGATTGGCATCTGGAAAATGACATCGGGAGGCGTGGCCGCTTCAGCGTCCGAAACAATTTTGTATTCTGAATCCGCTCCCCCTATCTTCCCGGTGCCAGCCAGCGCCATCCCGCGTCCAAAGTGCCAGAAAACCGTGGCAGTCTTCATCGCGGCATCCGGCTGCCGCATTTTCAGGACTTCACTCCAATGATGGAAGCGAATCTCAACCGCCATCGGAATCGTCATGAAACCTTCCAGCGGGGGCATCTCTTTTACATGCGGGCCAACATTCTGGACCAGCAAGTCCGCATTCTTTCTGGACTCCGCATAATTGCCGTTCATCGCGGCGCACATCGCGATGAAGTGCAGGTTGTGACTGTAATACATCATCGGATAGATGCCCTGCACGCCGGTAGCCTTGATGTAAGCGCGATCTACCGATGCAGCCTGCTCGTTGGTTTTCACGGCGGCTTCGTAATCTCCCGTACGAATGTAAACGTGGGCCGGCATGTGTACGATGTGGCCGGCGGCGGGCGCCAGCGCCGCCAGTCTGTCCGCGCCCGCCAGCGCGCGCTCAGGACTGGCCGAAGCTTCCACCGCATGAATGTAATAATGGATCGCGCCCAGATGATTGGGATCGCGCTTCATCACCGACTCCAGCGTGGACACGATTTCATCCGTGCCCGCCTCCGGCGTGCCATCCGTGTGCCATAGTCCCCAAGGATGCAAATTCATGCCGGCTTCGGCGAATAGCGTCGCGCCGTCTAGATCGTCGGGAAATTCGCTGACCAGTTGCCGCATCGCGTCGCGATAGTTTTCGGCGGCTGTTCTTAGATCGGACTTTGGATCTGCCGGAAAGCGTTTGGCCATCGCCTGAATGTAAGCCTGATCGCTTTCCGATGTGCCGGTCGAGAGGTCCAGAGCCTTTTGCACCGCGTCGTGCGCCTGCTGGTATCGCTCGGGGTCGGCTGGATCGTTGTAGTTTGGTCCCACTGCTTCGGCGACGCCCCAGTACGCCATCGCCAGATGAGGGTCCAGCTCAGCAGCGTGTTGAAACGAACGTGCCGCTTCGTCGTGATTGAAGTCATAAATGAAACGCAAGCCTTGATCGAAGAATTGTTGAGCCTCCACGTTGTGCGTGGAAACCGGATGGTGAGCATTCCCGATGCCCGCAGCCAGAGTGACCGGTCGGCTTTGAGCACGCATCGCGTGCTCCTGGGCGGCAGCCATGCCCGAGCAGAGAAGTGCCCCACAGAGAAAGCGTGCCAGAGTTTTCATCTGGGTCATCCTCCTGATTTCGATTTCGTTTAAGGGGCGATCAAAGGGAGACACAGGAGTTCCGCCCCTCCCCAAAGCTGGCCCATCTTATTCCAACCACGGATCACTTGCAAAAGCAGACTTGCTGACGAATAAAAAGCCTCAGGTACAATCGATCTTCGATCCCGCTATGCGCAAGGCAGCCCTGCTCTATAACCCCGATTCTGGCGGCAGCCGTAAGCAGCGCAAGTCGAAGCTCGATTCCGTACTCGCCGTGCTTCGCGACTCCGGTGTCGAAGCCAACCTCGTCCTCACTGACTCCCGTGCCCATGCCGAAGAAAAAGCGCGCGCGGCCGTGCTCGCTGGGTGTGACACCATTTTCGCCTGCGGCGGAGACGGCACCATCCATAACATTATTCAAGTCCTGGCGAATACCCAGGTTGCCTTGGCAGTTCTTCCTATGGGCACAGCTAACGCGCTTTCGCACGATCTAGGAGTGCCCAGGGATGTCGCCGCAGCCGCGAAGGCCTCCCTCTCCGCTACGCCGCGACGGGTAGCGCTCGGCCGTATTCAATATCTGGATTTCAACGGCGATCCCGGAACTCGCTACTTCATCATCGCTGCCGGCGTCGGGGTTGATGCTCACCTCTTCTACAAACTAATCCCAGAAACCAAACGACGTTTGGGAATGGCGGCCTATTACGTTCGAGCTTGGCACCTATGGTTGACTTATGCCATGACGCGTTTTCAGGTGGAATACACCGAGACCGGTTCCGATCATCCTCAACGGGCCGAGCTCACAGAACTCCTCGGGGTTCGCATTCGACATTTTGGGGGAATGTTGCAGCATCTGGCTCCCGGTGCTTCGCTGGACCGCACCGACGTGCGCCTTGTCCTCTGCCGTACCGCCAGCCGCCTCGCGTATCTTTCCTATATCGCTCGCGCGCTGTTGCGGCGCGAGTGGACCATACCAGGCATTGATCTCGCGCATACCAGCAAAGCAGTCTGCCGATACGTTCCGTCGCCCGCAAAAAATTCACCTCAACCCAGAGTTTACGTCGAGGCCGACGGCGAACTTCTCGGCACGCTGCCCGCCGAAATCACCGTTGTCCCCGACGCTCTTACGCTGTTGTCGCCCTGAGAATAGTTCCTCCAGTTGGCATTTGCTCCGCATCCCCATAGAATCCTTCCAGACCGCTTGGAACCCGTGACCCACTTCTTGACCGGCGCCTGTCTGGGGCGCGCCGGACTCAACCGCAAGACCGCGCTAGCCACACTCACGCTCACCCTCGCCGCCGAAGCCCCAGACCTCGATGTCCTTAGCCGTTTTAGCGGCCCCGCCTTCGGTTTCGCCCATCACCGTGGTTTTACCCACTCGTTCCTCGGAGTTCCACTCGACGCCGTCGTAGTCGTCGGCTTCGTCTATCTCATCTGGCTACTTCGTGGCCGCAAGCTGAAGGATCCCAATGTGCCTCCGCGCTGGGGACTGCTCTTCTTCTACGCTTGCCTTGCCGGCCTCAGCCACATCCTGCTCGACTTCACCAATAACTACGGCGTCCGCCCGTTCTGGCCGTTTTCCGAGAAATGGTACTCCTGGGACATCGTCTTCATCTTCGAGCCCATCATGTTCACCTGCCTGCTGGTCGGATTAATCGCGCCCGCCCTTTTCTGGCTGATCGACAAAGAGATCGGCGCCCGCCAACGCGGGCCGCGTGGCCGTATCGCCGCCACACTCGCCCTGATCTCGGTAGTGCTCCTCTGGACCCTCCGCGACTTCGAGCACCGCCGCGCCGTCAATGCACTCGAAGCCCGTACCTACATGGGCGCCAATCCAGCCCGAGCCTCCGCTTATCCCGACTTAGCCAATCCGTTCCGCTGGTATGGAGTCGTCGAGACGACAAATTTCTTCGCCCTCGCGCCCGTAGAGTCTCTCGCTCCCGAAGTCAATCCCGGAGCTACGGACGACAAACTCGAGATCCACTACAAGCCGGAAGAAACTCCCATCACCCTTGCCGCCAAGCGCACCTATCTCGGACGCGTCTATCTCGACTGGGCTCAATACCCCATCACCCAAACCGAAGTTCTCGAATCTCCCCAGCAAGGCTACATCGTGAACTTTCAGGATCTCCGCTTCGCGCAACTCCCCAGCCTGTTCAGCCGCCTGCGAGGCGGTGACGAGAAAGGGTCGAAACCGCTCGGCGCGGGTGTTCGACTCGACGGCAACCTGAACGTCATCGGGGATGTCTACGGCTCCGGCCCTAATCGTGTTACCGTCCCCGAACCGTAAGCCAGACGCGCTCATGTAGGGACAGCCGCCTCGGCTGTCCACCCGAGCGTAGCGAGGCTCTGGCAATTTTCAATCGTCCAACCTCGAGTCCAACCTCGAATCCCTTGACGCATCCGCACTCCAGCGCCCACAATATCTTCTACGCTTCTGAGGTGCACATGCTCGCGTATCTATTTGTCATCCTTGCCGTTGCCGTCAGATTCCTGCCGCACCCCTTCGCCTTCACCCCTGTCGGCGCCTCGCTGTTATTCTTCGGCGCCCGCGGACCGCGCCGCCAGCTCTGGCTGCCTCTGGCCTTGCTCGCCGCCTCCGACGTCATCCTGACCACACTGATCTACCGCTATCCTCTCACCTGGGATCACTTCGTAACCTGGGCCTGGTACGCCGGGATGTTATGGCTTGGCACCACCCTGCGCCAAAATGCCGGAGCCCTCAGGATCATGGGCTCGGCTCTCGCTGGATCGATTGTTTTTTTCCTGGTGAGTAACTTTGCCGTCTGGGCTGCCTGGAAAGATACGTACCCGATGACCATTGCCGGACTGATGACTTGTTACAGCGCCGGCCTGCCGTTCTTCCGCCGCGCCGCCGAAGGAGACCTACTCTTCACCGCCGCCATGTTCTCCGCGCCCTTGATGCTGCACTCGCTGGCCGGTCGCCTCAACAAATCTGGCGACAACCACGCCGCCGCCGCGTAGACCTACTTCATGAGGGGACAGCCACCTCGGCTGTCCCGAGGCGCGCGTCTTGCAGAGTATGATTGGCGTAGCGCTGTCAGCTCTGCGATGGTTCACCAAAAGTGTGGCGGCTTTAGGCGCTGAGGTCTGATTTCCTGCCCTGCCGCATCATTAGCCAGACCACAAATCCCACCACCGCCGCCCCCAGCACCCAATAAATATGCCGGCGAAATACCGTCCCCATCAACTCCACGATCCGCGGCCCGAACCATAGCGTGAGCAAAGCCAACACCGAAAACCGCACAAACCTTCCGGCAAAAATCGCCGCCAGAAAGTCGCGGAACTTCATTTCAAACACCGCCGCTCCCAGCACAAAGATCTTGAACGGCATCGGTGGCGGCAGCATTCCCGGAAACATCAGCGCCCAAAACTCATGCTGCTCAAACGACTGGTGAATCCGCAGAAAGCGTTCCTCCGACATTCTCTTGCGCAATACCTTTTCGCCGCCCAAATACCCAATGATGTAAAGCGGAATACTCCCCAGCGCCGACCCCAACGATGCCATCACCACATAAAACAGCAGCCGCCGCCTATCCTGGTAAACATACGCCGCCACAATCGCGTCCACCGGCATGCCCAGCAGCGCCGAATCGGCAAACGCAATGGTAAACACTCCCCAAATTCCCAGGTGCTGCAGCAGCGCCCAAATCCAAGCCGTATACCGCGCCAGAATGTGCCCGATCGTTTTCAAAGGAAATTTAGTGTACGTGATTCAACGCTCGTGGAAGGAGGACGAACTCGGAGGCACAGAAACGCATGAAAAGGACACTGCTACGAATGCTCCGTCTTCCCGTCCAGCAAATTCAGCGCGTGAGGCACCAGTTCCACCACTGCTTCCAGCGATTCCACCGCGCCGCTGGGACTGCCCGGGAGATTCAGAATCAGGGTCTTGCCCCGCACCCCACACACCCCGCGACTCAAAGACGCGAATTTAGTCTGCTTGAAACCCTCGCTTCGCATCCGTTCGGCCACGCCGTCAATCACGCGCTCACAGATCGCTTCTGTTGCCTCCGGAGTAACGTCGCGCTCTGCAATGCCGGTCCCGCCGGTGGTTACGATGAATCGCACTTCCAGCGCCAGATGGACGAGTGCGTTCTGAATCTGCATGGAATCGTCCTGCACGACTTGTTTGGCGACCACGTGAAAGCCGAACTCTTGCAACGCCTGGGCAACTGCTGGCCCTGATGCATCCACGCGCTCGCCGCGGGCGCAGGAATCGCTGACCGTAACCACGGCGGCCGAAAACCCCGCCGGCCCATTCCCTTCAGCTGTCGAGGAGGACATCTTCCTCCTCTTCCGTCCGGCCGCCGCCGCTGGCTGCGCTCCCCGTGGAGGTGCTCGCGTCAGCGCCCGCAGGTGGGGTGCTGCCTTGTTCGACAGCTTCGCTGCCGCCGTCGCGCTGCGATTCGTCCAGCAATCGCAAACCCTCCATCAGCAGGCCTTGCGTGTTGAGCTGCGTGGTTTCCTGATCGGTCTTGCCCTCGAAGTTGAGTTCGAAGTTGCCGCCCGTCCAGCGCAGAACCTTGAAGACCGCCTGGTCTCCCGACAAAGATCCGTAAGTGGCGTGCTTCACCTGACCTTCAACGAAAAAGACCTCGCACTTCTCGCCTTCGTTATTCAGTTTCAGCTGGCAGCTCTTGCGCCCCATTTCCAGCGACTGCATCAGATCGATCACATTCATCTGCGAAAGATTGCCGCGAACCACTCCGTCGGAAGGCGCCGTTTTCGCCATCTTCTCCAGCGCGATGCGATCCACCGTACGCTTGATTCGCTTGGTCGCTTCCTTCAGGAAAAAAGGTTTGGCCAGATAATCGTCCGCTGCATCCTGCGGAGATAGACGTTCATCAATGTCCGAGCGGCTCGCCATCAATATGGCTGAGAAATTCGCCGTCGCCGGACGGCTCTTCAGCTTCTCCACCAACTGGCGTCCATCCATCCCCGGCATGCGATAGTCGCAAACCACCAGATCCGGAGGATCGTCCACTGCCTTCAACAGCGCATCCGCCGAATCGGCTGCAGCAACGACGTGTGCGAATGGTGTGAGCGCGTGCTGCAGCATCCCCAAGACCATGGGATTGTCATCCACCAAAAGCAATTTGACGTCGTTCGCCATGATTCACTTAGCGCGAATTATTTCACGCGCCGGTACTCTCCGCTCTTTCCGCCGCTCTTGCGCTCCAACCCTATTTCCCGAATCTCAATCCCCTTATCCAGCCCCTTCAGCATGTCATAGACCGTCAGGGCAGAGATGCTCGCCGCGACAAGGGCTTCCATTTCGACGCCGGTTTCAGCTGTCGCGACAACTTTGGCGGTGATAGCGACGCCATTCTCGCATAGGCGCATCTCGACATCAACGTGCGACAGTGGTAGCGAGTGGCACATCGGGATGAGTTCGGACGTGCGTTTCGCGGCCATGATTCCCGCGATACGCGCGACTTCAAGCGGATCGCCTTTGGGATTTTGCGGCAGCGCTTTCAGCACCTCGGGCTTGATGAGGACAAAGGCACTAGCCTCGGCCTCGCGCTTAGTAGCAGCTTTGCCAGAGACGTCGACCATGTGGGTGCGGCCGAAATCATCGTAGTGAGAGAGCTTTGTCGCCATTGCGGAAACTCTATCTTACATGGCTCGGCTCAGCGCAGCATCACCGCGATCCATTCTCCTGCGGAGATGTGTTCACGATCGGAAGGAATCACGATAAGGCAATTTGATCGAGATCTCGCCGCGATATCTCCCGATCCCTGCCAGGGAACGAGTTCTACCTGCGAGTTTTCGAACTGGCCGGAGAGAATAGCTGGAAGGAATCGCTTGAGTCCTGTCTTAACACGGATTTCGGTCTTCAAACGAGCATGGAGAAATGCGAGCGGACGCGGTGATATTCCTGCGAGCGCTTCGATCACGGGCCGGGCGAAGAGCTCGAATGTGACCATGGTGGAGACCGGATTGCCAGGGAGGCCGAAGAAATATTTATTCGACATTTGGGGTGACGCCCCTTCGCGGGCGAGAGCTTGCCCAGAGCTCGTCGAAGGGGCACCCGCGCCACAGGGGACGCGTCCGAAGACCACGGGACGGCCAGGTTGAATTTTCGCCCCGGTGAAAAAGAATTCGGCGCGCATCTCGCCGAGCACTTGTTCGACCAGATCGTAGCGTCCCATGGAAACACCGCCGGTCATCAGCAGCAAATCTGACTGCAAACCGCGCTCAATGAATTGACGCAACTGGTGCGGTTCATCGGGAGCAATCGGCAGCAGTACGGCTTCGCCTCCGTTTTGCTGGATCTGTGCCGCGAGAGAATAGCTGTTGGAGTTGCGAATCTGGGTGGGGTCGAGGTTCGCATCGACCTCGACGATCTCATCGCCGGTAGCGAGCACTGCAACGCAGGGACGACAGAACACTTGCAACCGTGATTTTCCCACCGATGCGGCAAGCGCGATCGAGGACTCGTTGAGCCGCGTGCCTGGGCTGAGTAGAAGTCTGCCGCGTGGAGCCTCCGCGCCCTGAATGACGATGTTTTCGCCCGGCTCAACGCCCTTCCTGATTTCGACGCGGTCGTTCTGCAGCGACGTGTACTCAATCATTACTATGGCGTCCGCGCCTTGCGGGACCGGCGCCCCCGTCATGATGGAAAATGCTTCGCCGCGATTCAACGTGCGTGGAGGCTGGCCGTGCTGCGGGCCCGCTTTAATCTCTCCCGCGACGGTCAGCTGGGCTGGGAGTTTGGCGAGGTCGGCAGCACGCACGGCATAGCCATCACGCGTAGATCGCGGGAAGGGAGGGATGTCGCGATCGGCGACGACCGGCTCAGCGAGAACTCGGCCAGCGGAGTGCAGTAGAGCGACATTTTGGTGTTTGCCGGCGGATAGCCGCGAAGCGTGTTCCCCGACAATGCGCCGGGCGTCTTCAAAGCTCAGTACGAGAGATGAGGATGGCGGTGCGGCCATGCGTAGATGATAGAGGAAGGGTGGCCACTCCTTGCAAGAAGCGCGTGAAATCTCGCGCCCTGGCCCTTTCAGCAACGTTAGCGGGCCAGTTCCTGGCCAAGCACGATGGGATTGCTGGCAAAGGATACTCCGGTTTCCAGGTCGACGATGCGATTACGGACGAGCTGGGCGATTTCGCCGTCGAAGTGTTGCATGCCCTCGCTAGCACCGGCCTTCATGGCGTCGAGCAGGGTCTTGCCTTCGCGCTCGCCTTTTTCGATGCATTCCCGAGTGCGCGGATTGGCTTTCAGGATTTCGGCCACGGGAACGCGTCCGCTGCGATCGGTTTTGGGTAAAAGACGTTGGCAGACGATATAACGGAACGATCGCGCAAATCGCTCGCGAACTTTTTGCTGCTCATCGGGAGCGAAGGAGCTAACGATGCGCTCAACGGTTTTCGGCGCGTCCATGGTGTTGAGGCTGGAAAGAACCAGATGACCGGTTTCGGCCGCTTCCAGGACGATCTCGATGGTGTCACGGTCGCGCATCTCCCCCACCAGAATAACCTTCGGTGCCTGTCGCAGAGCTGAGCGGAGAGCATAGGCGAAACTGGGCGTGTCGCTGTGCAACTCGCGTTGATGAATTGTAGAGCACTTGTGGTTATGCAAAAACTCGATGGGATCTTCAATGGTGATGATGTGGTAATACTTCTCGCGATTGATGCAGTCCAGGAGCACTGCCAAAGTGGAGGACTTGCCTGACCCAGCGGGTCCGGTAACGAGGACGATACCATCGCGCAGCTTGGTTACATCGGCGAGATGCGCGGGCAGACCGAGCGAGGCCAAATCGGGGATCAAGGTGGAGATCACGCGCATCACGACGGCGCAACTGCCGCGCTGAATGAAGATGTTGACGCGAAAACGTGCCACCCCCGCCAGACCGTAGGAAACATCGCACGATCCGTTTTCCCGGAGGGCGGCTACAGCCTGCTTGTTGTCTCCAATGAGGTCGGCAGCGAGGCGTCGCGTGTCATCAGCCGTCAGGCTGTCGAGTCCCGGCACCTGCACGGGGATGAGCTGTCCATAAACTTGGACCTGGGGCGGGCGTCCGGGAGAAAAAATCAGGTCGCTGATCTTTTCGGCAGCGCGCAACATCGCAGCCAGCAGCGCTGGCGTAGCCACTTTGCCGCTGCCGGAATAGTCTTCCAGTGAAACCGAGATTGGCGAGATGCCTGGTGCTGCCATTCCATCCTCAGATTAGGGAATTGCACGCACCACAGAACGGAGAACGGCCAGAAATTTCGGCCTGATAGCTCCACTTTACCGCGCCAGTGGAAGAAGCGTAAGGACAGCAAAGTACATAGCCCTTCGTAATGTAGAGGCGGGTGCAAATGAAAAAGGCGGCTGGTGGAGCCGCCTTTCCTGCTCCGCAGGTGGGGCAGACCGGTAGACCGGAAGACGATCTAATTGGACTTCTTGGGTGGCGCCTTCTTCTTGGTACCGAAACTGGTCTCGATCGGCGCCCCAATGCTGGTGAGCATGGCTTTGGCTTCTTCGGAGTGGCCGCCCGTAGGCACCAATTCCAGATATTTCTGGAAGGCCTCCGCCGTACCCGGGGCGGCGACCATCTTGTCACCTTGAAGGGTGGCTTTCCCCAGCAGGTTCACTCCCTTCTGGTAATAGGCTTCAGCTTTGGTGGGGTCCGCCGCGATGCACTTGTCGAAGGCCTCGATTGCCTGATCGGCTTTGCCGGCGTTGGTGAGCACAGCACCCATATTGAAGTAATACTGAGCAGCCGCGCTGGGGTCGGCCTGGGCGGCCTGTTCGTAGGTCTTTGTGGAATCCTCGATCTTGCCGGCTTTGCTGTAGGCCTCGGCGAGATTGTTGTAATAGGCAGCAAGAGTCTTGGTAGCGTTGGGGTCTTTCTCATTGGTGGCGGCTTGCTTGAGTTGCAGCGCCTTCTGATAGGAATCCACCGCCGAATTGAGGCGTTTTTGCTTCTCCGCGGCATCGCTTTGCTTGGTCGCTGACATGCGATAAGCGTCGCCGAGCTTGAACCAGATTAAATCCCGCGTGGCGTCGATCTCATTGGCCGAGTTGAGATCGGCTAACGCCGTGTCGTAATCACCGGCGTCGGAGGCGACCTTGGCCGCTGCCAGCTTCTCATTCAGTTGCTTCACCGTGCCGACTTCCTTCTTTTGTTTCTCCTGGACCTCCTGCTGAGCCTTGATCTGCTCCGGGGTTAAACCCTGACCCTTGGCCTGTTCCGTAGCCAGTTTCTTCAGGTCGAAGTCGAGGGTATTCTCGTCAGAAAGAGTGACCGCAAATTTGTTTTGATGGAAAAGCTCCTTATTAGCTTTAGCGTCATCTGCGCTCTTATACAACGTCACGTTGTAAGTGCCAGATCCTACGCCTAGAGAAAAGTATTCGCCTTTTTTGTTGGTCTTAAGGGTGTATTTCTGGCCGTTGTCCTGATTGGCGAAAACCACGACTCCGTCAGCGATCGGATTGCCATCGACGTCTTTACAAACGCCCTTGACCGTTGCTGAGCCGACCTGTGCGAGAACCGGGGCAGCATATATTCCCAGCATTAAGAGAACGAGAGCGAACACTGCGAGGTGCTTTTTCATTTTTGCCTCCCGGCAGAAAATTAAGTATGGATTTCCGACTATTGCCTTAAAAATGCGTACTCGAATCCCAAGTTGCGTTCTACCGCTCAACCCGCAGAAACAGCCAAAATTGCTAGACGCTCTCCATCATGGCGTAGGGAATTGGATCTTTAACCCCCACCGCCTTGAACGCCTGCAATCGCAACCTGCAGCTATCACAGACGCCGCAGGCGTTGTCCTCCTGCTGATAGCATGACCAAGTTAAATCGAACGGAGCATTCAGTTCAAGGCCAAGGCGCACAATTTCCGCTTTCCGCATGGCGATCAACGGCGTGACAATTTCGATGTTGCCTTCTTTCGTCCCCGCACGAATCACTCGGTTGAATGCTTCATAATACGCGGGTCGGCAATCGGGATAACCGGAACTATCAGGTTCAACCGCCCCGATATAGATCTTCGTCACTCCCAGCACCTCGGCCCAGCTAACCGCAACGGACAAGAAGTGGGCGTTTCGAAAGGGCACATAGGTGACAGGGATCTCATGGCCGGCGGGCAAAACCGTAGGGACGGGGATGTCCTCGTCGGTGAGTGCGGAGCCTCCGATGGCGGGGAGCGCCTCATTGCGCACGAGAAGTTTGTCCTGAATGTTCATGCGCTGACAAATTGCCAGAAAGGATCGCCGCTCGCGCTGTTCCGTGCGCTGCCCGTAACTGACGTGCAATGCCGCCGTCGAATAGTCGCGGGCGGCCAAGGCGGCGCAAACGCAGGAGTCCATCCCTCCGCTGAGCAGGACAATCGCACGTTGGGTAGAGTGCGTCATGATGTCGGATTAATTCTTGCCGCTCTGCGACGATTAAGCACTAAACCCCCTTTTCCGCAGGATCCCAAATAAACTTGTGCAGTTGAAGTCCCAGCCTTGCAGGAACGTCATCGGCCACCATCCACTCGGCCAATTGTTGTGGATCGAGCAGACAGTGCGAGCTGTTCCGCGCCCCTGCGGCGTCTTTGCGGAACGCCGGCGAGAACAGCACAGCATGCACACGCTTTGCCAGGCTGTGTCCCCGCGTGAACTCACAGGCAAACTCGTAGTCGGTCCGGTCGCTGAGCACGAATTTAATTTCGTCGTCGGCAGTTAGGGTTGCAAGATTCTCGGTAAGAAACGTGCCACCCTCACCCGAATTCGGACACTTCACGTCTACGATCTTAATCACACCCTCGGGAACCCGCTCCAGAGGCCTTTCTCCGCTGGTTTCCAGCAGTACGCGATATCCGTCTTCCAGTAACTCCTCCATCAGCGGCAGGAGTTCTCGCTCCTGCAGCATGGGCTCGCCACCAGTGATCTCCACTAACCCACGGTTTGGACTGAGTCGCCTCACTTCGTTCAAGACGTCTTCCGAGGTCAGTTTTCGCCCGCCCTGGAACGCGTACTCGCTGTCGCACCACGCGCAGCGCAGGTTGCATCCGGTCAGCCGCACAAACACACAAGGCAGTCCAGCATGTGTGGATTCTCCCTGCAACGACTTGTAAATTTCGGTAATCTGCATGGAACGCGGCTAGTGCGGCGGGGCAACCGCTATTCGCTGTACCTTGCGGTGGTGGTGTCGGTTTCAAACACCGTGACATCTTTCACGCGTACGCGCCCGCTGGTGACGTTCTTTAACCGGGTGTTCGACTCATCATAAAAATACTTGGCCAAATTCTCCGCTGACGGGTTGATCACCGTGAACGGCTCAATGTCATTGATCATCTGGTGATCAAGCCGGTCGATGACGTGCCTCATTACCTCGCGCAGATCCTTGAAATCGAGCAGCAGCCCGGCCCTATCCAGTTCGGCACCAGCCAGCGTGACCCGGATCTTGTAATTGTGGCCGTGCGGATTTTCGCACTTGCCTTTGTAGTTGCGCAGGTAATGTCCCGCTGCGAACGTATCGTCAACCGTAACCTCGAACATGCGTTCCTCGGCGACCGGAAGTGACTCGGCTCAGGCCCCGCCCTGTGGCGAACCCTCCATTGTATCGCTCGCTGGCGCTATTATGCTTGACCGGGTGCTGGCGCAAGTGCGGCGAGGCTGTGCGCTTCTTGGGGTCAAATGTCTCCAGATATCTCAGCCACCCACGCCGAAGAACTCCTCGACCACCCGCAATTCCGTAGTCTTTTTGTAATTCGGCAAGCTCTCGATGAACACCCGCCCGTACTGTTTCTTGAGAATGCGATTGTCGAGCAGCACCAGCAAGCCACGGTCGTGCAGTGAACGGATCAGGCGTCCGAAGCCTTGTTTCAGAGTGATCACGGCCGCGGGCACCTGATACTGAAAAAACGCGTTGCCGCCATCGGCGTCAATTGCTTTGACCCGCGCGGCCACCACGGGATCGCTGGGGACCGCAAACGGCAGGCGATCGATGATCACGCAGCTCAACTGCTCTCCCTGCACGTCTACGCCTTGCCAGAAGGACGAAGTGGCAAACAGCACGGCGTTTGGCGTGAGGCGGAACTCCTCGAGCAACGCGCTCTTCGGCGCATCACCCTGCCGCAACAAGGGGAACTCCAATTCGCCGAGAAGCCGCTGGTAAACGTCATTCATTTGCGCGTAACTGGTGAACAGGACAAAGGCGCGCCCACGGGAAATTTCCAGCAACTGGCGAATGCGCCCTGCGGCCTTGGCAGTAAAAAGTGGCGTGCGGGCATCAGGCAGATCGGGCGGCACATAAAACAAAGCCTGATTCTCATAGTCGAAGTGAGATGGGAGCACCAACTCCCGCGCATGTTCGAATCCAAGCCGCTGCCGTATGTATGCGAAGCCTCCCCCGACGGCGAGCGTAGCGGAAGTCAGGACCGCACATTCCAACTTCGACCAGAGGCATTCGCGCAGGATTGGGCCAACATCGATTGGGGTAGCTTGCAGAAAGACGTTCTGTCGCCCTGGAGGAGGTTCTTTGGCCCTGTCCGTGCCTCCGTGTCTCCGTGGTGATGACGATTTCCCGCGCCGCTCGATCCAGAACACGGTGTTGCGATCGTCCGATTCCATCGCGAAGTTGAGTTGAACCTGGAGTTCCTGGGCACGCCGAACGAAGCTGAAAATCTCCTCCGGCTTTTGCGGCAGGCCTCCTAGTTCGCCAGCCAGCCGCGTCAGCGCTTGATTCAGTGCGAGAAATTCGTCTCCGTTTTCTTCCAGAAATTCCCGCCGCGTCTCGAAGGCAAAACGTCCTTCACCCGGCGGCAAGAGGGAAAAAAAGAACTGCGCCCGTTCGCGTAAACTCCCCAGCGCTCCTGAGATCGACGCGGAAAGCCTCCGATTATGTTGCAGCCACGCTTCAACGTCCCGTGTCAATTCTTCCACTCGCAGGTTGCTTACGGAGATTCCGAAGTAGTTGCCAGCAACATCTTCCAACTCGTGGGCTTCATCAAAAATCACGGCTGCTGCTTCCGGCAGGATGCCCGCGTCGGGCGCGCCGTCGGCCTGTAGCTTGATGGCAAGATCGGCGAAGAAAAGATGATGGTTGACGATGATGATGTCGCTTTCCATCCCCCGCCTTCGCATTTCGGTGACGAAGCACCGCTCCCACTCGCTGCACTTTTGCCCGGTGCAAGCGTCGGCGCGAGCATCCAGTTTGTGCCAAAGCGCGCTGGTCTCGGGCAACTCCGCGAGTTCCGCTCGATCCCCGGTCGCGGTCGTCTTCTCCCACGCGGCAATCGCGCGATATTGCTCGATCTCTTCCAATCCGCTCAGCACTGGCTGACCGGTGAGATCGTAAAGCTTTTTGCGGCACAAATAATTGTTGCGCCCTTTCATGTAACAAACCGAAAGCCGCGAGCCGGAAGTCCGTTCTCCGAATAGCGCCTGCCCCAAGAAAGGAACGTCTTTGTAGAAGAGTTGCTCCTGCAGATTCTTGGTGCCAGTCGAAATGATCACGCGTTTGCCGGAACGAATGACCGGCATCAGGTACGCCAAAGTCTTGCCTGTGCCGGTCCCCGCCTCAACGATCAGGTGCCGCTTTTCCTCCAGCGCCTGCTCGACCGCCTGCGCCATCTGAAGTTGCCCGCGACGGAATTCATACGCCGGATGGGTGTGTGCCAGCACTCCGCCCGGAGCGAAGAATTGATAGAGGGAAGCATCCTTTCCGCCGGGTGGGGGTGGCGGAGACGGGGTGGAGGATGCGGGCTGGGAACCTAAAGGCACAGGAGTCTCTATAATAAACAGTTGTCTTCATCGGCTGCTGATTTCGCCTCATTTTGACTCAACCCACGTACAATTCGACCAGCACTCTCGCCACCACCGCAGCCGGGGTTCCAACGCTCGCCATCGTGGGTCGGCCCAATGTGGGCAAGTCCACGCTGTTCAATCGTATCGTTGGCTCGCGTCGCGCTATTGTCGGCGATGAGCCTGGGATTACGCGCGACCGCCTCTACGGTGACGCGGAGTGGCGTGGACGCCGCATCCGCATCATCGACACCGGGGGCATTCTTCCCGAAGACAAGGATTTCATCCCCTCGGAAATTTTCCGCCAGGCGCGGGTTGCGTTCGAGGAGGCCGCTGCCATCGTTATGGTGGTTGACGGTCGCGCTGAACTTGCTGGACCCGACTTCGAACTGGTTCGCCTGCTACGCAAGACCGGGCGCCCGCTGTTCCTCGCGGTCAACAAGGCCGATTCAGAAAAGCAGGGGAACATCGTTGACGAGTTTCATCGGCTGGGTATCAAGCAAATGTTCCCGATCTCAGCGGAACACGGGCGCGGGATCGATGATCTGCTGGATGCGATTCTGGAAGTCCTGCCAGTCGTGGAACTAACCACAGAGGACGCGGAGCCTACAGAGGAATCTCAGGAACAACCTCAACCGGCAGATGCGGCAACTGCAGAAGAAGAACCTGTTTACGAGACCAAAGTGGCCATCATCGGGCACCCCAACGTGGGCAAGTCCACGCTGCTGAATTGCCTGACGGCCTCCGATCGTGCAATCGTCTCGCCGATCCCCGGCACGACGCGGGATGCGGTCGACGAAATTGTCGAACACGATGGTCGCCGCTTTCGCTTTATCGATACCGCCGGAATCCGGCGCAAAGGCAAGACTCACCTGATGGCGGAAAAGCTTTCGGTGGTAATGGCTCGCAAGCATCTGGAAGGCGCCGACATCGCTCTGCTCGTCATCGACGCCACCGAAGGCGTCAGCCAGCTTGACGCGGCTATCGCCGGCTACGCTCACGAGAGCGGCCGCTCGATGATTATCGTCGTCAATAAGTGGGACCTTGTCATCAGCGGCGAAGTCAAGGCCGGACGACCGTCCAAGGCCATGCGGATGCGGGAGAGCAAGCGCCCTGGAGACCGCGACGCATACGAGGAGCGGTTGCGCCACGATCTCAAATTTCTGAACTACGCTCCCATCGTCTTCATTTCTGCGAAAAGCGGGAAAGGCACGGAGAAAATCTTTCCCCTGCTCGAACAGGTTGCCACCGAGCGCCGCAAACGCATCCCCACTTCGGCCATGAACCGCTTCATCGAAACTGTGGACTTTGAGCGCGCATCCGTGCCCATGAAATCGCGGGTTAAAATTCTCTACATGACGCAAGCCTCGGTGGCTCCGCCCACGTTCGTGCTATTCACCAACCGCGCGGTGAAGCTTCACTTTTCCTATCAGCGGTTTTTGGAAAACCAGATCCGGCACGCCTTTGGCTTTTTGGGGACACCGATTTGGATTAAGAACAGAGCAAGGAGCTAGGCAGGCTGGAAGCGACTTATTCCCCAGCCCCGTCTCGATCCATCGTCAGCAGTCCCACTCGCCGCACGCCCGCGTGATGTGCCACATCGATTACATCGGCTACGTATTGGAAATCGACATCAGCATCTCCCCGCACGAAGACGACTTTCTCGGCGCGAGTTAAATAAATCTTCGCGAGCCGCATTTCCAGATCTTCCCAGCGCACTTCATCCTGATCGATCTTCACCCTTGGTGGCTGATTCTCTGTCGTCCACACGACTTGAATCACGACGGTGCGCGACTGCTGCTGCTCCGCGGTCTGTTTCTGATCCGGCTGCGGAATTTGAGCCGTCTCTCCCTGCTCCTTGTCCATCGATACCACTACCATAAACACGATGATCAGCGTCAGCAGCACATCGATCAGCGGCGTGACGTTAATCTCCGGACCGCGCGCACCCCCGCCTGCCATTGAGAACGACATAGAAAGCTCCTCATGAGCACGCGCGTGTCTGCAACATCAGACACCTGCAACACGGTGGGAGTTCCCCGATTCGCCTTCTTTGATCTCTCGATCACGCAGTATTGGGAAGATGGGTGACCGTTGGTTAAAAAGGCGTAACTGCTCTATCCAATCGGACCGGCAGTGGGCGGCGGGGGCTGGGGTGGAGAAGCAATTCCCGATGGAATCAGAGGCGCTACTGGAGCCGATGCGGGGTAAAGCGCCGCGCTCAGCCGAGGATAACGTGACGCGAAGAAGTAAATCGAATATGCGGGAAAGAATACGATGACTGGCACCGAGATTAACGCGATCAAGTAAAGAAAAGCCGCGAGCAAAACGCTGCCGACCACTACCGCCAGAGTGATGGTGTAAGCGTTCCAGGTTAGCCCAGCCGTCTTTCCCGTCAGGACAGCAATGATGCTTAGTCCTACGGTTGGGATCGCGATAATCAATCCCAGAATCAGCGTCGAGATTCCAATCACAATTCCGGCGCCGATGGCCATCAAGATTTTCATGCCGATGTAGCCTGCGTAGCCGCCCATTTCGGCGTGGATCATCGGCCAAAGCCGCTGCCAACCCTCGATCGCCCCGATATCCTCCAGCGCCATTTGTGGCACCACGAAATCTTTGGTCAAAACGAAGATCACGGATATCAGTGCCAAGAAGGCCATGAATACGAAGAACAGAAGGATCCCAGCTAGAATGAGGGGGGCCAAATGTTCCTTTGGTTCCCTAAGCCAACCGAGTGCAAAAGCAAAGGCCGCGGGAACTCCAATCAGCGTTACCATGCCGGCGATTGTGACGAAAAGGTAAAGCAGCTTCCACAGGAAATATCGCCAGCCGGGGCCTTGCCTTAGGCTCCAACTTCGGCTGATGCGGCACTCTTTCGCGAGGATGCTGTCGAACAAGACGAACCGCATCACACTGCTGACGTACATCAGAATGATTCCGAACACAAACGCGCCGATAACAATGACTGAGATGAGAGCGATCAGTAGGGCTGGATCGATTCCCGACAGGCTTGGGGTGAGAGAGTTCGGTGAGGTTCCGGGGTGGCGGGGAAAGTGGAAGTTTGAGCCGTTGAATCCGCCGCCCGAGCTGAGTTCACCGGCCAGCAGTCCGACCACCGCCAGCTTGGTCCACTGACCAAAGCGGAAAGGCCTGAATAGTTGCTGTTTGGTATGTTCAACGGCAAGGGCGATCGCGTCAACCGCGGAGATTGGCAAAGCGCACCTCTAGCTAACTCAGCAGCAAGGTACTGCGAATTTCGCCCCTGAGCAAATCAATTCTGACAGATGTTCACTCATACCGGAGGGCCTCCACCGGATCCAGCTTCGATGCTCGCAAGGCCGGAACCAATCCGCTGGCCACGCCCACAAGCAGCAGCACTGCGCTCGAAAGTATGACCGTCATCATTGAAATTCGCAGATGGATATCGCCCTGCCCGGAATCGTCCTCAAAGAGAGGGCCCATCATCGGCAAAGTCCCGACGGCCCAGGCAATCAGGTAGGAGAGCCCCACGCCGATCGCGCCGCCCAGAACCATGATCAACAGAGTCTCCGCCAGAAATTGCAGCTTGATTTGGCTTTTCTTCGCGCCCAAAGCGCGCCGCAGGCCGATCTCGCGGATTCGTTCATCCACCGAGACCAGCATGATATTCATCACGCCCACCCCGCCGATTCCCAAGGTCAACGTTCCAACAAACGCCAGCAAGACCTGCAAACCAATGGTCAGCGCATCAATTACTGGACGGAATTCGTCGCGTCCGAACATCTGAAGCGCTTTAGGATCGGTAGGAGAAAAATTCTGCCTTGTGGCCACCGCAGCCAACACTTGCGCCATCGCCCTTTTCTCAAATTGCGGAGCGATTGGCTCGAACACCAGCACGGCGGCGTAACGGGTGTTCCACAGATCCCCGGCAGTCGAGTAGGGAATCCACGCGGAATCATCGTCACTGCTGAAATAATTGCTGAGCTGGATCTTGCGTGCCATCATGCCGATGACAGTGAAGCGTACTCCGCCCACTTCCACCGTTTCTCCGATCGCGGGACGCCCGCTGAAGAGTTGTTCCTTGACGCGTCCGCCTAGAAAAATCACACGCCGTCGTTCCAATTCATCCGCGGCATCAATCCATCGCCCCTCCGCAGGCCCTTCGTTCCGCATCTCGCCGTACTCCGGGCAAACTCCTCTCACAGCTGCTGTTCCCACCATGCGGTCGCCATAAGAAATCCCCGGCCGGTTCACGGTTTCGCGGCACACATGCTTCACCAGAGGCGCCGTGGCCTTCACCAAGTCGAGGTCTGCCTGTTCGATAACAACTTTCTTCCCGGCTCGCTGCCCGCCCGGCTGTTCGCTGGTCTGCTGCGGCCAGCAGATCACCACGCTCTTGCCGAAGGCGTCGAACCCGTGCACAAGAATGCTGCGGAAACTGCTGCCATAAGCGATCAGGAGCGTTACCGTCGCGATTCCCCACACGATGCCAAGCATGGTCAGGAAACTGCGCGTCAGGTTCCGCTTTAGCGCAATCCAAGCCTCGAGAATAATTTCAATCAACATGCGACGATTCGCTTTTATCCTCCGGCCTCGTATCGCAAGGCCTCAATAGGATCAATCGATGCCGCTCTCCGCGCCGGATACAGAGCCGCGCCCACGGCTATCGCGCCCAGCAATCCGGCGGCCACGAGTCCGGATGTCCAATCTGGAATTAGGCCGGCAAAGTAATCCGGCATAGGCAGTAGGTCCACCAGCGCGCAGAATCCGAAGGCTACGCCGAGACCGATGGCACCGCTGACCAAGGCAATGATCAAAGCTTCGACAAAAAACTGCCGCAAAATGGTCCCTGCCGTTGCACCGAGCGCCTTGCGCACACCGATCTCTCGCGTCCGCTCGCGTACCGCAACCAGCATCACGTTCATTACGCCGAGCCCGCCCAACAGAAGTGTTACCATTCCCACCGCACCCAGAAAATATTTCATGCCATCGGTCATCTGCCGGAATGCCTTGGCCTCCTGCACGGTATCCCAGATGGGGCATGCCTCCTTGTCGTTTGGATCGTAACGATGCATGCGTGCCAGGGCAAATCGCACTTCATGCTTGCAGGCCTCATGCTGCTCCAGCGATTTCGGCGTCACTAACAATTGATCGAAAGTAGAGGGCGTGCCGGGAGGTTTGTCGGGAAAGTCGCGCCGCATCGCGGAAAAAGGGATGAAGACCTTGTTTACGTCCCAGCCGTCGTAGCTCGAATCCTGTTTTTTTTCCATTACGCCAATCACGACGAAAGGGAAATCATTCAAGTAAACGTTGTCGCCCACGGGATTCCGCCCCGGGAACAACTGCTTGGCCGCATCTGATCCCAGGAAAGCGACGCGCCTCGCCTCGCGCATGTCGTCCCAATCATAGAAGCGTCCCAGCCCCACATTAAGACTGCGAATCTCACTAAATTGCGGATAGGATCCGGTCACCGTGAACGATGCGTTGTTGAAATTGCTATGGGTCAGAACAGTTTCCTGCTCCAGTTCCGGGATCGCGTATTCGCAATCCGGCGCTTCCGCCTGCACCACCCCCACATCCGAATCTTCCCAATGAATCAGCCGTCCCGCGTGCGTTCCACCTGCCTGCAGGCTGGTGCGGCCATGGAATACGATCATCACATCCTTGCCCAGTGTTCTCGACTGCTCTTCTTGGCCTTTGCGCAGGCCTTCGCCCGCTGCCACCATCAGCACGATCGAGACTATTCCCCAGGCAATCCCAAACATGGTGAGGAATGCCCGCAATTTATGTGCCCAAAGGGTTCGCACCACGTCGACAACGAGGTCTCGCAAGGTCATCGCGCTTCTTGGATTGGACGCGACCAGGCAGAGAAAGTAAGCCCGCCGCGCCCGGTTTGCTCCTGCTAGTGGATACGTATCCGTGGAGGAGTTAGTTGCAGGAAACTTTGCATTGCCACAAGCTTTTTGTCTTGTGCCTATTTCGGGTGGATGTCCTTCTCCATCGTGAGCAGAGGCGTGCCAAACAGTTCGTGCGGGCCTTCCTCATTGCGCCGAAAGCCTGACCTTTCATAAAGAACAATGGCTGAACTAAGGAAGGGAGTAGTGCTTAGAAATAATCGGGCGCGAACTTGTTTCGCAGCCCAGCCTTCTGCGTGCTGCAACAGCGCAAGTCCGGCGCCGGATCCGCGTGCCGATGGCAACACGGCCATACCTCGAATGTACGTCGACTTGGCTGAGACAGTGCCTGACACAGCGCCATCGCACAGCACTACCCAAACCGGTCCCTCACGCATGCGCGATAAAACTTCTTCCGCACTCGGAGTCGTCGCAGCGAAGCCTTCGTCTGAATACAGCTCTTTGAACTCGACAAACGACTCCTGCAGTACCTCGGCGATGATGGAAGCATCTTCCGGGCCGGCGCGACGAATCTTTATTCTGTCCGCTGGGATGTTTGTGTCCTCTGTTGTCGTTCTTCCGGCGCTTGGCGATTCAGGTTCTCGCTGCCCTCGCTCGAACTCGTTCCAGCCATTCGTCAAAATGCTGCAGAGCCAGTTCGCACTGCACCCGGTGCCGCTCCTTGCGATCGCGAATCTTTTTCTCCAGCGCAGGGAGAAGATCAAATGTGATATTGGCCGGCTGAAAGTGCCTGGCATCCGCATGAGCAACGTAATGCGCCAGCGAGCCAAACGCCGAAGCTCGCGGCGGCGGCAGCGGTTCGGTTCCGCGTACCAAGGCTGCCGCGTGCATACCAGCCATCAGGCCGGTTGCGATCGATTCAACGTAACCCTCGACTCCGCAAATTTGTCCGGCAAAGAAAACTCGCGGATGTACTTTCATCTGCAGGGTCTCGCGCAGCAAGGCGGGTCCGTTGATGTACGTATTGCGGTGTATCTGCCCATAGCGCAGGAACCGCGCATTCTCCAGACCCGGAATCATGCGCAACACGCGCGCCTGCTCACCGAACTTCAGATGATTCTGAAAGCCCACCAGGTTGTAGGAATCTGCGCGCAGATTTTCTTGCCGCAACTGCACGACCGCATAAGGCATCCGTCCGGTGCGCGGATCGTTTAAGCCAACCGGTTTCATTGGGCCGAAACGGAGGGTGTCACGTCCGCGGCGCGCAATTTCCTCGATTGGTAAGCAGCTCTCGAAGTAATTCAGCTTTTCCCAATCACGCTCCTCGACCGACTGCGCCGCCAGAAGCGCATCGTAAAAAGCATCGTATTCTTCGGGCGTCATCGGACAGTTAATGTAGTCAGCCGACCCTTTGTCATACCGCGCCGCCATGTACACGCGCGACATTTCAATCGAATCCGCTTCTACAATTGGACTGATCGAGTCGTAAAAATATAAATGCTGATTGCTCGCACGGGGATTGGGTGGGGCCGAGCAACTCAGACAGCTGGGGTCTGTTTCATTCGGGGCCGCGCTTAACCGTCCAATTTCCGCAGACAGCGCTTCGGAGGTCAAAGGCCCCGTGGCTACGATAGTGACATTTTCACTCGCCTCATCGATTTGCCACACCTCTTCCCGCCGCACCTTGATACGGGACTCGCGCGAAATCGCTTCGGTCACCCGAGCCGCGAACGCGACACGATCCACCGCCAGCGCATGCCCCGCTGGAACCGCGCATTCGCGCGCAATTTCCAGCAGCCGCGAGTCGGCTCGCCGCATCTCCTCCTTTAGCAGCCAGGGAGCCGTATTCTCGGATTCCGATTTTAAAGAGTTCGAACAGACGAGTTCCGCAAAATCCACCGTCTGATGCGCCGGAGTCGACCGCACCGGCCGCATCTCGAACAACTCGACGTCTACCCCCAGCCGCGCACATTGCCATGCTGCCTCGGACCCCGCCAGTCCGGCTCCTACGATTTTGACGGTGCACATCTTGCGATCGTAGCAGGAGGAATGGAATACAGGGCAGGCGTGCAAATGCTAGCGGCTGTCACGCCTGCGACTTTCGCCGGTTTCTCCAAGATTCATCTATCATGAGCGGAAGGATTTACGCTCGAGGAGGATTCGATGGCACGCATTAGCCTAGTTGCGTCGGAGGACGCATCTCCTGAAGTGCGCGAGATCTATGAGACCACGCTCCGCGGCAAGCCGGGCAACGTGCAGAAAGCTTTGGCTCACCGCCCGGAGATGCTTAAGAACTTTCTAAGCTTTTACGCCAGCGTCGGACGTTCCCTCGACCGCAAACTGTACGAGCTTATTTATCTTCGCGTCTCATTTATCAATGGATGCCGCTATTGCACGCAGCATCACCTGGCGTCGTCGAAACGCGCCGGCCTCACCGGGGAAGACCGGGCGGCGCTGCGGGCAGGAAATTATTCCCGTTACAGTGAGAAGGAACGAGCCGCTCTAATTTACGTGGAAAAGCTGACCCGCGCCGCTCGCGAAATCAATGAAGCGGACTTCGATGAGCTCAAGAAACAATTTTCTGATCCCGAGATCGTCGATCTCCACATGCTCGCCGGCCTGGCAAACCTGACTAACCGCCTCATTGACCCGCTGGGATTGGAACTGGAGTTCCCGGAGGAGAAGGTCTAAGAAATTGAGTGATCGGGCAATCGGGCGACTTGGCGTGAACTTGGATTTAATTGCGGAATCACGAAATCCCTCCATCGCCCCATTCCTACAGAATCTCCCGAGCATCGCCCACGCGCCGCGTCACGCGCTCTCGGTCCAGATACTCCAGCAACGGAATCGCGTACTTTCGGCTCACTCCCGTCAGTTCTTTGAACTTGGCGATGTCAATCGTCGCCGACCTTGTTTTATGAGAGGAAATTTGACCACGCAACTTTGCCAATGCGCTACCATGGAAGACCAGATCGTCGGAAACTTTGACCAGCACCTTATCCCGCAAAAGCAGCGTCACAATTTTCTGCGCCCGCGTCTTGTCGATCTTTAGGCCCGCCATCACTTCTTGGAGAGCCGGAACTTTCAGACCGGCTGAGGCAAACGCGCGCTCAATCTCATTTTTCGATTCGGTTTCTTCCTCCTTCATGACCACGCTATGACCGGGCAGGCGCACCACGTCGCCAACAACCTCGATCTTCTTCTCGCGGACCAGCATGTCGAGGGTTGCGTCAACTACTTCGGCTGACGCTCTCGGCCGCTCGCGCAATTCCTCCTTGTTGATTCCATTCACGAGTGGGTTCTGTTTGTGAAAATCACCAACCGTGCCCACGATGTAGAGCTTTAACGCTTCCAACTCGGGCAAATCTACAAATAGCTCGCCGATCCGCACGACTCGGTTATTCTTCAGTGCCTGCCCCATTTGAGCCTCGATAAAAACCTTCGTCCAACCGGTCTCTGCAATCAGTTGGAAGATCGAGATTCCCGCCTGACGCCTTCGCGCGATCCGTGCTTCCAGAATCGCTTCGGCGTTGCCGCTCGCCACTACTTTCAGGAAGTTGGCTTGCCCCGGCATGCGCGAAATCGGCGCCGCATCGAGTACAGTTCCACCGCCGATTGTCACCACTGGCGAAAACTGCCGCAGAATGAACCGGTCTCCGGCTAAAAGCAGCGCAGGTTCTGGCAGTTTGAGTCGCGCGAACGCCTGTTCGCCCGCAGCAATCCTCTTGGTCCCGTGGAGCAAAACCTCTGCAACGGTTTCCATTGTGTACGAGTGAAAATGCACTCGCGCTCGATACTTCAATGGGTGTTCCGCCGAAGACAGGAGGCGCAACGAAACGTCAGCGCGCCGAGTAGTCCCAAATGTTGAGGGGGGTGCCAGAGTCATGCCTCGGGACAAGTCCTCCGTGCTCGCCCCCGCAAGGTTCAGTGCGGTCCGTTGACCGGCAACAGCCGATTCCGCCGCTTGTCCATGCACCTGCACGCCACGCACGCGCACGCGGCGTTCGGTGGGAAAGACTTCCAGTTCGTCTTCGCGGCGAATCGTTCCGGCCAGCAATGTTCCGGTCACCACCGTCCCGAAGCCCTTCATGGTGAAGACGCGATCAATCGGTAGGCGAACGATCGCATGAGAATCCCGCGGCCGCAGTTCGGAGGCCGCGGAAATGATCGCGGTCTTCAATTCCTTCAGTCCCGCGCCGGTCAAAGCACTCACAGCGAGAACCGGGTTCCCCTGATCGAGGAATGTCCCACGCAGAAACTCTTGTACTTCCAACCGCACGACCTCAAGTGTCTCGGCATCGACCGCATCCGATTTGGTCAGCACACTGATGCCGCGCTGCACGCCCAATAGTTGCAGTATGTCGAAGTGCTCCCGTGTCTGCGGTTTGATCCCCTCATCCGCTGCGATCACCAGGAGCACCAGATCAATGCCGCCCACGCCGGCCAACATGTTGCGTACAAAGCGCTCGTGCCCGGGTACGTCGACAAAGCCCAGCCGCAACGTTTCGCCGCTCCGTTCAGGCAGGTCCAAGTGGGCGAAGCCAAGGTCGATGGTGATGCCTCGCCGCTTCTCTTCCTCCAGTCGATCTGCATCAATCCCGGTCAAAGCCTTGACCAGTGCGGTTTTGCCGTGATCGATGTGTCCAGCCGTACCTACGATAATGGATTTCATCTGGCTGGATATTACCGGAAACAGGTTCACCATTGAAAAAGTGAATCATCCCAGAAATGGGGATGACGGCTTCCCCCGTAGATGCGACAATAGACTCTCTCCATGACCATCGCCATGATTTCTGCGTTTTCTCCGGACATCCTTCGGCAGCACGGCCTCACTACCGACGAATACGAAAAGATTAAACAGCTTCTGGGGCAGCGGGAGCCAACGTTCACCGAACTTGGAATCTTCAGCGTGATGTGGAGCGAGCACTGTTCTTACAAATCGTCGCGCGTGCACTTGCAGCGTTTGCCCACTCGTAGCAAGCGGGTTCTGCAGGGTCCGGGAGAGAATGCCGGCATCATTGACATCGGCGACGGTTGGGCTTGCGCTTTCAAGATCGAATCGCACAATCATCCGTCCTTTATTGAGCCCTTTCAGGGTGCAACCACCGGAGTAGGTGGAATTCTGCGTGATATCTTTACGATGGGCGCCAGACCGGTTGCAGTCATGGATTCGCTAAGGTTCGGGCCCATTACGGCCGGACAGCGGAGGGGGGCTATCCCCACACAAGCCGACGTCCACAAGAATCACTCGATTCTCGAAGGCGTAGTCAGCGGCGTCGCTTCTTATGGCAACTGCTTCGGCGTGCCCAACCTAGGCGGCGAAACCAAGTTTGAGCCGTGCTATTCCGGCAATCCGCTGGTGAACGCTTTCGCCTTGGGGTTGGTCCGCAAGGACGAGATCTTCTACGCGCGTGCTGCTGGGGAAGGCAATCCCGTAATTTATGTCGGCGCCAAAACCGGACGCGACGGCATCCATGGCGCGACGATGGCTAGCGAGGAATTTAGCGAAGCATCGGAGGCAAAGCGACCCAACGTGCAAGTCGGCGATCCGTTCTTGGAAAAGTTGTTACTCGAAGCTTGCCTGGAGGCTATGCAGACCGGGGTGATCGTCGGCATTCAGGATATGGGAGCTGCCGGACTTACCTGCTCAACGTGCGAGATGGGCGGGCGCGGTGGCGTTGGCATCGAGATCGAGCTCGATCGCGTCCCACAGCGCGAAACGGGCATGACGCCTTACGAAATCATGCTGAGCGAATCGCAGGAACGGATGCTGCTGGTCGCGCAGAAGGGCCGTGAACAGGAAGTTTTCCGAGTGTTTGGAAAGTGGGGACTCGATGCAGTCGAGGTCGGCAGGGTCACAACTGATGATAAATTGCGCGTGCTCCATCACGGCGAAGTAGTCGCAGAGATTCCGAACCAGGCGCTCACCGACGATGCACCAGTGTACAAACGCGCTCTCGCGCGCTGGGAGCCGCCCGTGTCCCGCGAGATTCCCGGACACATTCAGCTCGACGGCAGCAGCGATTTCACGCAAGACCTCAAGCGGCTTCTGGCGAGCCCGAACATCTGCGGCAAGCGCTGGGTATGGCAGCAATACGATCACATGGTCCAGACCAACACGGTGGAGGCGCCGGGGGCAGGCGACGCGGGCGTGATCCGGATCAAAGGGTCGCAACGTGGCCTGGCCATGGCGCTCGATGGCAATGGGCGCTGGTGCTATCTCGATCCGCGGTTGGGCGCGATGCATGCCGTGGCCGAAGCTGCGCGTAAGGTGGCTTGTTCGGGAGCAACTCCCGTGGGCGCGACCAACTGCTTGAATTTCGGCAATCCCGAGAAGCCGCAAATTATGTGGCAATTCTCGCAGACGATCGATGGCATCACCAAAGCCTGCGAGGAGTTGGAGATCCCTATCACAGGCGGCAATGTCAGTTTCTACAATGAGACGTTGGGCGAAGGCATTTATCCTACGCCGGTGCTGGGAGTGGTGGGCATTCTCGAAGACGTGCACAAAACTGCGAAGATGCATTTCGCCGCGGCTGGCCGCACAATCGTGCTATTGCGCGGCGGAGAGATGGCCGATATTGCCGATGTGGAGAGCGAGTTCGGGTCGTCGGAATACGCAAAGGAAATTCTGGGGGCTGTGTGGGGATATCCGCCAGAACTTGATCTGGAGAAGGAAGCCGCACTGCAGAAAGCGGTGATTGAGTTGATTCGAGAGGGCACGGTGGAATCGGTGCATGATTGCTCCGACGGCGGTTTGGCGGCGGCATTGGCAGAAAAGGCGTTTGCAGAAAATGTCGGTGCGCGCGTCAACCTTGCGGCGAATGAACTTCCAGCCCAGTTTGTCCTGTTTGGCGAGGATGCGAGCCGCATTGTGGTCTCCTGCGACCCAGAGAAGCTGTCGCGAATCCAACAGGTGGCAGAGAAAAATGGAGTCTCTGCGGATGTGATCGGGGAAACGATTCCTGAGCGGCTGGAAATTGCGTTGGGTGACCATGTGGTGGTGTCGGTGGCAGTCTCGGAGTTGAATCAGACGTACGAATCCGCATTGGAATCGATTTTGCGGACTGATCCAGAGCTTGTGGCCGCAGACTGAAGTGCCGGACTTTGGGTGGCAGACGGGCGAGGATGTCTGTCTGCGGTGGTTTAAGCTAAAGGCTGATTGCTAAATGCTGATTTCAGATAAATTCCACGAAGAGTGCGGAGTGGTAGCGATCTTTGCTCATCCCGAGGCAGAGAAGCTTGCGTACCTGGGATTGCACGCCTTGCAGCATCGCGGGCAGGAGTCGGCTGGCATTGTCACATCCGATGGTCTGAGTTCGCGAGTGCACAAGGCTATGGGCCTGGTCGCCGACATATTCACCGAAGATGTGCTCGCGAAAATACGCGGCACGCTAGCCATCGGCCACACGCGCTACTCAACGGCTGGCGATTCTGCGCTGCTGAACGCGCAGCCGATTCTGGTGGGCTCGAATAAAGGGTCGATTGCTGTGGCGCACAACGGCAATCTGGTGAACGCGGCGGAGGTTCGCAGCCACCTGGAGCGTCAGGGATCAATCTTTCAGACGAACAGCGATACCGAGGTGATCGTCCATCTGATCGCACTTTCGCGGGAGCATACTCTGCCAGAAGCGATCGCAGATGCGTTGCGGCGCGTGGAAGGCGCGTTTTCGCTGGTGGTCATGAGTCCTGACCGCATTATTGCGGCCCGCGACCCGCGAGGCTTCCGCCCTCTGGCCATGGGACGCATTCCGGCGCTGGAAGGCCAGAAACGTGACACCATCGTCTTTGCCTCGGAGACGTGTGCTTTTGACCTGATTGGGGCGACCTACGAGCGCGACGTGAAGCCCGGCGAATTGGTCGTAGTGGGGCCGGAAGGAATCACCTCGCGTTTCTATTCAACCGCCGCGCCGCAATCAAGTTGCATCTTCGAGCATGTCTATTTTTCGCGTCCAGACAGCGTGGTGTTTGGCCGCGCGGTGCAAACCAGTCGGGAAGAACTGGGACGGCAGCTGGCACGCGAAGCGCCGGTGGAAGCCGATCTCGTGGTCCCTGTGCCGGATTCGGGCGTGACTGCGGCCGTGGGATACGCCGCCGAGAGCGGCATCCCGTTTCGCTTCGGATTGATCCGCAATCACTACGTCGGACGGACGTTTATCGAGCCGAGCCAGAGCGTGCGTGATTTTGGCGTGAAGCTGAAGCTGAATCCGGTGCGGTCGCTTCTTCAAGGGCAGCGCGTGGTGCTGATTGACGATTCCATTGTGCGCGGCACCACCAGCCGGAAGATCGTTCGCATGATTCGCAGCGCGGGAGCAAAAGAAGTTCACATGCGCATCTCGTGTCCGCCCACCGTTTCTCCCTGCTACTACGGCGTGGATACGCCTTCGAAAAATCAGCTGATTGCGGCCAATAAATCGATCGACGAGATTCGCCAGTACATTCGCGCGGATTCGCTCGCCTATCTGTCGCTGGAAGGCCTTAAGAAAGCTTGCGGGGATGGAGAGAAAACTTCCTATTGTTCGGCTTGTTACACGGGCAAGTATCCTACCAACGTCGTGGACGTGGAAGAGATTCAGCCGGCTGCCGTTTCGCGATAAATAACAGTGTACCTAACATGAGTGTTCGTCCTGCGCCGGCAGACATAGCGGTCTAGATCTTCTTTCGGGCCGCTACCACCCGCGGAATATCCTGTAGATCCTTGACGAATCGGATGTCTTCCCACCCGGTTAGCAATCGGGTCGTATCTTCCACCATGGTCCCGCTGATCTCCATCACCAGCCAACCGCCGGGCCGGAGCGCGGCGTGGGATTCTGGTATCAGCCGCACGATCACTTCAACACCGGTGTGACCCGCAAAGACGGCGTTGCGCGGCTCGAACTTGCGAACTTCGAGTTGGACTTCATCTTTCTCCGATTCGCCCACATAGGGAGGGTTGGAGACGATGACATCGAAAAAGTTGGCTCCGAATCCAGTCAGCAAATCCGCTTCGCGAAATCGAATGCGGGATTCCAGTTGGTGACGAGCCGCGTTGGCGCGGGCGATTTCGAGCGCAGCCGAGGAAATGTCGGTCGCGTGGACGTCGGCTTGCGGCAATTCCTTGGCGAGTGCCAGCGCGATGCAGCCAGAGCCCGTGCCGACGTCGATGAGTCGGAAAGGGTCGGCGCACGACAGTGTCCGACCCACGCAAGCCAAGACAGTTTCGATGACGTGCTCGGTTTCAGGGCGCGGGATCAGCACAGCGGGCGTGACGACAAGATCCATGCCCCAAAATTCCTGGTGCCCGGTAACATACTGGGCCGGAACGCCGCGCTCGCGCTGCGCGAGTACGGCCTTATAGCGACTGATTTCATCGGAGGTAAGATCACGCTCTGGATGCGCGTACAAGTAGGCCCGATCACATCCTAGCGTGAACATCAGCAGAAGCTCAGCGTTCATGCGGGGGGAAGGGACATTCTCTTCAGTCAGTCGCTTGACCGCGGACAAGAGTTCAGCTTTCAGTTGCACCGCATCATTTCAACACACACGCCCGCCACTGGAGCAAAAAAAGAAAAATGAGGAAAGTGCGAAGGTTTCTTTACGCCTCGCGCGGATTCAGTCTCGCGATTTCCGAGTTAAGCACCGCAGCAAAGGCGACCCACGCCGCGTATGGGATGAAAGCATTGGCCGCTGCGCGATCTACTTTTCGAGCAGCTTTGATGTAGGCGAAAATCATGCCCTCCAACGCAATCGCGTCAGCCAGGGCGAGCGTTGGACTATGTTCCGCAAAGAAAAGCTTAGACCATTTCGCGTTGGTGGCGAGTTGCGAAATCCAGAGACGTAGCGCATGTTTGCGCTCTCGAGACGGCGCGGCGCTCCAGATACGCCATCCCGACCACGCCATCATCGCGTACAGCATTGTCCAAACCACCGGATGCACGTTCTTTGGAGGCCTAAAACTAGGTTTGTCCAAGTCTCGGTACCAACCTGCATGGCTTACCTTGCCACTGTAACGGGCACCGTACCAGGCGGCGCCGGCCGTCGCCAGTGCAAAGCCCGTAAGCGCCAGCAGAGAGCGAGAATTGCCTTTCGACATAGTGCAGCTTAGGTGCTGAATCAGTCCTCACGGGTTGCTGTAAGCCCCGCGGTTTCTGTTGAACTTGGGGGGACGGCTCTTTATGCGACGGTTGCGCCCTCTTCCTTTAGTTTCTCCGCCTGATAGTGCGTGGTCAGGGCTTCAATCAGCGGTTGCAGCTTGCCATCCATTACAGATTCCAGCTGATGAATCGTGAAGCCAATGCGATGATCGGTAAGCCGGTTTTGCGGGAAGTTGTAGGTACGGATCTTCTCGCTCCGGTCGCCGGAACCGACCATGGCCTTGCGCTCTTTGGCCAGTGCCTGCTGCTGCTTCTCCATCTCAATTTCATAGAGCCGGGAGCGCAGAACGCGCATGCCTTTTTCTCGATTCTTGATCTGCGACTTCTCGTCCTGGCAACTCACCACCGTGTTTGTGGGGATGTGCGTAATGCGAACGGCGGAGTATGTGGTGTTGACCGACTGGCCGCCGGGCCCCGAGGAGCAGAAAGTATCAATCCGCAGATCCTTCGCTTCAATCTTGATGTCGACATCCTCGGCTTCGGGCAGCACCGCCACCGTGACGGCTGAGGTGTGGACACGCCCTTGCTGCTCGGTCGCGGGAACACGCTGCACGCGGTGTACGCCGCTTTCGTACTTAAGTTGAGAAAAAACGCGCTTGCCTTCGATGATGGCGATGACTTCCTTCAAGCCACCCGCCGCCGACTCCGACGAAGAGAGCACCTCAACTTTCCAATGCTGCGTTTCCGCATATCTGGTGTACATCCGGAAGATCTCGGCGGCAAAGAGCGTGGCTTCGTCTCCACCCGTGCCGGCCCGGATTTCGAGAATAATGTTTTTCTCGTCATTCGGATCTTTTGGCAATAGTAAGACCTTCAATTCTTCTTCGATGGCCGCTACGCGGGGCTCAAGTTTGTTGAGCTCTTCCTGCGCGTAAGCACGCATCTCCGGATCTTGTTCCTCAACGAGCATCGCTTTGCTTTCGGCGATGCCTCGCGTCAGGTCCTTGTACTCGCGGTACTTCTCGACCACGGGCGCGATTTCGCTGTGCGCCTTGGCAGTCTTCTGGTATTTCGCCGAATCGTTGACGATATCCGGCGAGGCAAGAGCTTGGGTCAGCTCTTCATAACGGGCTTCGATTTGGTCAAGACGTTCAAACATGATGCGCTTTCGTGGAGGCGTAGCTCACTACGTCTCGGTGTTGCCGGAGTCGGGGAGAAGCAGCTGGACGTAGCAAGTACGTCTCTACGGCATTGTAGATGAGGAATAGAAAGAGAGAAATATCCGCGGCGGAGCCGCTAGGCAATCACCAACTCGCCGCCGTTTTCTTTTTCGAGAGCCATCGCGCGATCGAGGGCGACGATGGCGCATTGTGCTTGCTCGTCCGAAGGAGGCTGTGTGGTAATGCGCTGCAGCCACAGTCCGGGCGTAGTCATCAGCGCGAAGAGCGAGCCACGATGCTTGGCCGCGAAGCGAATGATCTCGTAGGAGACGCCGGCGATTACGGGCAGAAGCGCGATACGTGACGCAAAGCGCGCCCAGAATGTGGTGAACGGAATCAGCATGTAAAAGCCGATCGAGATCAGCATCACCGTCATTAGAAAACTGGTACCGCAACGGGGATGAAAGGTCGAATATTTCTGCACGGTTGCGGTTTCGAGCGGATCGCCATTCTCGAAGGCGAATACGGTCTTGTGCTCAGCCCCGTGATACTCATAGACGCGTCGAATGTCCGGGAAGAGAGAAACTCCCCAGATGAATAACAGGAACAGGATCAAGCGCACCGCACCATCGATCAGGTTAAACACAATCTGGCCGCCGAAAGCGGGATTCACCTTTTTCAGTTCAGTGGCCGCCAGCAGCGGCAGGTACTTGTACATGAAGATGAAGAACGCCAGGGAGAGGATGACGTTGCCCGCAGCCAGCCATCCGCTAATGGTGGCGGCTTTCTCGCGAGTCTGCGCCTGGAATGACGTCGCCGGGGAAGGTTCCGCCTCGCTTCGCTTCGGTGGGACAGCCGACGCGGCTGTCACCACATCTGTTGCCTCGCTTTGCATCACCTCTTCAATCGCTACGTTCGCCGAGAAACGCAGTGCACGGTAACCCAGAGACATGGCGTAACCGAGTGTCATCACCCCGCGAACCACGGGCCACGCCATCCACTTGTGTTTTTCCGAGGGACGCTCGAGCGGTTCGCTCATGGTCACCACTTCGCCGGAAGGTTTGCGGCAAGCAATCGCCCAGGCGTGCGGCGAACGCATCATCACGCCTTCGAGAACAGCCTGGCCGCCGACCAGCGTTTCTTCGCCACTTTCAAGGGCGGGCAGAAGTTGCACGGCCACCAGAAAACGCACGAGATTTCGCAGAGAATGCACTGTAATTAGATGCTCCGGGCGCTGCAAAGCGCCAACCACTAGATTACCACAGGGGGTACATTCTTGAGTTACGACTGGATGCGCTAAGTGTTTACATTGACGGCGTTTAAGGGACTGGAATCGCACTCCGAGAGGCTTTCGTCTATCCTCGGAACGACATCTTATCGACATGCGTAAGCTAGCTGCAACCTGCGAGGAGATAGCAAGCACCACGAAGAAGCTGCAAAAGACAGCTATCCTGGCTGGCTATCTGAAGTCGCGCAGCGTCGACGAAGCTGCGGTCTCCACGGTGTTTCTGTCCGGAAGACCATTTCCCGCATGGGAAGAGACAACTATGCAGGTGGGTGGTTCCCTGTTGTGGCGAGTTGTCGCCGGGCTTTCGGGCAAGGATGAGCACGCTCTTGCCAGTGCCTATCGTAGGCATGGTGACTTGGGCGCTGTAGCTGCGGATGTTCTACCGGAGAAATCCGGCCAAGGCCTGCGAATTCTCGAAGTCGCCGATGCCTTCGCGCAAATCGCGACGGCGCGTGGGCCAGCGGCGAAGACAGCGATAGTTCGCGACCTTTTGTCGCGGGCCACGCCTCTCGAAGCCAAGTACATCGTAAAGGTGATGACGGGCGACCTGCGAATTGGCCTGAAAGAAAGCCTGGTCGAGGACGCCATTGCCAAAGCCTACGGCGGCACGCTCGCCGAGGTGCAGCGCGCCGACATGCTGTTGGGGGATATCGGGGAGACGCTTCGCCTGGCGGTCGAAGGTAAGCTGGCGACGGCCAAAATGCGGCTGTTCCACCCTTTAGGTTGCATGCTTGCCAGTCCGATTGAGCCGGCCGAAGAAGGGCTGAGTTATTTCGCCGAGGCCGCGGTGGAAGATAAGTATGACGGCATTCGCGCCCAGGCCCACGTTTCGCCGGGGGAAGTGAAATTCTTTTCTCGTACACGAGATGAAATCACCGAATCGTTTCCTGAATTGCCGAACGCGCTCGTAGGGCTGCCGCGGGACGCGATTCTCGATGGCGAGATTGTGGCGTGGGAACACTCGCAGAATCTGGTGCAGATGCAGGCAGTGGTGGACGAATCCTTCTCAGAAGCCGGCGAGGCCAGGGCTGCAGAACTTGGCCGGGCGCGACCGTTCTCCGTTTTGCAGCAGCGGCTCGGCCGAAAAAAAGTTAGCGAGAAAATGCTGCAGGAGATTCCAGTAGCGTACCTGGTGTTCGATGTTCTATACGCAGGCGGCGAGTTGCTGATCGATCGTCCGCTGAAGGACCGGGCGCGGATCCTGGATGAGTTGCTGGCTGCAGAAAGAAAGGTCATTTCCTACGGAGACGTAGAAGCACGGAAGAATATGGGAACGCAAGGGGAATTCAAGTTCGGAAACGTAGAAGAGACTTCGACGCACAGCATCATCCGCGCGCCCGTGTTTCGAGCCGCTTCGCAGGATGAACTTGAAGAATTGTTTACCGCTGCGCAGGCCAGGGGAAACGAAGGACTGATGATCAAAGATCTCGCCTCAACCTATACACCGGGTAAGCGCGGCAAATCGTGGCTGAAGATGAAGCGCGAGCTAGCCACGCTCGATGTGGTTGTGACCGCGGTTGAGTACGGCCACGGCAAGCGCGTGGGAGTGCTTAGCGACTACACGTTTGCGGTGTGGGATGGTGACCGGCTGGCGAACATGGGCAAGGCGTACTCCGGACTCACAGATGCCGAGATTGCAGAGATGACGCATTGGTTTCTGGAACACACGATTGAGAATGAGGGCTTCCGGCGCACCGTTGAACCAAAGATCGTGCTGGAAGTGGCGTTCGATAACATGATGCAGTCGGATCGTCATGACAGCGGCTACGCGCTGCGCTTCCCCCGGATCGTGCGCCTGCGGCCGGACAAGTCGGCGCATGAGGCGGACACGATTGAGCGGGTGCGAGAGATCTTCGAGAAGCAAAACGGCGGCGCGTAGACCATGTAATGGCAAGATTTCCTTTCGCCCCCGAATCTCTGTGGGTTTAGGGATGAATCTTCTCTTTCCTTTCCAGCATTGCAATAAACTGCTCAATCTTTCGAGCGCGAGTGTCTGCCTTTTTGCTACGCAAGCAGCGCCAGAGCTTTTTCGCGGCTAATCTTCGACCCGACGCTCTTGTCCGATCGCGGGACAAATCTTTGGAGCCAACTCTGTTCGCTCTCGGGCCTTTTCCGGCCGTCGATCCATCCGTAGCAGAGAGCAACGTCGAGGGCTTCCTGGTATGAAACCGACCGTAGGCTCGAGCCTTTCTTCGCCACCGGGAGCCACAGGCCAGTGCTCTTGCGATGGTTTTCCTCCGACCATGCGTCCCAAGTCCTTTTGGGCTTGAAGAGTCTTCCGGGAGAACCGTCTGAGGTGATCGTCTTCACGCGAGTCTAGTGCCCGTGACTGTGGTGGTGATGCTCGGCACTCTCGGTCACCGGCATCACACACCCGTGCGCCACCTCGCACTCCACGTGCTCGAACTGGATGGTGGTGTGGTCGATGCGGAAGTGTTGATGCAGGCGGTCTTTCACGTCGCGCAGGATGCGCTCGCTGACTGAGGGCGGAATATCTGCAATTGCGATGTGGCAAGAGAGCGCGTGCGTTTCCGATCCGATGCTCCACACATGAAGATCGTGCACGTCGTTGACGCCCTCGATGGAGCGAATCGCCGTTTCCACCAGTTCGAGCTTCATTCCGCGTGGGGTGCCTTCGAGCAAAATATTCAGCGTCTCGCGCACGATTCCGAAACCCGACCACAGGATGAGCACGCCAATCCCGAATGACAACGCGGAATCGATCCAGTAATCTCCCGTGACCAGAATGGCCCAGCCCCCGGCGATTACCGCCGCCGTCGAAAGCGTATCGCCCACTTCATGGAGCAGGGCGCTGCGGATATTCACGTCGCCGCCGGAGCGATAGAGCAGCAGCGCGATTACTCCATTCATCACTACACCAGCGCCGGCCACCCACATCATGATTGAGGCCTGCACGTGCTCCGGATGCTGCAGACGCCGGAAAGCCTCGTAGAAGATGAAGAAGGAAACCGCAACCAGCGACACCGCGTTGACCAGCGCGGCCAAAACTCCTGCGCGATGGTAGCCGTAGGTCTTGGTGGAACTCGCCGGGCGCGATTGCAAATAGACGGCGACCAGAGACAGCAGCAGAGCGAGAAAATCGGAAAGATTGTGTCCGGCTTCGGAGAGTAATGCCAGCGAATGGGCACGAATGCCGGCCACCACCAGCAACACGGTGTAGGCAAGAGTCACGCCCAGCGAAATCTTCAGTACTCGCTTGGGACCGCCCCCGCCATGAACGTGGACGTGCATCCTTTAAGTGTACGGGCGGGGAAGGCCGCGTTCAAGGCTGGCTAGCGCACTGTAAAACGATCAGCGGTTGAATAGTTTCTGAAGATAGCGGTCGTTATACAAGGTGGTCGTGCTTTGAACGAATTCGAGAATCCGATACATCTTTTCGCGGGATTCGCGGCTCATCTCCTTGAATTGGATCGCTACTCCCGATCCTGGATGGATTCTGGCTATGGTGCCTTCCGAGCTCAAATTCGCGTCGTCCATGGAGAACACTATTTTGACATTCGAGCCGGGAGTGAGGATGGCGCTGGTCTCGACATAGCAGCCTCCCAGGCTGAGGTCAATCAGGTTACCGAAAATCGGGCCCCCGCCCGACTGAGGATGTAATTCAATCGTAAGCCGGCATTTCATCCGCGTGTGCAGTCGCTGGTCTTTCCGGGAGGGTTGTTTTTGTTTCTCCAGATACATGCGGCGGTCCGCTTCGGTCAGCAATTGTTCGGCATCGTTTCCATCTTCCGGAGAGACAGCCAGCCCGACGCTCAATGACAGCATGTCTTCTCCGCAAACGTCAAAGCCGGCCTGCCGGGCGAGTGGACGAATCTGCTCCACCTTCTTGGCCGCGGCGTCGAGGGCGAGGCCCGGAGCAATGACCACGAATTCATCTCCGCCCATGCGAGCGACGTAGTCATATTCGCGGCAGCTGTCTTTCAACGCCTGTGCGAACAAACGCAGAACTCGATTCCCTTCCAAGTGCCCAAAGCGATCGTTGATCTTCTTGAATCCGTTCATGTCACAGACCATCAAGGTGAGCGAAGCATTGTCGCGCTTGCAACGCGCCAGCTCGCGGTCGAGCTGCAGGAACAGCGACCGGGCATTGGGCAGGCCAGTGAGATAATCAGTGGTTGCGGAGCTCTCCGCCTGCTGATATTTGAGAGCATTCTCGATGGACAAAGCCATCTTGCCGCTCACCGCCAGCAGAATGCGCAAATGATCGGTAGTGAAAGCGTCGCGTTCGGAGCGGTAGAGTGCGAGAACACCGATCACGCCCGTCACTCCCTCGAGAGGCAAAGCCAGCGCCGAACGCAAGGTGCTGAACTTGGCGGGATCGTTCAGGTATCCGGGTTCCACCGAAGGATTTCCATTCACAATCGGTTTCTTGTTTTGCGCCACCCAGCCTGAAAGCCCGTCGCCCACCGGAATTCGGAGAGAGGCGAACAAGCGGTAGTTATCACCGTTTACATATTCCGGAATTAACTCATCGCCCCTTCGGATGTAGATGGCAATCGCATCGTAGGGAACCATCGGTTTCAATTTCACGGAGAATACGGAGAGCGTTTCGCCCAGGCTCAATGACGCTCCCAGATCCTGGCTTAGCTCAAACAGACTCTGGGCCTCCTGGCGTGCCGCCGCAATCGACGACAGGAAGCTTGCTTCTCGACCTGGCGTATCCAAAACATCCGTACTCTCGAATCCCGCGGCCGGTGCCGGCCCGCGCGTGATCTTGAGTCCGGCAGAGAGGGCCAGGCTGCCATCTTCCGTCGATTTTGCTCGCGCTAAATTCTCCAGAGATTTGTATCGCCTCTTCAGGACTTCGACTACCTTGGGATCAAATGACTTGCCCGCTTCCGCCGCCAGTCTCTGCATTACGTCGTCCAGCGGCACAGCGCGCCGGTATTGTCTGTCGGACGCCAAAGCATCCAGATAGTCGACTGCGGAAAGGATGCGCGCGCCTATTGGAATTTCCGTGCCTTTTAATCCAAACGGGTAGCCGGACCCATCATATTTTTCGTGGTGGGCCCGCACAATCGGCACTACCGGGTAAGGGAAACGGACGCGCTCCAGAATTTCCGCGCCGACCACGGTATGGATCTTCATCTTCTCAAACTCTTCCGGAGTCAGCCGCCCGGGTTTCGAAATGATGTGTTCCGGTACAGCCAACTTACCGATGTCATGCAGCAGCGCGGCGGCATGGAGCGCTTCGAGTTCGGCCCCTTTTATGCCCAACTCCTTGGCTACCTCGATGGCATAGACGCGAACCCTCTGCAGGTGATCGTGGGTAGTCTGGTCTTTGGCCTCGATGGCCAGCGCCAAGGCTTCAATCGTACGAAGATGCAGGTTCGCCATCTCTTCGACGTGCCGCTTTTCATCTTCCAATTTGCCCAGATAGAGGCGGTAAGAACGGTAGATGATGTAAATGGCGGGAACGAACAGCAACGATGTCTCCCAATTGAAGCTGTGGTTGACCCAGGAAATCGCGCCCGCGATGCCAGCCCCTACCAAGTAATAAGGGAAGGACCAAAAATAACAGTCCACCAGAATCTTCCGCAGCGGTTTGCCTTCGCTGAATGAAATCACGACCGCAATGCAACCGGCATTGACGATGAAGTAAATCGACGCAGTCAGGCACAAAAGGAGCGGACGGTTCCCGATGAGATCATTGCAAAAACTATTGTGGTAGACGACATAAGCTACTGCGGTGGAGACCGCGCCCGCACAGACGTTGAACGTCAATTGAATAGCGGTTGGCCGGCCCGGTAACAAACTCTGGGCCAGCATGGCAACTCCACCCAGAGTGAGAGCCTCGGAATAACCTAGTTCTGCTATCCCGACCAGAATGAAGAGAAAATTCACCGAAAGAGTACCGGTGATGCCGGGCAGGGTGACGCGCAATCGAGACGCCAGAATCGCGATGCCCAGATAGCAGATGAATTCCGCAATGTTTTTGCTGCTGGGATGGAGAGAGGCCAGTAACAAAGAGGCTGTGCCCGCGGCAATCACCAAGGCGACGAAGACCTGCGCCCCCGCGGGCAGACTTCTCCACGAGTTTGTGCTGGCAGACATGAACTGGTAATCGCTCCGCCGATCCTGCCAGCGCGCGAGTTCCCGGCTTCTAGGATAAATAGCCAACCAGTTGACTCACAATCATTTGAGCCATACCCAGGAAACTTCAGTAATGCCTCTTTCCGGATTCGGAGAGCTGAAGTGCCCCGAATAGCGCCCAATCGTCGGGCGATGGCCTAATCTGCCAGCCTATATTTTTTAAGGGATCAAAGAATTGGTGGCGGCGCGTGGACTCGAACCACGGACCTACGGATTATGAGACCGTCGCTCTAGCCACCTGAGCTACGCCGCCATGTTGAAACTAAAGGTGTTACTTGCCAGAGTACCTTGGCGTGCATAACATTGCACTTTAACGCACGATGGGTGTTATGAGGCACCGAAGCGAACGGCATCAAAGAGGCTAGGTCTACGAGGCATTCAATGCGTTTCATGTCCGGTATTACACCAACCAGATTGTAGACGGAAAACCGAAGCGCGTGCAACGTTCGCATCGACTCTGTACGAAAGCCTGAGCGACTACTTCGTACCGTGATTCTGCCAAAATGTGCGTTCAGATGTTGATTCCAAAGCTGTTTTAATCCCCGCACGGTTGAGGAACGCATACCTGTGCCCTTCCACCCTGTTTCACAGTAAGGCAGGTAAGTCTTTTCCCAAAACTCGGTGACCGGCATATCTGTCTGGCTTGGGACGACAGCCGCGTTGATGGTTCGCATATGATCCGCTGCAAGCGTCTGCACAGCCTTCGCAGTCTTTGAACCGTGTCCGGTGTTTGCGATCCTTGCCGCGGCACAAGACGATGGACACGACGTTGCGTGTTTACAAAAAGCAAATCAGATCGCAGGGACTTGTTGGCAGGAATGCAGCAATTCCAGAAGTCGCTCGGAAAGTGAAACTAGCATTTTGAGTGTAATCGTCTTGGTTGCGACAAGCAGCGGATTACTCGAAAAAGTTCCAAGATGGGAATAACAATCTCCAGAACTGGTCAATTTCGTACAGTCCAGAAACTGACACCAAGACATACTCGTCAGTGGAAGGTGGTGTTGTGTGACTCAGACTAAAACGAGCGTGTCGCATAGGGTCCTACTGGTGGATGATGATGAGGCTGTTCGCGCCATGATGAGTACGACGCTTGAAAGAAAAGGATTTGAGGTAATCCCGGCCTGCAACGTAACGGAAGCCCTGAAACTTATTACTACCGAGAGCTTCGATGTGCTTATCACGGACCTGCACATGCCGAACCCCAGTGATGGTTTTGCGGTGGTTACCGCCATGCGGCACGCCCAACCGGATGCGCTCACTCTGCTGGTCAGCGGCTACCCCGACGTGAAGAGCGCTATGGACGCCATTCTTCTACAAGCGGACGACATCATCGTGAAACCATTCGAGGCCGGGAAGCTGGCCGAAATGGTCCAAGAAAAACTCCTCACTCGTAAACCATCGACCCGAATGCAAAAGGAAAGAGTAGCCGCGATATTGCAGCGTTGTACTATCGGCATCGTCGAAGACTGGTTAGGGCGGGTAAAAAAGAGCAAAGAACTCAACCACGTTTCGCTTACCGACAAGGAGCGTACGGGGTATCTTCCCAAGCTGATTGAAGACCTGATTATCCGCCTGCGAGAGCCCAATGTCCCTGGGGAAGAGAGCGATGCCGTCTGTTCCGCCGCTTCGGTGGCGCATGGCAAGATGCGAAAACTGCAAGGTTACACCCCTGGGATGCTAGTGCACGACTCACGGATCCTGCAGGTAACTCTTTTCGGGACGTTGCAGAACAATTTGAGCGCTCTGGATTTCAGCTTGCTGTTGCCTGATGTTATGACGATCGCAGATGAGGTGGATTCACAGTTGACACAAGCGATGGACAGCTACATGAGTGTCGTGCTGAAGCCAGTGGCAGCATAGCTCCCTGCGTCTACGATAAGCGACGGTCGCAGGTTAACTGGCTTAACATCGTCATTACACTCCGCCGAAAGCCGCGGGTAACCCGTTTGGAATCAATGAGGCTTAGCAAACCGCTTTCATCCCTATGCGTGAGCCGCAGGCCCGTGGCTAACTCATGGACCCAATACCAATATCTAAGGAGAACTGGGGCCGACCGACAAAGCCTTACTGTCTCGCACCCTGCTATGATCCTAAGCGGTGAGGGGAACCAAATGGGGAGTCTGTCTGGAGTGGTTAAGCAGTTGAACAAAGAGCGTGCACGACTTGAGAACGAACTGCATCGCGTAACAGCCGCCTTAACGCGTTCGGAAAAGTTTACTTCTCCGGAGTCAAATCGAAGCGAACGATGTCAGTTGCCGGACGCAAGCGAGTAGCAGCAGCACAAAGGGCGCGATGGGCAAAGCAAAAATCTGGCAGCCAACCCGCAACACCTTTGCGCACATTGTCAGCGGCGGCTCGAAGGAAGATCGCAGCGGCTCAAAGAGCGCGATGGGCAAAGGTTCGAGCGAAGAAAACTGCGTAGACCTCACTTCGTTACCCGCGTAATCTTGCCGGTGAACTGATCGACAGTCACACTCTGGTTGAGGGTGTGAGTGTTATGAGGTCGTCGTGTCTGCTTTACTCTGGTATCTTCCTTCTTCTTGCGGTCGTTGCTTGTACGTCTAGTCGCAAATTCAGGGAAGCCGATGTCACAAGCACCGAGTCAGATATAAGAACTCAGTTCGAGCAAGAGGGTTTTGTAGTGGAGCAAGTCAGCATGGTTAGGGATTCCGACAGACAGCTGTGCGGCTTCGTCAGGATGAGAAAACCCGGTCTGTTGCTCGGCAAGATCGAACTCACCAGGAGCTGCACCGCGACGATGGACATGGATTCCGGTAAATCTATCTGGGAATGTAAGTAGGTGCACGATGTTATGGGGTCACTTTTACCACCTACGATACTGAGAACGTCTTTAAGATGTTGCAGCATGTACGCCGCGCCTCCGGCGCTCGCAGAGGCAGCACCCACAGTTTTCAAAACTTTGTACGCTTTATCCAAGCTTGGCAAATGATCTGCAAGGGCCTCAATAACAGGCGCAGCATTAGAGAAGTTCTTAAAAAAGGCTACGACCGGTGTAAGGCCCCGGATTGGTGTGGATGCTCAGAGCGGGACTACTGAATGGAATACATTGGGCACTTCTGTCCCGATGCAAGATGATGTGGAAGCGATTTTCAGGGGCGACACAACAATGCTCATTCTGGAATATGTAGAGTAGAGTGGTCTGACAGCTCAGGCAAGCAGACGGCGCATTTGTGTGACTGGCTCAAAGGCCGCCTCGCTAAGCTAGGAACAGTCCTACTACTGTAGTGTGGCAATCCCACCAAGCGACAACGAAAAATGCCGAACCCGTTCCTGAGTTCGGCCTGACAGTTTCAGTCACTGAGTGCAGTGTAAGGTGTTTTTGGACTCAGCCACAATACTTCTTGCCGCTCTGGGGGCGCTGTTCACTTTTGTACGTTTCTGAAACTTTTATTGTGGGGGCACAATAGCTCTTCTTGCGTCATTTTTCGGACGCCAACCTCTTTTTCTGTTCCTCGATCCAAGCCTCAATCAGTTTTCGGATGCCGCTATCGTTGCAATTGTCGCGAGCCTTTTCCAATTCCTCAATCGCAGCCCTGATCTTTGCTATTTCCGCCCGTGAAAGCATCGCCCCAATGTGCGCCAGCGTACATAATAATCAATGGCGTGAACGGCGATCAAGTTCGGCCGGGCGCATGGGCCGATAGCCCTGACCCCATTACCAAGTCGAGAGGTTTAGGTCGGTTTGGTTCGGAGTTGGTAGGCGTCATAAGGCGGCTCGACCTGTTCAGTGGGGTAGCACTTGAGACAGATGGGTAGGGGGATTCGCCAAGTCAGCCCTTCAAAGGAGACTGTCACATTCCCCATATTCGACGAAGGTTGATCCGCGGACAGAGCAAGACTTGCTGCATTTGCACGCATTTATGCACGTACCAGCTCGTGTAAAGCATTGAAAACAATGTAGGTTATTGATCCTCGCTCGATTATGAGGCCGTCGCTCTAACCCCCTGGGCTACGCCGCCATTCAGTCGGGAAACGCAGCGAGCTGGACTAGACGCATCCTGCGCGAAATCTCGCTGCCTCGGACTCAACCAGCCGGAGTGGCATCAGGTCCAATAACTTACTCTAAGAGCGCTTGCAAAAAAGTGTCCAACAAACCATAAATGCCCCAGTCCATTCTCCGACTCAATACTTGCCAGTGTCGGCATGAAACTGGAAAACTGGTCCCGATGAAAACCCTCGCCGTCATTCCCGCTCGACTTGCCTCGACCCGTCTGCCTCGCAAAATGCTTCGTGATATCGCCGGAAAGGCGCTTGTGGGCTGGGTCTATGAAGCGGTCTGCTCATCGCCGCTTCTCGCCGACGTGATCATCGCTACCGATTCTGAAGAAATTATGGACGTCTGCAACCGTCACGGATGGAAAACCCAAATGACTTCGTCGAGTCACCGCAGCGGGACGGAGCGCGTGCATGAAGTCTCAAACCAGGTTGCGGCCGATGTTTATCTCAATGTGCAAGGCGACGAACCACTCGTACGTCCCGAACAAATTGCCAGCTTGTTAGAGGTCATGAGTGATTCTTCTGTCCAGGTGGGAACTCTGAAGACGCTTTGCCCGGCGCAAGGTATCCATAATCCAAGCGCAGTTAAAGTCGTGACTGAGGCCAGCGGACGTGCTCTCTATTTTTCGCGCTCCACCATTCCCTTCGATCGCGACGGCACCTCGCCACGCTACTTCAAGCATCTGGGCCTTTACGCTTACCGAAAGTCCGCGCTCGATTTCTTTGCTAGCCAGCCGGAATCGACGCTGGAGAAAAGTGAACGGCTGGAGCAATTGCGTTTCCTGGAGAATGGGATATCCATTTACGTTGGCGAAACGCCTTACGACTCTGTCGGCGTCGATACGGAAGAAGATTTGCGGCGTGTGACCGCAATGTATCGCCCGCGCTAATTTCGCTTGTTGATCCGGAATTCGCCTTCACGCCTGCGGGCTTGCGTTTTGCGTGCGATTCCATTCTTCTGCGGCGGCCACGCGCCTGGAGATTGCGGGATGCGAGTGGAATAACAACTCTATCCATTTCGAAGGTGTCCGCTCCGCCAGGTTCTGCTGCGCTAGTTTATTCATCGACGAAATAAACGGTTCCACGCTTACGATCGATTCAAAGGCGTAAAGATCGGCCTGTCGCTCGTTGTATCGCGAGTAAGCGTTCAGCGCGGGCATCAGCAGGAGGGAAATCACGGTTGCTGTGATTGCCAGCAGCGGCAAGTTAGCAAAATCGGAGAGCTCCTCGAACATGTGATGATCAACCGTGTAGTGCAGTACAAAGTTCGCCACCCAGAAGCCGAATAAGGTGATCCCCGCCTGCACCAGGATGCTCTTCAGAATGTGTTTGTGGACATGATGCCCTAGTTCATGCGCCAGCACCGCCTCGATTTCTTCCGGGGCGTAGTTGTCCAGCAGAGTGTCCGCCAGGATGATCCGCCGCGTGCTTCCGAGCCCGGTCAGAGCCGCATTCGCCTTCTTGCTTTTTTCCGAGAGCTTCCAACGATAGACTCCACGCACTCGCGTGCCTGCCCGCTCGCCAAGAAGGACCAGTCGGCGCCGCAGATCTTCGTTGTCCAGCGGCTCGAATTTATAGAAGATTGGAAAAAGCACCACCGGGGCCAGTTGAGCCATTAAAATAAACAACCCCATGAACAGCGCCCAGATCATCAGCCACCAATGTTGCGGGGACTGGCGGATCATAAAATACAGCAACTCCACCACAATCCCCGCCATCACCAATCCCACGAGAAAACCCTTAATCTCGTCCCACATCCACGAGCGCATTCTTTGCGTGGACAGCTGAAACTTCCTTTCCAAGCGGAATCCGTAGTAGTCCAGCCCCACGCCGAGGACTTTGCTGATCAGCAGCAGAAAGAATAAATAAAGAAAGAGGGCAACGGTGTAGTTCTGAAATCCCCGCCGCAGGGCGAGATCCCGCAACCAGCCGGACCAACCTGTGATCATCAGGAGCACGAGGAAAACCGTGCCGACGGCAAAGTCCGCGATTCCTAGCCAACGGTGAGTCCGATTGTAACGGCGCGCCTCCGGCGAGTCGTCTGGAGTCGGGGGCGTGCTTCCAGCGATAGTCATGCTCACTTAGAAGTATCGCATTACCGCCGCGTTAAATGTGGAATTATGAGCTGCTTTAGTGTGCAACCGAATAGCCATTCTTAACAAAATTCTCCGCGGCCGCCAGTATTTCGGTAACCAGTTCTGGCGACGCGGCCTCCGCATAGGCCCGCAGCAGCGGCTCCGTGCCAGAGGCGCGAAACAGGATCCACGATTCCGCTCCATTGCCATTCGTGGGCGCATCCAGAAAAAATTTGATGCCATCAAGGTTTTCTTTTTTCACCACGCGATAGCGCCCCAGACTCTGTGTGGCTTCCGCTCGCGCCCGCTGAATCGCACTCTGTTTGATCTCTTCCGGAATGTGTAGATCGCGCCTTCCGTAATAGTGTGGACCGAACTCACGTTGCAGGTCTGCAACCAGCTGGCCCAGCGGCTTGCCTTCTTCCGCCATCACATTGGCCAGCAGCAGGCAATTCAGCACTCCATCACGCTCCGGCAGAAAACGCGCGTAGCCGATGCCGCCCGATTCCTCGCCGCCGATCAGGATGTCGTGCTCCATCATCAGATCGGCAGCGTATTTGAATCCGATCGGCGTTTCGTAAAGTTTGCGGCCGTACTTGGCGGCAATGCGGTCAAGCATGCGTGTCGTATTAAAGGCGCGAGTTACGCCGCCAGGCCAGTTCTTACGCTCAAGCAGCCAGTGCAACAGCACGCAGAAGATTTTGTGTGCGTCCACGAAGCTGCCATCTTCAGCGACCGCGCCGATACGATCGGCATCGCCATCCGTGGCCAATCCGGCGTCACATTTCTCCCTCAGCACAGTTTGCTGGAGAAGAGCGATATGCGGCTCAATCGGCTCGGGATTGATGCCTGGGAAGAGGGGATTGAGTTCTTGACGGATGGTGACGTGCTCGACCCCGCGATCCCGGAATATGCCGGCAAGAATACCGCGGCCCGAACCATACATCGAGTCGATCGCGATTTTGAATTTGGCTTTGCCGATCAAATCCAGATCGGCAAAGCGACAAACTGCCGCAATGTAAGACGTCTTTAGATCAACCTCTTCGATGGTGGCCTTCGTGCCTTCCGGCACCGCTCCCGCGCGTAACTCCTCTTCCACCTTTTTCATGATGTCGGGAGTGGCGGACCCGCCGAACTTGCCTTTCAATTTCACTCCATTCCAGTTCCACGGATTGTGGCTAGAGGTGATCATCACTCCGCCCGCCGCGCCTTTGTCTTTTACCGCGTAAGAAACAGCTGGTGTCGGCGTGTAATCGTTGGCCAGTTTCACTGGAATGCCCGCCGCGGCGATGACTTCGGCAGTCGCTTGCGCCGCCCGCTGAGAAGCGAAGCGCGTGTCATAGCCGACAAACACTCCGCGTTGGGCGTGCTCGTACTTCAATACATAGGAAGCGATTGCGGCAGCCACCCGCCGTACATTGTCGAACGTAAAGTCGTCGGCAATGATCCCGCGCCAACCGTCGGTTCCGAACTTGATTTCTTGAGCCATTGCTTGTGAGTTTCCGGTTTCTAATTTCATGTTTCCAGCGAACGATGCTGAAAATCCTAGGCTGGAAACCGGAAACTAGAAACTTGGAACTATGTCAGTTTGTGCAGCTTCTTTTCGTCCAGATGCTTCACCACTTTACCAACGTCCTGTGCGTGCTGCAGGGTTGTGATCAACAAAGCGTCCGGGGTATCGACCACCACCAGGCCGTCTACTCCTACAGTAGCTACAAACTTGGTAGGAGCGTGCACATAATTGCCCTTTGCGTTCAGAACGAATGCGCCCGCACTGCGGATGACATTTCCTTCAGCCGGATGGGTCTTCGCCGTGTGATGCTCGTGCAGCGCGGTCCAGGAGCCGAGATCGTTCCAACCGAAGTCCGCAGGGAGGCAAAAAATATTTCCTGCCCTCTCGCCCTTCGCCGAGCGGGGTTCCAAAACCGCGTAATCAACGCTAATGTTTTCGCATTTCGGATAGAGCCTGCGAAAAGTCGAGGCAAATCTGCGCGTGCCGAAAACAGACGCGATCTCCTCCAGTAGCGGGGCAGTCTTTGGAAGATGCTCGCGCAGCGCATTGGCCAGCGTGCGAACGGTCCACAGGAACATTCCGCTGTTCCAGAAATAATTTCCCGCAGCCACGAAAGCAGCAGCCTTCTCCGCGTCGGGTTTCTCGGTGAATCGGCGCACGCGCAGCAGGTCTCCGGCGAAGGCGCTGCCCGCCTCTATGTAGCCGTACCCGGTCTCCGCCCGGGTCGGCCGGATGCCCAAGACAACAATGTTTTCCCCCGCGCCGGCGATCTCCGCTCCACGTTGGATGGTTGCCCGATAATTCTCTTCATCGGCAATCACTTGGTCGGAAGGAAACATCCCAATGACCGCCTGGGGATCCTGGCGCAACAGAAGAAAGGCGGCGAGACCAATCGCGGGTGCAGTATTGCGTCCCACAGGCTCCGCAATCGCCTGCGCTTTCGGTAACTTTGGAAGCTGCTTTAGAATTGCGGGGCGAAGATCGTCATTGGTAATGATCCAGAATCGTTTGGCCGGAGCGAGCGGCAGCAGTCGCCCCACCGTCTGCTGGATCATCGTCTGCTTGCCGTCAAGCGCCAGCAACTGCTTGGCCCGTTTCTTCCGGCTCAAGGGCCAGAAGCGCGTGCCCCGGCCGCCGGCCAGAATCACAGGGTAGAAATTTGAGTTCTTAACCACGTTTTAGACTTTCGACCACTACATTCGGGTTTCGGGTTCGGACAGCTTCGCTCCCGGCACGCCAGCCCTCAAGAATTCCAGCGCCCACTGCGGACGCACAGTAAAAGTTTCCACCGACGCCGGAACTACTACCGCATCACCCTTTGCGAGAGTCACAGGCTGTGCCCCGGCGGCTTCCACCACGCCGCATCCCTCCACTCCCACCAAAATTTGCGCGGAACTTTTTCCCGAATCGTCGCGCGTGCTAAGTTCCTGAAAATCCTTCATCTCAAACATATCCACGACAAAGTAAGGGGCGGCTATCAGCGCAGCCTGCCGATTCTTGCTGCCACGGGGTTGCACCGGAGCAGGCCTCACGACCTTTCCGGACGCGACCTGCAACTTCACCGCGGCCAAGCCATCTTTCAGGTGCAACTCGCGCGGCCGTCCGTAGTCGTACAAACGGTAGGTGGTGTCCGATTGTTGCTGCGTTTCCACAATTACCGAACCGGGCCCCAGCGTGTGCACCGTTCCGCCGGAAACGTAAATCATATCCCCGGTGTAGACGTCGAGCCAGTTCAGCAACTCTTCAGCGCGCTTCTCGTGGATCGCAGCTTCCAATTGGGCGACGGTAGTGTCGGCCTTGAGTCCCAAGCCGATTTTTGCGCCGGGCTCGGCGTGCGCCACATACCAGCACTCAGTCTTGCCCCACGGCTGGTTCATGCGAACGGCTTGCGCGTCGTCGGGATGCACCTGTACCGAAAGTTTCTCGTGGGGAAAGAGAAATTTCAGCAGCAAGGGAAAGCGTCGTGCGTCGCGGGCCGCATCACCCACAAGTTCCCGCTCGTACTTCTCGCTGACTTGGGCCAGCGTCTGCCCGGTCAGGGGTCCGTTGGCGATCTTGCAGTCGTCGCCGGTGAGCCACGCTTCGCCAATTTTCTCGGCGAACTTTCGATTGGGATAAATCGGCGACAAATCGTGCGTACCCCAAGGGCGCGGGTCGAACCCCGGAAGCATCAGCAATGGATATAAATTTCCCATGAAAAATTACTTACACAAAAAAGGCCGTTTTCCGAACAAACGGCCTTTTGGTATCGATTCGTGCACGAATTTTCTCGTAGCTTTCTCTACAGCCCGGCGAAGAACTTCTGCATGCGTTCCAGTCCTCGATCCAACTCTGCCTTGGAAGTCGCGTAGGAGACACGAATATGATCGCCAGTGCCGAATCCTTCTCCTGGCACAGTGGCGACGTGCGCTTCCCGAAGCAACCTTCCCGCCACGTCTGACGCCGATTTCACACCGCCACGTCCCAGGAACGCGGAGATGTTTGGATAGGCATAGAATGCGCCCTCCGGCAGCGTGCAAGTCACGCCCGGAATCGAGCGCAAGCCTTTCACGACATGGTCCCGCAACTGGATATACTGCAGCCGCATTTGCTCGACGCACTCTTGCGGTCCTTTTAGAGCCATTACCGCGGCCTTCTGCACAATCGATGTCGGATTTGAAGTGGACTGGCTCTGCAACTTCGACATCGCGCTCACCACCGCCGTCGGACCGAGCGCGTAACCCAGCCGCCATCCCGTCATGGCATAAGTCTTGGAGAGCGATCCCAGCACCACGATGTGCTCTTTATATTCCCGCAGCGATCCCACAGAAAAATTCTTACCCGTGTAATTCAGATAAACGTAACACTCGTCCGATAGCACCCAGATTCCGCGCTCGTGCGCCAAGCGGACTACTGCCGTCAGATCTTCGGCACTCATGACCGCCCCCGATGGATTTGAAGGCGAGTTCAGAATGATCACCTTGGTCCGTGGCGTGACCAGTCTCGCGACCATGTCGGCTGTAACCCGGAAACCCTGCGACTCATCGGATGGCAGCAATATGCACTGCCCGCCGGCATAGCGCACGATGTCTTTGAACGAGACCCAGTAGGGAACCGGCAAAATCACTTCATCGCCATGATCTACAAGCACCTGAACGGCGTTGAAGAGCGCGTTCTTTCCTCCGGTCGAGGCGATGGCTTCTTCACGGCGGTAGTCGGAATCGAAATCCACCGCATGGCGATGCACGATGGCGTCGCGCAACTCAGCCGTTCCCGGCACCGCCGTATACTTCGTGAAGTTTCCCTGAATGGCTGCGATCGCTGCATCCTTGATGTGCTGCGGCGTGGCGAAGTGCGGCTCACCGGCGCCAAAGTCGACAACATCGATGCCCTGCGCGCGCAGTTTGTCCGCCTCGGCCACCACAGCCATGGTGGCGGACGGTTCAATGCGGTTGATTCGGTCCGTGAGTTTCAGGGCGTCGCTGATCGCTGTCGTCATACTCTCCTTTTCCTTTTCGTTTCTTTTGCACCCGACGATCGAGCCGTCGCTTCCTGCATCTCGTCGTGGAACTTGTAGGCGGGTTCAAGTTTTTCGCGCAGCTTTTGTTCGACCACTTCTGGGACGAGACCTTTTACTGGGCCGCCGATCTGCGCCACTTCGCGTACCAGCCGCGAACTGACATAAGAATACTTGTCGGCGGGCATCATGAACACCGTCTCCAATGTAGGTTCGAGCTTGCGGTTCATCAGCGCCATCTGCAACTCGTACTCGTAGTCGCTCACCGCTCGAATGCCGCGCAAGACGCAGGTCGCGTCGATCGACTTGGCATATTCAACCATCAGCCCGTGAAAGGCTTCGATGCGTACATTCTTCAAGTGTGCGGTGAGCGTTTTCAGCATCTCCAGCCGCTCCGCCAGACTGAACATGGGGCTCTTTTCCGTGTTCCTGAGAATGCCCACCACCAGTTCTTCGAAAATCTTGGCGCCTCGCTCAATCAGGTCGAGGTGTCCGTTGGTGGGCGGATCGAACGAACCGGGATAAAGGGCGCTGACTTTACTCAAGGGTCCTCGCAGGAAGCCGCCGTGCTAGGTAATAAGGGATTCTATTCGGGCAGGAGCAGAGATGGCAATTCGGAATGAGTATGCTTCGGGACACGGCGCATTGACCGCCGTGTCCCAATGCATAGCTCAGCGCTTCGCAGCTATCGGCACCTTGGCGGGTTCGGGAGGGGCACTCGGCATGGTGGTGACCCGGGCTCCCGTTGACGGCACCACCTGCGCGGGGGTGGCTGCCGGATGCGCTTGCGTCGTCGTCGCAATCAACCCCAGCGCCTTACGCACTTCCGTGTCGAGCTTGGCCATGGTGTCTTTGTTGTCTTTCAAGAATTGGCGGGCATTCTCGCGTCCCTGGCCGATGCGCTCGCCCTTGTAGCTGAACCACGATCCGGATTTTTCGAGGATGTTGTTGTTCACTGCAATATCCAGCAGGTCGCCTTCGCGGGAAATGCCCTCGCCGTAAAGAATGTCGAACTCGGCTTCGCGGAACGGCGCCGCCACTTTATTCTTAACGACTTTTACCCGAGTGCGCGAGCCGGTCACCACGTCTCCGTCCTTGATGGCCGCGATGCGCCGAATATCCACGCGCACCGACGAATAAAACTTCAACGCGCGGCCACCGGTGGTCGTCTCGGGATTGCCAAACATCACGCCAATCTTTTCGCGGATTTGATTGATGAAGATCAGGCAGGTGCGCGACTTGGAAACCGTTCCCGTGAGCTTGCGCAGTGCCTGCGACATCAGCCGCGCCTGCAGCCCCATGTGGCTGTCTCCCATTTCGCCGTCGAGTTCAGCCTTAGGCACCAGCGCCGCAACGGAATCAACTACGAGCACGTCAATGGCATTCGAGCGTACCAGCGCTTCCGTGATCTCAAGCGCCTGCTCGCCGTAGTCCGGTTGCGAAACCAGCAGATTGTCAACGTCAACACCCAACTTCTTCGCATAGGCGGGATCGAGCGCGTGCTCAGCGTCCACGAACGCGGCCATGCCACCGGTTTTCTGCGCCTCGGCAATCACCTGCAGAGTGATGGTGGTCTTGCCCGAAGATTCCGGTCCAAAGACTTCCACTACGCGGCCGCGGGGAAAGCCGCCTACGCCCAGCGCCGCATCGAACGAAATCGAGCCTGTCGGAATCACCGAGATGGGAACAATCGCTTCCTTCGACCCCAACCGCATGATCGAGCCTTTGCCAAACTGCTTCTCAATCTGTGAAACCGCGAGCTCAATTTGCTTGCCCCGTTCGTCCGCCATTGGTGGCTCCTTAATAAAAGTGCAGAACTAAATCGAAACTAATCTGGCCGGATTATACATACAGATTGAAGCGAATAAAAGGCGAATCAAGATAATTATCATTTTCGCCCAAACCGGAACTCGCGCCCGGTTTCTACCGCTGCAGCAAATCCACCGGCGCCGTCACATCGTGCACGCGAAAATACTTGGTTAGCGCGGGATACTTCCGCGCCACAGCCTCGTACATGGCGTAGGCCACGTTCCGATAGGAAACATGCCCTGCCGGCGTGGTGCGCAGTTCGGAGATGTAAACCGCCTCGGCGAAGTCCATCTTGAATAGGGCGCGCTTGCGATACGCCAGCGGAATCGCGTACTGCGAATTTTCTTCGGCCTCAGGCGTTTTGCGAGCAGCAAGCTTCGCAACCGCCGTTTGCGCGCGCCGCATGGCGGCATCGAAGCGGCCGCGCACGCCGGCGTCTTCGAGATCGAGCAGCATCTCGTAGCCATGCTCTGTGGTGAACCCTTGCATCACCTGAATGCAGCGGCGGTGACGGTGCATGTCGCGGAAGCCGCCCGTATCCATCAGGATGTCGAAGCGGAATTGCTGTCCGGCGCGGAAGGCGCGTGACATTTCATCGTACTTGCCGCGATGCCGCAGTCCGAGATCGATAATCTCCCGCCGATACCTTTCACCGGAAACCTGGACCGCCTGCCGCACCTGGCGGTATGAAAAGTGGCAATGCTCGTAGAGCAAAGTAGTCGCAATCTCGACTTCGAGCGGCTCTTCGTCCAGAAGATCGACGATCGCCTTCGAGGGCGCAAGCGATTCGCTCTTCATCAGTTCGCGCGCCGCCTGCCGCAATTCGCGGCGAGTTTCGATTTCATACGGATTCGGATCGGCATATTTCACCAGCGTGGGCGCGACTCGAACTTCGTGCAGCAATTCTTGCTCCGCACGCCCACCCAACTCGGGATTCAGCTTGCGAATCTCCTCCACCAATTCGCGCAACGACTCCGCATTCACGTCGTAGGCCGCGGATGTTGCCGCTCTCTTCAACGACTCGCCGAGGACCCGAACTTCTTTGTGCGGGTGCGAGAGCAGATGCGCCACCTGGGTTTCGAGAGTGCGGGCGTTCACGATCTCACCCAGCGAAGTGTTGGTGGCCAGCGGCAGCAGGTAACGCGTGATGTCGAAGGACCGCGCCTTCAACGTGCGCTCATACGGCTCCTGCTTCATATCAGCAGGCTTCGGCGTGATGCTGATCAAATAATTCGTCATGTGCGCGGAGAGCGCTTCATATTCCGCAAGAAGAAAGTCGAGCGTCTCGCGATAGAGCTTGCGAGCTTCAGCGTCGGTGCCAAAGTCGGGAATGTAATAACCGCTCTTCTTGAAATCCTGATAGCGAGTGGACCGCTCCTGCCCGTCCCAGCGCTGCTCGTCGACCAGTTCGATAGCCGCCAGAAGGGAGAGTTTCTCGACAGCCAGTGCGATGTGCGCCAAATCGGCAATCGAGCGGTGGCCATACTGGAAGTAAAACGTGTTGAGAAATTTCTCGGCCTTCTGCGCGCTGATCTCGCGCAGCGACTCCTTCATCGACAGCGCCGATCGCGAATACTTGGCCATAGCGTAAGCCTGAATCTCAGGCTCAACGCCATAAACGGCAAACACCTCGGTGGAAGGCGCCTGGTCCGGCGCCGCTTCCCGTAGCGGGTCATGCTCGCCGTCTCGTGGTTCCTGCCCCGGGAGGCTTTCTGTAGCCGAGGCGCGCTGCGCCGAACGGTGGCCAGGACTGGACGAACTCTTATCCGCACTCGTTGATTTCTGGTTGGATGGCTCGGGCATTGCGATCACTTCATTCGTCACAGTTGGAGTCATGGGAGTGTTCGAATGTTAATCGGCGTGCGCGCAATGCGCAATCGGTTTGCAGGAATAATACTGGCGCGCTCTGTGGATAACCTCGCAGTGACTCGCCAAGGAGACGAAAGCGCGATTCTTGTCCTTTGTCCTAAACTATTGAGTGCATCCCTTACTCCAGAAGGTCGACCATCGTCCCTGGCCGTTAGCTCCGGGTCGGTGGGTCATGCAACAGACCTGGCACGATCTGCTCTTTGCTCACTGGCCGCTTCCCGCCGCCGTGGTACGGCCTCTCATCCCCTCGGAACTCACGCTTGATATGTTCGACGGCCAATGCTGGGTTGGAGTCGTACCCTTTCATATGAGCGGGATTCGCCGTCGCGGACTGCCGGCGCTGCCGGGAATCTCGCGCTTTCCGGAACTGAACCTGCGCACCTACTTGATTTACGGCGGCAAGCCGGGGGTTTATTTCTTCAGTCTGGATGCGGCCAACCTGCCGGCGGTATGGGCCGCCCGTACGTTCTTCCATTTACCCTACTTTCACGCGGATATGTCTGCCGAGCAACGAGATGGCGTCATCCACTATTCCTCCCATCGTTATCGCGGTCCTGCCGAATTCATAAGTCAATATCGTCCGATGGAAAAGATCAGGCTCGCCGACAGAGGCTCGATCGAACATTGGTTCACCGAACGATATTGTCTCTACACTACGCATCGAGGCCAAGTCTATTGCGGGGAAATTCATCATGCGCCATGGCCTTTGCAGGATGCTGAAGCAGAGTTTGAAACCAACACCATCGCCGCGGCCTCCGCGATATCACTGCCTCGCGGTCCTGCGCACCTGCTCTTCGCCCGAAAGCTGGAGGTGCTCATCTGGCCGCTGGTTCGCGCCGAATCGAAGCGGAGGCGGGTATAATCTCACGTTCCGAGCTAAAGACTTAGTTGAGATTCGTAGAAAAGAACTCAGGAGAAACTCATGTCCCTCTCAGGGCGAGTGGCATTCGTCACCGGCGCGTCACAAGGCATTGGACGAGCCTGTGCGCTGAAGCTCGCCACAGCCGGTGCGGCGGTTGCCGTGGCCGCTCGCAATCAAGACAAACTGAACGAGCTCGTGAACGAAATCACCGCGGCTGGCGGCAAGGCCGCAGCTTGCGTTCTCGACGTCACCGATGAAGAGCAGGTCAAGGCGTCCCTCAAGTCAGCCATCGCTCAGTTCGGCAAGGTTGATATCCTCGTTAATAATGCCGGTATCACCCGCGACCAGCTCATCATGCGCATGAAGCGCGCCGATTGGGATGCCGTGCTGCAAACCAATCTCACTTCGGCGTATCTCTGCATTCAGCAAGTGACCAGTTCCATGCTCAAGCAGCGTTGGGGACGCATCATCAACATCTCGAGCGTCTTCGGGCAGATGGGCCAAGCGGGCCAGGCGAACTATGCTGCCTCGAAAGGCGGGCTGATCGGATTAACCATGGCCGTCGCCCGCGAACTTGGTTCGCGCAATATTACTTGCAACGCTGTTGCCCCCGGCTTCATCGAAACCGCCATGACCGAGGTCCTCGGCGAGGAGTTCAAGCAGAATGCCGCCAAACAGATTCCTCTTGGCCGTGTCGGATCCCCCGCCGATGTGGCGAACGCCGTGGCCTTTCTCGCTTCCGACGAAGCCTCCTACATTACCGGCCACGTGCTTAACGTAAACGGCGGCATGCTGATGGGCTAGGAAGAAGCTCACCGTCGACCACGTAGAGATTGCGGAGGGAGTAACGAAAATGGAATCGGATAGAGAGCTTGCGTCGGCACTTCCCTCGGCGTTCTCCGCGTCCTCGGCGGCAAAGGCTCTTTCGATTTTTCCAGCCGAGACGGCGGGCGGGATCGCACAAGCTCGGGAATTATTTCTGGAGTATGCGCAATCCCTCGGCTTCAGCCTCTGCTTTCAGAACTTCGACGGGGAACTAGCAGCTTTGCCTGGCGACTATGCTCCGCCCGCTGGCCGCTTGCTGCTAGCGGAGTATGAAGGTCAAGTCGTGGGCTGCGTCGCGCTCCACAAACTAGATTCATGCATTTGCGAAATGAAGCGGTTGTACCTTCGTCCTCAGTCTCGCGGAAAAGGCATCGGACGCGCACTAGCCGAGCGCATCATGGCAGAGGCGCGACGGATTGGCTATCAACGCATGCGCCTCGACACCGTGGAGCCAGTTATGAAGGATGCGGTTGAAATGTATCGCAAGCTCGGGTTCCGGAAGATTGCGCCCTACTGCACGAACCCGATTGCCGGAGCGTTGTACATGGAGTTGCAATTGTGACTGCGCCTGATTCTGAGGCCTCAAGCCATGAAGAAAGCCTGCTGGTTGATATTTGTCGTCCTCTTTGCTTCCCCTTGCTTCGCCGCCGCCGGCAAGTCCGTCTCTTACAAAAGCGGAGACGAGACTGTACAAGCTGCGCTCTACACGCCCTCCGGTAAAGGCCCATTTCCGGCTCTGATCGTCATCCACGAATACTGGGGATTGAACGACTGGGTGAAGGAACAAGCTTCGAAGCTGGGGGATCAAGGCTATGAGGCTCTCGCCATTGATTTGTATCGTGGCAAAGTCGCGACTACTCCGGACATGGCGCACGAATTGATGCGCGGCGTTCCCGAAGACCGGGCCAAGCGCGACCTGCACGCCGCTGTTGAATTTCTCCAGTCGCAACCGAACCTAAAGAAGAACCGCATCGGCGCTATTGGTTGGTGCATGGGCGGAGGCTATGCGCTTGATGTCGCGCTGGATGAACCCACGCTTGCCGCCGATGTAATCAATTACGGCCATCTTGCCACTGATCCCGAAGCGATTAAGAAAATCAACGCTCCCATCCTCGGACTGTTCGGAGGCCAGGACCGCGGCATTACACCTGACGACGTCCACAAATTTGAGGCGGTCATGAAACAACAGGGCAAGAAAATTGAAATCAAGATCTACGATGATGCCGGTCATGCTTTCGAAAACCCCAACAACAAAGACGGGTACCGCGCTGCCGATGCCGCTGACGCCTGGCAACGAACCATCCGCTTTCTAGGACAGTACTTGAAAAGGTAAACATTGATTGCTGCTGCTGCGCCGGTAGCGAACGTCAGTTTCGCGATTCGTTCCTTGCACGATGTGTAAGCGTAAAGACGATTGGGCTTAGTCAGGTCCGGATTGCACTGGTTTTGATATAGCACTAATTTCCACTTGCCAGAAATTGCTGGTCTGGTTACTATGTCGCATCCTGCAATGCTTCCAACCATCAACATCGGCGAGACCATTCGAAACTACCGGCTGCAAAAAGGCATGTCCCAGGGAGACATCGAGAAGCGTACCGGCCTGCTTCGCTGCTACCTTTCGCGCGTAGAGAACGGCCACACCATTCCTTCTCTCGATACGCTGTCGAAGATCGCCGGCGCCATGGAGATCGCGCTCTCGCAATTCTTCTCCGAATCCGGCCACGTAAACGGCTCCAAAGGATTGCCGCAGCTTTCCGACGACGAAGTTCGCTTCCTCAGCCAGGTCCGGCGCTACGCCACCAACCTTAACGAGAGCGACCGCAAGCTGGTTCTCGCCATGGTCAAGAAGATGGCGTCGAATTCAAAGTAAGCATTAAGCCATTAGTCTTAGCCTTTAGCGAGCTCCCACCCTATCCCACTGTTCTCCAATCGATCTTGTTTTATTTTTTTCCTATGGCGTGGACAGCTAGAGCCAAAAGCTGATAGCTGATTACCTTCGTACCATGACCACGGTGACCGCCGGGTACCTCGTCGCCGGATCCCATTCTCACTACACTGTTGACCTGGAGACCTCTTGTGACCACCGACGAAGAATTGAACGTACTCGAGACCCAACTGCGGCGGTTGAAGATCGAGTACGAGGTCTACTTCAGCAATCCAACCAAGCGCCCCCCCACCGACATTGAGTGGAAAGTACTCTCGCTGCTGCGCAAATTTTCCGACGGCGGACGTATGAACTTTTCCCAGCGCTACCGCTATAACGAAATGGCGCAACGCTATGCCGTCTATAGCGATCTGTGGCGCAAAAAGTCACGCATCCGCGAGGAAGGCTATCGCCGCCCGCAGGATGCCCTCCTCGGCGTGCAGGGAGTGCGTGTTGCCGAAGAGGAGCACAAGCCGCAACATCAGGTTTATGGATTGAGTCATGGGGCAGCGGGCGCAACGGCCGCGCCAGCGGCATCGCAGCCCTTCACCGTACACAGCGTGGATAAAGCCGAGGGCGAACAGGTGGAGCGCCTGTACAACACGCTGGTCGCGGCCAAGAAAAAAGCGGGTGAGAGTGTCTCCGGCAACCTCGATTCCTTCGCGGCCTTTGTGCAGAAAAAGACGGAACAAATCCGCAAGCAGTACCACTGCCAGGACGTCGAATTCTCCGTCGAACTCACCGATGGTCACGTCAAGCTGAAGGCCAAGGCGAAAGCGTAGAGCCTCCGTTAGTCGATAGTCGTCGGTCGCGCGCAATCTTTTCTTGGACTTGGCAGATTCCAGCGACCACCGACTGCTAGCTGATAGAATTTTCGGTCGCTCCTTCTAAGAGGCCGATCATGTCTTCCAGCACTTCCCGCATCCAGCGCGCCATTCTCAGCGTCACCGACAAAACCGGCTTGGTAGATTTTGCCCGCCAACTCTCCGGCCACGGCATTGAACTCGTTTCCACCGGCGGCACAGCCAAGCTGCTGCGCGATTCCGGCATCGCGGTCAAAGATATCTCCGATCTCACCGGTTTTCCTGAAATGCTCGACGGCCGCGTCAAGACGCTGCATCCCAAGGTGCACGGCGGCATTCTGTACCGCCGCGAGAATCCTGCGCACACCGCGGCCGTGGCCGAGCATGGCATTCAGCCGATTGACATGGTCGTGGTGAATCTCTACGCCTTCGAGAAAACCGCAGCCAAGCCGGGTGTGGTGTTCGAAGAGTTGATCGAGAACATCGACATCGGTGGACCTTCCATGATCCGCTCCGCCGCCAAGAATTTTCACGATGTTGCTGTCGTCACATCGCCTGCCGATTATCCGGCCATAGCCGAAGAGCTTGCCCGCACCGGCGACGCACTTTCACTTGAAACTAAGTGGCGCCTGGCGCAAAAAGCTTTCGCCACCACCGCGGCCTACGACTCCGCCATTGCTTCCACTCTCGAACGCATCCCCGCGGATTTTCCTCTACCGCCCACGAACGATACTTTTCCGCAAGCGCTTCGCCTCTCATTCCAGAAAACACTCGACCTGCGCTACGGCGAGAATCCGCACCAGAAGGCGGCGATGTATTCCGACGGTTCCGGCGTCGGAGTAGCCAATGCTCGACAGATTCAGGGCAAGGAACTTTCCTACAACAATATCGTCGACCTGCAAGCCGCCTGGGATCTCGCTCAGGAATTCGATGAGCCGGTCTGCGCCATCATCAAGCACACCAATCCCTGCGGTACGGCAACCGGCAAGACGCTTGCCGAAGCTTTTCAGCGAGCGCTGGAATGCGATCCTGTCTCCGCATTCGGCGGCGTGATCGGCGTAAACCATCCCATCGACGCCGAAGCTGCCGGAGAAATGCACAAGCTTTTCCTGGAAGTAATTGCCGCTCCCTCCTTCGACGAAGCTGCCAAAGCACGATTCGCCACCAAGAAGAATCTTCGCCTGGTCGAAGTTGAGCCCGCCGCGCAAAAATGGATTCTAAAAAATATTACCGGCGGAATTCTCCTGCAGGATGCCGATGTCCGGCCATTGCAAGATATCGATCTGAAAGTCGTTACCCAACGGGCTCCCACGCCGGAAGAGATTCGCACACTTCTGTTTGCCTGGAAAGTCTGCAAGCACGTTAAGTCGAACGCCATCGTCTACGCGCGCGACAGGCAAACCGTCGGAGTCGGCGCCGGACAGATGAGCCGCGTCGATTCCGCCAAGATCGGCGCCCTGAAAGCGCAATTGCCGCTGAAAGGAACGGTGGCCGCTTCCGACGCATTCTTTCCGTTCCCTGACGGCGTCGAGGAAATCGCCAGGGCGGGTGCCACCGCCATCATCCAACCCGGCGGCTCGCAGCGCGATCCCGAGGTCATCGCCGCCGCCGACCGCCTCGGCCTCGCCATGCTGTTCACTGGAGTACGCCACTTCCGCCACTAGCGCGCGGTTGATGCTGCGACGAGGTGCGGGGCCAAATCCTCCTGGACAGGCATCCCGAGTCCTTTACCGAACTTGACAATTAGCACCTGCAAGCCGCCGCAGTCCCTGTACTTCCGGCTGCCTCGCGCATTCGATCTCTCGCAGAGTTTTTCCCCATCGGACGCCGAACGGGTTAGAATTAGGGCACCCAGCCTCGTCGGTTGTGCATCCAATGGCTATGGTTTTAGGAAGTGCGCTCAGTTCGAGTACGAATAGTTCTCTCGGAATCAACTCCAGCGTCGTCAGGTCGAGCATGAATCGAATTTTTCGAGCAATCGTAATATTGTCCTTTTTGGCAGCGGCGGCGTCCGCGCAGAGCAGTCCATCCACCCCGGCCGATGCCCAAGCGGCTGACTCCAAGCCCGCGCAGTCCTCGGCGCACAAAAAAGTGGACCATGCCGCTTCCTATTATCACTACACACTGGCGCACTTGTACGAAGAGCAGGTCACGGCCTATGGGCGCAGCGAACTGGCCAACAAGGCGATGGAAGAGTATCGCCTCGCGATCGAGGCCGATCCCTCCTCTGAATTTCTTACCTCCGGCCTCGCCGAACTTTATGTGAAAACTGGACGCATCCGCGACGCCGTGCTCGAAGCCCAGGACATCATCAAGCGCGATCCCAACAACCTGGAAGCGCATAAGCTGTTAGGGCGGATCTATTTGCGCTCTCTCGGCGATATGCCAAACAATGGCAATGGCTCGGAGAATGTGCTTAGACTGGCCATCGAGCAATACGAACATATCATCAAAATTGAGCCCACGAATGTGGACGACCACCTGCTGCTGGGCCGCCTCTACCGCCTGGATAACGACTCGCAAAAAGCGGAAAACGAACTTAAGACCGCGGTCAAGCTTGATCCCGATTCCGAAGAGGCCGTCACTACACTCGCCCTGCTCTACAGCGATGAAGGCGACACTTCTCATGCTCTGCAGGTGCTCAGCGCCGTACCCGATACCGGCCGCTCCGCCAAGCTGTATGCCGCGCTCGGCGCCACTTACGAGCAGCGCAAAAATTACAAGGACGCGATCGACGCTTATAAACACGCTATCCAGTTGGATCGAGACAATCTCGATGCCATCCGTGGCCTCGCTGAAAATCTCCTGAATGATGGTCAAATCGATGCCGCCCTCGATCAGTATAAAGTGATTGCCGATGCGAATCCTGAAGACGCGCAAACTTACCTCCGCATGTCCGAGATCTATCGCCGGCAGGGTAAGTATGATCAGGCGCTCGATGGTCTGAAAAAAGCCGAAGCCATGGTCCCCGATGCGTTGGAAGTTCCCTATAACGTTGCGGTGGTCTACGAAGCGCAGGGGCGCTACGACGAAGCGATCAAGATTTTGCAGGATCTTCTGAAAAAGACCGAGAAGCCCGATAGCAGCTATTCCCAGGGCGACCGCAACAACCGTGGAATCTTTATCGAGCGTCTCGGAATGGTTTATCGCGACCAGGAAAACTATGCGGCAGCGGTGGACGCTTTCCGCAAGTTGATTCCTCTCGGCGACGACAATGCCAAAACCGGCTATCAGGACATCATCGATACTCATCGCGAAGCCAAGCAGTGGCCGCAAGCGACTGCCGTTGCTCGGGAAGCGGTGCAGAAAATGCCGGATGACCGCGAGCTTCGCATGGTTTTGGATGCGCAGCTGGCTGACACAGGCGATCCCGAGAAGCCTCTCGCCGATGTGCGCTCACTGCTGAAAGGCAAGCCGGAAGATCGCGAAGTCTACGTCCGATTGGCCATCATGTACACTCGTCTCAAACGCTATAGCGATGCCGAGGATGTGCTCAACAAGGCCGAGCAGCTTTCCACCAAGCCCGAGGACAGAGAGTACGTCTACTTCTTGCGGGGCGACACCTATGAGCACGAAAAGAAGTACGACCAAGCTGAAGCGGAATTCAAGAAGGTGCTGGCCGCCAACCCACAGAGCGCCGTAACGCTGAATTATCTGGGTTACATGAATGCCGATCGTGGAGTGCAGCTCGAAGACTCGCTCAACTACATTAAGATGGCCGTGAGTCTTGATCCCACGAACGGCGCTTATCTTGACTCCTTGGGATGGGCTTACTTCAAGCTTGGCAAGTACGATCTCGCCGAAGAGAATCTAAACAAAGCGTCCTTGCGGATGGGGTCCGACCCAACCGTGCAGGATCATCTTGGCGATCTCTTCCAGAAAACAGGTCGGCTCAGGCTGGCCGCAGCTCACTGGGAGCGGGCCGTGGAAGAATGGAATAAGACCGTGCCCGCGGAAGTCGACACCGATCTGTTGGTCGCCACGCAGACCAAGCTCGACGCCGCCAAAGTCCGCTTGGCCAAGGAAGAATCGGGGAAACAGTAACTGGTAGCGAGTCCCTAATACCCAGTACCTAGTTCCGAGCCAAGACGACCCAGGCGGCAATGCTAGGTACTCGCAACCAGGTACTCGGTATTAGCAACTCTGCTAAACTCCAGGCATGCTGGCCGGCTACGCGGTACAGGTAGAACGTTCCCGCGGACGCCGTTTTCCCGAATCGCTTCATCCCTATCGCAATGACTACCAGCGGGACCGCGACCGCGTCATCCACGCCCGCGCCTTTCGTCGTCTTGAAGACAAGACGCAGGTCTTTACGCGCCGCTATTCTGACCATTTCCGCGATCGTCTCACCCACACCATCGAAGTAGCGCAGATTACGCGCACCGTCGCGGGCGCGCTGGACCTCAATGTTGATTTAGCGGAAGCGCTGGCGCTGGTGCATGATCTTGGCCATCCCCCCTTTGGTCACGCAGGCGAAAAGGCTCTCGATGCCGCGATGCGCGAGCACGGGCTGTTTTTCGATCACAATCTGCACGCCCTGCGCATTGTTGAAGATTTCGAGCAGCGCTACGCGGCCTTTCGCGGACTGAACCTGACCTTTGAGGTGCGCGAGGGCATCATTAAGCACTCGCGCGATTACGATGCGGAACAGCATCCGGAATTGGCGGAGTATCTGCTCAACCAGCGCCCTCCGCTCGAAGCCCAGCTCGTTGATTTAACCGATGAAATCGGTTACAACACCGCCGATCTCGACGATGGCTACGAAGCCCGTCTGCTCACGCTCGAGCAAATCCGCGCCGGTGTTCCAGTCTTTGAACGCTTTTTTCGCCACGTCGAACCGATCTATCCTGACGCGCCAGAAAAATTGCAATTTAATGAAGCCCTCAAACGCGTGTTCAACCGCTTGGTTGGCGACCTGATCACCAATACCCAAGCGCGGGTGGTGCAGGCTGGAATTGAAACTCTCGCCGATGTTCGCCTGCATCCCGAGCGCTTGGCCGCTTTCAGTGGTGAAGTAGAAGACGAACGCAAGCAAATCAAGGATTTTCTTTATGACAATCTCTATTACAGCCCCTCGCTAGCAGGAGAAAAAGACGACGCTGAATGCGTCGTCACGGAGCTGTTCGCGTTCTGGATGAAAAACCCTTCAGCCCTGCCGCACCACTATCATGAGAAAGCCGAACGGGAGTCCCTTCCCCGGGTGGTCTGCGATTACATCGCCGGCATGACCGATCACTTCATCATCGAACAGTATGAGAAGTATTGCCTCGGAAAGTAACTCAAGGGCTGTCAAGCTTTTGCTTCTCTCCCGCCACCGCCGCCACCACGTCAAACAAAATCCTCGGACCTCGCCGCACTTCCTCCACGCGAATCCGTTCGTCGTTTCCGTGTTCGGTGTTGCCCTCTTCTTCCGTCGCCGTGTAAGGATTGAAACCGTAAGCAATGATGCCCAGCGGACGGTAACGCTGGTTCTCGGTGTAACCGCTGGTGATATGCGGGACGACGGGAGCTCCCGGGAAATATTGTTCCGAGACTTTTCGGATGGCCCCGTACAGGGCCGTATTCGTGGGTGAATAATTGGCCACGCGAAACTCCGGGTCCAGCGGTTCGACCGTGACGCTTGGATCGTCGACCACTCGCCTGATTTGCTCCAGCAACGCCTTGGGGTCTCCACCGGGCAGAATGCGCACGTCCAGGTTCGCCCAAGCCTCGGGCGGGATTACGTTGGTTTGTTCGGAGCCGCCAAACATGGTTAGAGAAATGGTGTCGCGCAGCAGGAAGTTCAACGACTCGTCTTTCTCCACGTCCTGCTGGAATTTCTTGTCTGCGATCGCCTTGCGGATGTTGCGATACTCCCGCGCCTGCTCCGGCGGTTCGTACGGCGCCATGTCCAGTAGAAACTCTTCCACGACCGGTAGCACCCTCAGCGGCGTGCGGTACGCCAGAATGCGGTCCAGCGCATGCACCAGACGATTGGGCGCAGAATCCACGATCGGTCGCGAGGCATGTCCCGGACGCCCATGCGCCACCACATGCAGCCAGAATGTCGTCTTCTCGCCCACATCCACGCCCACGTATTTCACCTTCCCCTGATCGAGCAGGTTCTCTCCACCTTCGTTGATTAAGAACTCCGCGTTCTCCAGCAAATCGCGCTCGTGGGCAACGAACCAGTCGGAGCCCGTGTCCAGAACTTCTTCATCGGCTACCGCCAGAAAAATCACATCGCGGTCAAGTTCCACTTTCTCCCGCTTCAGCATCATCATGACGACCAATTGCGCCAGTCCTTCATCTTTCATGTCCTGCGCTCCGCGGCCCCACAACCAACCGTCTTTAATCTCGCCGCTAAAAGGAGGAACCCTCCAATGAGCGGCATCGCTGGTGACCACATCCATGTGGTTTAGCAGGACGATCGGCCGCTCGGCGTGCGCGCTGGTGTGTGGCAAGCATGCCCACAGGTCCCCGCGCCCGGGTGTGTATTCGAAAGCGCGATTTTCAATGCCTTCCTGATCCAGAATCTTTTTGTAAAACGAAACGGCGCGCATCTCATGGCCCGGCGGATTCGTGGTGTCGATGCGCAGGTAGTCCTGCATCCAGGTCACAGCCATATCGGAATACTGATGCATGTGATCAGCCGGAATGCGCGACGAAGCCATCGCTGGCGCTGGCTCTTCCGGGGCGTCTGCGGCTTCCGCCAAGGCCCCATTGCTAACCCAAACTATCATTGCCAACCCAAATACGAGGATATGCTGCGCCCTCAACCCTACCGGCTTCGCAGTTTCTTTCATATTGATTGATCCCAATTTCGTCTCCCCGGAACTTCTGCACTCTACGCAGTTTTTATATCAGGTTTGCCAAAATTACCCTGCGCCAACCCGTGCAGGCTACCCTCCAAGTCGGGATGGGGGTATAATGTCTTAGATATCAAGCGCTTAGAGCTTAAACCTGAAAGCCCGTTTTTGGCATCTGAACTGTAATAGGTATGAGGTCGCGCGGAAACTTCGCGACTAGGTTTTGAGGTTTTCGGTGTGCGTTGCGTCAGCGTATACCGGTAGTTTTAGGGGACGCAATCAATCACGCAACACGCCCGTTCTGGCGTGCTGGAGTGGAGCCCCCAAACGCTCCCCCAAAATGGAGGAAGTTGTTATGAAGACCCGTATGTTAGCTACTTTGCCCTTGGCCGCAGTGCTTGCCTTTCCGGCCTTGGCGCAAACTTCGTCTTCTCAAGATCAGTCCACCCCGCCAGCGGCGTCGCAGACGACACAGTCGACCGACAACATGAATGGTACCGGCAAGCAGCCGCTACAGGCTCCGGCCCGCGAAGGATTCTGGGGCCGCGTAAACCCGTTTGCTCGTAAGAGTTATGTGAAACGCCAAACAGATCCCATCCGCGACCGCGTCAACGAGCTCGACGATCTGACCGCCGCTAACGGCAAGGCGATTAAGGACACCGACGCCCGCGCACAGGCTGGCATCAAGCTGGCCTCGGACAAGGCCAATGAGGCTGATCAGCACGCCATTGACGCCGGTAACAAGGCCACCATGGCGCAGCAAACCGCGCAGCAAGCGACGACCCGTATTCAGACCGTCGAGACCGTGGTTGGCAACATCGACCAGTACAAGGCTTCCAATCAGACCGAAATCCGCTTCAAGCCCGGCCAGACCGTACTCAGCAAGAATGCCAAAGACGCTTTGGACGAAATGGCCAATGGAGTGAAAGGCCAGCACGGCTACATTATCGAAGTGCAGGGCTTCGCTTCCGGGAAGGGTCAGACTGCGATCATCAATTCGCAGAAGATGGCTGAGTCGGTCGTGCGTTATATGGTGTTGAATAATGAGGTTCCGGTTTACCGGATTTACCTTGTCGGCATGGGCAACGCACCCGTGGCCAGCGCCGACGAGAACGGTAAGACCAAGCACTTAAGCGGCGGGCGCGTGGAAATCAGCCTGCTGAAGAATGATCTGGAGCAGTTGGCCTCGAGCGGTTCTTCCACCCCGGCTGGCACTCTTGATCAGCAACAACAACCAAAGTAATTTGTAGTCGATGCAGTTGGGACCTAAGGTCGCCTCGACCAAGTCCCTCCCCCCGAGAATAAGCCCCTCGCGTAAGCGAGGGGCTTTCTCTGTTTGGAGGGTTACGGCGAAGGTTGTCAGACCTGCGCGCCATGACCTACAGACTACGAGTGGCCCTTGTGGACACACGAATGTCAGGTTCTGATAGTTTGACCCTCTCCGGCCGCCCGACTAAACTCGCTGTTCAGTGGGGGTTCGTTATGAAACGCCGGTTGTGGTTACTGTTCGTTCTTCTCTTTTTCTTTACCAGTTTCACCGCTACCGCCCTTGCCGACGATGACCAAACCCAGCCTCACCATGAGGCCTTAACCACCGCCCAGTTGGGCACGGTCGCCTTCCCAGTTTCCTGTGCGCCCGCCGTCCAGAAGCCTTTCGAGCGCGGAGTCGCGCTACTGCATTCTTTCTGGTACGAAGAGGCGGAAAAAGAATTCACTCAAATCGCCGTGGACGATCCTCACTGCGTGATGGCGCATTGGGGCGTCGCTATGAGCCTGTGGCATCAACTCTGGAACCAGCCCGATGCCAAGGTCATCCAGCGTGGCCTAGACGAAGTTCACGAGGCAAGAACCACCGGCGGTCCTACCACTCCGCGCGAGAAGGCATACCTGGCGGCCGTCGCAGCTTTTTACAGCGACTCCAAGAAACTGAAGCACGAGGCTCGCGCCCAAGCTTATTCCGATGCGATGAAGAAGGTCTCCGAGTCCTATCCTGACGATCATGAGGCCGCCGTCTTCTACGCCCTTTCCCTGTTAGCTTCCGAACCGCACGATGACATGACCTTTGCCAATCGCAAGCAAGCCGCGGCGATTCTGGAGAAGCTCTTCGCCATTGAGCCCGACCATCCCGGCGTGGCGCACTACCTGATCCATGCCTACGATAAGCCGCAGTTGGCGCAACTCGGTTTGCCCGCCGCCCGCCGTTATGCGCAGGTTGCACCTGCGGCTCCTCACGCCTTGCACATGCCATCGCATATCTTCGCTCGCGTCGGTCTCTGGCAGGACGACATCAACTCCAACCTCGCCTCCATCGCCGCCACGCGGAAAACTGCCGCCATGCATATGGGCGGCGAAGGCCACCAGTTCCACGCCATGGATTTTCTGATCTACGCTTACCTGCAGAGCGGACGCGAGGCTGACGCCGCCAAGTTGATCGACGAAGTTAGGAGCATGCCGAAGATGAAGTCGATGTATGGCTCCGACTTCGATCCGGAAACCAACGCCCTTACCAAGTTCCCCGCGAATTACGATTTGGAACTCCGTCACTGGAGTGACGCGGCGCAACTGCAGGTGGTGTCCGGCTCGCTCCGCGGAGATCAATCCATCACTTATTGGGCGCGTGCCATTGGCGCAGCCCGCAGCGGTAATCTCGCGCAGGCCCACAAAGACCTGCAGCAGATCGAGATGATCCGCAAGGAGTTCGTCGCCGAAAAGAAACCCCAATACGCCGAGGCCGTCGGTGAGGACTATAAGGAAGCGGCCGCCTGGGTCATGCACGCCGAAGGCAAGGATGACGAGGCCATCGCCAGCCTGCGTGCCCTCGCCGATAAGACCGACAGACTGGGAGATGAACCGGAAGGTATTCCAGCTCGTGAACAGCTCGCCGATATGCTGCTCGAAGCCAAGCGTCCGCAGCAAGCCCTGGCGGAATATAAGACCGACCTGAAGCTGAATCCCAACCGCTTTAACGGCCTCTACGGCGCCGCCCGCGCCGCCGAAGCCGCCGGCAAACCGGCGGATGCCACAGAGTATTACGCCCTATTGCTGAAAGTCTGCGATGGATCAAATTCCACCCGTCCAGAACTGAGCCGCGCTAGGGAATTGGTGGCGCAGAAGTAATCACCAATGTCCCCCAATTTCTTGGCACCCGCAATGTCTTTCGGGCCCGGATACGATATGTGACATGCCTTATAGAAACGGCGGTTGGGGTTTCGCGAATCAAGTACGTACGAGTCCTCGGGAGTTCGATGGTCTCCTTGCCGCATCTTCGGCCCGCTAGGTTCGCCGCCAAGGGCAACTGGTTACGACCTCAGCTCTTTCCCCGGTGACAGCAGGGCCAGCCTCCGTTCCTGTTGTAGACCACCACGCGGTCCACAACACTGCCTCGCGTCTCAGCCAAGGACGAGAGACCAGGAAAACAGTAGGAGGATTCCATTCACAAAAGCTTGGGTTGTTCGCGGTGCTGTCCCTCGCCGACAGAGCTGCCACATAGCCATTTTCTAACTCATGAACAAATCATCTTTACGATCAGGGCCGCCATCATCCCCAGCGCTCCCAGCAGCGCGTTGTACTCGCGATGCTTCAAATACAGTTCCAAAGAAAATCCTGCAGAAGCTTCCTCGTTACCAGAACCCGGCGTCAAACGCGGTAACATCCTCGGCACGCGCCGAGCATATTCGTCAAACTCAGCAAACGTCTTCCGCAAGAATGCCTCTTCGTCGCGGATGACCGGAAGATAGATGGCGAAGAACATCACGAACAGGACAATACCCACCCACCAGCTTCGCGCCGCTACAGCGAATCCCAGCCCAATCAGCAGCGATCCCAAGTAGAGCGGATTTCGCGTATAAGCGTACGGACCGGAAGTGGCTAATGTCTCGTTCTTCCGCACGTGCCCCGAAGCCAGCGCCCGAATCACAATGCCTGGCACAATCACCATCGCGCCCAGCGCCATTGAACGCCAGGTAGGCCGCGCCAGCCAGAAATAAAGCACGGCAAACAGAAAGCCCAGCGGCACCCGAATGCGCCGCGCGATTTGTGACCACTCAGCCATGTGGAAGAGCGGCGCTTCGGCGCCGCATAAAGGGCTCACGTCAAGACGGGCCTTAGCCCCTGAGCTCGTTCTCCAGCAACTTGCTTGCAGCCCTAACCACCGCATCACTGCTGATCGCAAGCAATCCCTCATCCGCCGCGGTCCGCCGCTCATGCGTAGTCGTGCTCTTCGGATTGCGCAGCACGATGTTGCGCGTTCCATAAGGACCGTTGCGCGCCGGATCGGTAGGTCCATAAATCGCCACTACCGGAACCTGCAACGCCGCCGCCAGATGCAGCGGCCCGGTGTCGCCGCCGATAAAAAGGAGTGCTCGTCGCGTCAAGGCGATCAACTCTGTGATGCTGCAACTCATGGCCCGAGCAGTACCGCCGCTCGCTGCCACGGCGCCTTGGACCAGCACTTCTTCGCCCGGTCCATAGTTAAGAATCGAACGCAGGCCGAGCTTTGCCAGCCCGCAGGCGACTTGCCCGTATCGCTCCGCCGGCCATCGCTTCGCACCCCACCCCGCGCCCGGATTCAGAATGGCGAAATCGCCAATGCCGCTTAGCGCCAGCCTCTCGCCGATACTTGCCTCAGCCTGCAAATCACGAGGAAAAGTACACGAAATATCTGGTGGCGATAATCGCACAGAATGCCCAACCAGAGCCGCAGCTACCGAAAGATTCTGTTCAACAACGTGTCTTCCCCGCGCGACCACTTTCCGCGTGTAGCAAATGCTCGCCGGGGCCTCTCGTGGTTCAGCGGCTCCATAAACTACCCGCGCGCCTGACCAGCGCGCTAGCAAAGCTGACCGTATCGCCCCCTGCAGATCCACTGCTGCATCGTAGCCGGCATCGCGCACATCATTCCAAATCGTAGCAACGCGCTGCAAAGTGGAAATCGAGCCCAGCGATTTTCTCCAAGCCTTTAGATTGACGGTATGAACTTCATCCACCAGCGGACGCAGCCAAGACCGGGGACCGCGACGGGCAGTTCCCGGCGGGCACAGCAATTCGGCCCAGCGCTCTTCGATCAGCCAGCCCATGAACGCTTCGGGAAAGGCCTCGCGCAGAAAACGAACTGCCGGCAGCGTGTGGATTACGTCGCCCATGGCACTGAGACGCACGATCAGCAGCCGTTCAATCTTTTTCCCCGGCACAGAGGCAAGACTCACGGCTGCCTCGGCGTCAGCCCCGTGCGAATAATCTCACTGGTGGAATGATCCTTCGGATCGCCAACGATTGCCACGCGTCCGCCATATTCCGCGACTGCATCGCGCTCAGGAACCGACTCCCTTGTGTAATCCGTCCCTTTAGCCTGAATATCTGGACGAATCTCGCGAATGAGCGCGCGCACATCAAGTTCGGGAAAAATGACAACCGCATCCACATCAACTAACGCCGCGACAATTTCGGCGCGCTCCTCCGCGGGCATGATCGGGCGACCCTCGCCTTTGAGCGCGCGTACCGATTGATCCGAATTGACGGCCACTACAAGCTTCCCGCCCAACTCCTTCGCGCCTCGCAGATAGCGCACGTGGCCGACATGGAGCAGATCGAAATTCCCATTCGCCAGAACGATTTGTTCGCCGGAAGCCCGCCAGCTTTCGACGCGATCGCGAAGCTCGCGACGGCCCAGAATTTTGTCGTCTCGTCTCGTTGTTATTTCCAATCTATCGTCTGGCAGACGGCTGTTTCAGATCAAAACCGCTTCAGATCAATGAGGTCTTGTCGAAGGCGGAGTCTGGTCAATCGCGCGCAACAGTTCCTCACGGGAAACAGTTGCCGTACCGCGCTTCATCACCACAATGCCCCCGGCGTAGTTGGCTAGCTGCGCCGCTTCCTCCGTGGTAGCTCCGGCCGCCAAGGCCGCGCTGAACGCCGCTATTACGGTATCTCCCGCCCCAGTCACATCGGCCACTTCATCCGAACCAAAAATCGGAATGTCCACTGGCGTGTGTCTCTGATCGAAGGCCACCATGCCGTCCCGGCCCCGCGTAATCAGCAGGGACTGCAGCTTCATCCGCTCCATAATCTGTTGCCCGGCCTTAATCAATTTTTGCCAATCGTGGCCAATCTGAACCCCAAGCGCCGCTTCCACTTCCGGTTCGTTCGGAGTGGCGGCCGTGGCGCCAGAATATTCCAACAGTCGATAACGCGAATCCAGAATCAAAGGTACCAGCACAACTCTTCGCCTTCCGGCCTGCCGCAACGCGTTCACGATCGCCGGACTGGCCGATCCATATCCATAATCGGAAACCAGCAGGGCATCGGAAGCCCGCAAATATTCCCGCGCAGCCAGAAATAACTCTCGCGTCAGATGCTGGTTCGGAGCGCTTTCCGGCTCGCGATCCACACGCACCACTTGCTGACGCGTATTGTGCGTCATGCCCGCCAGGATGCGAGTCTTCGTGACCGTCGTATAACTTTTGTCTTTCAAAACGCCGCTGATCGGAATGTGTTTGTGGCGAAAGAACTTCAACAGCATGCGGCCGGGTTCGTCTTCCCCAATGGCTCCGACTGGCAGAACATTGACTCCCAGGTCGGCCAGGTTGTTCACCGCGTTGGCGCCCCCGCCCGGTACCACCCTACGTTCGCGATGCTTCAGGATCAGCACCGGAGCTTCGCGCGACACGCGCGAGATTTCGCCGTACACAAATTCATCGGCCACCAGATCCCCCAGCACCGTGATGGTGACCTTGGGAAACCCTTCAATAATCTTCCGCAGCCGCTCAACTTCCTTCAGATGCTTGGTCATGCCGTGGGTATTCGTTTCCTTGCTGTCTGGGGCATTTTCTCACGAGCGGCCGCGGCGCTCTTCGATCAAGCGCAGCATGGTATCCACAGCGTTATCTGCGTCGGCAAGCTCCATCTTGACCGGGACGACCGCCAGTGGCGCCAGCGCGTCAAGATAACCGCCGAGGTTCACCGCATCTTTTTCCGTGGTCACAAACCCGTCGCCCTCGCTGCGCTGCCGAAGTTCCAACAAGTCGCGCACGTCTTTCTCCGTGTATGCATGGTGATCGCGGAAGAACGCCTGCGCGACTGGATCGATGCCCGCAGTTCGCAACTGCAACAGAAAATTATGCGGCCGTGCAATTCCACAGAACACCACGGGTCGCGAAAGTACGTTCTCAGCAACGATTCCACGCCGCGCCCGCCACACAGTCTTACCCTTGAGCGGAAAGGGCTCCGCGGAAGCCCCGCCAGTCAGCACTACAGCGTCGGCGCGTCGCAGCGAACGCAGCGGCTCTCGCAGTCGTCCCGCGGGCAGCAATTGATCGCGCGCGTCATCCGGCGTTACCAACACGATATCGAAATCTCGCACCAAGCCGCGATGTTGAAACCCATCATCCAGCAAATGAATCTGCGCACCGAACCGCGCCTCAGCAAACCGACCCGCCTCGTAGCGATCTTCCCCAACGACCACCGGAACCTGCAATCGCCTTGCGATTAGCAGCGGCTCATCGCCGAAATCCCCCGACCGTCCAGCGGGATCAACCAGCAGCACTCCATGAGTCCTGCGTCCGTAGCCACGCGATAGCACATCGAAGCGGATCCCGCGCGCCTTCAACAGCCCACCCAACAAAACGACGAACGGCGTTTTCCCCGAGCCTCCGGCGGAAACATTTCCCACGCTGATAACGGCTCCACATAACGCTCGCGAGCGCAACCAACCCCGGTCATACAGTCGATTGCGTGTACAGACGACGGCGCCGTAAATGCCCGCCAGGGGATTGAAGTTCATGGCCGTGCCATCATCCTCTGCAGTTCGTCGGCACTCCTCGTCGTAGCTCCAATCTGCGATCGCATGGTCTCGACTGCGCGCCGTCCGAGCGCTGTCCGCTCCCCATCGTTGGCCAGCAGCTCGAGCAGCACCAGTGGCAGTTCTGCCGGACCGACAATCCGCACCGCATCCCGGCTTTGGAACAGGTTAACGATGTCACGAAAGTTTTCCGTGTGATTGCCCACCAGGGTGGCCACACCGTGCTGCGCCGGTTCAATAATGTTGTGCCCACCGCGCGGAACCAGGCTTCCCCCTACAAACGCAATATCGGCGATCGCATACAACGCCGCCAGCTCGCCAATTGTATCCAACAGCAAAACCTGGCCCGTCAAGGGTTCGCCATTCCACAGCGATCGCCGGCAGGAGCGAATCGACATCTGTTCGAGCAGTGCCGTCACAGCAGGGAAGCGCTCCGGGTGCCTGGGCGCAAGAACCATCACTGTCCTCGGATATTGCACCAGCACATTCTCAAACGCCTTCAGCAGCAGTGATTCTTCTCCATCCACCGTGCTGCCACACACCAGCACCGGGCCAGCGCCCGTCGCTGTAATGGACTTCTGCAGGCTCTCGACGATCGCGGGCGGCGGGGGCACAGGAATATCGAACTTCAAGTTTCCTGTGACCTGCACCCGTTCCGCGCTCGCGCCAATATCCCGTAGCCGCACCGCGTCCTCGGATGTCTGCGCCAGGAACAAGTCTACATTTGCCAGCACTCTCCGCAGTAACTGGCGGAATCGACGATACCTCGGCCACGAGCGGTCCGAGATGCGCGCATTTACCACCGCAATCCGCGCACCTCGTGCGCGCGCCAGCCGCATGAAGTTTGGCCAGAACTCGGTTTCCGCAATCACCACTAATTCCGGATGCAGCGCCCGCAAATAAGGACGAACGGCGAAGGCGAAATCCATTGGAAAATAAAACACGTTGGCCTCGCCAAAACGCTTGCGGGCGAGCGCCTGCCCGGTATCGGTAGTGGTTGAAATGAAGATCCGATGGTGCGGGCAACGGCGCCGAAGTTCCTCCGCTAAACCGGCAACTCCCAGCACCTCGCCCAGAGAAACGGCATGTAACCAAATCACCGGCTCCTGCGTCCCGGGCAACTCCAGCCGCGAAGGCAATCGCCCCAGTCTCTCCGCAAAGCCCTTCCGATACTTCCCGTGACGCACTATCTGAAACAGCCAGTAGGGCGAGCTCGCCAACATCCCCAGAGCCAGCGCCAGGCTGTAAAGAAAGCTGTAAAGAGAAGTGATCAAGCTGAGCCATTCTAAACAAAGATGGCCTCGCATACCTGAGCCTGCCCGCAGCGAAGCCGAAGGGCGTCCTCTGGGTTTTAGGGTTTTGAGAAGGCTTCCGCCGGAAGCATCGCGAACCCAATCGCGTTAGCTTCTATAATTGGAAGCATGCCCCGTTCGCGCGAACCGGATTTTTGCCGTGGGTTGGTCTTACTCAGTGTGGTCGCAGCCTTCGCACTTTCACTCGCTGCCAAGGACTTCGTAAAGCCTACGGCTCAGCCCGCCAAGACTTATCCCGCCCACGACGACCACACGAACGACAAGGTCGCGATCGCCGCCGACCCCTACGACACTTCCGACAAGTCAAAAATATTCTCCCTGAACTTTCATCAGCACGGATTCCTTCCCGTCTTCTTCGTAGTCACCAACGACGGCGACCAACCCATTTCTATCGCCAACATGCAGGTCACGCTGACCACCGCCAGCCGCGCCAAGCTCACGCCGGCTACGTCCGAAGATATGTTCCGCCGCCTGTCGAATCCTCATGAAACTACTCCCATCCCCATTCCCATCCCGCAGAAGAAAGTGAAAGGCGGGCTGAGTCAGAAAGAGCGCGACGAGATCGCAACCTCGCAATTCGTCGCCAAAGCTGTCGAGCCTCACACCACGCAATCGGGATTCCTCTTCTTCGACGTCGAAGATCTCACGGCACCCTTGGAAGGCGCGCGCATGTATGTGACCGGTGTCGACGACGCCAAAGGCACGGAATTGATGTATTTCGAGATTCCGATGGAGAAGTAGCCGAGCGCTTTGCACAACAAGATCTAGAAGAGCCGTGCTAGACCAAGGGAGCGAGGGCAGTATAATCACGAGATATGTCGACCCTTGCGGACACCTCGGTCGCCTCCCGCACGGCCTACGAGCCGGTCATCGGCCTCGAAGTCCACGTCCAACTTCTGACTGCAACAAAGATTTTCTGCTCCTGCTCCACTCGCTTCGGCGCTCCGCCGAATGCCCATGTTTGCCCGGTGTGCCTCGGAATGCCCGGAGCGCTGCCGGTCTTGAACCGGAAGGCTGTCGAGTTCGCCGCCTTGGCTGCGATGGCGTTGAATTGCTGCGTCAACGAGACTTCGATCTTCGCCCGCAAGAATTATTTCTATCCCGACCTGCCCAAGGGATACCAGATTTCGCAATACGACAAGCCGTTGGCCGAGCATGGATTCAGCGAAATCCCTGTCCCAGGCGGCAAGAAGAAAATCGGCATCACCCGCGTGCACCTCGAAGAAGACGCCGGCAAGAGCCTCCACGAGGGCTTTCCCGACTCGGACGAGAAGACCGCCATCGATCTCAACCGAACTGGCGTGCCCCTGATCGAAATCGTCAGCGAACCTGACATCGCTACGCCTGACGAGGCCTACGAATATCTGACGCGCCTGAAGGAAATCATCCTCTACACCGGCGTCAGCGATTGCAACATGGAGGAGGGTTCGCTGCGCTGCGATGCCAATGTCAGCATCCGTCCGCGCGGCCAGAAGCAGTTCGGCACGAAGACCGAAATCAAGAATGTGAATTCGTTCCGCTTCATCCGCGAAGCGCTGAGCTACGAGATCGCCCGCCAGGTGGAAGTGATTGAATCCGGCGGGAAAATCACGCAGGAGACTCGCCTCTACAACTCGCAGGAAGGCAAAACCTACAGCATGCGCTCCAAAGAGCAAGCGCATGACTACCGCTACTTTCCTGAGCCCGATCTGTTGCCGCTGGTCGTCGACGAGAAGTGGAAGGCCGAAATCACCAAAACTTTGCCCGAACTCCCCGAAGCGCGCCGCGCGCGGCTGGTGAAGGAATACGGCATCACGGAATACGATGCGCAGGTGCTCACGGTTTCGAGATCGCTCGCCGATCAGTTTGAGTCGGCGGCAAAAGCCGCGAAGAATCCCAAGCGCGTTGCCAACCTAGTGCAGGGCGAACTGATGGGTCGTCTCAAGACGAAGGGGCTGGGAATCGAGCAGTCCCCGATCTCCATGAAAGGCGTCGCAGCCTCCGCCGATCTGGTCGAGAGCGGCGCGATCTCCGGCAAAATGCTCAAGGACCTTTACGACCTCAGCTTCGAACGCAACCAGGATTTCCCAGAGGTCTACGAAGCGGAAGGCCGTCCGCAGCAGTCGTCGGATACCACCGCCTTGGAAAAGATCATCGATGAAGTGATTGCTTCGAATCCCAAGCAGCTTGAACAATACCGCGCCGGCAAAAAGACAATGATCGGATTCTTCGTTGGCCAGGCAATGAAAGCTTCCAAAGGCCAAGCCAATCCACAGCTGGTGAACGAGTTGCTTGCCAAGAAGCTGGACTGATCAGCCTTTGCCCGGCATCGGCAACGTCACCGAAGTACCATCGCGCCTTGTGACTTCGGCAATCTGAGCGTTGGCTCCTCCCTTCATTACCATGATGCTGGGCCTGTCTCGCGGCTGACCGTTCTCGAGCCTTCATGAGAATCAAGCTGGACCGCATCATCAGCATTGCTACGCTATTGGCCTCCCTTGTGGCTATTGTTCTGGTATTGAAAAAGCCAGCTCCCGTGGCTCAGCCCCAGACCCCGGCGGCCATTGCCGCCAATGCCCAGTCATTTGGGCAGAAGATGGAGGAGTTCCAACATGCGACACAACAGCCTGCGCCGCCTCAGCAAGCCGCACCTGCCTCCAGCGTAAATTATCAAGCGCCAACATCCCCAAGTCAGCCGACCGCTTCGTCCAGTCCTCAACCGAAGGCGGAGGTTCACCTCAATTCCGACGAAGTGGGCGCAGCTCTCGCCCAGGCCGTTGGAAGCGCGGGAGCTGCAGGAGTTGAGGAACTCTCGCCCGATTCCCATGTCGGTAGCGGCGAGCCCACCATCAAGGATCAACAGGTAAGCTTCGAAGGCGACACCGTGCACGGTCAATTTCTCACCGAGATCGCCGGCAAAGATGTCTGGGTGACCGTATCCGGCCACCTATCCTCGAAAGATGGATACGCGACCTTCGAACCAACTGAATTCAAGGTGGGTGATCTCAATGTGCCGGTTTCGCTGGTGAATCCTGCTTTGCAGAAAAAGCTCGCCGAGCAGCGCGATCGCATGAAACTGCCGAACAACGTGGGCGATCTGAAAGTGCAGAACGGCGAACTGGTGATGCAGCAGAAATAGTCAGGCTGGAAAGCTGCGCGCTGGTTTAATCGGCCACGAGCGCCGGCACCGCATTTCCCGCTGCCACTCTCGCGTACCATCTTCCCGAATCCTTGATCGCCCGCTGCTGCGTCTTGAAGTCCACGTAGGCCAGGCCGAAGCGCTGGCTGAAGCCTTCCGACCATTCGAAGTTATCGATCAGACTCCAGGCATGATAGCCGCGAACATCCGCACCATCCCTGATCGAGCGGGCCAGAGCTTGCAGATACTCACGGTGATAGTCAATACGGCGCTGGTCGCGTATCACGCCGTCGCCGTCGTGGCCGTCGTTGTAGGCGCACCCGCTCTCGGTTATCTCAATCACCGGCCGGTTGAAATCGCGCGTGATCCGCATGACCAGATCATAGAGCGCCCGCGGCCAAATCTCCCATCCGATGCTGGTTCTCGGTCCTTTTTCGCCGCCCACCATCTTCACCGGAAACAACCATTGCTGGGGGTGCGAGATGCGCTCCACTGTGCTCGATGCCGACGCGATCGTGCGGTAGTAGAGATTGATGCCGATGAAATCGAACGGCGCCCTCATCTTTTCGAGATCGCTTGATTGGATCCCCATGGCAGTGTCCGGAAGAAACGCCAACGCTTCGGGATAGCGCCCCTTGAGCGCGGGCTCCAGGAACCAGACGTTCGTGATGGCGTGAGCGCGCTCCGCTGCTACTCTGTCTTCCTCAGAATTCGTAGCCGGCTCACACGATGACATGCTGAATGCTGTTCCCACTCGCGCCGATGGACAAGCGGCCTTCAGCGCACGGAAGCCCGTGCCCTGAGCCAGGTTCACCGTGTGCGAAGCACGCAGAAAGGCGAAAAGGCTCTGGCGTCCCGGAGCGTGCGACCCTTCGAGATAACCTCTGTAAGTGAAGGCCAAGGGTTCGTTGAACAGCAGCCAATCGGAGACGCGGTCGCCAAAAGCGCGTGCCGCCAACTCCACGTAGTCCGCAAAGCGCGAAGCCGTATCGCGATCAGGCCACCCGCCTGCATCTTCCAAAGCTTGGGGCAAATCCCAATGATAGAGCGTAACTAACGGCCGGATTCGCGCTTGCAGTAACGCGTCGACGAGACGGCTGTAATAATCGATTCCTCTGGAATTGGCAGCGCCCGAACCGCCAGGTTGAATGCGCGGCCAGGAAATCGAAAAGCGATAGCTGTTCAAATTCATCGCCCGCATCAGCGCAATATCTTCATGCCAGCGGTGATAGGAATCACCCGCAATGTCGCCCGTGTCGCCGTTCTTGATCTTCCCCGGCGTGTGCGCGAATCGATCCCAGATCGACTCGCCCTTGCCGTCTTCCTTCCACGCGCCTTCGATTTGATAAGCCGCAGTGGCCGTACCCCAGAGAAAATTCTTAGGAAATGGAGTCTCGGAGACAGTATCAAACCGCATATCGTGAGGCCCCGAGGCCAGCGCGGAACTCGCAGTACGAGCCGCGTTCGACGCACTGCAGCCCGATAACACACCAGCAGGCAACGCGGCTGCAATACCGGCAGCGAAGGCCGAATGCGCAAATTGGCGGCGGGTCAGGTGCAAAGTAAAATGAGGCTCCTCAGGAAATCATACGGCTGGCGTCGACTAGTTATGCTTGATGAATTTCCCTGTCTTCTGACCCGTCAATGAATTGTACAAAGTCTCCAGGAATGCATCTTCGTTGACGAAGTCTCCGGAATATTTCTTCCACGGATCCAGCAGTTTCGCCTGCTTCATCTGAGCAAGAGTCCTGCCGTCTTTCAATGCTTTCTGCACGACGTCTCGCGTTTCCTTCAGCATCCCAACATAGGCCTTCATGTCGTCAAGATCCGAGATGGGTCCGTGTCCCGGAATGACCTTGACATCTGGCGGCAGCTGCGCAATCACTTTGTCGACGGCATCGATCATGCCATTAATACTGCCACCGCTCTCTACGTCGATAAAGGGAAAGCCGTACGTGACAAAGTCGTCTCCCATGTGCACGACGTTCGAGTGCGGAAAGAAAATGATGGAGTCGCCATCGGTGTGTCCGGCAGGGAAATACAAGGCGCGGATATCTTCCCCGTTGAGGTGCACCGTGACATCGTGATCGAATGTAATGATGGGTAACGCCTCGTGCGGCGCGGGCTTAGTGTCCATGTGGATCGATCCGCCATTGCCGCCGCCCCCACCACTCTCCAGCCGTTTGCGAACGTTGTCTTGCGCAATGATGGGCGCTTGCTTCTGGAAGTACGCGTTTCCGCCCGTGTGATCAGGGTGATAATGAGTATTGATAATAAAACGCACGGGCTTGTCAGTAATGCTTTTCAGCGCAGCCTGAATTTTATCGGCCAACGGGGCATACTGATCGTCGACGATCACGATGCCATCGTCACCCACAGACGCACCAATGTTGCCTCCCGCGCCTTGCAACAGGTAGACGTTGCCGGCCACTTTTGCAACCTTCATCTGTACTTTGCCGAAATCCTCGTCCTGAGCGGCGAGGAGGGTTACAAAGCAGCTCGCCGCAACAAGGATTGGAAGTTTGCGCATGATCGTCCTCATTTTCGTTCTTTGCCCACGGGCAGACATTCTAAACCGGAAAACTGCCGGAAGGAGTGCTTGGAATTTGGGTTTTGTTACCAAAAGTGAACAAGGCTACGGCGCTGAGATCTGAACCATGTCAGGATTTGGGTCGCGACGGATGTTACTTACATAGAGTGAGCATTTGGCTTGGGGGAGGTCAAGACATGAGCGCAACCGACATGAGCGCACCGGAATCGGGATTACCCGCCTCGGCCAGGTCGCCATCAACGCTAATGTAGGGCGGGCGACCGCCTTCTATCAGGAGAAGTTAGGGCTCAGCCTGCTCTTCAAAGCGTCGCCGGGCCTGGCGTTTTGCGACGGTGGCGGCGTGCGCCTGATGCTGGAGCGAGCCGGGAAGCCGGAGTTCGATCACCCTAGCTCGGTTCTGTATTTTACCGTGCCCGAAATCCACGGTGCTGGGAAACTCAAGGACAGCGGAGTTCACTTCGAGAACGAGCCCCATATGGTTCGAGAATGCCGACCCACGATTTGTGGATGACGTTTTTTCGCCACGCGGATTCTCGTTGCTTATTGCAGGCAGACGATCGAGAATTGACCCGACGGGCGAATCCCTTGAGACAAGCGCCGCCAGCACTTTCAGCGTCGGGTTTTGGCAGTCCATGGTTTGCGCTATGCGTGGCCTTCGCGCTGCACATTTTCGATGAAGCCACCACCGGGTTTCTGGCTGTGTATAACCCGACCGTGACCATCTTGCGTGAGAGCTGGGGCTGGTTTCCAATGCGCACGGTCGAGTTGCGGGAATTTCTTATCGGTCACATCCTCATATGCGCACTTTTGTTCTGTCTGACCCCGTTGGCGGCGCGGGGCATGCACGGATTGCGCCCCCTGGCTTGGGCTTATGCTGTCATCATGTTTCTGAACGCCCTGGGGCATACGATCGGAACCATCCTGGGGCACACGGTAGCTGCAGTGACATTTCCGCGCCCCGCGCCCGGGTTCTATTCGTCTCCATTACTGTTCGGAGCTTCCTTGTGGCTGCTGGTACGGCTGCGGCGCACCGCGCGAGTGGATTTTCAATTGCTAACCGGCGTTTAACGATGGGCCCAAGCGTCCGCCTTGCGCCGCGAGCCTGCTATCATCGATGGCGGAGTGGTACTGAGTGCTATGGAAGACGAAGACATCGAAGAAGCAATTCCTTATATTTCCGGATCAGGAGAGGGACTTATGGAAGAAGCAACGACTTCGCATGCAAGCGCGCGCCGCGATGAGGATATTGCGCTCGACTTGATGAAGTTTATTGCCATGACGACGGGGTACGGACGCACAACTTCCTCTGGCGTTGGTTTTCAGGGTACGGGCTCGGCATCGAAACCCGACGAATACGCGGCGCAATTGCTCGAGTTATACGGGAGGTGCAAGGCAGCGGTGGGGGGAAAGAAACAGTGAGCAGCCGCTGAGGATTCAGAGCTTATACCGTTTAACGGAACGGTAACATAGGCAAGAAAAGACCGCGGCTCGAGCCGCGGTCTCCTTCTCCAACCCAATTCAATATTCTAGCGGCGTCCCTTCTTGGCTTTTTTCTTCGCGGCCTTTTTCGCCGGTTTCTTGGCCGACTTTTTGGCAGCTTTTTTCTTCGCCGGTTTCTTTGCGGCTTTCTTCTTCGCCGCTTTATGAGGCGCTTTTTTCTTGGCAGGAGCCTTCTTCGCCGGCGTTTTCTTCTTGGCGGCTGGTTTTTTCGGACCGCCGCCGCTGGGGGCAGCCGGTTTGGGCGCTGGAGGTGGCGGAGGAGCGGGCGTGGCTGGCTCACTGTCTTCGACTTCGGGCACGCCGGGTTCTTCTTCCTCCTCCTCTTCCTCTTCAAAATCTTCTTCGAGCGACTCGCTATAGGCGCCACTCTCACCGAATTCTTCTTCTTCATCACGTCCGTAAAGTGTGGGATCGTAGAACGTCATTGTTCCTCCTGATCTTATTTTGGCTCCTGGCGCAAAATGGCCACGCAAGGTTGCCGGGCACGGGAAATTAAAAGACCACAGAAACTTGGTGCTGGAACGGCGCGCGATTATAGCACGACGGTTGCGCCAGGCTGCAAGGACCTGAGTCACACCCGCCTGCCTATCCTGTTACCACACGAACCGCCTGAATGGAAGCAGATTCGACAGTTACCCACAAAGAACTTCGACCAAACCCCGAGGAATGAATTCGGGCGTGGTCCGAGAACCCACCAGACGTAGAAAAGCGCGCTTCCCCGGGAGCAGGTGCGAAGCGCGCAATATCTAACCTAAAGAACGGAGCTTACTTTAGGGTTTTTACGAAGTCGGCGACCGCCTTGGCATCGTCGGCGGAGACGCCGCTCAAGGCCTTCTTATGCGGCGGCTTCTTGGCGTCATTGCCCTTGGTCAGCAGTTCGGTAATCTGATCCGCCGTAAGGCTGGTGCCTTTCAGCACCGGACCGACCTTGCCCTGTCCTTCGGGGCCGTGACAGCCGGCACACTTTGCTTTATAGGTAGCGGCTCCGTCCTGTGCGAACGCAGGCAGGGCCACGGATACGGCGATTGCCAGGATTACGAACAATACAGGCAGATTGCGCATTTTCATGAAATCTCCTCGGGATGGAAATTTTGATCAGGGTAAAGTGCCGGAGCGATTGTAGTCCTGACCTTTGCGTGCTGTCGAAGAGATAAGGCGAGTTAAGCACGCTAAAGTGCACAATTTTGTAACCGCTGGGTTGATGTTACCGGCTTTGCTGCACGACGAGGATCATTCCGGGCCGCAAGGTGGCCACGTTTTGGTTATTGCGTTTTAGTGCGGCGACGGTCGTTTTGTAAGTAGTGGCGATCGAATAGAACGTCTCGCCAGATTTCACTTTGTGATGAAGCACGTTGGCCTGCTCTGTAGCTGTTTGATCCGAAGTCTTCGCCGATTTGGCGGCAGAAGAGTTGGCGCTGCCTGTCTGTGCGTCCCTCCGGGAATGATTCCTGGGCTTCGGGGTTGAGGCAATCACGCTGGCTTCACCAGTCGGGGTAACTGGAAGGTGCAGAGCCAATATAGTCCGCCCGTGGAGGCTGTCACCGCGCAATCCGTTCCAACGACGGATCATCTGGGGGGAAACGCCGAAGTTCTCAGCCACAGTCTGGACGGTGTCGCCTTTGCGGACTTTATAGCGCGTGATCCGGTGAGCGTAGGTAGCAGTATCACTGACGGCATGCTTGCTAGGCGCGACGGGAATAATGACCTTGGTGTCAGAGGGGAGCTCGGTGCCATCCAGTTGATTGGCTTCCGCGATGGACCGCGCTGTGGTGCGGTAAACCCGCGCCAGGGAAGCCAGGGTGTCACCGGCGTGCACGGTAGGATAGCGCCACCACAGCCGCATTTCGGCGGGTATGGCCGCAATGGCAGTCTGGTATGGCGATTTCGTCCCCGCGGGCAGATGCAGTTCGAATGTCCCTTCTTTGGGTGTGCTCAGCCGTAGGAGGCTGGGATTCAGTTGCTGCAGTTGCGCCGGAGTCGCATCCACGCAATCGGCCACCAGGCGCAAATCCACGGGATAGTTAACTGTTACCGAGTCGAACGCCACCGGCTCGTCCATCGATACATCATCAAAGCCGTAGTGCGACAGATTCTTGGTCATGATAGTCACGGCCAAGATGATGGGAACGTAGTTGCGCGTCTCTTTGGGCAGAACATTGCGTCGGTAGAGTTCCCAGAAGTCGGCGTAGCCGGTGCGCTTGACTGCGGCCTGCACCGTTCCAGGGCCAGAGTTATAAGCGGCCATGGCGAGATACCAGTCACCAAACTGGCCATACAGATCTCGCAGGTGGCGGGCGGCGGCACGAGTAGATTTTTCGGGATCCTGGCGATCGTCGACCCACAGGCTGCGCTGCAAGCCATAACCGCGGGCGCGGCTGCCCATGAACTGCCAGATGCCGCGGGCCCCCGCGCGCGAGACTGCGGTTGGCTGGAATCCTGATTCGGCCTGCGCCAGATAGATCAGATCCTGCGGAACGCCCTCTTGCCTAAGGATCCGAACCATCATGTCGTGATAGCGACCGGACCGGGCGAAGGCGCGCTCGAAGGTTCCACGTCCCCGGCCAGAGAAATAGCTGATATAGCCGGCGACCTGGTCCGTCATCATGAGCGGCAGATCGGAGTGAGTCGACTTGATCTCGGCCTGAGCCTTGGCTCTTACTCCTGGTTCAGCGGCGGGAGTAATTCCGTTGGTTTCATCGATCGGTGCGGGCTCTGACTGCTGGGCTTCGGACTCGAATGCCGTGTCCCCCAGGTCAAGATGGTTCACTCCATCCACGATCCGGTCGAATTCTTTTTCGAGCCGATTATCCGAGCGAATATCCAGCTTGCTTTCCAACAGCGCGTTGAAGGCCTCATCGAAATTCTGCCTAGCAGCATCGGTGTGGCCGGCGTGGTAATTCGCCAATCCGGTTTGGTATTGCCGCTCCACGCGAGAAAGCAACTCGTCAATTTGATCAGGAGTAACTATCGGGGCGACGGACTCCCCCCTGACCTGCGGCGCTTGAGCTGACTGTTGCCTATGAGAATCGGTCAGCGCAGCAGCGGGGTTGGGTTGCGGTGAAGCGGGGACGCTCGCTTTAGCGGTAAGCGCCGGCGCTGCCGGAGGCACCATGGTGACCGGCTTCTGCGCAGTCTTGCAGGAGGAACCCACGATTGCCAACGTGGCGAGCACCGCGATACGCATTTGGACTTTTGCAACTCGCATATTTTTCTATGAGATACGAATTGCTCCTGTTAACACCCGGTGAATTCTATCAAAAATCGTACCGCTCGGTCGTCCACGGGTCAACGTCGAAGAGGGACGGTGTCCGTTACTTTCGGCACAGTGCGAACGGTTACCCAACGGTTCTAATAGTCAGACGGCGCAAGTCGGGTAAAAGGTTTGAAGGCACGCTTCGAAAGAGACCTTCAATTCCGGCTTGCCGCCCAGCCCACCCAGTACGGATCACACCCGCCAGTAATCTGGTAACCACGTCTGAATCGCCTTCTTGATATCCGTCTGGGAAAGCTTTTCGGTAAGTGCCCGTTCGGCCAATTTGGGCACCTCCGCATCCGAGGCGAAGCGAAGTGCGATGAGTTGCGCTTCGGTCAGTTCGGGAATTCGCGAGCGCAGTGGCTCGGCCAGAACAATGGCCAGACGCAGCCGCTGTTCCAGACGAATTACGCGGTCCTGCACCTTGAGCGCATAAAGGCGAATTTTGAACACAGCGATCAAAGCCGCAACCGAAATCACGAAGAACGATGCCGAATGGTAGCTGGGATGCCAAAGGAAGTGGATAGTGCCACCAATGGCTGAAAGCAGGAAGACCGGCAATACGATAAAGTGGAACAGGGGATCAAGCTTGGCATGGTTTGCCAAAGTTTGAGGCATCTTTTCGGCCATGACGAAGGGCTCCTTGCAGTGGCCGTGCAAGTGTAGCAGAACAATTCTCAGTTTCCAGTTCTCGCAGAAGTCAAACTCACAACCACCGGAAATGGAGAGCTGGAACTCCGAACCCGGAGTCTTTTATTCTCAGGGGGGAATCCAAGCCAAACATGAAAGCCATTCAAGTCAGACAAGTTGGCGGACCGGAAGTGATGGAATTAGTGGAGTTGCCCATCCCCCAGTCGAAGCCGAATGAAGCGGTGGTGAAACTGGCGGCCTCGGGCGTGAACTTTATCGATGTCTACTTTCGCGAGGGACGGTATAAGACGCCGCTGCCCTTTATTCCAGGCCAGGAAGGCGCAGGTGTAGTGACCGCTGTGGGTTCCGAGGTGAGTTCCGTAAAAGTCGGCGACCGAGTGGCTTGGTGCGGGATGCAAGGTTCGTATTCGGAATATGCCGCCGTTCCCGTCGAGCGGTTGGTTCCGATTCCCCCTGGTGTCAACGAGCGCGAGGCGGCTGCTGCCATGCTGCAGGGAATGACGGCCCACTACCTGGCGCATGATACCTATCCGCTGAAGCAGGGTCAGACCGCCTTGGTTCACGCAGCCGCCGGCGGAGTAGGACTCCTGCTGGTTCAGATGGCACACAACATTGGCGCGCGAGTCATTGCCACGGTTTCCACGCAGGAGAAGGCGAAGCTGGCGCGCGCCGCCGGTGCGCACGAAGTCATCCTGTACACGCAGTCTGATTTTGAAGCCGAAACAAAGCATCTGACGGACGGCAAAGGCGTGGATATAATCTACGATTCGGTTGGCAAGACCACATTCGAAAAGGGGCTCAACGTCCTACGCCCGCGCGGGATAATGGTCCTTTTCGGCGGCTCGAGCGGCGCCGTGGCACCCTTTGACTTAATCGTATTGTCACAAAAAGGATCGCTTTACGTGACCCGTCCCACCCTCGTAAATTACATTGCTACGCGAGACGAATTGGTAGCGCGCTCCGGCGCGGTATTGGGCATGGTGGCATCAGGCAAACTCAAACTTCGCATCGAGCACGTCTACCCGCTGGCGGACGCGCAACGCGCGCACCGGGACCTCGAAGGACGGAAGACGACAGGAAAGCTGCTGCTGACGCCGTAAGATGGCACAGCTCATGTGGAGACAGCCGCCCTCGGCTGTCCAGTCGCGCGAAGCGCGGCCGTGACTCCGCAGCATAGTGATTGCCTCTGTTGTCGAAGTGCTCGAACGATTCATCTCTGGCGAGTGTAGTTGTGCGCGTATTCCGGCACGGTCTGCCCGGTCAGAAGCCGTGAATCATCAATCGGCATCCCTGCCTTCATCCCTAGCGGAACCACGCCCGCCCAGGTAGGAAACGAATAATCTGCTTCATCATCAATGACCGGCCCTGTCCGGACCTTCGCCGAAAACTCTTCGATCGGTAGCCGCAACACGGAAGTCGCCTTCAGTTCACGCTCGTTAGGCTGGCGCGAGTCTGCCCAGCGACCCGGAATGATGTGTTCCGAGAGAAGACGTAGCGCCTTGAGTTTTTGGTCTGGCTCGTCCACCAACATCGCCTTACCCAGAATCACCACCGAGCGGTAATTCATAGAGTGATTGAAGATGGAACGGGCGAGCACCAGACCGTCGAGCAGAGTGACCGTCACGCAAACGGGGACACCATCCTTCATTTGACGCAGCATGCGGCTCGCGGCGGAGCCATGAATGTAGAGGCTATCGCCATCGCGTCCGTAAGATGTCGGGATCACGAAAGGCTGGCCGTCGACCACGAAGCCCACATGGCACAGAAATCCTTCGTCGAGGATGCGATACGCAGCTTCGCGATCATAGATACCACGGTTCGCCTCGCGGACCAGACGGGTCCGCGAGGTTGGAGTACAGGGATGGGACATGGAAGAAGGAACTCCGGGCAAGCGCCAAGGATGGGTGAAGAGAAAGTGTAACACCCCACCCGCACACTTCAGACTTGTTGCTTCGTAGGCTCGGTCGCGGAGGGCTTCTTGCGATTACCTGCCAAGGGGATGATACTGATTCTCGCGATACACAAGGCTAAAGACAATTGCGACGATAAGCAGAACAATTGGAGTGAACATGCTTGCTTCTGGCCCGACCGTGCCGCCAGTAAGCCATTGCGGTCCGCTGAATGCGGAGTTGAACAGGTTGTGATCCGGAGCCATGCCGCTATCTGGGACACCGTAAAAAAAGGTTTGCCCCCAGTCCCACCCTGCGTGGAATCCTACAGCCCACCACAGGTTTCCAGTGCGGCGAAGGAACAAGCAAAACAGCAGCCCAAAGCAAACCACGGACAGCAATCCGAACTTGCTTTCTCCGGGATTGCCCGCATGTGCGAGACCGAACAGCGCGGATAGCAGAATTGCGGCTGGCCAGAAGCCCATACCGGTGGTCAGCGTGAACTGAAGATATCCGCGAAAAGCGAATTCCTCTGCCAGCCCAACCATCGCGAAAGCCGCAGCCCAGGCGAGTGTAGAGGCGGCTAGCGTTTCCCCGTGAATAGCCAGGCCGGACAGGCGAAATCCACCCATGAAAAAGATTGCTAGCAAGGCGGTGCTGATCGCAAAGAAGCCGATGAGGGTACCGATCCAGAAGTTCTGGCGGAAGGCAAATCTTGCCGGCAGGCCATATTCTCCCCACGGGCGGTGCTCGATCCTGGCCATGATGCGCGCGGAGATCGCGGTAAGAAGGAAAATGGCTCCTTCGCTAATAGCAGTGCCAATGGGCGTGAGCGACGCGGCGCCGAAACGAGGGGGGCGGTGCAATAAAAAGTGCGCCGCCAACACAATCACCAGGCCAGCCGCAGCCAGCAGGCCAGCGATGATTGCCAGGAAGATCAGCGCCCGCCAGCCCGCGCGGATCCCGTTCGGCCCGCTAAAGACGTTGTTCGTGCGCGCTGACGGAGAACCCGACGGTTGAGGAGCCGGAAGCTCCGGCGGATGGTTCATCGCTGGCTCTGATATGGAACTACCTTACGCGAAAACCCGCGCCGAAGTTCCGGGCCGTCTGGATTCACGATGAGCAAAAATCCAGAATGGTCATTCATCGATGACGTCACCAATAAAACTTCATCGCGAACTGAAACTGCCGTGGATCATAAGCTGCCGTGGCTTGACCGGCATTGGTAAAGAGCGGACTGACGGCGGCGGTGTTGTTCCGGTTGGCGATGTTGAACATGTCGGCGATCAGTTCCAGGTTGAAGCGCTCGGTGAAGTAGATTCGTTTCGAGAACCGTATATCGTCGAAGACCGTCCAGGGAGTGACGCCAGCGTTGCGGCCAAGATTGCCATCGAGTGACTGCAGCGTGCCGTTGAAGTCCGCGATGCACGGTTCCTCGAAAACTCCGGTGGGCGAATACTTCGACGCGACCGCCGGATAACCAAGCGCTGTACAGGCCGGGTTGACAAAAATGTTAGGCCGTCCTGTGAGAGCCGATTCCTGGAGGTTGTCGCCATTGCCGGTGATGATGTTGAATGGCCTTCCCGAGCCGAACTCGATGAGCGGAGCGATCGTCCAATTGCTGAAAAATTTGCCACTGAACCCGCTGCCTCCCATCTTGCCTGTCTGATACACACCGCTGAACACAAAGCGGTGGCGCTGATCGAAGAGTGAATTGGAACGATCTAGGGCAGGATAATAGCTGTCCTGAGGCGTAAGGGTGGATTGCAGATCGGTCGAGTCGTCGATGGCGTGCGACCATGTGTAGGATGCGAGGAATTCGTAATGGCTGCCAAAGCGCTTCCGCAGATTGGTACTGAAACCATGGTAGATGGAACTGCCATTCGAATAATTGGCGTCCATGTCGCCGAAGGGGATGCAGCCCGCAAGAGTTGAGGGATTGCAGGCAGTATTGAATTCTGCTGTGCTGTAACCGGAGGCCTGGAGGAACGCCAACACAGTTGGGGCCAGGGTAGAAACACAAGCGCCGGCGCCAGCAGCGGTCAAGGCGTTGGCGATGGACGCGTTGAGACCGCTGGGGCGGAAGAAGTTCATGAGTGCGGCCGAAACCCATGGTTGCCCGCTGGGATTGACGCCGCAAGGGGCAAAGCCCTGCGAGGCGGGGCCGCTGCCGACGCCCAACGGGCCACCGACGGTGGCGTACGAAGTCGGATCACTCTGGGCGGCTAGAAAGTTCGCCACTAGCAGGTCGCCACGCTGAGCGTTCGCGTTGATGGGGCGGTTTAAGTGGCGTCCACCGTTAAAATTGTAGGCGAGACTAAGGGCAAAACCACGTCCCAGGTCTCGTTCAACCGTGAGGTTCGCCTGCTGCGAATAAGCAAAGACGAAGTTCTTCGATTGGGGATAACCAAAGGGTTGGAAGAAAAGCGGAAATCCATCCGTGAGATAGTTCTGATTGAGGAACAAGGAGCTTGGGAAGTTGATGGAAGTGAACTGCTGCTGGTTGGGGAGATAACCGAGCGAGGGAAGCAGCGCCGCCGGCCCCGGAGCGCAAGAGGCGGTGTTGACCAGTCCCTGGAAAATAGGAATCGCGTTCAAGTTGGCTGGATTCCCAGCTCCATTGCATACTCCCGTACCGGGAAAAGCCAATTGTCCGCTGGAAGATCCATCCGAAGCGTTGCCCAGGAAATAAAGACCAAGCAGCGGATGGTCATAGAACATGCCGTAGGAAGCGCGCACAACGGTCTTGCCATCTCCCTTGGGATCCCAAGCCATGCCCACGCGGGGCTGGATGTTGTTGGTATCGGTTTGAATGCCCTTCTGCAAACCCAGGAAGTTATATCCGGCCTGTCCTAGCGGGGTCACCGGCTTGAACGTTGGAGGAATCTCCACGTCGTAGCGGACGCCGTAGTTCAAAGTCAGGTTTGAGTTCACGCGCCATGAGTCCTGCCAAAACGCCCCGATCGGCACGTTGTGGAACGAGTCGCTGGGACTCCCGAGACCTTGGACAAAGTCTCCCGGCAGCCCGGCGCCGTAGGCCTGCACTGGATTCAAAGTCGGGAAGGGTTGAGGGAATGCGGGGAAGGAGCCGATGTCGTAAACCCCGCCGTAGTTGACAGTAAAGGTGGCAGTGAGCGGCAAATAGTTGAAATCCCCGCCGAACTTGGTGTTGTGGCGTCCTATGGTCCAGGAAAAGTTGTCGGTGAACTGATAGCGTTGCTCGACTCGTTGGATGTAAGAGTAAGGCTCACGACCAAAATAGCCGAACCCCGGAATGTTGACGGCCGGATCCGAGCCGGCAGCGATCTGCGTGTTATAGAAGTAAGAGAGTCCGCGGCGCGCATACTGAAAGCGAAAATCATTTACTTTGTTATTGCCGATGGTCCAGGTATCTTGCACCACCCCCGTCACATCGCGGTAGGTTTGCTCGGAAGTGCGCGAGTAAGCGTTCTGCCCGAAGGGCTGATCTTCGCCGCTGCCTTCGAGTCCGGTGGTAGTACTGGGGCTCACGTTGACTCGGAGAGTCAGCCGGTTGTTGGTGTTGATGTTGTGGTCGAGGCGGAGCGAGTATAGGCTGGTGCCTTCAAATACTGGGAAGTTGCCCGCCTGCGAGCCTAGCGACTGATACGAGGCCGGCACAAAACATGGCGGAGCGGAACAGCTTGTGGCGAAGCCGCTAAGGCCCGGAATACCGGTTAGCCCGGTCGGCCATACCCCATTCAGCGCCATTCCCGACGAAGCGCCCAGCAGGAATACGTAGTTCGGCACGCTCGGGGCAATCGCAGCAAACGTGGCGGGATCGGCGGCGGCGAGTTGAGTCAGCGTTCCCCCGGGCCCAAGGAATGCGGCCTGATCGCTCGTTACCGGAATGCTGCCGAAGGGAAGCGGAATCAAGCCTCCAGCCGTGGTCGAGGTGTCAAAATTCTGTAAGCCGTAATATCCGATATTGCTTCCCGGCGCGATACTCGAAAATCCAGTTTCGTGGCGCCGCGTAACCTCGTAAGAAAAATAGAAGAAAGTTTTGTCTTTCTTGATGGGCCCGCCAAACGCAGCGCCCGCTTGCACTCGGGTGTAAGCAGGATTCGAGACCGTGCTAAACGGGTTCACCGCCTGAAAGTTTCGGTTGCGCAAATAGCCAAAGACGTCCCCGTGAAAATCGTTCGATCCCGAGCGTGTGATGATATTCACCACACCTCCGGCCGCGCGCCCGTACTCCGGCGCGTAGTTGTTGGTGATGATCTGAAATTCCTGCACCGCCTCTTGCGATACGGTCGACCGTACGCCGTTCGTCGAATTGTCCGTGGCGTCGGCGCCATCCACGTTCACCAGGTTCGAGCGGGCGCGCTGGCCACTGATGTTCAGTCCCGAGGTAGGCGCCGCTCCCAGAGTTGGCGCGTTATCGCGCACCACCTGAGAATCCGTCAACGTGAAATTGATGTAGTTGCGGCCGTTAATGGGCAGATTATCGATGCGCCGTTGTCCAATGGTGTCGGTGGTCGACGTCCGCGAAGTCTCCACCAAATCCACCTGAGAACTAACCTCCACCAGTTCTTTTCCGCTCGCGATCGCCAGGGCTACCGGAAGCTCCTGCGTGCCACCTACCGTGATGCTGACGTCCCTAACTTCCAGCTTGCCGAAGCCTGCTGCTTCCACCGTCACGCTGTAAATACCCGGAGGCAACTGTCGCGCACTGTATCCTCCCTGACCGTCGCCAGTCGCGGTGCGTGCCAAGCCTTTTTCAACGTCGCTCACGGTCACAGTGGCATTCGTCACCAGGCTACCTTTGGGATCCTTCACCGTGACATGCAAGTCGCCGGTCGCGACGCCACCCTGACCGAAAACCAGGCAGGAAAGCAACAGAACGAACATTGAGATGGAGAAAACCTTCACGCTACGGTTCGAGATCACACGGAGCATACCGATGCGGATCATAGAGTCTCCCTTGCTTCCGACACTTCAAGGTGCCGGCAGAAACAATTCCAACGCTGGACGGCGAAAATGTACGCCAAATTGTCTTGGGATGACAGGTCCCGCTGGTTTTTACACCAGAACGGGCGACGAAAACAAGGCAAGAATGACGTGGGGTAGTAAGCAAGTTACCCCGGCACCGCGCTCAGGCACGGCGATGCTGCTGCGAATGCTAGCACCTACTCCGGATTCGGCGCTGTGACGGTCGTTACAACGACTAGCTGTGGGACGAGAGGCGAACGGCCGCGGCAGGATTCTGCAGTCTCCCCAATAGCATCGCCGAGCCGTTCAACTGTTCGTAGCGGTCGACCACCCGCACTGCGGCAAACCCCGAGCCGGGATATACAAGGGCTAGATAGATGCGTACCAGAGCCACCGTGGTGTTGCGCCGGAGCAGCAGCGCATGATTCACCAGTTGTTGCGCGGCTTCCGCAACTCGCGGATCGCCGCTCGCCAGAGCGGATTCGCCCACGCTCACCAGCACTGCGGCATTTCTTCCCGCAACTTGGACGTAAGCGGCCATGGCGCGCAATCGCGCCCGGCGAACCAATCGAAACTGTGCCGGCGGCAAACGACCGCGCAGGTACTCGTCCTCCGCGGGGTTGATCAGATTGCGGAACGCCTCCACATCGATAGGCCGGATGGTTGCGGCCGGATGCGAGCCTTTCTTGGCCTGCAGGCTATGGGTCACAGCCAGGCGCACAATAATGCTCAGCGCAACTGCCGCGGCAATGACGAGGATGACTGCCAGATTCATCGTTGGACTAGACGCTCCAATTCCCGATTCCACAGTTCGAGGTTGTGCTCGGGCGGAAGGCCCGCAGATGTACTTCTGCTTTCCTCGAGGACTAAGAGGCAATAACACCAGAGTAGGACGCAAGCGTGATACGTGGCCATGTTCAGGAAGTCGAGAAGATAGCTCTTCTGCCCAAATATCCAATCTGCCAGGAGGGCCCAACAAGCTAGAGTAACCGCGGCCGTAATTCCGAAGCCCAGCATGATTCCAAGAATCGGGCGTTGCCACCTCAAGTGGAAGTGAGCAGCGAACAAAAAAAGAAATACAATCAGTCCACACTGGACCACACTCACGCTTCGACCCAGGATCCGCGTTGTGGAAACGATCCGGAAGGCCGTAGGATTTGCGTAGCCTGCGATGATGGCTGCTGCAAATACAAGAAGGATACCGACGCCGCTGATAAGAATTTTCCCCAATCTAGCAAGCGGCGGGTAGCGAAGCAGGAGGCGAGTGAAAATTTCGCCAACGACAATGGACTTTATGAAGACCTCTGCGATAAGGAAGGACAGATAGCTCCGCCAATAGACATCATCCGAGAAGAGGGACGGGTTCACGTCTATGACGTAGAGGATTCCTCCCCCCGCGGCCTCAAAAATTGCGTAGCAAAAGAAGGCCGGGAACTCCTTGTGCAGTCCCCTTCTCCACATCAAGAAAGCAAGCGAAGCTAGAAGCACGCAGGGCGCAAGCCACAAGTAGTGCCACAAGAATGAATGAGGCTGCAACATGGCCTTAGTTGGGCACTATAGCGCGCCTGCCGCTCCGCAGCAACGTCGTTGCGAGTCGCGTTCGTTTTTTGTAAATTTCAGATTGTTACGGCCGGCAGGAACTCTGGCCCGAACAGCCACCCCCCAAGGGGCCGCCATCAGCATGGGCGACGGTTGGAACGACAATTGTATTCAGGAACAGTACGGCGGCGGCTAGCAGCAGTAGCATGCGTTTCACGGTGGTTTTCTCCTTGTACTTGAAAATCGAGTCGTGATACTTTCATGGCTGCCAACCGGCAGGAAACATTCCAACAGCTCCTTAGCTGTTCGGAATTCGTAACTCATGACCCTCAAGTCCGCTCTCCAAGATCTGCGGCAAACCACGCTGGCTGCGGTTTCCGGGTTGCTGGCGAAACTGGCTTATCTGGGTTCGCTACGTCGCCGGGAAGGTGGTTATGAGCACTGGGGTATGACGCTGGTCCACGGCGAGGAGTCATCGGAGCGCGCGTTCAGAACGGCGCACACGGAGGTGCTGTCTAAGGTGCTTAGGACTCCGATTTCAGATTTGGAGCAAGACCTAAACGAGTCGACCCGATCCGCTGACGAGACTGCGGGCGTTTACATCGAAGGTATGCGGGAACAATTCAACGAATTACTTCCTTCACCCGATCCCGTTTCTGCCAGCCATCTTAATTCAGTGCTGGTTGCGCTTTCGCACTTAGAGAAGAGCCGAAAGCCTGCCACTCCGTCAACTTCATAGCCACCCCCACAACCTGCCCGAGGATTTCGGCTTCCTGCGGATGCCGCAAAATGCGGACCTGCACCGGAGAGAGCGGATGGGGCTGTAAGATGAGGTCGTCGCGACGCATGCTGCACCAGCAGCAGGTGTGTCCATCGCGCGTTTCAACGAAGTAGATTGGCCGTTCATACTCCGACCGCCAGGTTCCCTCCACTACTTTGGTCTTCTCCTCGTCAACCTGTACGAAACTCCCAGGCGGGAGGATCGGATACATGGTGAAGTCCTGGTTGCCGATGTAGCCGTAAGTGAATTCGCTGTGGGCGAATTGCGCTAAGTATGACAGCGGGACCACGCCCCATTGTTCAACCATGCGGCCAAGATTAGTAGTGCGTTGCTGGTCAAACCCAGGGTCCATGCGGATCGGCATTTGTACCGAGGATATCCCGGAGAGAGCTTCGGAAATGTGCGATCGGGGTGGCGCAATCACACCCAGGTCCGCTGCCATATTGCTCATATCCACGCCATACCAGGCCAGCAGTTCGCGCAAATCCCGGCGGTAGATGACAGCGAGCGTATACAAACGAAAAATACTGGGCAGAACTCCTTTGGTCTCGATATCCGATAAACGGCTTGGAGGGATTGCGAACTCCTCGTTGCGATACTTCTCCGCCATGCGAGTACTGGAGATCTCGATGTCGCGCATCGTCAAGCCAAGCTTTTCGCGAAGCGTCCGAAGACTTTTACCGGCGGGAAGCATTCCTAATCCTCCATTGGGGTGGGAAACATCATAAGAAATTGCCGGCAATCATAACAGGCAGCAGCGATTTATTGCATAAATTTGCACCGAAAAATTTGACCGCGGCTGTCTTGTTACGATTTCCGAACAGCATTTCGCCCGCGTCTTCCTTAGGGAATCGCGTATATAACCGTTGAGCGGCAGCAAACCTCCTGTCGAACCCAGTAAGCCCGGATCGTCGGTTCTGTTCGGATTTCGTAACGGCGGACCCCGAAAAACACAAAAACTCGAACTGCCAATGATGGACTCGGCTTCGAGACCAGCGGATCCCCTCACCGAATTTCCTCATGGCCATGACATTTGTCACCCCGATCCGGTGATGAACGGCACTGGTGGACCGTCCCCATCTTCGCGATGATGCTGGCAGGAGAAAGGAAGGAACATCATGAGTGTCGAGGCGAGGAAGGAATACGGATCGACGATGGTCTTCATCATTCTCGGCGTGCTCGCATTGTATGGCGATACGCGCTGGCTTCTGGCGCTGATCCCCGTGGCCGCGCTGGTGTGGTATGCGGCCACCGCTGCGACGTTTAGAAAGAGACGGAACTAACTCGGATTAGACAGCAAGGGTTAGACGATAATAGAGTCGTGCCAACACTTCCCAATCCAGCGGGGCCCATGGCGATTCGCTCTCGCGAGGCGATGACCTTATGAGACTGCTGCCCAAAAACAGTGAATACAGCTGGGCGATCTATTCCGTCCTCTACTTCGGCTTCTTCTACATCGATCCCATCGTGAACCACGCCAGCGCGCGGGTATGGCTTATCACTGTGGCAGCGACGGTCGTTTTCCTGGTTTTGTATTTCTCGTTGTTCTGGGTGAGTTGCCGCCAGGGCCTGGTGCACCTCGCGGCCATGCTTCTGATGGGCGTGGCTTTTGCCAAGTACAACGGCGGCGCAACCACCTTCTTCATTTTTGTAGCCGCCTGCGGAGCATTCGTTGTCGATAACGAGGCCGATGCCATTAAGGTCTTGCTCACGGTCGAGTGTGTGGCGGTGCTGACTTGGTGGGTGTTCCATCTCAATGGTTGGTTCTTGCTATTTGCCGTCGGTCTTTCTCTTGTGGTCGGTGCCAGCGATATCCATTTCGCGCAGCGGACTCGCAGCAACAAGAAGTTGCTCAAGGCTCAAGAAGAAATCGAGCATCTCGCCAAAGTCGCCGAGCGCGAACGCATCGCGCGTGATCTGCACGACGTCCTTGGGCACACGCTCTCCGTCATCATCCTGAAGTCCGAGCTCGCCGGAAAACTAATGGACCGCGATCCACAACGTGCAGGCAATGAAATCCGCGAGGTGGAACAAATTTCGCGTCAGGCATTATCCGAGGTTCGCGATGCGATTCGTGGCTATCGTTCACAAGGACTCCCGGCCGAGCTCGCTCAAGCCAAGGCTATGCTGGAGACTGCCGGGATCGCGGTTCATTGTGAAGCCCCTGGAATCGCGCTGCCCGCTTTGCACGAGAGCGTGCTGTCGATGGCGGTGAGGGAAGGCATCACCAATGTTGTGCGCCACGCGCACGCCCGCTCTTGCAGGCTGCGACTGGAACAACAGAACGGCTCCTGCCGACTCGAGATAGCAGACGACGGTCGGGGCGGCGTTCAAGCTGAAGGCAACGGCCTGCGTGGCATGCGAGAGCGTGTCGAAATGTTAGGCGGAACCCTCAATCGTCTCTCTGAAGCCGGCACCAGGCTCGTCATTACCCTTCCTCTAAAGGAATCGGCCGCTCGGAAAACCGAGGTAGGCGCCAATTGAATCCACCGTCAAAAGAGAATCGCAAAACCATTCGTGTTGTTCTCGCCGAAGATCAAGGCATGGTGCTCGGCGCTCTGGCCGCGCTGCTCGAGATCGAGGGTGACGTCTCCGTCGTCGCCCAGGTGCGCAATGGCAAGCAGGCGCTGGAAGCAGTACTCGCACATAAGCCCGATGTCCTTATTACTGACATTGAGATGCCGCTCATGACCGGGCTCGACACCGCCGCCGAACTTAAACGCCGCCGTTCGAGCACACGAGTCATCATTCTCACCACCTTCGCGCGCGCCGGATATTTGCGCCGCGCCATGGAAGCCGGCGCCCTGGGATACTTATTGAAAGACATGCGCGCCGAGGAGCTGGCCGATGCCGTCCGCCGGGTCCAGCAGGGCTTGCGCGTTATCCATCCCGACCTCGCGCTTGAGGCCTGGGCCGAGATGGACCCTCTGACCGATCGCGAACGTCAGGTTTTGCGTCTTGCTGGTGAAGGAATGCAGAGCGGTGACATCGCAGCGGAACTTCGACTCTCCGAAGGCACCGTACGGAATTATCTTTCGGAAGCGATCAGCAAAATGGGCGCCAGCAACCGCGTCGAAGCCTCAAGAATTGCCCGCACCAAAGGCTGGCTGTAGCCATTATCTGAGCGACGGTTGTGAACATTGTCCTTGCCAGTTTTACTTTTTCGAGAGCCTAGCGACTTGCAACTCGAAACCGGAAACTAGAAACTAGAAACTGAATTTCATGTCCGACGTCTACATCCTCGGCATCGAAAGCTCCTGCGACGAAACCGCCGCATCCGTGGTGCGTTCGGGTCAGCAGGTCATCTCGAGCGTCGTGGCTTCACAGATTGCCACCCATCAGCCTTACGGTGGAATAGTTCCCGAGCTCGCATCCCGCGAGCATTTGAAAGCGATTGTCCCTGTCGTTCGCCAAGCACTTGCGGAGGCCAATCAGACTTACAAATCGGTAGATGCGATCGCAGTCACGCGGGGACCGGGCCTGGCCGGAGCATTACTGGTGGGCATCAGCTATGCCAAGGCTCTGGCCTTCGCTCTCGACAAGCCGCTCATTGCGGTCAATCATCTCGAAGGCCACATTCACGCGGTACTGCTGGAAGAGCGGCAGAAGGGCAACCACGAGCTACAATTTCCCGTCCTCGCCCTGGTGGTTTCGGGAGGACACACCCACCTTTATCTGGCCGAGCAGAACAACGATGCTTGGACGTATGAAAACATCGGCCACACCCGTGACGATGCAGCCGGCGAGGCTTTCGACAAAGTCGCCAAGTTGCTCGGCTTAGGTTATCCCGGAGGTCCCATCGTTGACCGGCTCGCCCCGCACGGCGACCCCGACGCTGTGAAGTTCCAGCCATCCCAGATCAAACACCGGGACCGCCGGGAACTCCGCGGTCGAAAAGAAGTGAGCAGCGATCGCCCGCGCTTTGACTTTTCTTATAGCGGAATTAAGACAGCCGTGCTGCGGTACGTTGAGGTCCACGGTATGCGGGATTCCATTGAAGTCCGCCGCAAAGCCTTGAAGAATATTGCCAAGCTGAAACTCGAAGATTGTCTCGCGACCTGCGATCGACAGACCCTCGATCTTGTCGCCTCGTTTCAGCGCGTCATTGTCGAGGATCTCGTCGGCAAAACCCTGGCTGCAGTTCGCGCCTATAACGTGGCCACGCTTTTCGTCACCGGCGGAGTAGCGGCTAACAGTGAGTTGAGAAAAACATTCGAACAAGATGGTGCCCAGGAGGGAGTGCCGGTGTATTTCCCGTCGCGGGCGCTTTCCACCGACAATGCCGCTATGATTGCCGCGGCGGCTTATCCCAAATTTCTAGCCAAGGATTTTGCTGCGATGGATTTCTCGGCTGAGGCCAGTATGGTCTTGCGCTAGTGTGAGAGTTAGAAACAATGCAGGAAGGCGGTTACTTGCCAGCGCCTTGGCTCCGGCTCTTGCCCATCACCGCATCCAGCGCCTTTTCGAGCTGGCTCTGGATATCGATATCTTTATAGATGGCGAAATTGGCGCGCTTTTCTTTCTCGTCGAAGCCACTGGCTCGGCCCGCCACGATGATGATGGGAATCTGAGAGGTCGATGGATTTTTCTTCAGCGCGGTGATCAATTCGCTTCCTGACATTTTAGGCATCTGCATGTCAGTCACGATGACATCGGGGTGAACCCGTTCAAGAATCTGCAAAGCCTCAAGCCCATTTGTCGCCGACTCCACGGAAAAGCCGCGCTCTTCCAAAGAGCGGCAAACCGTATAGCGAATCAGCATTGAGTCGTCGACCACGAGCGCTATGGCAGGCATGAGCTTGCAACGTGCGGAATGCACGCCCCCGGTTCGCAGACTAGCAGCGCTATTCCGCTTACCACAAGCGCAAATCTGGTTGAACCGGTTACTGTGGTGCTAAAGCTAATTCCACTTTAGGACTCCTGAGAATCGGCTTCTGTCCTCTCTTCGATACTCATGTCCTTCAGTTCGCTGGATTCGAAGATCTCTCGGCACTCGAGACATTCCACAAACTCAGCATCCTCATCGCGGCTGACGATCTGCACCCGCGGATGTTTGCAGGGCTGGTTCTTCGCATCTGGGGGCTGGGAGAACGGCTTTGAGGTCATAAATCCGGATCGTCGCCCTCATCGAACTTAACGAGGGATCGATTCGTGGGAATTTCCCGGTATTTTAGCCCTGCTGTGCCGCTTGTCAAGTCCCTTATATGTGCATTGCTGACTCCACTCTCGTAGTCATTGCAGGGGATAAAGTTGGGGCCTCTTAAATTGCGACCAAATAAATCGCCAAATCCTAAGCCGTTCAGCCGCAGATAGTTGCCATCCACGTCCGTTTTTCCCACTTGGCTGGAAGGCCTTGCATGATTCCCCGGAAAGGACGTAAAATAAAATACGACAGAAAAGGTCGCACTTAAATCCGACTTAATGGGTCGGGTATTGACAGAGGACGGTCGTTCCCGGCATTTAAGACGAGATGCTCAAGCTAACCAAGAAAGCGGATTATGCGTTGATGGCGATGAAGCACCTGGCCGATCACGCTTCCGAGGGAACTCGCAGCGCCAGCGCTAAAGACGTCGCCGATTCCTTCGGCATTCCGCCTGAAGCGCTGGCCAAGATTCTCCAGCGACTTGCCAAGGCGGGTCTGTTGCACTCGCAACATGGCACCAATGGTGGTTACAGGCTGGCGCGCGCCGCGCACACGATTTCGGCCTTCGAGGTGATTCAGGCTATCGACGGCCCGCTGTTTATCACTTCTTGTGTCACGGTTCGCGGGGAGTGCGGCCAGAGCGACCGATGCAACATCCGCGAGCCGCTGCGCAAAGTGAATCAGAGCATCGAAGCCGTGCTGAAGCGCATCAAGATTTCGCACATGAGAGAAGAGCCAGAAGCTGCCGACAGTGCGGTAGTCAAGTCGGCCGAACTGGTAACGATCGTTTAGGTGGGCAACCGAAGTACAAATTTGAGATCGAGTATTCAATCAGGTAGGAGAAGCAATTATGAGCACTGATGTAAAGATCCCCCAGCAGTTCCCAGGGACGCAGCACTCTGTTCCCCACGGAGTGAAGCTGCCGATTTATATGGATAACCATGCCACCACCCCCATGGACCCACGGGTGCTGGAAGAGATGCTGCCTTATTTCATGGAGAAGTTTGGCAACGCCGCCAGCCGCAATCACTCCTTCGGCTGGGCGGGCGAAGAGGGTGTGGAAACGGCTCGCGAGCGCATCGCCAAGCTGATCGGCGCTACCACTAAAGAGATCATCTTTACCTCAGGCGCGACTGAGAGCGACAACCTTGCCATCAAGGGCGTGGCTGAGATGTACCGCGAGAAGGGCAACCACATCATCACGGCCGTCACCGAACACAAAGCGGTTCTCGATACTTGTAAGCGCCTGGAGAAGAATGGGTATCGGGTGACTTACATGCCGGTCCAGAAGGATGGCCTCATCGATCTCGACGACTTGAAGCGCGCCATGGATGACAAGACCATCCTGGTGAGCATCATGGCTGCCAACAATGAAATCGGTGTGCTGCAGCCCATCACGGAGATCGGCAAGCTCTGCCGCGAACGCGGCGTGATCTTCCACACCGACGCCACACAGGCCATCGGCAAAGTTCCGGTAGACGTGAACAAGCAGAATCTCGATCTCGTGTCGATCTCTGCTCACAAGATGTACGGTCCCAAGGGGGTCGGCGCGTTGTACGTACGCCGCAAGAATCCTCGCGTCCAGATTTCCGCCATCATCGATGGGGGCGGCCACGAGCGCGGCATGCGTTCGGGCACGCTCAATGTTCCCGGCATTGTCGGCCTGGGTAAGGCCTGCGCCATCGCTTCCGAAGAGATGTCTCGCGAAGCGCTTCAGTTAGGCGCGCTGCGCGATCGTCTGCGCGACCGGATCATGGGACGCTTGGATGAGACCTACATCAACGGCTCCATGGAACATCGTTTGCCCGGCAACCTGAACATCAGTTTTGCCTACGTTGAGGGTGAGTCGCTCTTGATGGGCATCAATGACATCGCCGTTTCCAGCGGTTCGGCCTGCACCTCCGCGACGCTGGAGCCATCTTATGTATTAAAGGCTCTCGGCACAGGGGACGACTTGGCGCACAGTTCGATCCGTTTCGGCATCGGCCGCTTCAATACGGCTGCCGAAGTCGATTACGTCGCCGATCGCGTCATCGAGACCGTTGAGCGCTTGCGCGAACTTTCTCCGCTGTACGAAATGGCGAAAGAAGGCATCAATCTAAAGGACGTAAAGTGGGCGGGTGAATAAGAGGCAGGCAGGACTGAGAAGGGACGACTTCAGTCGTGCCGCAAAGGTTGCAAACCGAGAGAGGCTTTAGCCCCTGAGGTAAAGTTCGGAGAATTCAGGAGAAGCACATGTCATATAGCGATAAGGTAATCGATCACTACAACAATCCGCGCAACGTCGGCTCTATGGATAAGAGCAGCGCCGACGTCGGCACCGGCCTGGTCGGCGCACCCGAGTGCGGCGACGTCATGAAGCTGCAGATCAAGGTCAATCGCGAGACCAACGTGATTGAAGAAGCCAAGTTCAAGACCTTCGGCTGCGGCTCCGCGATCGCCTCGTCCTCGTTGGCCACCGAGTGGGTCAAAGGCAAGACAGTGGACGAAGCCCTAACCATTAAGAACATGGACATCGTGAAGGAGCTTTCGCTTCCTCCGGTGAAGATCCATTGCTCCGTGTTGGCGGAAGACGCGATCCGCGCCGCGATCGGAGATTGGAAGAAGAAGCAGGAGAGCGCCAAGCCGGCTACCTCCGCGATAGCGCAATAAGCAAGCGCGGGGCTCTCTGGAGGGAGCATGGTCGTCGACGCGCCCTCGGGTGTCCGACGGCTATGACCGCTGAGAGCGCGGCGCGTCAAGGCGTATTATGACCACAATGATGGACCAGACCACGCAGGTCGCGCCAGGTTCTCCAACCGCGCCCGCCAAGGGCATTCAGGTCACCGAAAAAGCCCTGGCGAAAGTGCGCAGCGCGATGGCCAAGGAGGGCATTTCACCCCAACAGGGTGGACTGCGCCTCGGCGTGCAGGGCGGCGGCTGTTCCGGTCTCAGCTATAACGTCCGCTTCGACACCCAGCCGCGCGAACGCGACCGCATCTTCCAGTTTGACGATGTGCGCGTTTTCGTCGATCCGAAGTCGTTTATCTATCTGCACGGGATGATCCTCGATTACCAGGAAACGCTCATGCAACAGGGCTTCGTCTTCGTGAATCCCCAAGCCACCAAGTCGTGCGGCTGCGGCACATCATTCTCGGCTTGATCTCGTGTGGCGCGGGCTTTCGCCCGCGAAAGGCTCGGCGGCGCGACCGTCCTCGCCCAGCTTCAGCGCCCTGGGCTTGCACCGTTGCCTCGTTGTGCTGGAGCTGTGCTTGATAAGTAGGCAGAAATGACGAACTCGTCTTTGACCACGATTACCGCGAAGCCCGCACCGGAGGAGACTCAATCCTGCTGGTCGTGCGGGACCATGCGCGCCGTGCACTTCTGCGAGTCCTGTGGCAAGGTTCAACCTCCCGCGCCCGTGGATTACTTTACGTTTTTTGCTCTGCCCCGGAAGCTGACCGTAGATGTCGCAGCGCTGGACAAGGATTTCTACCAGCTGAGCCGTAAGCTGCATCCCGATATCAATGCCCGCGCCGGCAGCCAGGAGCAGGAGTGGAGCCTCCAACAAAGTTCTCTGCTAAACGACGCTCATCGTACGCTGAAGGATCCAATCAAGCGCACGCAGTACCTCTTGAAGCTGGAAGGCGTGGAACTTGAAGAGCAGTCGAAATCGGCGACCGAGCAGGCACGCTCCACCGGTCAACTGAAAAGGCAAAACGTTCCGCCCGACTTGCTGGAAGAAGTCTTCGAGTTGAACCTGCAGCTCGAAGAACTCCGCATGCAGAAAAAGATGGGCGAAGATGATCCTGCCCTAATCGAAGAAATCGGCTGGCACAAGCTTGAACTCGAAGAGAAGCACGAAGCGCTGTTGCAAGAGTTACGGGACTATTGGAAAACCTGGGACCGATTGATTGAGCGTGAACAGTCCGGTGAGTCTGTCTCAAGCGAGGAACGCAAACAGGCTCGCGACAAAATGGTGGACCTGCTGAACCACCGCAACTACATCCGCAACTTGGTGCGCGATGTCAGTGAGGGGCTGGGTGAATAAAGTCAAAAGTCAAAAGTAAGAACGCGAGCTCGAAGCGTTACTTCTGCATTCTGCTTTTGCCCTCTGCATTCGCAACTATGTCTTCTGATCGCATCGTCGGCATCGACCTCGGCACCACGAATTCCCTCGTGGCTTTCATGCCAGGGGAAAGCCCTGTCGTGATCCCCGGCGAGGACGGTCTGAATCTGGTGCCTTCCGTAGTCGCACTCGACGAGAAAAATCAGCCAGTGATCGGTAACTCAGCCCGTAAGTATCTAGCCGAGACGCCCGAGCGCGCCGTTTACTCGATCAAACGCCTCATGGGACGCGGGGTTGACGACGTTCAGGAAGAATTGAAATTCTTCCCCTTTCGCCTAGCGGAAGACTCGCAAGCCGGTGAAGTCCTGCGCATCAAGCTCGGCGAGAGGACTTTTACCCCGCCCGAAATCTCGGCTCTCATCCTGCGCCAACTCAAACGCAACGCCGAACGCTTTTTCGGGGCGCCAGTGACCAAAGCGGTTATTACGGTTCCCGCATATTTCAACGACGGGCAACGTCAAGCCACAAAAGACGCGGGGCGCATCGCCGGTCTCGATGTTCTTCGACTAGTCAACGAACCGACCGCGGCTTCGCTGGCCTACGGCCTGGATAAGAAACAAAACGGAATCGTCGCCGTCTATGATCTCGGTGGCGGCACCTTCGATATCTCCATTCTCAAGCTGCACGACGGAATCTTCGAAGTCATCGCCACCAACGGCGACACCCATCTCGGCGGCGACGACATCGACAATCTGCTAATTACCATCGCTCTGGACGATACCCTTGGCGACCTGGGCCTCGACCTTCGCCGCAACCCCGAAGCCGTGCAAGCGATTCGCAAAGCCGTGATTGAGGCGAAGATCGCCCTCTCCTCGCAGCCTTCGGCGAAGCTCGATGTCGAACTTCCCGGTGGCAAGCGCTACCTGCGCGAGATCACACGCGAGCAATTCGAACAACTCATTCAGCCCGTCATCGGCCGCACCGTCCCCCCCTGCAAGCAAGCTCTGAAAGATGCAGGCCTCAAGCCCGAACAGATTGACGAAGTCGTCCTCGTCGGTGGATCTACGCGTATTCCCAAAGTTCGTGCCCTTGTGAAGGAACTTTTTCACCGCGATCCGCACACGGACTTGAATCCCGACGAAGTCGTCGCCCTCGGTGCTGCAGTGCAAGCCAACATTCTTGGCGGCGGTTCCGAAGCCACCGAAAACATGCTGCTGCTCGATGTCACTCCCCTGTCGCTGGGCATCGAAGTCGCAGGCGGAGTCACCGACAAAATCATTCTGCGTAATTCAACCATTCCAGCATCGGCCACGCAGTTCTACACTACGCAAATTGATGGCCAGGCCAACGTTGCGATTCACGTGCTGCAAGGCGAGCGTGAGTTGGCCAAGGATTGCCGCTCGCTGGCGCGCTTCGATCTCAAAGGCATTCCGCCCATGGCCGCAGGCATGGCTCGCATCGAGGTCAAATTCCTCATCGATGCCAACGGAATTCTCAATGTCTCGGCCCGTGAACAGCGCAGCGGCAAGGAAGCGGAAATTCAGGTTCAGCCCAGCTACGGCCTCAGCGACGAACAAGTCGAAGGCATGATCCTCGACTCCTTCGATAGCGCGGAGGAAGACTTCCGGCAGCGCCAGGTTATCGAAGCGCGCAATGAAGCCGCGACCATCCTCGCCGCTCTCGACAAAGGCAAGAAGAGCCCGGCTTGGGGACACCTCACCACCGACGAGAAGAAAAAGATTGCCAAGATGGAGAAAGCCCTGATAGCGGTCCAGGGGAAAGACGATTACCCTGCCATCCGCAAAGAGATCGACGCGCTCAACCAGGGTACAACGCGCCTGGCCGAGTTGATGATGGACAGCGCTGTCTCCGTCGCGCTGAAAGGTAAAACCATGGACGAAGCCGACCTGGGCGAAGGCCCTACCGCTCCGCATCCCATGGCGAAAGCGGAGTTTGAATGATCGAAACTGTCATCCCGTGCGGAGTCGAAGGACGACCGTCTAGATAGACAAGCTTGAGGTTATATATGCCAGAAGAAAAATCACAAGGCGCCGGAATCGCCACCGAAGAAGCTCCCGGCGAAAATATGGTGCAGATCACTTTCTTGCCTGAAGGCAAGACCGTGCAGTTTGAGCACGGCAAACTGCCTTATGAAGATCACGGCAAGGAAGAGTCGATTCTCGACATCGCCCTCAACTACGGAATCACGCTCGACCACGCCTGCGGTGGCAATTGCGCCTGCACCACTTGCCATGTTTGGATCAAAGAGGGCGCCGAAAATCTTTCCCCCATGGATGACGACGAAGCCGACCGTCTAGACATGGCCGCCGACTTGCAATTAAACTCACGTCTCGGTTGCCAGGTGCAGATCACAAAGCCGGGTAAGGTAGTGGTCGAGATTCCCGCTTGGAACCGCAATTACATATCGGAAGAACACCACTAGGAAGCAGTTCCCGTTTCAAGTCCGGGTTTCCAGATTTTCTGTTAATGTCCAAATCGCGGGCATTACGGTAACGGTTCCGGAAACTAGAAACCTGAAACTGCGGTTAGGAACTCTCTCATGCCCAAATCTCTCACCTGGGACGATGCCGAAGATATCGGCATCCTGCTATCCGAGGCTCATCCTGAGCTCGATCCGCTAACTGTCCGCTTCACCGACCTGCACCGCTATGTCACTCAGTTGCCAGATTTTAAAGGGGATGCCGGAGCTTCCAACGAAGGCAAGCTCGAAGCCATTCAGATGGCTTGGCACGAAGAATTCCAGGACCGCACCCAAGGCTAGCCAGTTGGCGATTAATGTCATCCTTTCCTTCGTCGGCCGCTGTTGCATTCCGTCGGAATACCAATCTTTTTACATCCTGATGACAATTCTCGCCCAGACGGCGATTACCTTTAGCTCTGTGCTGGGGCGTGGCTTTGCACGGTTCACGGCCGTCAGCATCTCTCTCCGCACCAACTGCAAAGGGCACGGCAATTGCCGTGCCCTCTTTTTGGGGTGCCGAGCAGGGTCGAAAATCACCTTGCTATTGGATTACTCGACTGCGAATTCTCCAGTTCGACGCGGTAGCCGAGGGTTCGGAGCTGGCGGATGATTCTCGCAGTGCGTGCTTGCCTCGA